>JAPWUD010000032.1 GCA_028275705.1 Desulfurococcaceae archaeon | reverse complement strand
TATCTAAAAAACTCGTAGAAGTAGCTAGAGAATACAATGCCATCATAGTGTTCGAGGACTTGGAGGAAATAAAGAGGAATAATAATGGTGGTAAGAGACTCTCGTGGATGAAGCCACTATGGTGCTACCGGAGGATACAGGAGTATACAGAGTACAAGGCATTGATAGATGGCATTAAGACAATCTATGTAAACCCAGCGAAAACATCTAAAAAAGCACCAAACGGCAAGAAGATAAAGTTCATAAACTACAGGTTTCTACAACTAGGAGAAGTAGTTACAACTAGAGACGTCGTAGCCTCATGGAACCTAGCGTTGAGGGGTTTAAAGCGGATGAGGGGCTCATGGGTTAAGTGGAGCCCTGATAGCCCCCGCAGTGAAGCAGTGAAACCCCGAGCCAAGCGGGGGAACCCCGAGGCAGAAAAATACCCAAAACTATTTACAGCTATCCACAAATAATTACCTCGGGGAAACCCCTCTTCTACAACTAGATACTAGATCCTCGACAATACTTGCTAAGTCACCTCTACCAGCCTCGTAGAGTAGATTTCTGATTTGAGCTAGGAGGGAGCTACCACTATGAATCCTTAATTTAACCGTTTGTCCCTAGATGGTCATTCCCTTCATTTTAGGGTTTTGTCTCATCTAGGGACTTCCACCTCGCCCACAGGGCTCTAGTGACCACTGTGGGGTCATGGGTGGCGGTCGAGCCCAACGGCATGGGGCTCCCATCTACCACTAACCCACCCAGGCTTGGAGCAGAGCCCCCATCACCCAGGCGGGGGGCTACTAGTAAGTACATTAAGCATCGAGGGGTTTATAAATACACCACAGCCCTGAAAGACCCCAAACAATCCTAACCCACCTCATTAACGGGGACAGCCCGAAAATCCTATAGATCGTTGCTTTAACACCTAGTTGCACTGCTTGCTCCGCGTTGAAGGATGCACCATCATAGTCTCCATCAAGTAAATCCCTCTCAGCTCTAGTTAGAAACCTCCTAGCCCTCCTCCACAATAATTCCCAGTAGTTGTAGCTCATAGAACACTTCTTTTCAACTAAGACTACTGCTAATCTAAAATTAACTATTCCTATTCTTATGTTTTTATTCAGGGTTTACGTTGTTGGAGGAATTGTCATTTGTTTTAGTAATTCTTGTTTTTAATTAACCCATATTATATAATGTAGCCCCCGATCTTCTCGCTGAATTTATGCACTTCTATAACTACTAGTCTACCCTCCTTGAAGCCCAGGGCAATGTCTCCTTCTTCACTCAGTAACTCCTCCTCCGGCGTCTCCCCTGGCTCTAGGTATAGGTATAGTATATCGTTTTGCCTATCATACTCTACTTCAATACTTGATGGTACTCTAACTCTATACTCTCTCTCATTGCTCAAGTAGATACCCTCTAAAGTGGCGATAATACCACGTCTGTGAAGTCTAGTGGCAGAGGCTTATTCTTTGATTTATACTCATCATACCTTCTCTCAAGGAAACCCCGGAATATTGGGCAAGTATCGAATTTACCCTCTCTATCACACTTAGCCCCCATGGATAGAAAGCACATTTTAGTCCTCTTATCGAAGTATGGGCATAGCTTGTGATACTGCCTTGCACTCTTTAGAATTCTATTAACCCATCTCTGTTTTTCATCAGGCTTCTTCTCCTGCCTCCCCATTAATGCCTCATCAAGGTCTTTCTCAGATATACCAGTTGAATTCATCTTCATCACCGCTAGTTTGAAAGGCTCTTCTCTACATAAATTACTACAAATCCTAATATAATTAACCTATACGTAGGGAGCATAAATGGATGTTGAGCACGGGTTATTCTCGGAACTACGTAGAGTTTATGGGAGTTTAACGAGTAGACTCATTGAAGCACTGAAAACCCCTCCTCGTAGACTATACGTGAGGGTTATAACATCTAGGATTACGCGTAGTGATGTATTAAAGCTACTAGAGTTGGATGGGGTTAAAGCCCATGCTGATCCATACTATGAAGAGGCAATATACATGGAGGTTAAAGGACCTTTCAACGTAGAGTGTGAGAGTGAGAAATACATTGTTGTCGATGAAAAGACAGCAGTCTCCCTACTCCTCGGGTCTGATCTATATAGACCTGGAGTAGTTGAATCAATGTCTTTCAGGAGAGGGGAGAGGCTTTGGGCTACAACTCGTAGGGGTACTCGCATAGCTTGTATTGAAGCAGTGGTGTCATCTAGTACAATGAACGCGTTGAAGCATGGCTTAGTCGGGGTTAATGTAGCGTCACCATATAGAGCACCGAGAATCTCGAGTACACGCGTTTATAGCGTTGGATTAATATACCCTCAGAGCCTTCCAAGTATAGCTACAGTAATTGCTTTATCCCCGAAACCAGGGGATCTAGTAGTCGACATGAATGCTGCACCTGGTGGTAAGACAAGCCACATAGTTCAAGTTACTAGGGGATTGGCGAGACTCATCTCCATTGATAGAAGTGAGAGGAAGGCAGAGTTGATTAGAGAACTCTTAAGGAGGCTCCAATTAGACTGCAACGTCATAGTAGTTCCCGGGGATTCACGGTATATACACTTGGATTTAAACCTTGAGGGTAGAGTAGATAGGGTTTTAATAGATCCACCATGTAGCAACCTAGGTGTTAGACCAATATTAGACTACGAGAGATCATTAAAAGAAGTGTTAAACCTAGCAGAGTACCAGAGGCAGTTCTTGAAGTCAGCATATTTCATACTAAAACCTGGTGGTGTATTAGTATACTCTACTTGTACACTTACAATGAGGGAGAACGAGGAGAATGTAAGATACGCTATTGAGGAATTAGGCTACAGCCCCATAGAGCTACCAAACCCCCTTCCCTACAGTGAGGTAGTTAAGTACAAAGGGGTTGTGGGTTATAGATTCTCCCCCTTCACAGAGGATATGCCTGGCTACTTCATAGCTATATTAACAAAGTAGTATTAAACGCGTTTACGCTTTATCCTCGACCCGCATAATGGACACTCATCCTCCATTGGAGAACCAGGTATATATCCACATACGGGGCAGTACGCTCTATATTTCCTAAACCCACTTATCCCCCTTGTTCTAAGCGGCTTAAAACTAATATTCATGTATAAGAGTAGGTTTTGAAGCTCGTAGTCATCTGTTATAACAACTACATGGTAATTCATTGAGGCGAGTTGTAGCGCTATTGAAGCAATATCCACATCCACAATAGACAACCTATGAATCCCCCCTATCTCGCGGGCCTTCTCCCTCACTTTATCCAAGTACTCTCGGCTAGGCTCCACTACATTAATTAATCCCAATTGCATTGCCTCCAATAATGCTTCACGGTTCTCTCTATCAACAACTTCCTCCACAGCGCTCTGCACAGTGTAAACTAGTACATTGTTTTTTGGTAGTAGCCTATAGTACTTCGCTATTAAAGCCCCAGTATCAAGTATAATGGCTAGTTTAGAGCTAGAAGACGCATTGTCTAGGCTCAATAACAGCCCTCCACGTATCTCTCTTAACACTAAACCTAATGACCTTTAAATACCTATATGAGTGCTCTACTCTAATCACATTGCCACCTTTCAATAAGGCTACGTGGTCTCCATCAGTATATAAGTGCGCTGGGTTCTTTGCCCACAACTCCACTTTACTATATGGTGGCGCTACAAGACTCTTTATACCGGTTTGAAGGGGGTTTAATGGAGTGATCACGAGGGACTCGTGCTCCGGGATTATTATTGGCCCCCCAGCGGATAAACTATGCCCACTAGACCCGTATGAAGAAGCAACTATAACTCCATCTCCCTCAAAGAATATACTTGTTTTAACAACGTTGGATTCCATGTTAACTCTAAACTTAGCTGCCTTACCAAGATCAACACTCGCAACCACAGCATCGTTGATAAATATCCTGCAGGATTCCTCGACGCATATAGAGTATAAGGGAATATACTCTAAATAGAAATCGCCGTTCAACACACGCTCTACAACTCTATCAATGCCTTGAAGCCCGTGTTCATAGTAAGCATTTCTCTTTCCACATGGATAGGGTAGAATAAGCGAAGTATAACCAGCACACTTAGCAGACTTCATAAATGTCCCATCACCGCCTACAGAGACCACGAGGTCGAAGCGAGGTACCTCCCCTCTGTATGTAGCTTGATTATAGAGATCGTCTACTGTTATAGTGTAAGTATCAACTCCATACGTTCTTAGTACAGTGCTAGCTAGACCCGCTAGCTTCAAACAACCTTCTACGGGCTTATAGACAACTAATGTCTTCTCAAACAGCTTCATACCCCCTAATATAATTCTAAACCAAATTCCTCTTAAGCGTGAAACCGGCTATAAATGTATTTCGGCAATCCCTATGCTTAAAGAATTAGTGGCTAGAGTTCCCTTACATGGATTAAATAAATATAGTATAAATTAATAAATACACGTAGGAATTTTTCCATCGATTTAAGTGATCTTGGAATGCCCCTGTGTATAGAGGTTGATAAAAAACTCACGGAAATGATTATTAAGAAACTACGTTCCTTGAGGCTTCTCAACGAAGACTATGTTATTCATAGAATCGGTGATAGGGTTTTAATCCCTCTTAAAGAGTCCGCAGGGAGCGAGATCACTGTTGGTGAATTTGTTTTTAGAGTGTTTGTATGTGAGGTCCCAGAGAGAAGGCGCACTAGAGTTAAGCTTCCATCGCTAGATGTACTAGGAGATGTAGTGATTATTAGGGAGAATGTTCTTGGCTACTGGGATACATTGGAGCTTGTTGAGGCTATTAGGCAAGTTTACCCGAGGATCAAAGCTATATGGGTTAAGGAGTTAACGACCGAAGAGTATAGAAAACCCGTTTTAAAGCTACTGTGGGGTGAGGAGAAAAGAGATGTCTATGTGAAAGAGCACGGATTACTATTTAAAGTGAGACTTGGAGAGGTCTACTATAATCCCCGACTATCCGAGGAGCACCATAGAATCGCGCTTCTAGTAAACCCTGGTGAAGTAGTAGTAGACTTGTTCTCGGGGATTGGCGGTTTCGCAGTACACACGGTATCTCAGAAGCCATGCCTTGTCATCGCCAACGATGTTAATCCAGCTGCATATGACTTGCTACTAGATAACATCGCACTAAACAAGAAAAAGTTAAGGGGTACTATAATACCGTTCAACATGGATGCACGGGACATTCCAAGTGTACTGAGAGAACAATCTGCAGATAGACTAATAGCCGATCTACCCATGTGGAGCACTGAGTTTACACAAGTGTACAGTGAGATATTAAAGCCAAGTGGAGTACTGCATCTTTATAGATTGTCAAGAGATGTTGAAGTTTTACGGGAGGAGTTAATGAGTGTTTTCCAGGATTGGAGGCTTCTTAACTGCCGTCTAGTAATGGAGTATGCTCCGAGAGCCGGGATCTTTAGATGCGATCTCGTCAAGCCCAAGGACGTATAGGTGAATCAATAACTGTGTATCAGAGTTTTTGAGTTTCGTTATTAACTCTCGGTTTAGATCTCTTGCTGCTTTATTAGCGTAAATCCCTATAGTTGCTGGCTCTATGTAATTACTCTTCCTAATGATCAATCTTTTAGGGTCCGTGAGTATGAGCTTTGGATTAGTTTGTGCAACTAGGTAATCTCTCAAACCAGACGCCTCTAGTATGACGATTAAGACTCCATTTTCCCTCCTAAGGCAGTTTTTAAACTCCTCGCTTAGGCTTAGAGCTGATTTATCAGCTGAAACACCTATTATGCAGTCTCCACG
Source organism: Desulfurococcaceae archaeon (assembly GCA_028275705.1). Classification (GTDB taxonomy): domain Archaea; phylum Thermoproteota; class Thermoprotei_A; order Sulfolobales; family Desulfurococcaceae; genus UBA285. The sequence goes on along the minus strand of JAPWUD010000032.1, from coordinate 2,249 downwards.
GGGTGTAATACTATCCTCTACTGTGACCTCTAGTGTTGTCCTGTGCGTGGCCCTTATGTATGGATGCCCCTTAGCTCTCAATACCTCTGTGCAAGTCATGCTAATCAACTATTATAGTATGTAGAATAGAGTATAAAGTTGTTTTTGTAGAAATACCATTGTGGGTGGAGGAATGAGTATTGACTTTGAAGTACAGAGGAGAAGGGTTGTTGAGTCACTTGTACACATGGGTTACTTGAAGAACCCTAGGGTTATTAAAGCACTACTTACTGTACCACGCGAGTACTTTATACCAGCACACTTAAGGGAGTATGCATATGTAGACTCCCCGCTTCCAATTGGGCATGGGCAGACGATCAGCGCAATACACATGGTTGCTATAATGACTGACGAACTCGAACCAGAGCCTGGAGACAAAGTATTAGAGGTTGGTACGGGGTCTGGATACCAAGCGGCAGTACTAGCGGAAATAGTTGCTAAGCAGGATCCAAGTCGACGTGGACATGTATATACAATTGAGCGAATACCAGGCCTTGTCGAATTCGCTAAGAGAAATCTTGAGGTAGCTGGTTACAGTGAATACGTTACCGTAATAGAGGGTGATGGAACTCTCGGATACCCCGAGCAAGCCCCCTATGATAGGATAATAGTTACTGCAGCCGCTCCAGAAGTCCCAAAACCCCTACTAGATCAATTAAGGAACGGGGGCAGACTCGTAATCCCCGTTGGAGACCTATATATTCAGAGGTTGTTGATTATTGATAAAGTAAATGGGAAAGTAAAGACTAGGTATGGTATAGAGTGTGTATTTGTACCACTAATTGGTGAATATGGGTGGAAGATTAAGTACTAGCGATATTCATTATTTCTTTGTAAACCACTTGGCGAGTCCTTGTTGGGAGCCTTTTACATGCTCTCTATATGCCTTTACGAGTCTGTCTAGTGCGTTTCTAACTCTCTCCTCGTTGAAATCGTGTTCTCTAACAAGTATCTCTACGACTTGGTTTATGTCTGGTTCACGCCACTCTAGTTTATAATTCCTCGTGACTGGGGGGTTTAGAAAATACTTCTTTATTGAGACTACATCTACTTCCACAGGGGATTTAAGCAGAGCTCTCGGTATTTTCTCTATTGATCCATAAGCCTTGATCAATTGATACGCCTTCTTCGGCCCAATACCCTCAAATCCATCTGGATTATAGTCAGTACCTATGAGTATACCTACATCCACTAGGGCTTCGTGTGTAACACCGAGCTTGGCGAGGAGTTTTTGAAGCTCTATTATCTCGGGGTAGATCTCAATGTACTCCTCCTTCTTTGGGAGTTTCCTCTTACCACTAATAGTGAGATTTCTAATTAGACGCGGGGAGCCAAATAATAAGCTATCATAGTCTTGGGATGCAGATGCATAGACGTCCCCTACTTTAGCCATGAATGCAGCTTGTGCTTCACCCTCAGCTGGTGCTTGAACCCATGGAATACCCATGGCGTTGAGTAATTTCTTTGCATCTTCAACCATTGAATCCGCTAACTTAGCAGACATTGCAGCGTATCTTCGGGCAGCCTCTAAGTCACCCGTTCTCACAGCCTCCTCGTATTTCTTCACGGCTTCCTCCTTGATTGCCTTTCTCCTCTCAATCTCCTTTGCTTTAAGCTCAGGTGGTTTTCCATCGAAGACATATACTGGTTTAACACCATTCTCAATAAGATTTATTGTCCTATAGAATAATCCACTAAGGTGGCTTGTAATCCTCCCCTGACTATCTAATAGTGGTGTTCCATCAGGTTGTCTAATCGCCGCGAGGAATTGGTATAGTGCATTGTAAGCGTCAATAGCTACCACACGCCCCCTCAAAGCTCTTAAATCCTGGACTTGAATAACTATATCCTCTGGGATCAAGTCTTTTAAATCAACCCCCACTAAACCACCCATATTAATAAATAGTCCAACCCCTTATTTTGTATTATCTAACCAGAAAGCTGCGTGTGAGCCGTGGGAGAGGGCTTCACTAAGAATTCTCTACCAACATGCTCAACATATATTAATCCACTCAACTCATACTTCATGAGGACATTGTACAACTCGGGTAGAGTTGTTTCAATATAATACTCTTTCTTCAGTGTTTCAATTAGTTTAGACTCTGTTATACCCTCTGGTTTAGACAACACAATCTCAAGTACCGCTCTATGTAGAGGCATTTTCCTCCACACTTCCTGGTTCTTCGACACTACTAGATCACCTTAATCAT
>JAPWUD010000012.1 GCA_028275705.1 Desulfurococcaceae archaeon | reverse complement strand
GTTTCAATTAGTTTAGACTCTGTTATACCCTCTGGTTTAGACAACACAATCTCAAGTACCGCTCTATGTAGAGGCATTTTCCTCCACACTTCCTGGTTCTTCGACACTACTAGATCACCTTAATCATTGAGGCATTACATCAGACAAAGAAGCCTTTATATTAATAAATACTTATCTGCTTAAATACCTCGTGGTGTTAGTGCAGGGGTTCAGCTCTTATATGAGTTTATATTGTTTTATGGTCATCGCATCATCTCTATTCCCCTGCATCGCTCCTTGGGTCTGCATATGCCTTAGGGGCGTTCAGGGCCACCCCAGAGACCCCACATCTTGAGCTGCCCTCGGGGAGAGCCCCTATGAGCTCTTCACCCCTCACAGGAAACCCCATCAAAAATATGTGGTAACGCCAAGCCTTATAAACCTATATGAAGCTTAAACAGGTGCTAAGGGCAAATTTGACAGGTAGCGAGCATTACTTTTGAAGCTAATGCCGGAGTTTGATAAGTGATCTTAAACCGCGGGGCTATTTGTGCATGAATTACTCCAAGCAAGTCCAGGATCCTCTCCACTCAAAGTAAGTTTTTAGAGTGGTGGTTACTGCATTTTAGTGATCCATCCTTTGAATTGATCATATCTTCCTATGTTGAGTTTCTTTCCATTGAAGTACACTCCAGGCTCTGCCTCTACGGCATTGCCTATAATGGAGTAGTCTACTTCGTAGTATTCGAGTTCTCTTACAACATGGTTTAGGAGGTCTTGTTTAACACCAAGTACAACGCCATATTCTTCCCCGCCATTTAAGCTATAGTCTAGAATGCAATCCATGTTATCTCTACAGAGCTCCACTATTTCCCGGTGTACGCGTGGTGGTTGCTTAATTAAAACCCCGCATTTGCTTAGTTTACTTATTTCGCTTAGTGTATATCCTAAACCATCGCTTACATCCATACTCGCAGTTATAGCTCTATATTGACTAGCTATAACATAGGCTACTTCAACTCGAGCCGTAGGCTTTTTAGTTGCCTCTATAATCCATTGATGTCTAATCGCCTCATTGATACCATGCTTTGAAATAAAACCCATTGCCCCATAAACACCCGTCGCGATGACTACATCCCCTGGCTTTAAACCCATTCTCCTCGGTGGGATTTTAGCACTTGTAAACCCTATTACTGATATCGCTATCCATGCTTCACTACTATTATTTGTATCTCCCCCAAGGATTCTTACCCCGTAGTGGCTACTTGCCTCTCTGAAACCTTCAACTAACTCTAGTAAATCCGTGATTCTCCACTCCCCGGGGATTCCAAGAGCTAGCATGGATACTAGTGGAACACCTCCCTTCGACACTACATCGCTAATTGGACCCGTGAAGGCAGCCCACCCAACGTCTCTTAAACTCCTCCATGGTAGTCTAAGAGAAGAAATCGTATATGCATCCATGGAAAACAAGATCCTCGGCCCACGCGGAATAATGTCTCTTGCATCATCTGGGTAGTCTAGGTATTCACCAAAGCTTGGGTGAGATACTAGTCTCCTCGCTATAGCGTCTACAACTTCCCCTTCCGTTAGTGACTTAACTACACTATTTCCACTACTCATATAGATAAACCCTCACAACACTGTTTTTCTCAAATCCCTCGAGTTCCTCGGGGATCAATATGTATCCATTTGTCTTCAACAAGCTACTAATTACCCCACTACCCCTCAACATATATGGCTCTGCATAGACTTCTCCATTTACGTCACGTATTGAAACCCTAATCACCGAGGTATACCCCACGGTATTGGGCACTCTCCTAGCTAGTACTGCGTAAATATACCTCCTATCAAACCCCTTTAATCCAAGCCACTTAGTAATGCTCCTCCTAAAGATCACTTCATAGCCAGTCCAGGCAGCTACTGGAAAACCAGATAAACTCAATACCACTCTACCACCAAGTATGAAGCAACTGGTGGGTCTGCCCGGCCTCAACTTCACCCCTCTAAAAACAATCTTCTCAGATCGATCCGCTACATCCCCCACTACATCTGCTTCGCTAACTCCTGTTCCACCAGTAGTGATCACTATGTCGGCTCCTCCACTAACCTCCCTCAATATAGCATCCCGGACGACCGCGGGGTTATCAGGCAGAATCCCAGCATAGCGTATACTAAAAATAGAGTCTCTTTCTAGTAGTGAGTACAGTATGTATGTTGTTGAATTATAGGATTTACCCCTAGCTCTAACAGCGCCTGGCTCTACTAGTTCATCTCCAATAGATAGTAAAGATACCTTAATCCTCCTGTAAACCCTTACTCTACTTAATCCAACACTAGCTAGCGCAGCGAGTAGTGGTGGATTAGCAATAAACCCCCTCTCCCCGAGTACTTCACCCGCTCTAAAGTCCTCCCCTCTATAAATGACATTTAAGCCCTTTGCGGCTGCTCTATAAACATAGATAATACCACCTTCAATCCCCACGTCTTCGTCCATTAATACAGCGTCGGATCCGCAGGGTATTGGTGCACCAGTATGCACTCTCACGGTTGTGCCAGGCTCTACGCAGAATTCTCTTGAGCTACCGCCCGGCCTAAGAACACCTAGATTTCTAAGCATCACTGGGTTGTAGTGAGAAGCCCCTGTAGTATCAATACTCCTAACAGCGTAGCCATCGACAGCGGAGGAGTCTTCAAGGGGTCTATCCTCCGATGCCACGATATTATGGGCAATAATTCTACCTGTAGCCTCGAGAAGCCCCACCTCCTCTGTATCTAGTGCTATGGTTTCACTAAGAGCTTTCGCAAGTAGATCAATAGCCTCCGATGCACTTACAAGGTGTTTCAACATCCCCCGGATACCTGGGTTCTTTGGTTTTTATTATCGTTGTAAACACGGTAATTACTATGATTGTACCCAGTATTAATTGCCGAATACTGAGGGACTCCCCCAGTAGTACATATGCAAGTAATCCTGCACCATATGGTTCTCCAAAACTAATTGCTGTGACTAGTGAAGCAGTATAGATGCGTAGTAGGTAGTTCATTAGGGTATGGCCAAGCATCATAGGTACTACTGCGAGGAGAATAAAGAACACATATGTCACGAGTGAGTAGTGTAATAGGTTAGAGCCCCTTAAGAAACCCGTAACGCCTGTAGATACAGCTGCCAATAGGTATGACTTAAAGGCATATGTAGTTGTCGACTCACGCATACATGTTCTAGCATAATATCCTGTAGTGAAGTATAATGAAGCAAATAACCCCCCGAGTAAAGCCTCCAATACACCTAGGTTTAAACTAAGACCTTCAATACCAAGGTATAGAGTTAATAATAGTATACATAGAGTTAACCCAGCTACTTGTATACCACGCGGTTTCATCGAGAAGAGTAGTACCTCGATAGGTAATGAGAAGAGTGGATATAGAGTTACAAGTAGTGTACTAGTGTAGACGGGTATCAAGAATAAACTATTCATCCAGAGTACAAAGTGCATCGCTAGAGCAAAACCCGAGATGAAGTGGTATATTGAAAAATCAAAGTAGCCACTACTCAACCCATTGATCCGGCCCAGCACATATAGTATTGGAAGTGAGAAAACAAGCCTCCAGAAAGCACACGCTTCAGCTACAGCACCCGATAAACGGACTAGTATACTCGCAGAGCTTATTGAAACCCAAATGACTAATAAAATAACTATTGTTTTTGCTTTAATGGAAAGGTTAACCATGACAGCACTATAACCTCTACATCCTCCTCAATTTTGGAAATCCAAGTATATCTATCAATTCCGAGAGTATGAGCAGTGTTAACACCGTGATTAAAACCCTGGCTTTTCTCGCATTTTCATTTTTCTCGCTGATCACAGGGTACTTCTCGTAGAACTTATTGAAGTCTATTGCTAGGTTTAAAGCATACTCTAAGATCTTACTGGGTGACTTTTCTATATAAGCAGTCTTTAAGACTAGGGGGTATTTTAATATATCGTCAACAAGCTTCTTCTCCTCACTCGTAAAATCAACTCCCTCAAAGCCTCTCGTGTACTCAATAGTTTTTCCAACAACCTCCTCCCTAGAGTCAAGGAACTCCAACCCCCACAGGTTTCTAACAACCCCTTGAGCACGGACGAAAGCATACTGTATCATCACACCATATTCAACTTCACTTATTTTGCCAGGGTCGAATACTAGTACCTTACCCGGATCTACGGAGACTAGTATAGCTCTAGTATTTGCAACTGCTAGTTTTTCAGCGATCTCTAGTAAGTCGCGTAGTTCACGCTTTTCCTCCTTCTCAATTAACTTCTTGAGGATACTTAATTCTGCATCAACTAGCATTTCATCTATAGTGTAGTATAATCCCCTTCTACCACTCATCCTCAACCCCTTTAAGTGAACCATTTCATAGGCGAAGTGGTCTAGGTTTTCAGCTTCACGTCTATAGCCGAGGAGGTAGAGCACAGCCTTTAACTGCTTCTGCTCACGAGTTTGCTCAATAGCTATGACGTTATAGACTCTACTGGCTCCTAGCACCTTGAACTTGTAAATAGAGTAGGCTATGTCTCTCGTTACATATAGGGTTGTACCATCACTCCTCCTAATTACAAACCTCCCAGCTCTGTCTGGGTGAAATAGCCTCTTAATGTAATCATATCTCTCTGCTAATTCATCTAAGTTTACCTCGACGGCTCCACCCTCAATAATCCTTGCATATCCTCCTCTAAGTAGATCATCAACTACTTGGTGCGCCGTTTTCAATACCTCGGGGCTAGACTCGTAGTCGAATCCATTGAAGTATACTCCTAGCTTATTTAGAGTTTCTCTAAATCCATTTAAGACTTCATTTACTGTTTTACTAAATAATTGGAGTGTACCTGGCTCCTCTCTTTCAGCTCCAAGCATGAGCCTCGTTATTTCCTCTTCTGCTTCTCTATAGCTCTTAATGCTGGATTTTAATGCACTGTATACTTCTGGGTAATATAGCGCTAGTTTCCAACCAGCTCTGGTGAAGCTACGGTACTCTCTCAGTAAGTCTCTCAACTCCTTGAGGATCCTCGTTAAGTTCTCAATAGCTGGGTTTTCGCCGGGTTTCACTGTGCTCTTTAATAACTTGTATATTCTCCCAGCGTACTTCAATAGTTCTACTTTGTAATTTCTCTTCCAAGAGACTTCACATATCTCGAGGCATGTTTCTCGAGTAAGTTCACTTCCTCTACTCGAGCATACATCGCAGATCTCGCTTGCTCTCTCGATGAAGTCTCGGATTTTTCCATTTATAGCCTCTCTTAGTTTACCTTGCTCTATAATTATATTTGTTAAAGCATAGATTACTCCATACCAGTGGTCGATTTTTAAATCTCGTGGTTTCTCTACACCGCTAGACTCTACTATTCTTACTCCATAGATTAGTGTAGCTACCTGCCTACCAATATCATTTACGTAAAACCTTGTTTCAACATTAAATCCAAGTTTCTCTAGTAGTCTTGCAAATGTATCCCCTATTACACTATTCCTACCACTCCCTACGTGTAGTGGGTGAACGGGGTTTGCACTAGTATGCTCCACGATTGCCTTCTCTCCACCCCCAATACTCCTTAGTTCTTTGAAAACCCTACCTGAGAGGAATTCTTCTGAAATAGACTTAAGGATCTGGTTGTAGTTTATAGCTATATTTAAGTATCCATTGACAAAATCTACTTTTTCAACCCAGCACTCATCATGTGTTAATGCATATAGCTCTCTAGCTAAGTCCGCACCAACTATGCTCCACTTTGCATAGTTAATGCCCTTAAGAACTGGTTGAAGAGCTACTCCAAAATCACCGAGACGTGGATCAGGCGTTGGAGCGGCTTTGAGTTTACCAGATGCTAGTAGTTCTTGCGTAACCGCTCTCTCAATACCCAGCACTCTGTAGACTGCTTCTGGTAATTTACCTAGTACACACTTCCAGGTCTCATACATGGATATTTTCCAACCCAGCTCATTGATTTCTATGTTAAGGCTATTCAGGGATTTAAATTATTTATAGAGAGGAAAATAAGTTAAGTCAAAACTACTCGGCTCCAAGAATCTCCTGTATCTTTCTATAAAACCTCGTCCACCACTCTTCTGCTGCCGTGTACATGTCTTTTTTAAATAACTCACTCCACTTGTTGTCCCCGTATTCCTCTGCAGCCTTAGCCATGAACTCTACTATTCTCTTCGAATCCCAGATTTTCGGGGATGCCCCAGCTAGTTCCTGGTATTTTGCAATAAGCTTATACGTCTTCTTTGCTCTCTCAAGCATATTCCTCACCCCATAATATCTCTCCAGAATTAAAGGAATAGTTTTCTCAGCCCAGCCCCTATGGAATCTACACATAGCCATGTTTTCAATCATCAATTCATAGAATGCCCTCTCAAGGGACTTCACAGCGTAGTCTTCGGGCTCCATAAAGACCCCACTGTATAGAGTCCAGTACTTGCCCAGTATGTATAGAGGGGCAATTAACCCAGGAGTCCAGTAGTAGTTTGGTGATATGTGTCCACGGTCGCCGTATACAGCATAGATTGGTAAATCACTAAACTTCACTCCTCTACTCGCAACTCTATCACTGTATAAAACATCCAGGATTTTGGCAGCATCTCTCACTCCTCTCTCAGCGACTAGTCTAAGTAGCGGGTTTACGGGGAAAGCGAGTTTCTCAACGAGTTCTACTGCTAGCTTGGAATTCCACGCAGAGGACTCCAAGTTTATTTTCCCATGGTCAAGTTGCGGTACTCCACTAATACCTACCTCCTCAGGCCTCAATAAACCTCTATACACTGCTTCAAACAAGAAGCCAATAATGTGTCCTAACTCTATAGCGTCTAATCCATAAGCATCCGCTAGTTCAACAACTCGCTCTGCATCATGTATATCAAAAATCCCGATGAATGGGCCGAGTCCATTGTATGGCTCGTAGTCGCTCTTGTACTTCTCTTTACGAATCTTCTTACAGGCTAGTGGACATGGCTCTCCACAAGTCTTCCAGGTTTTCGTGGCTATGGCTTCTACATTGAATTTCTCCCACATATGCTTCATTATTAAATCATGTAGTCTCCGCCTCGCATCCTTCTCGAGGTAAATCATGTTCCAGTGAAGCATAGGTGTAGTTACACCTAGATGCGGGTAGTTTCCTCCAAGAGTTCCCCCCGTGCTTAACTTGGGGTCATATCTATACTTTGAACCAGTTTCTATGACTAACTGAACGTATGGCTTACCCATGAGCTCTAAGTATAGCTTGTTGAGTAGTGAAATATCAGTTAGGTCTCTCGGCTGGTTCTTAGATCTATCATATAAGCCTCCATAGATCACAGCTGCCACTCCATGAGCTCTCAAAAGTACACTTCCACCGCCAGCTCTAGCGGCATAGTCTTCACTCCCATAGTCAACCATGCCCTTCAATATTGTTAGTGAGGCTAGAGCGCCTGTGTTTGTATAGAGTGATCCAGGGCCAGTCAATATACTCCTACTAGGATACTTCATGTAGAAGTCTCTGAACTCGTCGAGGAGGTATTCTTGGAGTGCATATATTCCCCTATGACCCCTATACTCTCTCCAAATACCTATGAGTTTATCAAGTTTAACTTCGTAAAACTCAACAATGGGCTCTCCACCCCCCTCATCGTAGACTTTAATGAATAATGGCTCATTACTATACCCGATGAAAACCAATGCATCAGCATTAACATTGAATTGAAACCCCGCACCACCCATGGCTGATACATGTAGCCCCTGGGTTAGTGGACTTCTAAATACAGCTATGAATCTATGAACACCATAGAGCTTAGTACCAGCCAGTATACCTGTACCTAGCACTAGAGCATTGTCAGAGTGATAGACTGGTTTCCTCCAAGACTCTAGCTTCTCTAAGTGTAGTTTTACACCAAGCTCTACTGGTCCAAGTACTTCATCTAATTTGTATTCTTCAAGCCACTTTGTCCTGCGACCCGTATCTATAAATACTACTCTATAAGTGTTCTTCAAGATAATCACTCCACCTTCATATAATCTTGAAATAAAGCTTTTAAATATTCTATAATTTTTCACCTGGACCTAAAAAATAATGTTTTAAATAATTGTTTAAAATAAAAACACTCATTTGATCACACGGCATCTTAGTTTTAAAAGCACTTATCCGATATAGCTAATAGAAAGCGGAGGGTTGAAGAATAGTGAAGAGAATTATACTGGTTTTAATTGCATTGATTATCCTAGTAGCAGTACTTGTAGTTGTTTTAATCAATAAACCATCTCTAGTAACACCATCAACTACTCCACCCAGTAAAATCGTTGTATATGCATATAACGATAGAATTACTGGAATAGACCCAAGTATAGAGGACGATACAGGGCTCGTAGTTCTTGGAAGTATATATGAAACCCTCACATACTACGACTACAAAACAGGCGAGGTAAAACCCCGTTTAGCAACTAACTGGACTTCTAGTGAGGATGGTAGAGAGTGGATATTTCGGCTAAGAAACGACGTTGTATTCCACGATGGATCATTATTCAATGCAACAGCTGTTAAACTAAGCATTGAGAGGGCAAGAGATATTTATAGGAATAGTGGTCGCGGGGCTGGATATATTTGGGATGCACTAGAGGAAGTGGAGATCGTCGATCCATACACCGTAAAGTTTAAGCTATCATACCCACAGAGAGTAGATATCCTAGCTAGCGCTGCATACGCATCGTATATCTTCTCACCAAGTGCAATTGTAAAGAGTAATGCCGCCAACTACACTGATAGAAAACTCGAAGATTGGTTTAATAGTGGTAACGCTGTTGGAACTGGGCCATACAGGCTGGTTTCATATGATCCAATGAGGGAGATCAAACTCGAGAAATTTAATGACTGGTGGGGTTGGAGATACATCAATAGCGAAAAAGCACCAGACATTGTTGTAATCAAGATCGAGACTGACCCTTCAGCGCAGTATAGTGGATTACTGAGTGGAGAGCTAGACATAGCGTCAAGTGTGCCGAGGGAAACAATTAGTAATTTGAAGAAGCAGGGTTTTGGTATTATACCTCTACCAACATACCACAATTTCGTATTGTTTTACAATACTAAAAGATACCCAACTAATATCACCGATTTCAGGCTTGCAATTGCCCACGCGGTTGACCTAAATAGAGTTGTATCTGAGGCAGTCCTCGGGATGGGTAGTGTAGCTAGTGGAGTACTCCCACATGGATTTCCAGGACACATTGAGGGGTTAACATACGAATTCAATCTCGACAAGGCAAGGGAGTACTTGAAGAGATCTGGGGTTTCAACACCCATTAAAATAGAGCTATTATACCAAATAGACTACGAGGAGACGAAGAAATTCGCCGCGATATTTAAAACTCTCATGAGTGAACTGGGGGTAGACGTAGAGCTAAATGGACAGGACTGGGCTAGGTTGAAGGATATTGCTAGGGGTGTTTGGGAGAACCCCGAGGAGACACCACACTTGATCGTGGCTGATTGGTGGCCTACAATTCCATCTCCATACGACTACTTATATGCAATGTTCCATAGCGAGTCTAAAGAGTGGAACTACGCTGGCTATGAAAACCCCGTGTTCGACGAGTTAATTACTAAAGCGTGGGAAATGGAGGGAGTAAACTATACTGGTGCATTAGAGCTATATAAGGAGGCTCAACTAACACTATATCAAAACGCAGTTGCTCTAGGGCTATGGGATGAAATAAGGCCTTTTGTTTACTCACAGAGAGTATACGTTCCAGAAGAAGCATTAAACCCCATGTATACGTTTGTCATAAGGTTTGAACTAGTTGAGGTAAGGTCGTAGAAGTGCCTGTGAGCCTCAACTATATTTTTAAGAGAATATTGCTGTCAATCCTAGTGGTGATTGGAGTAATTGTTTTTTCATACATCCTCCTCCTATACACACCAGGAGATCCAGCTGTAAAGTGGGCTGGAAACCCTCGTGGACCTGAGGCGAGGAAAGCTATTGAGATAGCTAGGCGGGAGCTAGGATTGGATCAACCCATACACGTGCAAATAGCTCAATTCATATACCACGTGTTCACCGGCAATCTAGGTTTAAGTATTGCATATAAAGTACCTGTCTCCCAAGTCATAACTAGCGGTTTTACAGCTACACTCGAACTTCTAATATTTACGTATTTACTCGCAGTACCCTTAGGCCTATGGCTTGGCATTTACTCCGCTCTGAGGAGGGGGAGTAGGTTTGATAGCTTTATTCAATCCCTCAGTGTAGTTTTAGCTAGTACACCTACATTCTGGCTTGGAGCCATAATAGCGCTTATATCATACTCTACAACAGGTTTTCTCCCATATGGACGTGTCTCATATAAATTAGCCACATCAACCGGGTTTAATCCGATAACCGGGTTCTACCTATTGGACGCGCTTATTCAAGGCAACTACGCGGTTTTCCTCGATGCTTTATTGAGGATTATTCCACCAGCACTAGCGATATCTGTGTATCCAATTGGAGTTGTAGCGAGGGTTTCCCGTACACTCGTCGCTGAGGCATTGCTCGAAGACTATGTTCGCTCAGCTGTTGCCTGGGGTGTTAGGAGAAATACTATAATTAAGCACTTTGTTCTCAAGAGCATTATACCACCCGTCATCCAGATCTCTGGATTAGCCTTTGTTTACAGTATAGTAGATGCAATGGTTGTGGAGAGCCTTGTATTTGGTAGAGAGGGGTTGGGGAGCATTCTACTAGATTCCCTTCACAAAGCAGATTTCCGCGTAACTATTGCTCTAGCAATATACTTAACAATATTCTACATCTCAGTTAACACTATTGTCGATATTATACAGGCATCTATTGATCCAAGGGTGAAGATATAAATTGCCGCCGAGCCTACCATTCATACGCTTAGTACATAGAAACCTTAGAAAATACAGATTCAAGATCGGGCTTTCAATAACAATAGCGATTCTTGTCCTCTCATTGGTATCCCAATATATAGCACCATACCCCCGTGAGGGGCTTGGTTACGTACCGGTAGGTGAGGAGAGTAGGAGATTACTGCCACCGTCCCCCCAATACTTATTTGGTACAGATACTCTGGGGAGGGATTTATTCTCCAGGGTTATAATGGCTTCTAGGTCTGCAATTATACAAGCCTTCAGCGTGGTTTTCCTTAGTTTAATTATTGGTTTAATAGTGGGTGTATTAGCTGCTTATTTTAAAGGCCTAGTAGAGTTGGTTTTAAACTACTTAACGGAGCTCTTCATGGCTATACCCTCAATTGTAATTGCACTCTTCTTTAGGCTAACTCTAGAAGCGGGCTTCCACGTGGTGATAATATCTCTTGTAACAACTTGGTGGGCTTGGTATGCTAGAATAACGTATGTATATGCTAAGGGGGTTGTAGAACTAGACTATGTGGTTTTAGCGAAGTTGTCTGGTTTGAGCCCAGCTAAGATCATTATGAGGCATGTAGTGGGGGTTATTATTCAACCAATACTGGTTCAAGCAATCTCTGATCTAGGCAGTGCATTACTCGAGGCGTCAGGTATAAACTTCATGGGTCTCGGTCTACCACCTGGATACCCGGATTGGGGGGTTATACTGTACGAAGGGATTAGTGAAATGGGAATTATAGCATTTACACGAGCACCCTGGCTCGTATTCTACCCGGGTCTATTCATACTACTCACTACTCTAGGATTCACTCTTTTAGCAGATCCTTTGAGAGAGGATCTAGATCCAAGGCTTAGGAGGAGGTGGAAGCTGTGGTTTTAGCTGTGAGAGCGAGTGGGATCAGTATAGGGTATATAGACGAGGAAGAGGAGTACATAGTGTGGGCTGTTAGGAGAGTAGACTTAGCTATTGAAGAGGGAGATGCATTCTGCCTAGTGGGTGAGAGCGGCTCTGGTAAAACAACATTCGCCAATGCAATCGCGGGTATTCTCCCACCACACGTGGTAACGCGGGGTAAACTCTATATATTTGATCGATTGGCTATAGACGAGTCTACATGGAATTTTAATGGACTGCGGGGTAGAGTAGTAAGCTACATCCCGCAAAACCCAGGCACTAGCCTAAGTCCTTTTCTAACAATTGAGGAGCACTTTTACCATGTGCTAAGAGATACCCTTAGATATGACAGGGAGAAATCAAGGAAGGCAGCTATAGAGGCTCTTTTAAAAGTTGGATTAGACCGGGGAGTGCTCGAAGACTACCCCCACGAGCTTAGTGGAGGAATGCAACAAAGAGTTTTAATAGCGATAGCGCTTGCTTCAAATGCAAAGATTATAGTGGCTGATGAGCCGACATCAGCTATAGATGCAAACCTAAGAGCAAGTGTTTTACAGTTGCTTGGCAAGCTTAATAGAGAATATAGAGTTACATTACTCATTGTAACCCACGACTTAGCATCTACGAGCATAGTGTGTAATAGACTTGCCGTTATGTTAGCGGGGAAAATAGTTGAGACTGGGAGAACTATTAGTGTACTTAGGAACCCTCAACACCCATATACAAAAATGCTCCTAGATTGCGTTCCATTGCTAGGAGTCAAGAAGCCACTAAAACCACTACCTGGAGAGCCTATTCAGGTTGTTGAAGACAAGGCAATATGTCCATTCCGTGAGAGGTGTCCACGTGCAATTGATAAATGCGTAGAGGAGCCTCCATTAAAGCCCGTTGGTGACGAAGAAAGCCACTATGTAAAGTGCTGGAGACTTACTGGTGGTGAGAGTGAGTAGCATACTGGAATTACAGAAGGTGACAGCTGGCTATAAGAGTGTCAAGGGGTTTAAATCACTAATTAAACGAGTAGAAATAGTCCTCAGGGAAATTAGCTTCACCGTGGAGAAGGGGGAGAGGGTAGCGATTATTGGTGAGAGTGGCTCTGGTAAAACAACTATTTTGAGAGTTATACTCGGGTTACTTAAGCCAATAAGTGGAAAAGTCTTAATATATGGTAAAGACCTCTACAGTCTACCCAGCGATCAGAGGTTGCAGATTCTCAGGAGAATAGGGTATGTACCTCAAGATCCATACAAGTCCCTAAACCCTGTTCTAAAGATCAAGTATATTGTGGGGGAACCCCTAGAAGCTGCTGGAGTTGAATGGAGATACATTGGGGAGAGGATTAGGGAGGTATTAAAGATCGTGGGGTTACCGCAAAGTATTCTCAACGACACTGCTGAGGAGCTTAGTGGGGGGATGAGGCAGAGAGTGTTAATTGCGAGAGCAATAATAGCCGAACCAGAGATCTTGGTATTGGATGAGCCTACCTCCGCACTCGACGTCTCTATACAGGCACAAATAATTAACCTACTTAACTCTATATATAACACGTTCAAAGTAACGATGATCACTGTTACGCACGATCTCGGGGTTGCACAGTATCTAGCAGATAGGTTAATAATCCTGAAGAGTGGAAAGATTGTAGAAGAAGGTAGTGTGGATGAAGTATTGAGAGATCCCAAGTCTGAGTATACAAAGAGCCTAATAACAAGCTATCTCCGAATAACTGGAATTAACTCCCTAAATAATATTAAAATACGTGGACAATATGTATAATGCTGGTGTATCCACAGAGGTGTCTATTTGCAGCCAATACTCGTTGCTCCACGCCAATACAGGATCTTAGAGGTAGTTGTAGAGACTGGGGGAGTTAACGCAGGTGAATTAGCCAGTAGACTTGGTGTTAGGCAGGAAGACTTAATGAGAGACCTCATAGAGCTCGAAGCTAGGGGTTTGATAACAACCTCGAAGTCCCTGGTCAAATACTATGTATTATCGGAGACTGGGAAGCAGTATCTACAAATGGGTTTACCGGAGGAGATAGTTTACTCGCACCTATTGAATTTTACTGGTAGAAGTATTGATGAATTAACCAATTACATTGCGTCTACAAGAGGGATTCCTAGAGATGAAGTCCTGGTTGGATTACAGTACCTTGTGAGGGGTAGATGCATACTTATCGAGAAGAAAGTTGTGAAGGCTGTGAATGAGGATAAGTGTAGTGAGGTTCTTGCTGAGGCATCGGTAATTAAGAAGGCGTTGAGTAACCTCGCGGAGAGGGGTGAGGTTGATGAAGGCGTTTTAGCAGTGCTCAAGAAGCGCAGGTTAATCGAACAACGAGAGAAGGCGCTTATTACGATTACTCCTTCTAGATTATTGATTGATTTATGGAGTAGAGGGCTTGTAAAAGAGAAGGTAGTGATTACTGTTGTTAAACCAGAATATGCTCTTGATCTAGATAAGTACGTTGTGAAGGAGTTTGATTTAACTATTGAGCCTCCATCACCACCTTTATCAAAGAAGCATCCATTTATGCAGTTTATTGATGAACTTAGAGAAGTAATGGTTAGTATGGGTTTCGAGGAAGTTAAGGGTCCACATGTTGAGGCTGAATTATGGAATTTTGACGCACTATTCCAAGCTCAAGACCATCCAGCTAGGGAAATACACGACACTTTCTTCGTGAAGACTGATCTAAAGGCGACGCCACCACAAGATATAATGGAGAGAGCTAGACGTGTACATGAAGCAGGTTGGGGGTATAAGTGGAGCCCTGAGAGGGCTATGAGGCTCGTACTCAGGAGTCAGACAACCGCGGTGTCTGCTAGGTCAATATATGAAAGAGGCCCTGGAGAGTACAGAGTGTTCACAATAGATAGGAACTTCAGGCCTGAAAATCTAGATGCAAAACACAGTATGGAGTTCTACCAGTTAGATGGCATAATAGTTGGTAAAGACGTGAACTTCAAGCACCTACTCTACTTCTTCAAAGAGCTTGCAGCAGCGCTTGGAATAAGAGAGGTGTGGTTTAAGCCGGGATACTTCCCATTCACAGAGCCCAGTGTAGAGGGCTATGTAAAGCACCCTAAGCTGGGGTGGATTGAGGTGTTTCCAGGTGGTATGTTTAGGCCGGAGGTCATGGAGATTCTTGGCGCAGCCGGATACAATGCTGCTGCTTGGGGTATTGGAGTAGATAGGCTTGCAATGGTTGTACTTGGACTGGATGATATAAGGTTGCTATTCGCAAGGGATATTGACATATTGAAGAGCACTCGTTACCTTGGTCTACCATACTTTACACATAGAACTAGTGGACGCGAAGTCGTAGTTGTCCCAACACCTCGTTAAGGTATTTTTGATTTGAGTATTAACCCCGAGAAGGCTAAATTCTATACTAACATCCTACTAAATAGTCTCTTAGAGAAGAAAATGAGCTTTGATAGATTGTTTAGTTTAATTGTTAGAAAGTATGGGGTAAACCCCCGTGAAGCGAGGCAATTATACAAACTACTCTACAAGATACTCATCTATTACCATACTATTAGGTTTCTAGCAAGTTATCATGGGTTTACTAGGAGGGTCTCGGGGTTTGTAGACTACCTTTACTCCAGGGGATTTAGTATCGACACTGTACTTGGAGAGGCAAGGGATTTATCTTCTTCACTCTCACCTATATTGAAACTATCAATTATGTATGGGTACCCCTCATGGTTTATAAGAGACCTATATGGATTGATCCCGCCTGTGGAACTGGAGGAAATGCTGAGGTCTCTTAATGAGAGGAAGAGGTGGTTGAGGGTAAATACTTGGAAAGCAGCAATTGAAGAGGCATTAGAGTGCTTGGAGAAATCAGGGGTTAGGATACGTGTGCACAGTGAATTCAAAGACATGGTCTACGTGGAGGATCCATTTCACAAAATAGGAGGAAATCCATGTATTAAGAAGGGCTTGGTTATACCTCAGGACATTAGTTCCTATATAGCAACGAGACTGTTGATTTTTAGTCAAGGAGACTTCGTGGATGCGTGTAGTGCACCGGGGGTTAAGACAATA
Organism: Desulfurococcaceae archaeon; assembly: GCA_028275705.1. GTDB lineage: Archaea > Thermoproteota > Thermoprotei_A > Sulfolobales > Desulfurococcaceae > UBA285. The sequence continues at coordinate 30,316 of JAPWUD010000012.1, read as the reverse complement.
CAGGTGGTTTCTCAAAGTGCCCCTAGTAGGGTATTAGCGATTGATATAAGCTTAGATCGCTTATATACTATGAGAAGGCTACTAGAGACCTATATTGGGAGAACACCGAGAGTGTTGTTAGTAAATGCAGATGCATCAATAATACAGCCCAATCTCACTAAACCAATTGTTCTAATTGATGCACCGTGTAGTAATAGTGGCGCAATCTACAGCGATCCAGCCGTGAAGATCCACCTGTCAAAGAAAACGCTGAGGAGGCTAAGTATTGTGCAAAAGAGGATACTTGAAAACACTATTAGATATAGTGGTCTACTATACTACATGACTTGCAGTATACACCCAGCTGAGGGAGAAGAGGTATTGGATTATATCATGGAGAAGTATAAAGATAGAGTAGAAGCTAGGTTTGTATTTGAGTCACACTATGTTGGTAGAGCCTATTCTAAATATAAATTCTCCAGTATTGCACATAGAATACATCCACAGGTTGTCAATGGGCAGGGCTTCTTTCTCGCTATTTTAGAGGTGGGCTAGCTTGGACTTTAAAATAGACTACTTTTATGGTCTATACCCTAGTTCAGTGTATGGGAATTTAATACTAGTAGACCCCCTTCTACCACCTAGGAAATGCCCATTAAAATGCATTACTTGTCCACTGCCAGGTGTACTTGATGAAGATAAATACCTGCCTAAAGAGGGGTTATTGGTATCGATCAACGAAGTATTGGACAATATCGAGTCCCTTATTCCAGAGACTATTGAAATTGAAGGACTTCTGTTATGGGGATTTGGAGACCCCATGTTGCTGGGTAATCTCGGAGACTTCATATTGGCTTTGAAAACCCTACTAGCTAAGTTGGGTGTGGGGAGGAGAATACTTATTCATACTAGTTTAGTTAGTCTTCATAGAGAGTGCACTATTGGTTTAAATAACCCTATTTGCAGCGCCTACAAGCAGTTAATCGACTACGTAGACGTGGTAATTACCCCATTCCTATGGTATGTCGTTGATAAGCAAGCATTTGGATGGCCAAAAGAACTCAATTTATCAAGCTACTTGGAGACTATTAAGTCTATTCAAGCCGAGAAACAGGGTAAAATAGTGCTTGAAATACACGTATTTAGACTACACGATGAGTTGTTTCCAAGTCCAGCATACTTAGATGAACTATTCGTTCATTTGAAGCACTTAGAGTTAAAGGAGATTATTTTAAAACCCATTGATAGACCGACCAGGGGATCTAGGGTTAAACAACCGTCTAGAAGCCAAGTTGAGAGGATTTCAGAGTATTTAAGTAATGAAGGGTTTAGAGTCCTAGTAGAGTACTTTTCTAAACCCCCAGTAGCCACGTGGAGAAATACTGCAAGAGTTCTCTATAACCAACTCATTAGATTCCCATTGAGATATAGTGAAGTAAAACTCCTCTACGGCGACCTAGGAGTTATAGCACTAGACAATCTAGTCTCACGAAACCTCGCAGTTAAAGTAACGTGGAGTGGCGAAGTATTTTATGCTGGAGTCCCAAAGATATAGCTTTTCATAGAGGATAACCAGCTTAAAGAGGTTTAGAGAGCTCTTTCCCCCTCTGTGAGCGGGTTTTTCTATTATAAAATAGTATGATTAAAGCTATTGTGGATATTATGAAGGGGTAGAGGAAGAGTAGTAAAAGCGGTGGATTAAGCATTATTAATACACTCTTTTAAATAGCTAGCGGAGTCCCCTCACTCCTTGGATCGCATGCTAGTAGTACTATATCCCTATTCTTCACGGCGACGTGCACATGTCCTCTTAAACCACCATATTCAACCCTGTTTGCTTTTACAATAGATGCGTTCTCTCCAATTGAGAGGGGCTCTTCAACGAGTACTTCTTGGCCATCATAGGTAGTAGTGTAGATGAATCTTGGGGCCCCAACAGCTTTATCTATCCTCATGTTATATATGAATATATTCTCGAAGACTCTAAGGTGTAGTTGCGGCCTCATATCCCCGCCTACGCACCCAATAATATATCTCTCTCCCCCAGTATCCACGCCTAGTATTGAGAGAGTATTTAGTGGTAGTTTCCTCGGTGCAGGGCTATTCGGTAGCCCTTTTCTTTTCGCAAATCCAATTGCTCTATTTTGAATGGGGAATCCGCATGCTACTAGTCCAGAGCCGAATCCATAGAATAGGCTCTGTATAAATCCAATCAATGACTCGCCATCTGAGACTATGAAGAAGGTTGTGTCGCCTTGTGATAGCCTAGATTTTAATACTTCTCCGTGCTGGGTTATTTTAACCACGTCACTGTACTTTACGTAGTTCTGTGCGTTGATCTCCATGTAGTCTGGGTCTCCTAGGTATAGGTCTCTAAATAAGTATACATCTCGGATTGGCCTACTCCACTCTTTAATTCTCTGAGTAGACTTAAAATCAAACTTCTCTAGTTCTAACTCGTAGAGTGCACTAATCAACTGTAGAGTTGAAACCCCCTGTGTATTTGGTGGGAGCTCGTACAGTGTTTTCTCACCAATTTGGAGTTTTAATGGCTCTGCCTTTACAACATCGTGTTCCATTAAATCATCTAATCCAACGCCTACGCCTTGATCCTGGAGCTCCCTCACAATAGTCTCTGCTAATTCACCATAGTAGAATTCCTCAAAACCCCTCGAAGCAATAAGCCGAAGTGTTCTAGCCATATCTAGGTTTTTGAAAACACCACCAAGCTTCAGTCCCTTAAAGTACTTAGACCACTTGTACCCTGATAGCTCGCTCTCGTAAGCCATACTTGCTTCTTCGAGTGATGATCCCACTGGAAACCCATAGTAGGCGAGTTTAATGGCTGGACTTAGTAACTCCTCGAGAGGCATTGATCCATATTCATCGTAGATAGCTCCCCAGAGGGCAACTAATCCTGGTATGGTTACGGTGAGGGGTCCTCTCAGTGGTTGTTTCTCAAGGAATTCCTCGGGGTTGAATCCACTTGGGGATTTACCTGGAGACATGTAGGCTACTACACTGTCTCCTATGAAGCCTAGTAGAAACCCGTCTCCACCGGGTCCACCCATGTGGGGTTGCACTACAGATAGCGCGGCACTAATAGCTATTGCGGCGTCAAAAGCATTCCCTCCTTTCCTCAATACTTCGAGACCTATTTGTGTTGCTAATTGATGATCCGACACTACCCCCTTGGATCCCGCTGCTAGTTTACCAATCATGTTTCACCACTCATGGATAGTATACAACCCCCTCTTCTTTAAGTTTATTTATTTCTGCATCGCTATAGCCTAGTTCTCTGAGGACTTCAACCGTGTGCTCTCCAAGTAGAGGTGGGTGTCTCATACTGTAGTATCTGTTGTTATTTATAACTCCTGGTTGATTTAACTGCAGTATCTTCCCCAGCTTGGGGTGGGGTAGCTCTATTACTATATTACTCGTCTGTACGTATGGGTCTCTAAAAACCTCATCTATTTCGTAGACTGGTGAAGCAGGGACTCCACGCTCCTCAAGTAGTTTTACCCAGTACTCTCTCCTACTCTTGGAGAATATATCTTGTAGTGTTTTGACAAGTAATTCTCTATTTGCAACTCGATCAGCGTTTGTTTTAAACAATGGATTATCAGCGAGATCCATTCTCCCAATGGCCTCGCAGAGGGAGCGCCAAAGCCTGTCATTAGCTGCTGCCACAATAAACCACTTTCCCTCAGAGTCTTTGAAGGCTTGGTAGGGTGCCATAGATGGGTGTGCATGGCCCATTCTCCTCGGCTTCCTCCCTGTAGCTAAGTACATTATTGGAACATAGCACATTGAGAATAAAGCAACATCATACATTGGAACATCTATTTTAACTGGTTTAACCCCCGAGTATAGTGCTGAGAGTGTATAGATCACTGCAAGCATGCCTGTAAAGACATCGAAGAGTGCAAAGCTAACTCTTACCGGTGGACCACCCTCCTCCCCCGTTGTAAGCATTAAACCCGACATTGCCTGGATTATGATGTCATATGCTGTTTTCTCCTCATATATACTGCCCTGTCTAAACCCCTTTATGCTCACATATATGATCTCTGGGTTCACCTTCAAGAGACTATTGTAGTCTACTCCAAGCTTCTCAGCAGTACCAGGCTTAAAGTTCTCGATTACAACGTGGCTTCTACCAGCCAATTTATACACTATCTCCCTGCCCTTTTCGTTTTTCAAGTTTACAACTATGCTTCTCTTACCGCGGTTGATCGACATATAGTATGCACTCTCCCCATTTACGAATGGAGCCCAAGACCTCGTCTCATCACCACTAGGCGACTCGACTTTAACTACATCTGCTCCTAGGTCTGCCATTATCATTGTCGCTATTGGCCCCGCAAGAGTGTGGCTGAGGTCAAGTATTTTCAAGCCACGTAGTAGCAAATACTACACCAATACATTATATTCAGAAAGAAGCCTCTATATAATTCTAATCAAGACAATTACATACAACTGAAAGCTTCGCTTTTCAAGGCGGGGAGGAGGCCGGCTCCTTTCAGCGGTAATACTGAAACCCCTCCTTAAAAGCTCTTATCAGCCGATAAACTACTCGGATTAATGGTAAAGGGGACACTATGCCCGTTACAACTAGTAGCACGGGGTTGACTGGGTGGTTTTCATCAATATTTAAACCTAAGGATCCAATGAAGCGTGAGATTACGCAGTCTCTCGGCATACTGGATAGAATGATGAGAGCTCTTGAATCTTCTAAGAAGAGCCTCGAAGTAGCTATTGATGAGCATAAGAGAAGAGCAAATATGTATAGTGATGACCAGGAGATGCGGAGAATCCTAGAAGAGGAGATTAAGAATATTCATGGCTACATGTCCGTAATTAATAAGGCACTATATGACCTAGCAAGGGTAAAGTATAGGTTGGAGACGCTCTTCTACGTTGAAGAGCCACTCAAGGAGCTTCCAGCAATAGTGGAGGAGTTAAAAGCGGTTGAACCAGTAATAGAGCAGATTAACCCACAATTACTAAACAACATCAAGGTATTAGAGCAGAAAGTTACAAGTATTCTAACAATGTCATCGCCTTACATACCTGGTTTAACTCCTAAAACCGTGGAGGAGCAGCGCGTAGGCCAGTCCATTGAGTACAAAACTAGTAGCTCTGCTGAAAACACATTGGAGCAGCTGAGATCTAAGAAACCCCAACGGACAATGCAGAAAGAGGAGAGCACTGCTCCATCCTCGCGTGAGGAGAGTGAAGTAATTAACAAATCTAGGCAGGCATCAACGAGTGGAGAGTCGAGAAGGGAGGACTCTATAAAAGCCCCTGCCATAGCAACTACGACATCCACTACTGAAGGGGCAGGGAGGGATTCTCAAGCGGTTGTTTACGCTAATATACCATTACACATTGTCGAGGACTGGGTTCTCCAGGAGTTGAAGATAAATAGTGGTGTACTAGATCTAAGGGTGTTTGAAGCAAAGTATGGTGTTTCAAAGAAGCTTATACTCGAAGCCCTCAACTCGCTGGAGTCGAAGAATTTGATCAAGATTAGGAGGAAGCAGTAAGAAATAAACAATAGCGTCAAAGCCGGGGTGTTGATGTGAGCATGTATCAACTAGCTGACAGAGCAGTTGAGTATGCGCAGAAAGCTATATCCGCTGATAAAGCAGGAGACTACGAGACTGCAGTTAAATATTATAAAATCGCTGTTGATTTTCTTACTAAATACCTCATGCTATATCCAGATGCACCACTAGCAGACTTCTACAAGGAGTTAATAGGTAAGTATAAGCAGAGAATAACGTATTTAGAAAAGATCATGGCGGAGAAGCCTAGAGAAGACTTATCCACGGGTAGTAATAGCCCTGTAAGCCCGGGGGGACACGTGGATCCGAGTGCATTCGAAGTACTAACCCCGGAGCAGAGGTCTAAAAAGACGTTTGAAGACCTAGTTGACTTAGAGAGTGTTAAGCGGGCTTTGAAACGAACTGTTATATATCCTGTGAAGGATCCATCTCTATATCCCCTGGGCTGGCCTAAGGGGATACTTTTATTTGGTCCTCCAGGGTGTGGTAAAACAGAGATTACCATTGCATTAGCAAATGAAGTCAAGGCTGTTTTAATAAATGTTAGTCCAGCGACAGTTGTGAGTAAGTGGCTTGGCGACACTGAGAAAAATGTTAAAGCACTGTTCACTATTGGGAGGGAGTACGCTTTCAAAGGCTTACCCGTCATAATCTTCATTGATGAAGTTGATGCACTATTCCAGCAATATAGCGTTGAAGTTGGCGGTGAGAAGAGGGGTAGAAACCAGTTTTTAATCGAAATGGATGGATTAACGAGTAAAGAACATGCTAACATACCATTATTCGTTATTGGCGCAACAAATAAACCATGGAACCTCGACATTGGCTTCATAAGGAGATTTGAGAGGAGAATCTATGTACCACCGCCAAATAAGGAGGTGCGTAAACAGTTATTTGAACACTACACGAAGAAACTAGCTGAGAAATTTGTATTGGAGCAAATAGACTACGATAAACTAGCAGATTTAACGGAGGGCTATAGCTCATCAGATATAGTATCAATAGTTAAAGAAGTGCAAAACAACATCGTTGAGGAAATAAATGAGAAGGGTATCTCACCTGGGAACAGGAAGATCAAGACAGAGGACTTCATAGAAGTAATTTCAAAGCATAAACCCAGTATAGACGCAAGGCTACTAGAGGTATATAAGGAGTGGAATAAACAGTACGGTACATATAGTGAGGAGTAAAAACGCTCATCAACTACAGTTTTTACAACTGAAAGCCCCGCTCTTTAAGGCGGGGTGGAGCTCACTCCACATAAATTCCCTCCTCTAGTGTTTTTTAAGCAATAAACGTTTTAATTAAATTAGATGATGAGAGTCTTGCCGGTTGATACTAGATGAGTGCAAACCCTGGGGTAGCTGATCTTTGTGGGTCATGCGCGCTTATGATTTCTCTGGGAATCAATGCATAGAAGTAGAATTTACGAGTGAAATTCTCGCCTTTAAAGGGTTTTACGGCAAGTCGAGTGCTGATTGAATTCTTTTTACTATGTTAAATTGTTTTTTGCCTCAAAGAGCTTCTCTAAAGTGAATTTTCATTTTTATAGAGATTCTTAATCCTCCATATATCTCGGAAAAAGATATTTAAGTCAATTACACTATTATTAGTATTTGGTGGTGTGGCATGCCATGTACCGATAAAGTTAAAGTTAAAACACCTAGTGGTAAGGAACTAGAGTTAATTCCCATTAAGGTTTGGCAACTAGCTCCAGCTGGAAGGAAAGGTGTTAAAATAGGTCTTTTCCAAGACCCAGAGTCTGGAAGGTACTTTAGAGTAAAAGTTCCAGATGAATACCCAATATGCGGATAAACCCGTAGAATTACTTGTTTTTTCCTCTATTTCACCTTCCTCTCCATGCTAAAACCTAGTTACAGAGAGTGCATTTCTTTATTATAGCCTTGGCTGTCTTTTAAATATCTAAATAAACTAACCATTGAGATGCTTCTGCGGAAATAATTTAAGTAGTGATTTAAAAGAATCCATGAAGAGTTATAAGTTAATCCTCCATAGAGGAGGTTGGGGATATCAATGAGTGGATTAGTTATTCCAAAGCTTCCATCCGTGAGAGACATTAGTGTAGAGGAGAAAAAAGTATTTATGAGAATAGATATCAATGTACCAATAGATCCAGATACTGGTGAGATCCTTGATGACCACCGCATTAGAGTACACGCTAAGTACATTAAAGAGTTTGCTGAGAAGTATAAACCAGCCCTAGTGATTGGGTCGCATCAGGGGAGGCCTGGTTCCCCAGACTTCACCACAATGGAGAAGCACTACGAGTTGTTAAGGAAGTATAGTGGACTAGATATAAAGTACGTAGAGGATGTTATGGGGCCAGCGGCTCTAAGAGCTATTAAGGAGTTGAAGCCTGGAGAAGTATTACTACTCGATAACCTAAGACTTGTAGCTGAGGAGGTTTTAGAGGCGCCTCCGGAGGTGCAAGCTAACACTATATTTGCTAAGAGAATTGCTTCAAGTGTAGATGTGTACGTTAACGACGCTTTCGCTACTTCGCATAGAAGCCAGCCGAGTATTGTTGGATTTCCACTTCTATTACCAAGTGCTATAGGTCCATTATTCGAGAAAGAAGTTTATGCACTCCAGAGGATAATATCAGATTCAGAGTCTCCAAGGGTATATGTTCTTGGAGGTAGAAAAGTTGCTGAGCACATGAGAGTAATCGAGAACTTGGTTAAGAATAGAGTGGCTGACAGAATACTCACATGTGGATTACTCGGTATACTATTCTTAGCTGCTAAGGGGGTTAATATAGGGATCGATAACTACAAGGTACTGGAGGAAAATGGCTTAACTCCATTAATTCCAAGAGCAAGATACTTACTTCTACGTGGTGCACCGGTAGAGACACCTGTAGACTTTAAAGTACAACATGAAGGGGGAGTTGAGAATGTTTATGTTGGTCAACTAAGGGGGAAGATCATGGATATAGGTGAGAGCACGGGAGAAATATATAGTGAGCTAATAAAGGAAGCCAAGACAATAGTGATGAGAGGGCCGGCGGGAGTCATAGAAGTTGAGGAGTTTAGATCGGGGACCAAGAAGCTGCTTGAAGCAGCATTCCAATCTAAAGCATTCGTGTTGATAGCGGGTGGTCACCTAGGGGCAATGATTCCAAGCGAGGTTGGCGAAAGAGTTCACGTGTCTACAGGGGGGAACTCGGTTTTATTATTCCTTAGCGGTGAAGAACTCCCAGCGTTTAAAGCCCTCGAGCTCTCGGCTAAGATGTTTCTTGGGTGGTAGGTATACCAATTAGGGTATGTATTAATGGATATGGAACAATCGGTAAGAGGATTGCTGACGCACTTGTGAAAACAGGAGACTTCAAGGTAGTTGGTGTATCAAAGTATAGCTTCGACTACTCTGCCTTAATAGCGCGGAAGAAGGGCTTTAGGGTATTTGTCCCCAGAGACAGAATCGATGAGTTTAGAAAACATGGCTTTGAACCCGAGGGGACTATTGAGGATATGATTGATGAAGCAGAGCTCATATATGATGCATCACCTGGAAAGCAAGGGGTTAAGAACAAGGAGTTTTATGTAAAGCATGGTAAACCAGCTATATTCCAGGGTGGCGAGCCACCGGAAGTCGGAGAGGTCAGCTACAGCACACTATGTAATTATAGTGCAGCTCTTGGGAAAAAATATGTAAGGGTAGTTAGTTGCAATACAACAGGAATTTTGAGGATACTGTGTTCTCTGGGGGTTAAGCCTAGATCTGTTTTCGTTACTATTGTGAGAAGAGCTAGTGATCCAAGAGAAGACACCCGAGGCCCCGTAGCATCCATACTCCTAGATTCCCATAGGATTCCAAGCCACCACGCAAGCGACGTGAAAACAGTTATAGGCGATATACCCATAACCACAGCCTCCGTTGTAGTGCCAACAACACTAATGCATGTTCAAGTACTTCGTATTGAGCTCTCAGGGGAGAAGTCTATGGATGATCTACTGTCTTCAATGGAGAAGAGTGGGAGAATACTGTTCCTTAACCCCGAGTCTATGGGGCTTGATACAACTGGAAAATTAGTTGAGCTAGCTCGAGACGCTGGGAGGCATCGCTATGATCTATACGAGAACATAGTGTTCTCAAGTACTCTGAAACTAGATCGAGACGTACTAATGCTTATTCAGGCAATACACCAGGAATCCATTGTTATACCTGAAAATATTGACGTAGCATACGCTGTCTTAAACCTAGAGACAGATCCGTTTAGAGTAGTTGAGAAGACGAATAAAGCCCTTGGCATTGGTTTAGTTAAAGATTTAATAACTGGAGTGAAATAGGAGAGATCTAGGTGAGCTAATTGACTGAGGCGCCTTCATATGTTATCAGTTTCTACTATAGGAAAATACTTGTCCCCGTGGATGGTAGTGAGACTAGTCTTAAAGCACTAGAGTTCGCAGTGGACTTAGCGCGGAGGTATGGTTCACGCGTGGTTGTAGCGTATGCTAAACCTAAGGGTAGTATTGAAAGGGAAGACCCAATTATAAGGGCAAAGGAGAGATTAAAAGATACACGTATTAATGTATTCTACAAGTATATCGAATATGACCCTGCAAGCAGTAGCCCACACTCAGCTCTACTACGTGAGGTAATAGAGGAAGGCTACGACCTAGTAGTTGTTGGAGCACGTGGTAGGACATTGTTTGGGGAAATAGGTATTGGGAGTGTAGCTCTATCACTCGTAGTGAATGCACCTATATCAGTTTTTATAATTAGGTAGGGTGCGCTGGGAAATAATACTCCTTTAGTACTTTTTTAATATCGACTACTCCGGGAGTCGCTTTACAAGCGTTAAATGCAATCTCCCAGTACTTGTCTGGGTCATGATAGTAGGTTTCAATGACGTGTTTTAGTAAGCTACTAAACTCTCTATACTCTCTCTCATCTATTGCACTTGCTCTAGGGTCTTCATATATATTTATAAAATCCCTTAGATTCTCTCCAAACAACCATCCATTAACACCATGATTTATAATCTCTAATACTCCTCCATCACGGCTTGAGAGAACGGGGACTCCATTAACCATGGCCTTCATATAGCTCGTTCCACAAGCCTCCCAGCCGCTGAACGGTGTGAAGAGCCAAAGGTCTGTAGATTTCACCAGTAACCTCGCAGTTTCTAGATCATAGCTCGGTATGTACACTACATTTCTAAGTTTTAGGCTTAGATCTCTGATCCATTCTAGGTATTTATATCCATCTGGGTCTTTAGGGTGGGGTTTTCCAGCAATAACAAATACTGCATCTACATCAGGGTTTTCCTGTATAAACCTCGCTATGAAGTATGGTCTTTTATACCTAGAGAGCCTTCTTGCCCACGCAACCACGATTTTTTCCCCTAGCACTAGATCCTTTTTTACAGACTTCAAGTAGGATTCAAGCTCCCTCCTGGAGACTCTGCGGGTGTTTTTCAGTAATTCAAGGCTTAATTCATTGTTTCTCCATGCAGAGTATAGCCTGGGATCCATCCACCTCTCTAGGTAAATGCCGTTTGTAATAGCCTTGATCTTCCCAGTAGCCTCGGGGAATATAATGGGTATAATTTCTCTCTGCTTCTGGGAGACAACTATGACTTCCTTTAGCCTCCTAATAGATTCTAAAGTCATGTTAACAGGGTTTTGAGTCTTTACGCCGAACTCTCTCTCGATTAAGTCACTTGGGAAAAATGGATGACCCCACGGACCAGGAGTGTGTATTATTATTCTTGCCTTATTGGATATGTTGAGTAGGTATAGTATTAAGCTTGTATAAGACTCCTCAAGATCTATTAAAGAAATATTCTCCAATCCTATCTCGCTCTTAATATACTCTACACTAGCCTTCGCTAATAACACGTACTTTAGGTTTTTCTCGTATTCACTATCCTCTATGTACACTCTATCTGTTAATTTACGGGCTTGTTCTGGGCACACTGCTTCAAATAAAACCGCTCTCGCTGTTTTGTACTCGTAGATCCACGGTCTAATATACACCTGGTTGTTGTTTAAGTAAATAGTGATCTCTCTACCGGGTTTCAATGACTTAATAAACTCGGGATTTTGCTCCTCGGGCTCTAAGACTAGTGAGTCTCCACGGAATGATATTCTTGTATAACCCCTCCTATAATACAAAGTTAAAACAACATAGTCAAGACCCATGTCGCCAGCGGCATAGAACTTGTCTCCCTCAAGGACTCCAAGTCCTCCAGCGTAGTTTATAGACTTATCAAGAGCTATCTCGGGTGTTATACTGACGATTACCATTGATTACACCGTTAGCTTGGTATTAGCCATTGTATTTATAAAAGACTAATCATTAATGAGCTAATTATTATCTCCTTCAATTATAGTTTAATGAATTGGTGAATGCAATTGTATAAACCCCACACAATACTCGGGGAACTCAGGAAAATACGCTTAGTTGGCTTAGCCAGAGACTTTATTCGTAGAGTGACTATGCACCACCGCATACAGGGGAGTAGAGGCTTAGAGGAGGCTATTAGGGAGACATCGGGTTTTCTATCATCAATTGGTTTTGAAGTAAAGCTTTTTGATATACCTAGTGGTAGACGGGGATTTATGGAGACACCTATCTCCTGGGATGTATATGAGGGGACTCTAGAGGTTAAAGTGGGGGAGGAATCTATCACGTATGATCTCTCAGATCACCCCACACTAGTCTCAGCTCACTCACCGCCTGGGGAGGGTTGCGGTGAGGTAGTTGTTTGTAAAGACGTATCCAAGTGTGAGGGGGAGGTAGTACTCGTAGAGGCACCTGGTTATGTTGCATATAGAGAAACTAGTGCTCGCCTAGTGATACTCTATGATAGTAAGAGACACCCCGAGGCAGTTCCATATACTGGACTATTCCTTGAAGAGGGTGAGGTAAAAGATACGAGTGTTGTTGGAATCCCCTATGCAACCGCACTAAAGACTATAACTAGGGCTTCAAGAGGGGATAGAGTAGAGGCGTGCTGGAGTATTAAAGCAATGTATAGTAGTAGACCCCAGCATGGCTTAATTGCTTATAGAGGTGGGGATCCCGGAGTACTATACATGAGTCATATTTGCCACCCGAAGCCCGGTGCACATGACAACGCGAGTGGAGTGGTCTCAAATATCTTGACTGCAGTGTTGATTGAAAAGGCTAAACTAGGTTTTCCACACGCTCACTTATTCATACCAGAGTACTCAGGCACAATATACGCTGATAAAAACCTACCATGGATACCCATAGGGGTCTATAATTTAGACATGGTTGGCTCAAAGCAGTGGGTAACAAACTCGACATTAAACCTTGTGAACCCACCACTATTCATAGAGTCCATGACAGCTCCATATCTATACTTAGCGACGAAGCTTGTTCTTGACGAGGCAGCATCATTCGGAGGCTTCAAACTACCTGCATCGAGGTATTCCATCTCGCCTTACACCTCGGGGAGCGACCACGATGTTACACTAGTCTGGGGTTTAGATAGCTCTATGTTGAATGAGTGGCCTAGTAAATACTACCATACAGACATGGACGATGTTGATTCAATCTCCCCAAGTCGACTTGTGGATACAGCGTTGATATCCACAATTGCAGGCATGTTGTTGTCCAGTAGGTATAGGAGGGAGGAGATTTCATCAACCTATAGAGATTACTTAAAATCATGGTATGGGGTTGAGGCATTAAAGCAAGGTATTGATGTATCGCCACTTGGAGGAGTAATTAATAGCCAGCGGCGCCTAGAGTATAATCCTAGAATAACTCCTATATCATCTAGAGTATTCTATAGGAAAATGGGCTTAGAAACATATAATAAATTAAGGAACATTAAGGGAGCGCATTCCTATCTCTCAGTATATGCACCACTAGCTAGGATGCTAGGTATTAAAGACCCTATTGAAGTCTTCCAACTAGAGAATTTATTATCTTGGAGTGCAGAGGATAGAGAAGTGGTTTTGAAGACTTGGAGTATGATTGAAGATGATTTATTGAAAACCATGGGGTTGTAGTTATGCCGGTTGTAACGGTTAAACGGAGTGATCTCTACGCACTACTCGGTAGGAGTCTTGGAGAGGATGAATTATACTACTACTTGGCGAAGTTGAAGTGTGAGGTTGAGGAAATTAGGGAGGATTTATTGTCTTATGAAGCCAATAGTGATAGGCCGGATTTATTTAGTGTTGAGGGTTTATCACGTGCTTTAAAACCATGGCTTGGAATCCCCTGGAGAGGTTTTTCCATTGTAGACTCAGATGTAAGGGGATATGCGGGGAGTATACCCGAGAGACCCTATGTAGCACTCGCTGTAGTTAGAGACCTTGAGTTGAGTGATGAAGCTTTATCGCAGATCATGCAGTTACAGGAGAAAATAGCTCAAACTTATGGGAGAGCAAGGAGGAAGATTAGTATTGGCGTATACGACCTAGACAAAGTTAAGCCCCCAATATACTACGACGCAGTTAACCCAGATGAGGTGGAGATGACGCCATTGAATGAAACAGTGAGGATGAAGCTAAGGGATGTACTGTCTAGGACTGAGAAGGGTATTCTCTATGGATACATAATACAACACATGGATAAATACCCTGTTCTAAGGGACTCCGAAGGCAGAATTCTCAGCCTTGTACCCATTATTAATAGTGAAGACTGTAGAGTGAGGCAAGAAACTAGAAGCGTCTTAATTGATGCAACTGGGACGAGCTTGGAGGATGTAGTTAACGCAGTTACATTAATGGCTACTAGTATCGTGGAGAGGTCTACTAGTGGATTCATAGAAGCTGTGAGAGTAGAGTATGAAAACGGCTTTGTTGTTGAAGCACCCAGGAGGACGATAAGTATAGAGGTATCAGTGGAAGACATTAATAAATTACTTGGTACAGCTCTCTCTAGTCAAGATATAGTTAATCTACTAAAATACTCCCAGTACGAAGTAGACTCGGTTATGGAGACAAAGTTGATTGTTAAGCCCCCGATCTATAGGATTGATGTAAAGACCTGGGTTGATGTAGCTGAAGACGTTGCAGTAGCATATGGCTATGAAACACTGGGCTCAACGGCTCAATCACTACCCCCCTCTACAACACCTGGTAAGAAGCACCCACTGGAGTACTTCTCGTCAAGGATCAGGGATGTACTTGTGGGTATGGGTTTTCAAGAGGTAGCCAACTACATGATGTCTAGTAGAGATATTCAACTGGGTTTAATGGGTGTTGAGGGTGATTTATTCGTGGTTGGAAACCCAAAATCCGATAGATTTGAAGCCTTAAGAATTTGGCTTACACCACAGCTCATTGAAGTAGTTAGGGAAAACGCGGAGAAGTACTCTAAACTACTATTGTTTGAAATAGGGGACGTGGTTATCCCAGACTCATTGAGTGAGACGCGTGCAAGAATTGAGAGGCGTGTAGGCTTAGCTATAACTCACGAGAAGGCAACACTAACAGATGGAGTAGCCTATGTAAAAGCACTACTAAGAGAGCTTGGTTTAAACCCTGTATTCGAGAAGAAGGCTATGCGGGGGTTCCTAGAGGAGAGAACTGCGGGTATTAAAGCATGCGGCGAGGAACTAGGCTTTGTTGGAGAGGTTGATCCAAGGATACTCTATAGTCAGGGATTAAAGAACCCGCTAGTGATCTCGGAGATAACGCTAAGTAAAATTATAAAGCTTTGTTTAAAGTGAATTATTATTGAGGATGAAGCTTGGAAGGGATGACCATGAGGAGGGATGAATTGACGGGCCTAACTGATCACATCCTAGCTCCTCAATGATTAAGGTGAATCGATAGTTACTTCTGCACCCTTATTCCTCGGGCTTGTAGTGAGGATCAAGGCGTCTTGATCAACGAGCTCTCTAAGCTTAGCCTCTAAGACAAGTGCTTTCTCCATGGACTCTACTATTCCATACACTGTCGGACCCCAAGAACTCTGCCCAACCCCTATGATACCCATTTTAGTTAGTAAATCAATGTACTTCGCGGATTTCACATTGAATACTCCACCCTGGAACACACTAAACATTTCTCCGACTATTTCTTGTAGTTCACGTAGTGCATGTGAAAACTCTTGGAAGTCTCTATCTATGATCGCGGGGATTAGTCTAGTGAGTAATGTGTATGAAGCCCTCCACGGTAAATCCCGAGGTGTTTCAAATTCACTTGAAAAAATCTCACTCTCTCTTTTTTCATCTAGTCCCTCCCCTCTAGGTGTTATTATGATGAAGGCCCATTCTCTAGGTATTTCAAGGCGCGTCATGAGCTTTGGAAAGTAGTTTTCCCCGTAAACCCCTGTATCGACTATAAATCCCCCATGTATGAATACATATGTTCCAACACCAGATATCTTCCCAAGACCAAGACTCCTAGCGACCTCGACTATGTCTACGTGGATGTTGTTTGCATAGAGTAACCCCGTTGAAGCTGCCAGTAGCAACTGTGTTGTAGAGCCTAGTCCAACGTGTCTCGGAGTGCACGCCTCTATTATGACTCGTCCTCTTAAATCCCCATATATTGTTCTAAGCACGTTGATTTTCTCATATACCTCACTCGCTCTGCAGCCAACTACTTCTAGGTCTCTACAAGGCTCAACCACGACTCTTGTACGAGGATAATCTATAGCTACACCTGCGGAGATGAATCTCCTGCCTTGTTTCTTAAATGGATCTACAATCCCAAAGTGTAGTCTAGAGGGGGCTTCAACCACTATTCTTCTCCCAGCCATTCACGGATCCACCGAAGTATCTTATCCACGAGGGATTTATACTCCTGACTACACGTCTTATAGGCAGTATTCTTATTAAAATCAATGTATTCGATGAACTTGGAGAGTACTTCGCGTTGTGCTCTACTTCTCAGTGCTTTTATCTTGGTTGCATATACTAGGATCTCAATGATGGATCCGTAGCACCTTGAGTAGGGCTCTATGTATGCTTCGCTATTTACCCCTTGATCAATTATTCTAAATTCAACATCGTAGTATTCACCATTGTCAACAATATTTTCCTTTACTAATATAAGGTATCCGAGGCTATCGGTTAATATGGGCAAGGGTTGGTGCTCCCTAATCCATGTCTTTGAAGAAACAATCTCACCTCCAAGTTCTTTTTTGAGGGAAAAAGCTGCGTAGTAATCGGGTTTGAAGACTATGTTTAAAGCAAATAATGAAGTATTCAAAACAACTTCCTCCAGTAAACCCCCCTTATAGACCTTAATGAAAACTCTATTATTGTTTTTTATAAATCCAATGGGTGCAAAGTATTGTTCTCCACGGTAAGTAGTACTAATTAACCCCTCGTATAAAACCCCATCCCTTATGTAAAGCTCCACTACTCTCCCCTATATCTGTCTAAGACTCCAACTACTTCTATTAACTCGCGTAGGTCACGTACTAGTGCGACTCTTAAATCAGGAATAATCAGTCTACTCGATGAGGCTCTCCTAGATATTAATACCCCGAAGCCGCCTGCTGATAAAACACCTCCAATGTCCTCCACAACGTTGTCTCCAACATAAACTAAGTTGGAGGGGTCGGTATTAGTCTTCTCCGCGAAGTAGAGGAATATCTGGCGATCAGGCTTTGAGAAGCCGGCTTCATCTGAAAAAACGATTTCACCGAAGAAGCTGATAACACCAGTTCTCTCTAAGAGGATCCTCGTATAAGTACTTGGCCAGAATAAAACGTTCCCAATTATACCCATGGGGAGCCCCATCTCAGATAGCTTACTTAGAGTGGGGGGCACATCGGGGAACAATAAGCTCTCGCCAGCTCTCTCAAAAGCATTCCTAATAATCTCGTCAATCCTGCTAGGCGAGGTGTTGAATGCCTCAGCCATAATCTTCTTCGAAGCTTCAAGTAGAGCCTGTGGGGAGAGATTGGGGTTTCTTCTCCTAAGCTTCCTGGCTTCTCCATGAACTCTAATTACTTTCTCCCTGATCTCCGGTAATACTCCTCCAATATACTCAGCTGCCTCTAGAGCTATTAAATCAAGGACTCTATCGAGGTCGAGTATCGTGCCCCAGACGTCGAACCCTATAGTGAACCGGCTATTTAGTTGATGGTGTTTTATGGGGGCCTTCAAATCTATCTACCTCTTCCAGTAGGTGGTTTAGGATCTCCGCTAGGATCTCTACTCCTAGTTTTGTCGCATCAGGCGAGCCTGGAAGCACTGCAACTGTTTTTCCATCGTGCATTATGCATAGTGTTGCTCTTGATAATATAGCTCTTGCCCCTATTTTTTGATATGAGAGTTGCCTAAATAACTCACCAAACCCCGTGAGGCACCTCCACGCAGTTGACTCCACTACATCTACTGTTATGTCTCTTGGGCTTGGCCCTGTTCCACCTAGAAATACTACTACTCTCTCCTTTGAGTTTCTTAGAGCTCTCAATATATCTCTATATGAATTCCCCACTACTTCCTTACCGGTTACACAGTACCCCTTATTACTAAGGGTACTTAATGCAACTTCTCCACTAACATCAACTCCCCTACCAGCTATTAATGTATCACTTACAACCACTACTTTAATACAATTACCATTACTACTGCTCAATGCAGACACTCCTATAACTCGTTTATTGATATATAAGTCTCTTTTTAATATTAATTCCCCTGTAATAACTTTGTTATTGGTGATGTCCACGGTTAAAGCATACTGCGAAACATACGTTAGGAAAATACTGCCGGCGATCAAGGCCTACATAGCTTGCACACTAGTTAGAAAACATGGATACTCGCAGCTAAAAGTTGCGAAAATACTTGGAATGAAGCAACCTGCAGTAAACTACATAGTTACAGGTAGGAGGCCTATACACTGCATTGTAGTATTAGAGAGAAACCCCGGGTTGAAGAAGATACTGGATGACTACATTGAGGACTTGAAGAAGGGGTTTCCATTCGATCCATGTGTAATATGTAGGAGAATAACAAGTAATGAAACAGTATATAAAACGGTTCTGCAAGTCGTGAGTGAAATCTAGTGTTTTAAACCAAGATATTTCTCGAGGTCTAGGAAGCAACCCCTAGATACTCTACCACTAGGTTCAAACAATACACCCTCGTATTCGAGTAACTGCCTCTTAAATAAAGCAGAAGCCCCCGTGTATCCTCCCACTCTACCATCACTATATACTACTCTATGACATGGTATAGCAATCAATAATTTATTCCTCCTAAGACACCACGCTACAAGTCTTGGAGTAGTGCCTAGAATCCTAGCTATACAACTATAACTCACTACGCAACCCTGTGGGATAAGACTCACTAGTGCATAAACAACTTCACAGATATCCCTCATTGAAGCTTTCTCAACAACCAACTTGTTGTTCTTCACAGAGAACACTATTAAACCCCGCAACTACAAACCCCGGCACAACACCACTATTTTCCCCTTGGAGTCTCCACCAATGGATCTCGCGACTACATCGCACTTTGGTATGAGTATAAAGCATATTGGTTTACCTATTTCTACCTCGCTTAAATACTCATAATTACTCATACCCTTAGCGATCAATAAATCCACTTTCTCTATTGCTCTACGTGCTTCCTCACTAATACTATCGAGATGTATTGTTGACGAAGAACCATAAACTACCATTTCATCTAGCAATCTATCCAGCCCGATCGAGAGGGCATCGTCTATTGTTACATCGTTCTGGAAGCCTGGTTCGTCTTTGAGGAATCCAATTATGTAATTACCATGCTTCCTTAATTCAGCTAGTAGTGGTGAGTCGTATATCGCCTCACCTGCATTGTCGAATAACCACGCTATTTTAAGTCCTCCTCGAGATACTTTACTATATAATTTATCAACGTGGTCAACTGCAACACTGCATTTATCTACAATGTCTGGGGATAGTGGGTTTTCTATGGGGGAGTGTTCTGCCACTCCATAGTCTAGTAAATTAGCGGTTGCGGATAATTTGACTAGGTATTTAAACTTCTCGAAGTCTTTTAAAGCCTCTGCATGCTCCTCGTGTTCCTTGATTGCTTTTAACGCTATTCTATTAGATGCGGATTTTAATTGCCTATAGTACTCGACTACATCAGGCGCCATGGATACTAGGTACTTGTAAATCCACGTAGCGAACTTCGTCAGCTCTATTTCAAAGTTGAAGTTGTTAATTATCTCTTCTACTACTCTCCTCGCGATGAATAGTTTTTCGCTGTCTACCAATCTAGATCTCTCTACTTCCCTCAACCTCGTAGTTATTAAACACCTCAAGCACTCAATGCTGGGCTTCATGGGTAGAGTCACGCATACTGGTAATAGTTAAAAATAACCTTGTTATAGATACTAGGTGGAGGAGGATTAAAATAGATGGTGGAGTACAACTAATAGATCCGTACGGGAGGAGAATTGATAGTTTAAGGATACTGGTTACATCTAGTTGCAACTATAAGTGTATTTTCTGCCATAGAGAGGGTGTTTTTACATCTACACGAGACGCATTTACCCCCGAGGACTATGGTTTTATCTCACGTGTTGCAAGAGGCCTGGGGATCAAGTATTATAAATTAACCGGTGGAGAGCCACTAGTTAGGAGGGATATTGGCAGCATTGTACACAGTATTAAGCAATACGCTGAGGAGGTCTCACTTGTTACAAACGGCTCTCTACTACTTTATAAAGCTAGAGAGTTAGCTGATGCGGGATTAGATAGAGTCAATGTTAGCCTCCACTCAGTAAACCCCGAGGTTTATAGATACATAACAGGTGGAGCAATACTATTGGAGAGAGTTATTGAGGGTATTGATAAAGCCCTTGAGTATGGAATTAGAGTTAAATTAAACTACCTTGCTTTAAGGTCTAATATAGATGAGTTCCAAAAAATCCTCGAGTTCGCTGAGACTAAGGGATTGAATTTGAATGTAATTGAGTTAATTCCTCTAGGGGTACCCGTGGAGGTCTATAGAAAAGAGCATGCGTCTATAAATCAAATTATTAACTACTTGGAGAAGAGGGCTGTGGGGAAGTACTATAGGGAGCTTCAGAATAGACCTGTCTACGTCTTGGATTCTGGGATTAGAGTGGAGGTGGTGGTTGGTTATGGAAACTACTTTTTCTGTGCTAAGTGCACTAGGATTAGGCTTACACCTGATGGATACTTAAAACCCTGTCTATACGTTGAAAACCCAAAGGTGGGGATCGTGGATGTGGTTAAATCGAGGGATGAGGGTGGGCTCATAAAGGCCTTTAGAGAGGTAACAATGCTTAGAAAACCATATTTCCAACCACAGGGACGGTGATGCCTATGTCTGTTAGAATGATTGATGTAACTGAGAAGCCCTACTCATATAGAGAGGCTACTGCTACTGGGTTTATTAGGCTTAGACGCGAAACAATTGAGTTAATTAAAAGTAAGCTTGTCGAGAAAGGGGATGTTCTCGCAGTATCAACTGTGGCGGCTATAAATGGAGTTAAAAACTCACCTTTCCTACTACCACTAACGCATAATATTCCAATTACTAATGTCAAGGTGGACTACGAGTTCCTAGATGATGGTGTAAGAGTATATGTCAACGTGAAGACAACTGCTCAAACAGGTGTTGAGATGGAGGCTCTTGTAGGTGCTGCAATGGCTTTACTAAATATTTGGGATATGGTGAAGAAGTATGAGAAAAATGAGGCGGGTCAATACCCATACACAGTAATCAATGATATTAGAGTAGTTGAGAAGGTTAAGAGGGTTTCATAGTGAGGATCAGGATTAAACCAATTTCAGCTCTAAGGGATTATCTAGGTGAAACAGTAGAGTTGGAATTCGAGAGGCCGGTGAGTATTAGTGAACTAGTGAGGATTCTACGTGAGGAGTATGGCGTACCTGATCAATTGGAGATTATAGCTATTGTTGGCGATAGAGTTGTTAGTGGAGAATACATTATTAACCATGATGAGGTAATTTACCTGACGCCGCCGTTTGCTGGGGGATCTCCATACATTGATGTAAGACTCGTAAGAGAGGAGAGAGTGGACTTGAATAAACTCCTAGATGAGTTATCAAGGCTTGATCGAGAAGTGGGGGCATTGGTATTGTTTATTGGGTTAGTTAAGGGGAGAGTTGAGGGTGTAGATGTTGAGGAGTTGGTTTATGAAGCTGTTGAAGAGGCTGCCTTATCCCGGCTGCGAAGGATTGCCCTTGAAGAGGCGGAGAAGCATGGATTGATTGGTGTTGTACTATGGCACTGGATCGGGGTTAGGAGGCCGAGCGAGCCCACGGTAGTTATAGCCACTCTAGCGAGATCTAGGAGTGAGGCTTTTGAAGCATCAAGAACTATACTAGAGAGGGTTAAGAAGGAGGTACCAGTGTTTAAACTAGAGAGGAGGAGTAATGGAGAATACTGGGTTATAGGGGAGGGGACTCGACAACCTAGACGTAAGCACTAGCAACACTACTATTGATCTCCTCTCGATGTGGTAGAGTGGGGAATGAAGGCGCTACATTTATTGATAATAGGCCTCGTTCAGGGTGTTGGATTTAGGCCTTTTATTGCGAGACTTGCATCGAGGCATGGCCTCAGGGGGTTTGTTAGGAATATTGGTGGTAGTGAAGTAGAGGTTTGGGTTGAGGGGTGTGAGCGTGATTTAGAGGATTTTATTGCTTCACTGTTCTATGAAAAACCACTTGTTGCATTAATAGACTACGTGTTTGCACTTGAAGAGGAGCCAAGAGGATACTCTTCATTCTCGATTGAGAAAAGTAGTAGCGGGGTTTACACAAGGTCTAATATACCCCCAGACTTCGCGATATGCCGTGATTGCCTTAGAGAGGTCTTGGATCCAGGTGATAGGAGGTACCTCTATCCATTTAACTCTTGTGCTTGGTGTGGTCCAAGGTTTTCAATGATGTATAGTACACCGTATGATAGAGAGAACACTGCAATGAGGAAGTATATTCTCTGCCACAATTGCCAAAGAGAGTACAGAGACCCCGGTGATCTGAGGAGGTACCACGCCCAGGGTATTAGCTGCCCTGTTGACGGCCCGAGGCTTAAACTACTAGATCGAGGCTTTCGAGTAGTTGAAACTAGAGATCCTATCGTAGAGGCTGCGAGGTTAATTGATGAGGGGTATATTGTTGGGGTTAAGGGTATTGGAGGCTACCACATAGCTTCACTAGCCACTAGTGACGATGTTGTATTGGAGTTGAGGAGGAGGAAGAATAGGCCTAGAAAGCCATTTGCGATAATGGGGCTTGATACAGGGGTCCTTAAGAGACTAGTCTACATGGAGCCTAGTGATGAGGAGTTGTTGAAGTCTCCTCAGGCTCCAATACTCCTATTGCCCAAGAAACCAGACTCTCCCGTCTCAAAGTACGTGTCACCAGAGTTGTCTCATGAAGGCGTGTTCGTTGCATACACAGCGCTACACTACTTGCTCTTAATGAATACTAGGGATAAGTTCTTAATCATGACTAGTGGGAATGTCCATGGAGAGCCAATGTGTAGAGATGAAGAATGCGCTAAATCAAAGCTTAGCGGTATTGTAGACTACTTCCTAGTACATGATAGAGAGATAGTTAACCGCGTAGATGATAGCGTGGTGAGGAAAACTAGCGGAGAATACGTATTCTTAAGGAGGAGTAGGGGTTATGCACCATCATGGATAACTATTAACAGAGACCTTAGCGGGGAATTCATAGCTTTCGGCGGGGATTTATCATCTACCGGTGCAGTTGGCTTCGAGGACAAGATAGTACTCACTCAGTATGTAGGCGACCTCGACTCTCTAAGTGCTCAAGGAGACTTAGTAGACTTCATAGAGTTCCTCGTTAGAAACTACCATGTTGGGGAATTAGTTAAACCAATAGTGGTTGTTGACATCCACCCGAGACTATACTCTAGGCAGTTGGGTTTAAGGTATGCTCGTGAAAAAGGACTTGATGTATTTGAGATTCAACACCACTACGCACACGTGGTTGGCGCAGCTATAGATAATAACTTGGATGGCCCAGTAGTGGGGGTTGCTTTAGACGGGGTTGGATGGGGGCTTGATAACACCATATGGGGAGCTGAGGTACTGTACTTCAATACGCATAGCTATGGATTTAGGAGGATTGGATCAATTGAGCCCATTCCACTAACAAGCGATAGAGATGCATTAATTCCACTGAGACTAGTAGTTGGCTACTATGCTCAGCGTGGATTCAGCCTAGAGGAGGTCTACAAGTATATTGGTTTAAACCCAGATAGGCGATTGGATTTTGAACTAGAAGCTGTCTATAAACTAGTGGAGAGAGGGAAGTATACACCTGCATCTAGTACTGGTAGATTTCTAGATATGATTGCTGCACTACTAAACCCCCGGGTGGAGAGGAGTTATGAGGGTGAACCAGCAATATGGCTGGAGGCTCAGGCGTGGCGTGGGGATCTTAGGGAAATAGACGACTTTAATATTAGAGAGGAGGGTGGAGTTATGAGGCTAGACTATGATGGAGTAGTAGACTGGGTTGTGGAGAATAAGTTTAGGCTTGGATGCGAGACTATTGCGAGGAGCATTCTCTACAACTATGGATACTTCCTCGGGGAGCTAGTATTGAGGGGGGTGAAGGGGTTTAGAGTAGACTATGTAGTAGCCTCTGGCGGGGCAGTAGTTAATGAGTATATCTACCGTGGATTACGAGATAGACTAATACAAGAAGATGTAAAGATATACCTACCGAGGCGAATACCACCAGGCGATGGAGGATTAGCTTTTGGACAGATCGCTGCAGCTTCTCTCTACTTTGCGAAAAATAGTAGTTAAAAATTAATCTCCACGGAGAGATTTAAGTATTAACTTTACTGCATTGACTATTAATGTTCTTTTGGAGGAATTCACTAACTATTTTCTCCGCTATTTTCTCTACTTCCTCGTCCGTGTAGTCTAGTGATGGTAGTTTATTGACTCCTTCTTTCGCCACTACTACTTCATAAGTGATCTTTAACCCCCTCTCCCTCAGTATATTAGAAGCACACATCAATTGGCAGCCATTAATTGCAATGACTGCTCTAGCTTCTTGGAAGATCTTTATGTGTGTTTTGCTTCCAGCGCCAACAGCTGATAAACAACACATTCTAACATTATTTGGATACTTCTTAGTCAATCTCCTCGCAACTTCATTACCAATTTGCCCAACTGTGGATGCACCATCACACGTTGCCACAATAATTAAGTCTTTAGCGTGGGTAGCACAATGGGGTAATAGTTGATACCTACTAGACGCACTCATGTATAATCACCATATAGAAGGCAAAATAGTTTGCCGCATTTTTAAACTTTGCTCCGACCTCTTAAGCTACACGACGAAAGTCATGTGTTAAGGATGGGGTTGAGAGATTTCTGGATTTGTATACGAGGAGTAATTCCTGAGTTATAGAGGATTTGAGGAGGCTAAGATTAGAGAGATTGAATTCTTACGATGATAAGGGCTGGTGTTCTAACAGGGAAGTTGTATACCGGTGTAAATGCTGAATAAGCGTTGTATTCATTTAAGTATGTTTTGAAGTAGTCTGTGGATTGTTCAGGGGGTTGAAGGTTTAACGATTGATTGAAATCTACATATTGATGTATTTGTATAGTTTATCGTGGGACTTTAAAACCACGAATTATTTTTAAACTCACCCCTTATAGTTCTTCATGAGTGTGCTTATGTATGAATCAAGTTAAGCAGAGTGGTAGAGCAGAGTATAGGATTATTAGGTATAGTCCATGGCTAGTGCACTTTAACACAGGGGCTTGTAATGGATGCGATATAGAGGTGTTAGCTGCTATAACACCTGTCTACGACCCAGAGCGCTTTGGCGTTAAGCTAGCTCCTAGTATTAGGCATGGGGATATACTAGTTGTAACGGGGGCTGTAACTAAGAAGGCTGCTGAGAGGCTTAAGATCCTATATGATCAAATGCCCTGTCCAAAATTCGTAATTGCTGTCGGTGCATGTGCTATTGATGGTGGTGTATTCTCGAAATCCTATAGCGTGGTTGGTGGTGTAGATAGAGTTGTACCTGTAGCTGCATACGTCCCCGGATGCCCTCCGAGACCGGAGGCTATACTTGATGGTATTGTAAAACTACTTGATTTAATTAAGAAGGGTGGGGTGGTTAATAATGGGTGTAGTGGACAAACATAGCTTACTGGAGAGCTTCTCCGTGGGTAGGGGTGTAGTTAAGCCTAGTAGGAAGCTGTATATAATTGAGCCTGGAAACGTGAGAAGAGTTTTTGAAGCACTTATAGAGAAGTTTGGCTATGGGGGCTTCTATTTATCAACAATCGTGGGGACTGATCTAAGGGATGAGGGTAGAATACGCTTAGACTACTACATTGTTCTACTCCCAGAGGAGGAGACAGTTGTCTTAAGGACTTTTATACCGAGGGAGAACCCTGTAATAGATAGCTTAGTCGATATACTGCCTGGTGCGCTCTCCGGAGAGTGTGAAACTCATGATTTACTCGGTGTAGTATTCCGTGGAAACCCATTCTTAAAGAGGGGTTTCTTCGCACCACGCGATGTAGTTGAGAAGGGAGAGTATCCATTGAGGAAGGATAGTGGTGTGTAGACTTGGGGGTTACAAAGATAGTTGAAATACCGGTTGTCACCACAGAGGTCCCTGTTGGACCCCAGCACCCAGCTCTCCACGAGCCCCTCTTACTAAAAGTCTACGCTGAGGGAGAGGAGGTTGTTAAAGTAGAGGTTAATACTGGTTATAACCATAGAGGCGTTGAGAAGCTCTGTGAGAGAAATACATTCTATAGAGATATATTTGTTGTCGGCAGAGTGTGTGGAATTTGTAATGCCGTACATGCGAATTGCTATGTTAGAGCTCTCGAGCAACTACTTGACTTACACCCAAATAAGAGAGCGCAGTATCTACGAGTACTAGCCATGGAGTTGGAGAGAGTGCACAGCCACATGTTGATAAACGCTGTTATGGCGGAGATCGTTGGTTTTGAGACGCTATTCATGCAGATAATGCTTGATAGAGAGAGAGTGATGAAGGCGAAGGAAATACTAACTGGTGGTAGAGTTTTAGCAGACTACATGATGGTTGGTGGTGTTAGGAGAGATATTGATGAGGAGAAGAGGCAGAGGATACGGGAGCTCTTACTTAAATTAAAGCCTCGTGTTGAGTACTATAGGAAGGTCTTCGAGGAAGACGAGACAATAGTTAAGAGACTAGTGGGTGTTGGGAGGATAAGCTATAGTGAGGCAACAAGTCATAGCCTTGTAGGGCCCACGGCTAGAGGGAGTGGGGTTAAAATAGATAGTAGAGTTAGCGATAAATATGATGCATATGGGGAAATACCATTCAACCTCGTAACACGGAGCGAGGGTGATTCATGGGCTAGAATGATGGTTAGGTGGGATGAAGCACTTGAATCAATTGAGATGAACATCTACATCCTAGAACACCTACCCTCAGATGGAAACCCCGTTCCAGATGAGAGGAGGCTTCCACGGAGATTCCCACCTGGTGAGGCCTACACGAGGGTTGAAGCGCAGCGTGGTGAATTAACATACTATGTCATGAGTGATGGAAAGGGGCAGAACCCCTATAGAGTAAAAATCCGCACTCCCAGCTTTAACAACATAATTAACAGCGCCTTCATGTACATTGGCTACTCCCTAGCAGACGTACCAGTTATGTTGACATCGCTCGACCCCTGTATCTCGTGCATGGAGAGAGTGACTGTGATTGATCTCGAAAAGAACACTCGCTATAGGCTAGATTTAAAGCAACTAGCGGGTGGGAAGCTGTGAAGAGGCCGAGGCTTCTCGGGCTTGTCTTGAAAAACCTTGTTTCTAAACCAGCCACTATACAGTATCCAAGGGTTAAAACTCCTGTAGAGCCTGATTTCAGGGGTGTTCAGTACGCTGATCTAGGTAAGTGCACTGGTTGCTCTCTATGTGCTATTGAATGCCCTGCAGACGCTATTAAAATGACCCCTATACCACCTGAGTATGAAGTCCCGAAGACTAATCCACGTAGAATCTACCCTCTCATAAATTATGGGAAGTGCGTATTTTGCTATAGATGTGTTAAAGTGTGTCCAACAAACGCCTACATAGCTACAAATAAGTATGATATTGCAGGTGTTTCCAGGCTTACATCTGAGGCGTTTTCCCTCACAACACTGAGAAGGGTGGGATCTTGATCTGGGAGATAGTGCTCTTCGTGTCGATCTTATACCTATTAAACATAGTGTTGCTTACAATAATAGTTTTCAAGGGCCCAACGATAGGAGACCAGGTTTTGGCAATAGATGGTATTACATATGGATCAATAGTCTTACTAATACTGTTCTCAATATACTTCAAAGAGCCTATTTTAACAGTTGTGGCGATCCCCCTCGCCCTCTGGGTTTACGCACTCGACATCTACGTATCTAAGTACCTTGAGAGGGGTGATCTAGGTGCTTGACTTATTCATACTCATTATTAGATACATAGGCCTAGCCCTCATAACGCTTGGTGGATTCGCGAGCGTTATAGCAGCTATTGGCTTCTATAGGTTTAAGAACTTCTACCTGAGACTCCACCCACTAACAAT
This sequence comes from Desulfurococcaceae archaeon, assembly GCA_028275705.1. Taxonomy (GTDB): domain Archaea; phylum Thermoproteota; class Thermoprotei_A; order Sulfolobales; family Desulfurococcaceae; genus UBA285. The sequence continues at coordinate 2,239 of JAPWUD010000012.1, read as the reverse complement.
AAATACTATATGGGGTTGTGTATTCCCACTCACAGGTATTTCTCTACTAACTATAACCCTAGAGGAGCTGGGTGCTTACAAGTGGTTTATGGCTGGTGCTAGTTTTATAACAGCATTGATAGTTTTAATGCTTGCCCCCGCGGGCTCTCACGCGATTGCAAGGGGTGTTCACAAGTCTAGAACTGCACGTGTAAAGCCTTGCATAGCTGATCTACTAGATAAGGATCTATGCGGGTGATGAACGTGTATGCAGAGACCATAGTATACTTAATTATGGCTGTTGTTAGTTTGTTATCAGTTGTAGCTGTATATTTAGCTATAGTAGAGAGGGATTTGATTAAAGCAGTTATTTATAGTGCTCTACAGAGTGGTTTCTACGCTGTTCTATACTACTTACTAATGGCACCTGATATAGTACTAGTGTATCTACCAGTAGCTGTCGGGCTCATACCCGGAGTATTGATCGTATTGATTAGTAAAACTGAGAGGTGGGAGAAGGAATGAGGAGGATCACCGAGTTGGCTGTTATATTATCCCTTGTTCTAGGTGTATCAGTGCTTTTAGTCTTAGCAGCATCCATACTATTACCAGGCATTGAGGTGAGGCAACTAGCATTTTTCTACCTCTACACGACAATTAATCCATGGTTTCAGAACTATACTGTTAACTCACCGGAGGCTGTTACAGCTATAGTCTGGGATTATAGAGGTCTAGATACATTGTTCGAGACAAGTGTATTCTACCTCGCATTAATCGCTGGATTAGCACTCGCACGTGGCTTATTTAGTGAGACTCCACAGGGGTCTTTCAACGAGAAGACACACGGTTTAACAACCATAGTTAAGACCGTCACGAGAGTAACGGCTCCAATGATCATCGCTGTTGGCGCATCAATAGGCCTACATGGTCATTTAACACCGGGTGGAGGCTTCCAGGGTGGTGCAACAATAGCTGTAATACCACTAGTATTCATTGTCGTATACTCAACATTGTTCCTCATAGCTCGTGGTGTGACATCTAATAAAATGCTTGTTTTAAGGAGTATTGGACTACTTGGAATAGGCTTTACATCTATCGCCGCGTTTTTAATAGGCCTAGCTATTGGTAGATTTGCCTATGTATTTCAAAACATGCCTAAGCCTGGCGCTGTAGTTGGATTACCCGCAGATATAAACGGGGCTTTAATTAGTGGTACTCTTTGGTTCTTTAATTTATTTGAAATGATCGCCGTGGCGGCCGGCTTCACTATCGCATTTATTATCCTACTACTTGCTGGTAGAGGTGGTAGTGGTGGACGCTGAGTTTATAAATACTTATCTATTACTCGTTACTTTAACATCGCTCCTGGCTAATGCAATCATATCGATATATGGCTTATTCTTTAAACCACACTACACCAAGAAGGTAATTGCCTTGACTATTTTATCAGACACTATGAATACTTTCGCAATATACCTTGGCTATAGAACATGGGTTAATGGAGTAAACCCAAGACCCCCCGTGCTAACATCGACTCCCACGGAGAAATCCATAAGTGAGTTTACTGCTAGAGCAGTTGATCCACTGCCCCAAGCACTAGTCTTGACAGCTGTAGTCATAGGGCTTGCAGTTACACTGTTCCTCGTGTTCCTGGGGTATATTCTATATACACACTACAAGACGCTTGATATGAGGGAGATTAAGAAGCTTAAGGGGTGAGTGTGGTGGCTAAGCCTTTGAACTCGGTGGTTGTCGCTGTATTGGCGTTCTTTGCATACATAGTTTTCTCCGGTAGTGTAAGCACATATGACTTATTGACGGGGGTTATAGTAGCTACTGCAACAGGTGTTTTATTTTCAAGTATTACTCTCCAGAATCCATGGAAAACGCTTAGTCCTAGGAGGTGGTATTATGCGCTGAGATATGCTGCAAGATACTTTACAATAGATGAGACAAAAGCACACTTAGATGTAATTAAGCGCATACTACACCCCAAAGCCCCTGTAAACCCAGCGATCGTCAAAGTACCATTCGATGTTGAGAGTGACTACGCTAAGACTGCTATAGCGTGTAGTATTACGAATACTCCTGGTACTGTTGTTGTTGAGATAGATGAGGAGAAGAAAGTATTCTACATACACTGGATAGATGCTAAAACCCTTGACCCCGTGAAGGCTAGAGAGGAGATCTCACTTATTTTCGAGAAGTACTCTAAGAAGATATTCGACTAGGTGGGATTTATGGATTTAGCACTTAATCT
>JAPWUD010000003.1 GCA_028275705.1 Desulfurococcaceae archaeon | reverse complement strand
GGCTCTGTAAACATGGGTGTATTAGCTTATGCTACTCGTCCATGGCTACTATTCTCCCCCTTAGTCAGAGTCCCAGATACATTGAAGTACCTCTCATTGCTCTCCATAGCACTGGCACTCTGGGTATTCACGTATAAATCAGCCTTGTTCCCCAACCACTTCTGGCTCCCCGACGCACACCCAGAGGCTCCAACACCGGTTTCAGCTGCTTTATCTGGACTTGTAGTCAATGTAGGGGTTTACGCTACTGCACGCTTCCTCTACACAATATTCGGCGAGAACTCTGCACTCGGGGAATACAGGTCTATAGTGATGTTTGCATTGTTCCTTTTGGGAGTAGTGAGTGGTTTCATTGGTGCTTTAATGATGATGAGGCAGGATGACATTAAGAGGCTCTTAGCCTACAGTACTGTAAGCCACATGGGTATTGCATACATGGGTGTCTCTGCAGGGTTTCTAACTGGTTATGATACAGCGGTTAAATACGCTGTAGCCGGTGGAGTCATACACGTTGTAGCACATAGTATAGCTAAATCAATGCTCTTCATGGCGAGCGGTGTATTCATTGATGCAGCTGGATCTAGAAATCTAGATGATATCAGGGGTGTTGGAAGACACTACCCACTAGCATCAGCCTCAATGATTCTCGGATTTCTAAGCTTAGCGGGCTTTATACCCTTAATAGGCTTCTACTCAAAGTGGTATATTGCACAGGGTTATCTAAACGCTGGATCAGCGCTAGTACCAGTGTTGTTAATTGCTATATCAGCGCTCTCCCTACCAGGCTACTTGAAGGTTATATCAGCAGTATTGTTCTCTACAGGTGGAAGGCAAACAGGGTTGATCAAGGAGAAGTGGGTTGAATACTTGCTTTTTGCAATGGCGTTAAGCCTTATTGCACTAGGAGTAGTATTTCAATACACGTGGTCGATCTATGAGTCGTCATCAAATGCCCTTGTCAATGGTTATAACGTATACTTAGAGAGAGCGCTTGAAAACATACCCCCCGACTTAAGGGGCTTTATAAGTAATGAGTTGATTAGAGCGTATGCGGGTGTAAAGCCATGAAGACTACTCTAGTACTTGATCCGAGCTCTGCGCTGACAATAGTTGTCGCTGTATTGGGATTGTCAATACTCACAGTGTCACTACTATACTATGCACTGAAGTCGAGGCGTGTTAGAGTAACAAATGTATACTTGTCTGGAGAACCGGAAAGTGTTGTTTCATCAGTTACGCCTAGTATTTCCTCAATGTACTGGGGTTTTATGAAGAGGTTTGCTAAGTCACTCTACAGGGTGCTTGTGGAGGGAGTGCATACCGGTAGCCTCCACGACTGGTATAGATTCCTCTCCTCATGGCTTGCCCTACTAGTGCTACTCGCAGTAATCGTCTTCATTGCTTCAATAATTGCGGGGTGGTAGATGTGTACCTTGATGTATATGTTAATGCATTGTTCAGCATATTGGTGTTTCCAGGCACTATATTCCTAGTAGCTCTAGCTTTTTTCACGCAGTACCTTGTTAGGAAATTAAGTGCTAGGTATCAGAGGAGAATGGGTCCTTCATATGTTGGGCCGATTGGACTCCTACAGCCATTCTATGATTTCTTAAAGCTCTTGAGGGCTAAGGAGGAGGTTGTTAATAGGTTTAGTATGCCTAGGCTTGCAGAGTTTGCTCTTATAATTGGAGTATCATGTATTGTGTCATCAGTGATATTTCTACCAATTAGTTTACTCAATGTAGCGACTGTTTTCGATGTGCTTATATTCTTCTATCTAAGTAGCGTTATGCCTCTCTTCGCGATAGTTATTGCATCGCTCTCTATGCCTAGTCCATATACTAATATAGGTGTCTCGAGGCTGCTGTCTCTAGTAACAATAGCTGAGCCAGCATACTTTGCCAGTATATTGGTACCAGTGTATCTAGCTACTCGTGGTGATGGATTATTCATGAGTATTAGCTCTACCTATGTAAACTTCTCAAGGCTATACTCTAATCCAATTACGCTAGCTATTCTAGCATTATCAATAATAGGCTTCACTGTAAGCATCCAGGTTAAAGCAATGTATCCACCATTCAATATACCTGAAGCAGAGCAAGAGATCATTGCGGGATACGAGACAGAGTTTAGTGGTCCACTACTCGCACTAGCTAGGCTTCTCCATGATTTAGACCTCGTTATTGCACTCGTAATAGGAGTCTATGTACTTCTCGGAGGCCCAGCACCTTTCAACCATTTATCCCCTCTGGGAGGCCTAGTACTGGTATTGAAGTATCTTATACTACTGCTACTCGTTGTAACGTTGAAGAACATTATGGGTCGCTATAGAATTGATCAAGCACTAGTACAGGTATTTAAGTATGGGTTAATACCACCTATACTCGCCGCTATTCTCGCACTGGTCGCACCATAAACACCGTGTTAACCCTGCTTGAGGGAAATTAGCTCTATTTTTACTCTTAGTGTTCCACTCCATGGGTAAGCGATTTCCACACCGTAGGCGATAATGTATTCGTTAAAGCCGAAGTTCGAGAGGTCTAGGCTTATGGTATTACTTGATGAGTATACTGCTTTAACTATATTTGTTGAAACACTCCTTGTTTCAAGACTACCTTGTGGTCTGAAATCAACTAAGATCCTGCTTAACCATGGATTAGTCGGCTGATCGGGGGTTGATAGGGCAATGTAGTAGTTTATTGGGATGTCACCACGTAAGACGTATACTACAACTGAGAGCATTGTGTTGTATGCTTGAGACGTTGTTAATAGCCCGGTTTCAAGGCCAACGCTGAATTGCATCGTATATAGTCCTGGGGCATTGACTTTAACTAGCCTTAATACTTGCATGTACTTATAGCTCCCAGGTATCCCTGCTGAGGCTAAATCGCTGCTTAGGTTTAAGTATCCCTCATCGTCAAAGTGCCAATATGTTCTATTATAGTTATATGTTAGGAGTGAGTAGTAAACCCCGTGATCCGTGATGTTTACAGTACATGGAGAGTAAGCGTCGAGGGGTGACGGTATGATCCACCATGGTGTACACGAGATGGGGCCGTTTAAAAGTGGAGCTATCGGTGTGTATGTTCTACCAATTGAGACTTTATATCCTAGGTAATCCAGTGGAGTAACACTATTTGACAGCTCTGTACCGCTATATCTAGGCTCAGCGCTATTACTTATTTTCTTGAGGTAATCGATTAGTTCTTCGTCAATGAATGGCTTGTTTCTAATGTAATCTGGTGCTGTGAGTAATCCGGGGTCTTGTCTAGGGATGTAGTAGAAGACTACTCCTCTATTGGAGACTAGTAGTATTGTGGCAGGGGTTTTATTTATAACTACCTCCAATTCGCTGGGCTTGTATAAGACTTCATTTACGCTCACATTGTATATTAACTCACCCTCAATTTCCTTAACAATGGCTTCTTCAATGTATAATGGAGTGTATGGAGTGATCGATAGTTTGAACGTTGTGTCGTTTACGTAGCTGAGAGATAAGACGGGGGGATAGCTTGCAGATTGATAGTTAACTATGGCTTCTCTTATTTGCTCATCCACGCTTCTACCTGCTCTAACTATGTATAAGTATAAACCAGTTACAACACTTATTACTACGATGACAGCTAGGTATGCGCCAATAATGGACTCTACTCCACGCATTAAACTCACCATTTAGAGTATATTGTGTTATGTAGAGGAGGCGTCTCCGAAACTAAGAATAGTATTTAATGCATTATAAGTAGTGTCCTAGGAGTTAAAAGTATTAGTCTTGTACTTCAAGATCCCCGCTACACCATTAAAGGTTTTGTTAAACCAATCCGCCTCTGGGAGATCCTTGCTTACAACAACCGCTTTTACTCCATATTGATGCGAGCTCTCCAGCCAGTGAGATATGTCATCACGGGATTCACTCACGAGTAGTGTTTTGAGGACGCCTTGTTCAAGGGCTAATTTTACTTCTTCTTCACCATAGACTACTAGACCATCGTCTTTTGCAAGGTGGTATTTAAACTCCTCTAGAGTCTTCAATGACTCTGCATACTCGTATTTCTCGAGCAAGTCCCCTGCTTTGGAAATTAGCTCTCTTAAGCCTACTTCACCCTGGTATGAGACATCTATTAACTCTGGTGCAATTATTTGCTTCAACCTGTAGTCTAGGTAGTTTCCAGCGAGGAAATCTTGTTTAGCGTATCCGGGTCCCCCTAGAACTATAAGTTTCAACTTACCTTGCTCATATAGAGGTAGAAATATGTTGTTTGCGCGCTCCCCGACCTTCTTGTAGAACTCCTCAACCATTTGCTCAATGATCCTGTCAAATCTCCTCTGGCTCTGCCCACCTTTATGGTGTTTACCTGGTATGTATGCTTCCATTTCTTCGACAATCTCTAGTTTATTGCCTTTTAGCAAACCTATAGTGGCTGCGTCTCTCTCAACTAGGAGTAATCCAGCTACACTACCTTCAGTAACCATCTCTTCGAGGAACTCCGTGTGGAAGTACTTGTCGGTTCTATAGAAGAAAACCTGTATCTTCTCGGGAGGGACAAGCATCACAACTGTCGACTCCCCAGTATCGGGGTTCATGCCTGCAAATAATGCCAATCCATTCTCGGGTATTTTGGGTATTCTACTAAGTCTATCGTATGCAGCACTTAAAGCCCACTCAACAGAGTTCCTTGTTTTCTTCAATTTTATGTTTTCCGCCACAGACATCTCCTGTCTTAATAGTGCTAAGACGTCTCCAATGGGTCTACCTGGTGGTACATATAGACTTAGCAGTATTGTAGCGTGTGCGCTCCACTTCTTTAGCTCCTTAATGATTTCCCTCAGCATTTGCTTATCTACTCTAAGCTTCTCTAATTGCTCTTCTGTATAGCTAAAAAACCATAGCCTCATCCCATACATTATAATCCATGGAGTAATTTATGTATAGCCAAGTCCCTTAAAAATATTGTGGTTTACCTCACTATTGCAACTGAAAGCCCGCCTTAAAAGGCAGGGTTGGAGGGGAAAGCTTATAAACATTCACTATTTAGTGATTTTTAGTGATGAGCATTAAGTATTTTGAGCCATTAGCGATGATAAATAATCCACGCATAACCCCGAGCCCCGAAAGGAGTAGGGGTAATGGGCTGGAGAGCCGGCCCGGGATTGAACCCTCGGGAAGAGGAACGTAATCCCAAACTCCCCGCCATGAATGACGAGGGTTCCCGTTAAAGCGGGGAGGAGGTCAGGTGGATTGACAGCTATGGGTAGTGGAGCCATTAGTGTTGGAGTTAATTGGAAGAGATTGGTTGTCGCTATAGTGCTTGTTGTGGGGGTTATACAAGTGTATATTGTGGTTACAGGTGCTGATCTCTCGAGAATAGGGCTCCCGGAGCTCGCTTACTCTGCAGTACTTGTATTCGCTGGATGGGTTATTTCTGTATTTAGATTAATGTATATTGTTGAATCAAACTATAATGATGTAAATTGCTCGTTTAAAACATACTTGAAAGCTCGTTTCCTAGGTGATTTACTCGCCAAGATCACTCCCTCCGCTATTGGGGGTGAACCAGCTAGAGCTCTATTAATTTCAAGTGAATCTGGGTTATCTATTGGTACCGCGTATGCGTTAGCAATATATGAGGTTTCATACGATGTGATTTATACATGTCTACTTGGCTTGTTCTTCAGCATGTGGTATTTACCATACTCAATACCAGTTATATTAGTGTCAGGGTTTGTAGTTGTTTCATGGCCTGTTTTCTTTAGGAGTGTTAGTCGAGTTGCCTCGAAGTTTAGGGCTAACTATGTAGCTGTGAAGCTAGCTAAATTCGCGTGGTTTGAAAAACTATTTAAGCATATTGAAGACTTTGGGAAAACATACTCTGAAATATCGAGTACTATGGATCTGGGCTCTAAACTATTCACTTGGATCTTAACAGTACTGATCCATTGTTTCTGGGCTCTAGCTATTGCACCCTTTCTGTATTTTCAGGGAAGAGCCATGAACCCCGTATTAGGGCTTTGGACTGTGTTCTCAGCATACTCAATAATGCAGGCTATTAGCATGCTTCCAACTCCAGGAGGTGTTGGTGTTGCTGAGTATGGTTTATCCTTAGTCCTCCCTCCAGAAGTAGTGGTTGCATATAGGATTATTTACTACTTTGTACCTATTGCTTCAGCGTTATTTATCTTAGCAGGGGAGCTGCTTAAATAGAGCTATGTACCAGTGGTCTTTGCTTTGGGTCCAGCCCTTATAGCTTTCTTTGGTCTAAGAGTCCCCTTAGACTTACACCTCCTACACTTCGTGGCTCCCGGCGGGTTTAATGCACCGCATTTTCTACATACCCATTTATCTAGAATTCTTGCATGCACGATCCTTAGTAGTTCTGGGTCGTTTACCGGCATATATTGCCCCTCTATTTCCTAAGTCTATTCTTAAATTCAATTCGTGGAGGGGCTTTTAAATTACTAAGTTATGTAGAGTCCGCATGATCTTAGCCTCTCCATTATTAATTCTCTCTCGTCTTCTGGGTATAGTGATGCAGCGTACTCTACTAGTTTTGTATTTAGGCTCCTCTGTTTTAGATTACTAATGTATTTTTCTAGTTTATCTAGGTCTACTCCCTGTCTCGCTTTGAGGACTAGGTAGTATTCTGGCTTAATGGACTTCACTTTAACACCATTAACTCTATACTCGACTCTATCTTCGATTATTTCAATAGGGATCTCTAGATCCATGTAGTTCTCGTATAGTTCTACAATGAGGTTCCCTTTTTCCAGTGGGATTAGTAGTGATGGTGTGCCTATTTCCGTTGATGAAATCTCCCAGTTTAAGTCCTCTGCCATCTTTTCGAAGAACTTTTTCTCAGCTATTGGGCTTGGGTTGATTATGAATAAATCTAGGTCTCCCTCGAAGACTTCTCTACCTAGTGCTAGCTCTACGCTGGTGTTGCCTATTATAGTGGCGTCTACTCTGCGTTCTTCAAGCTCTTTAAACACTAATGCTAGTTCTCTCTTAGAGTACTCCACGTAGACACCTCTATAGGTGTTTGCTTAATACTCGCTTTTAACTAATGGATTATTGTTGGTTAAATATGTCTAGTAGTCCACACTTGTTTGATGCTCATAGAGCAATGAAGCTTCAAGAGATCTTAGCGTGCAGGGTGCTGGAGACTGTTGAACAAGCGCCTCCCCTAGATATTAATAGAGTTAAGTATGTTGCGGCATTCGACTCTTCATATAGGGGTGGAAGGCAGTACGCTGTAATAGTGGTTTACAACGTGGTTGATGGTAGAGTAGTTGAGAAAACATACTCTGTAGTTGATGTGAAGGTACCATATATACCTGGATTACTAGCTTTCAGGGAGGTGCCGGGATATATGAGGGCTTATGGAAAACTAAGATACAAACCCGACTTACTCCTTGTAGATGGCCATGGATTAGCCCATCCACGCGCATTTGGAATAGCTACACATCTTGGAGTAGTACTGGGTAAACCAAGCATTGGAGTTGCAAAGAAGAAACTGTATGGAGAACTAGTAGCAATTGGTGAAAGAGTATTAATAAAAGCACATGGCAAGATTGTGGGAGAAGTCTTAAAACACGAAAACACAGAATTATACGTAAGTATAGGGTATAATGTAAAAATAGAAGATGCAGTAACAATGGTAAAAAAACTACTAGTGGAGGGTAAAAAACTACCAATACCTCTACAAATAGCAGATGAATATTCAAAAACAATTAAAAACAAGTAATACGGGTAAATACATAAATGGGCCCGTCGCCTAGCCAGGAGAGGGCGCCGGCCTGCGGAGCCGGAGGACCCGGGTTCAAATCCCGGCGGGCCCGTGATCCTTTATTTACTTGTTTAAATTCCAGCATGCTTAGTACTAATGATCCACGATCGATTTGCAAGGGATAAGAGCAATGGGGCTGTCTCTGTTTTCGTAATCGCTCATATTGTTGTACTTATTGGGTGTAAATTTCCTTGGGGTGGTAATGCATGGTGGTCTGGTGGATCTCTAAGAAAACTTATATCTACAAAACCCAACTACTTCATGGCGATCCAGCTCCGAGACCCATAGGGCTGTGAAACCACCGGCAGCAAGGGGAGAGCTACTGCGGTGAGCGAGCTTACAGATAGTATACTAGACCAACTGCGAATTAAATATGAGTATTTAAAACACTAATTACAAAGCATGGAGTTTGATAAGTACTCGTGAAAGCGCTAGTATTGGCTGATTTTAGAGCTTAAAATCGAGTGCTTGTTACAACTGAAAGCCTCGCCTTTTAAGGCGGGGGGTGAGAGGGAAAGCTTACAAATTCTCTTTGTTTAATCGTTCTCGGTGATGAGCATTAAGTATTTTGAGCCATTAGCGATGATAAATAATCCACGCATAACCCCGAGCCCCGAAAGGAGTAGGGGTAATGGGCCGGAGACCCGGCCCGGGATTAAATCCCCAAAACGGGGAGATGTAATCCTAAACCTCCCCGCCTTCACAAGAACCCTCACCATTCATGGCGGGGAGGAGGTCAGGTAGTTTTGGATAAGAGGATTAAGAATGGAATTTGTATTAAAAAAATGGTTTCAGGGGTTTAGTAGTATATTCTGATGGTTAGTGCTATTGGTATTTCATTGTAGTAGAAGTAATAGTTCATCTGTCCATTGTCTATCCATCCAACGGTTGTTACAGCGACTGGGAATGCTGCTGATACTGGGATTACATATATTCCTTTAGGCGTTGTATCACTGTACTTTATTGTTACATTGGCTAGTACAGAGTTCGCGGTTTTTGACTTGATAAATGAGGATACTGTTATTCCATACTCTGTGAGGTCTTGTATATATATGGTAGTGTTGTATATGCCTTCATTATATGCGTATACGTCGTATGGTAGTGTGTAGCTTGGTAGATATGGCGTCTTAATTGTGACTAAGTACGTAATTGTCTTTGAGGAAGCCATGTATATTGGTGAAGCCCTTATTGTTATTGGGAACAACTCCAGTGTAAATGGCTCATTGTATTCCAACCCCCTGAACTGTATATTTCTCACGACTACTCTATATGTTCCAGGCTTTGTTGCGGGGGCGACAATCAAAGAAACCCCAGGAGCTAGTGAATCCCAGAACCTCGTTGGGTTGTAGCTTGACCCACCCCTTGGATCTCTTGTTAACTCTGCACCAAGCTGTACGCCGTTGACGCTATATGTGTATACATTGTTGTATTCATCCACCATTGCGTAAGTGTATGGCCCGTAGACGTGGACGTCTAAGTTGCTAGCGTAATTGCCGTCTCCGTAGGTTGGCCAAGTAACTCTAACCCCTAGAGCCCATGTATACCTCAAGTAGTCCGTTATAACAACCTTAAATACTCTCCAATCTCCAGACTCGTATCTCCATGTGTAGTCGAATGCTCCACGTAGATACATGTTCTTCACCGGGGTGTTCTCTGTATATGGAGCTAACTTGTATACTCGTTCACTCGAGATCTCTAGTGGTGAGAAGAAAGATAATGGAACTAGAGCTCTAAATCCTTTACTAGCCTCCTCCACCACTAAGTATCCACTGTAGAATCCTGGCTTTAGTGGACCAAATACAGACACTGTGACTAATCCTTTACCACCGGGTTCAATGTTAATCCATGTAGGTAGAACCTTTACTTGCTTCCACGGAACAAGTTTATACCCAACAATTCTGACTCTAATAGGTAGTAGACCTCTATACGTTGCACCAGATACTCCAAGCCTCAATACAAGGAGCTTTGGTAAAGCCGATACATTTACACCCATGTATCTCTCAGCGAGATCCTCTATTTCACTCAGCTTCTCCCCCAGCCTTCCAACCTGGATCCTCACAGCATTAGCTCCACGTATATCATAAGTTATTCTCGCGGTTTCATACCACGAGAACACTCCATCTGCTCCATAGTCAATCCAGTAGGCGAAGTCCATAACGCTAAGTGATATCTGTGGAGAGTAGCGACCATATCTACCGCCAGCTTCAAAGTACTCAAATGGATAAACCCCCTCTATCTCGAAGAAGTCATACTTCGCTAGTGTAGATGGGTCAAAGAATAAATAGGTGTAGGTTGTTGAAGCTGTTACATTAATCAATACCTTATCTCCAGTACAGTTCACAATCCCCATTGCTCTAATAATAGCACTGCATACGGGGGTTACACCCGTAGACTCAAATCTCGCAGCATAAACCCTATAGTTTCCAGCCCCTTCAATAGTTATTGTTCGATTAGCACGATATTTAACTAGTGGAATAAAGATCTTTGGTTCATACCATGAACCTTCATAACCTGTGAACACTCCGTATGTGACAGTATTGTAGTTTACCCCGAGCTCACTTAATACGTCTCCAAGAAAGTCCGTTGAATATACCTTGGGGAATGATGGATCCAATACTGCTCTAACAGCTCCGTATGCATTAACAAATCCCGCGCCTTGCGATAGCTCATCGTAGCCCATATCCTTTGCATTATTCATTAAAATAGTCTTCAATAGATACGCTGGAATCCTTGAACCATACGCACTCCTATACGCTGACACCACGAGTGCTCCTACGCCAGCAGTCATTGGTGTAGCCTGGCTAGTACCACTAAATAAGTTATAGGCTAGTTTACCAGTGAGGTTTCTAATTCCATAAATGTTTCCCAGGGCATCCCACGTCCTGCCAACAGCCCAGGCGTATGAACCAACAGCAACTAAGTCTGGCTTGGCAACACCCAGCTCTGTGGGTCCACGATTACTCCAAGTTATAACATCTCTGCTCGAGCCAGGCCAGTAGTAGCCATAGATCGGCCTATAAGTGAACTCTGTGGCAGCCCCCACAGCTATAGCGAATGAAGAGCTTGCAGGTGATGCAACGGTTCCATATCCTGGTCCACCATTACCAGCAGCGACGAAGTGCATTGTTCCAGATGTTAATATTGTGTAGTCGAATACAATGCTCTCTGGGTCTGCACCACTATTCCAACCCCACAACGCCCACCCACTTATTCCATAAGAGTTACTCGTTATGTCAACTTGGTGTTCACCTGTATAAATCCACTTCCACTCAAAACCTCCAAATGCTATCCATGGGTTTACAAGTAGATTTGGCCACAAATACCTAGATCCATATCCATATGGAGTAGCTAGGTCGAAGCCTGAGAAGAAGTATATTGAAACAGCCACTGTTCCAAAGTATAGTGCTGGAGCTACAGCTATTTTTACCGCGGGGGCTTGACCAGAAATACTTCTAACACCATACCCTGTTTGAGCATAGAAGTCTCTACCAGCAGCAGTGTTTGCGCAGAAAGTGCCGTGGCTATGGTAATCGTATTCGACCACTACGTAGTCTCCATACGGGTCCAGACCGGGCCAGACAGCGGCTACAGGCTCGTAATTCCAAGTCTCCCACATTATGACGTTAGCTGTTGAGTAGCCACTTAAAGGCTGTGTACTAGGCATTAATGACTTCCACTCACCAAGTTTCTCCAGTATAATGGCGAAAGCCGAGTCGTAGACGTATCCAGCTAGTGTTCCAATTGAGTAGTCTCTAATGCCGTCTCCATCTAGGTCTCTCGCTATTACTTCATAGCCATAGGTAATTGGTTCTTCATCCACGAATGAGAAGTCTGGGCTTGTTCCAATATTGCCGGGTATGTTTACTCCACAGTATGATGCTACGTTACGCACCAGGTATAGAGCTGTTGTAGTGTCAGCGTAGAGAGTGTCGTATACTCCATCTCCATTAGAGTCAACTACTATAACTGGGATAGTGTATGTCAGTGTGCCTATAGGTAGTGATAGCACTTGTAGTGCAAGCCCGAATTTCACGTCTCCATAATGTTTTATGCCCCCGATATACCAGTTACTCGGGAATGTCAGCCAGAGCGATCTAGATGCGCAACCAGTTATTCTTGCATATAGACTATTAGTCCACTTATACACGTAGTATGGTGGGTAGAATACGTAGAGATCGCTTGCGTTGACAAATATGTATCCACCGCCTATATCAGTAGCCCTCACCGGTGTAAGAACCAGGCCCAGACTACTTGCATCAAATACTAATGGTACTCCATTCTCGTCTCGTGCAATAGCGTCTAGTCCAAGACCTGGGGAGCCATAGTCTACTCCTGTGTCTATTATTGCTAGTGTTGCGTTCTCACCTTTGATTCCATAAGTGCTCCAGACATCGTATGCACCAGTGATTTCTATTGTATAGTGATAGCCGCCTTCACTGTCTGGACTTAGTTCTCCATGAGATTTTCCTTCCCCAGACACTAATTCTCTCGTTGCTTTCATTTCTTTACTGATTAACGCATCTAGCCTTACATCAGGCATAATGGCTAGAACTCCCGGCGTGGCGGCTATCTTCTGTAGTTGCTCTCTTGTTATCATAGCTACTACTATATTGTAGACGTGTGTTGGCAGAGTTGCAATAATACCTAGTACTTTGCCCTTTAAGACAACCGGAGTCGTTGATGGCTCTAGTAGTATTAATACTTGTCCAAAGTCCACAGTAGACTCTACATTGAATTCCGAGGGATTCGGCTTTGTAAATAATAATAGCGAGTCGTCTTCTACGTATGCACCGTGTTTCCAGTAGTCGTCACTCAGTAATACTGAACTTACATAAGCCCTCCTATAGTTCGTGTCTAATTGTACTTCAACTTGACCTGCTACAACTACTGATATACTGGGTAGGATTAGGGCTAGTACAAGGATAGATACTATGAGGGTTTTCAAGACTTTGGGATTCAAATCCCACACCCATATAATAAAAATAATATTGCATAGTTAAAAAGCTTTATAAAGTAAGGAGCTAACAGAAGATACAATAATTTTTAGTAATTTTTCAGTAATTGTAAAGACTATACATCCCGATAACCATAGATCTCACTTAAAAGCCCATTCTCCAATGTCTGTTCCTCAATAATCCACACTATCTTCACAGGAATAATTAATGTAGCTAAACCACCACTACTTCTCGGCATGTGATAGTTCATTGTCTTTCACTTTTTACAACTAAAAGCCCCGCCTTGAAAGGCAGGGATAGAGAGGTTTATGAGCTCCCTCTTGCTCAATTATTCTCGGTGATGAGTTTATTGGAGGCTGTGGTTGCCCCTAAGCCAGCGTGGGATGCAGGGTCTGCAACCACTAAGCAGAAACATTATATGGGGGCTCTCTGGCCACCCTGACTGCCCCGCAGAGGACAGATGTAGACCCGAATAGATGCGGGGAACCAGTGAGCCACCCCAGGGAACCCTCACCCCTTAATGGTGAGGAGGAGGTCAGTTGTATCAAGACCCCACCCACTTTTCGACGAGTGCGCTCTCTGACTACTCTACGGGGATTGTCTGCTTCCAGTTGCTTAGAGTACGTCCACTCCCATCTGGTAATCAGTACTCAACGGGTTTTCATCAGCCCAAGACCACAATGGTTTTAAGCCTCTATTAATTACGTGTTTTAGAGGTCTTACTCATCCTTTCCACAAATGTAATTTAAAGGAACAGGATTATACATCTACTTAGAGGAGTTCGGGGCCACTCTGGAGACCGCATCAAGCATCTTTAAAATCCGCGATCTTATTATAGAGCTTCGTCACCAAGAACAATTAGAAACATGGAGACTTCGAACCTTCTCTTTATACCCACCTTAGAAGGCGGAGTTTTAGTTGAAATGCCGCCGCCGGGATTTGAACCCGGGTCACGGGCTTTCTCCACTCTACATGGGCTCGAAAGGCCCGCATACTTGACCGGGCTATACTACGGCGGCATTCAATATGTTTATCCAATTGGAACCCCCTTATAAGCTTCACTAGATTCAATTTATTTCGCGCTACCTCTTGTAAATTGTTCTCAGCGAGTAAATGTATAAATATGTCTATATATTCTCTACATATATTGGAAAGGGGTGAATATCTTGCCCACTTTGAGATCCGGGTTAATACCAGCTGCACTATTCGCTGACAAGCTAAGGCGTGTACTATTTGGTCAATTGAGGGATTACGTGAAGAAAGATAAGGAGTTTGCTAATAGAATTGCATATTATTCTGCACTCTTAAATAGAGCATTGTTCACCCTCCTCGTAGATGAGTTAAAAGTTGATAAATTAGATGTTGTGAGAATAACCATCGACTACGATGTAGATGAAGAGCACAAGGAAGTGAAGTGGAAGTGGGATACACTGAAGGTAGAGGTCTTTAAGCGTGTACCTCCAGAATCCTATGGAGAAACATTAAAGACATTTATTGCAAAGGCACCTGAAATAGCCATAGGGGTTGTCAAGTACAATGTAGAGAAAATTGGTGAAACATTTGATGGAGACTACGTATACGCGGTTAAAACAAATGGAAAAGAAGTGGGTGCAGCTGTAGTTGTTCTAGTCGACGAAAACACATTAGTGCTAAAGAAGGCAGCCGTCATAGAACCCACATACGCCATATTTGACAAAGTCAAACTAGAAATAGCTGGGAGAAACGTTGAGGATGTTTTAAAGGATCAACTCGGCAAAGTAATGCAGGCAGGTAAACACGTTTCATACGATGAGGCATTAAAGACAATTAATGCCATTAGAAGCAAAGTAGAAGCAAAGCCCATTGAAAAACCCCCTGAGCTTGAGTATGAAGGGGAGGCTTAAGATAGGAAATAACCCCTCCCCTTAAACATTTTTTACACCCCTCCCATCCAACACTAGATATCTTTCTTGACATATTTGAATTAATAATCTTTGAAGCTTCTTCTCTCCACACATGGGGGTTATTATTAGGATTTACTAATCTATTAACAAGGGAAGGGGGTAAAATTTATAAGTTTCCGAGGGGGAGTATTATATGGTGAGAATTATGGTTACGCTTACTCAGTTAAGAAACAAGGTTATTGGACGCCACGTCTATGGAGAGCTATATGGCTGCGACCCTATTCTCCTAGGCAACGAGGAGTATCTCGCAAGAGTTGTTAAAGAGGCTGCTGAAATTGGTGGCTTCACACTACTAGACGTAAAAACATGGAAGATAAATCCAGGTGTGAGCGTTGTCGGCATAGTGTTGGAGAGCCATATAACTATACATACGTGGCCTGAGTACGAGTTTGCAAGTGTGGATGTCTATACCTGTGGGTCGAGGGGGGATCCATACAAGAGCTTTAATTATATAGCTGAAAAACTCAGAGCTAAATACTATAAGGTTAGATATACTAGTAGAAACTACGAGGAGAAGGATGAAGGCTGATGTAGTAATTATTGGTGGAGGACCGGCAGGACTATATACAGCTCTAAACGTGAGAAACCACGATGTTTTATTGGTGGAAGAGCATAAATCCATAGGATACCCAAAGCACTGTGCAGGCATAGTTGGAGAATACGTTGCTAAATCCGTAGAGGAGCTTTCTAAACACATCATTAATGCATCATATAGGAAAATACGTTTTCTAACCCCTATGGGAGGCGTGGAATTATACTTTAAAAAACCCATTGCCTACCACGTTGAAAGACCCCTACTCGAGGAGACTCTGGCTTCTAAGGTTGAATCGCTTGGCCATAGAGTTATAAATGGTGTAAGGGCAAAGCCTAGTAGTTTACAGTGTATCAACATAGGAGGCGATTGCTTAAAATTTGATTTCCTCGTGGTAGCGGAGGGGGCCAATGGAGTATTCCGGAGTTTTTTCTCCGAACCTATCAAGAACTACCTAGTTGGATTACAGGTAGTTGCAGAAACTAGGGGGATACAAGATGATACAATAATTATAATATACGATGAAAACAACCCAGAGTTTTTTGCATGGATAACTCCACTGGACGATAGAAAAGCCCAGTTGGGCTATGGGTCGAGAAAACCAATGGAGCACTACTTACTTAAACTAGTCGAGAAGAGGACTGGTCTCGTAGTGACGCAGATTCTAGAGCGATATGGAGGAATTATACCACTTAATAAGCCGTTGAAAAACCCTGTAATTTGCGAAAGAATAGTTTTTCACGGTGATTCAGTACCACTAACTAAGCCCTACACGGGTGGTGGATTATACTACATATTCAAGCTATCACCAATACTAGCAAGATTCCTCGACAACAATGACCTCGTGGGTTACGCCAGAGCCTTTAAAAAAGAATTCCTCGTGAAGAGTATTATCGAGCACACTGCAACGTCCTTTTTCAGGAGGACACGATACTACCTGCCTATACCGGTCTTGGAGTCTATGAGTAGACTATGTATTTTAGAACCACGTGACTTCGACTCCCACTATATGCTTGTTTTAAAGCTTCTAGGCGTTATACCAGTTCTTCCACTCTCCTTTCTCTTTTAATACACTTCTTGATCTCCTCTACAAGTCTCTCTATGGAGGAGGAGACTTCGAGTGAAACCTCTAACCCTAAATCCATGCTCTTGGGGTATATACCGATCACGTATAGTTTCTCAAGTTTCCACATCTTCTTCATTAACTCTATTAACAAAGTGACTGGAATACTGTGTGTTGATAGCGCTAACTTCACTTCACTAATGGATTCCTCGCTTGTGACAATAACATCTCCTGGCTTACCGTTCTCGAATAGTGCGGTATCAATTATAATTAAAAAACGAGGTTTAAACCTATCTATCTCTCCAAAGCAGTTTTCAACACCATACTCACACTTCAAGCAGAAAACATCATTCTTTAATAGTTCATCACACGCTATTAACCCGGCTTGATCATCCTGTCTTAGAGGAGAGCCTGTGCCAATGATTAAAAAAGAGTTTTGAAATAATGAGCAAAAATCAATCAATCTCTACTACCGCGGAGCATTTGAAGCTCTCTTTAACAAGTCCTCCCACACTGCATCAACGTAGTCCTGTAGTTGCTTAAGCAACTCCTTGTTCTCCGGTCTCAGTAGGTGCCTAAACCTGCCCTGAACCTCGAGGAATTTATCAATTGGTTGCTTGAGAGACGGGTTTCTAGCTATTACTAAGCTTCTATCAGTTAGCAAGTAGCCTGTCTCAGGAGTCCACTCCCATAGTGGGAAGTAGCATGTATCAACAGCCCTTCTAAGTATTTCGATAGATATACCCTCCTCATGCCTCCAGCCTCTATTACAACTACTTAGAGCATGTATAAATGCTGGTCCATTAACTTCAATACCTTTTCTAACCTTCTTTATTAAGTCCATCCAGTGTGCTGGAGTAGCTGTTGCAACGTATGGTATTCTATGGGCAACCATTATGTCTGCAATAGGCTTCTTATGCTCGCCTTTACCAGGTAATACACTTCCAACAGGTGATGTCGTTGTCCAGGCGAATTTAGGTGTTCCGCCAGACCTCTGAATACCAGTATTCATGTAGGCCTCGTTATCGTAGAGTATGTAGAGTACGTCATGCCCACGCTCAGCCATACCACTCAATGCCTGGATTCCTATATCATATGTTCCACCATCACCCGCGAACACCACTACGTCTACATGCTCGTACTTAAGCCTACCAGTCTTCTTCAAAGCCTTAATAGCTGCCTCGATTCCACTACCTGTTGCTGCAGCGTTTTCAAATGCATTATGGATCCATGGGACAGCCCAGCTTGTATATGGATAGATCGTTGTTGATACCTCGAGGCAACCGGTTGCGTTGACAACGACTGTTGGGCCCCTAAACGCGAAGCTAGCTAATTTAACAACTATTGGTGCTGCACAACCAGCACATAGCCTATGCCCTGGTATTAGCGCAGGCCTCCTCTGCTCTGCTAACTGCCTTAAATTAAACACTAATGGAAACTCCTTCTTCTCGCCGGGCTCAAACATCCAGAGCTTGTAGGGAGGCTCTCCCTTCTTAACTGGTATTTCAGGGATAGTCTTGACAACCATTAGCCCCTCACCCCGAGAAACCTCAATCTCTCCTCTTCGGGTATGTATCCTCTCTCAAGGTCTTTTACAAGCTGGTTTATCATGGCGGAAACCATGTCTGGTGATAAATCTCTTCCTCCAAGACCATACACGTAGTCGACTAGTATTGGCTTACTCCTCTCATGGTATAGAGTTGATGCTATGTCTAGGTATAGTGCTCCATACTGCCCGGGGCCGATAGCTCTATCCATGACTGCAACGAGCTTGGTATTCCTCAATAGATTCCTAATATCACTGTGTGGGAACGGCCTATAAGACCTCACTCTAAGTAAACCAATCTTCAACCCCCTCTCACGATACTTCTTAACAACGCTCCTAATTGTCCCAGCACCACTACCCATGGCAACTAAAACAATGTCCGCGTCTTCAACCATGTAGGGATCTACTAATCCATTTCCATACCTTCTACCCGTTAACTCATACCACTCTTCATTAACTTGCTTAATAACATCTAGAGCCTTATTAATCGCGATCAACTGCGGTATCTTCATCTCGAAGTAGTAATCGTATAGTGCTAAGCTACCGAATGAGAGCGGTCTAGCGGGGTTTAACACATAGTCTACTTCTTCATCGAAGTAATCCACTCTAACCTTAGGGATCTTTCTTGGACCACCGAGGAACTCGTAGACAGCTTCATCAGGTAAAGTATAGATGTTCTCAAGTGTGTGACTTAAGAAGAATCCATCAATGTGCACTGAGGCAGGTAACTGGACTTCTGGGTGCTCAGCGATCTTAAATGCCTGGATTGTCGTGTCATATGCCTCCTGAACATTCTCCGCGAAAAGCATGATCCAGCCAGAGTCCCTCATTAAGTATGCATCCGAGTGGTCGTTGTGAATATTTATTGGTGCTGAGAGAGCTCTATTAACCACAGCTAGGACTATTGGTAGTCTGAGGCCGCTAGCTATATATAAGATCTCAACCATTAATGCCAAACCCTGCGAGGAGGTGGCGGTGAATGCTCTCGCACCAGCAGCTGCAGCCCCCACACATGCACTCATAGCTGAGTGCTCCGACTCCACGGGTACAAACTCAGTGTGTACTTCACCGTTAGCTACGAACTCTGAGTACTTCTCAACGATTATTGTCTGTGGGGTTATGGGGTATGCTGCAACCACGTCTACATAGCTCTGTTTAGCAGCATATGCTATTGCCTCATCTCCATTAAGATTCATCATTACTTGCTTCTCGCGTGGATACTTGGGGATTAATTGAAGCCTACTCATACCTACTCCCCCACCTCCGGAACCATTGTTATCGCCTTCACGGGGCATTCATGTGCACATATACCGCAGCCCTTACAGTAGTCGTAGTTTACAAATACCTTCTCTCCATCCCATATTATCGACATGTCTGGGCAGAAGAGCCAGCAAATCATGCACTTTGTGCACTTACTCTGATCAATCACTGGTCTCAGAGCCCTCCAATCACCAGTTTTAACGTCTGTTGAAAGCCTAAATGCAACTCCACCATGTGGTATTTCACGCCACGAGCGTAGAGTAGCCATATCTTACACCTCTCTCGCTTCTTCAAGTGCTCTTCTAACAAGCAATATGTTTTTCTCAGCTACTGGTTTAGAAAACCTCTCACTAATAGCTTTTTCAACACTCTCGATCTTCACAACACCAATCTTCACGATTCCGGCAAGCATAGCTGTATTAGTGATCTTGGACTTCAACACCTCAAGCGCCAACTTCGATGCAGGTATTAAGACAACTCTATAATCCCCCTTCTTAATGCCGAGAGAGCTAAACACTTGCTCCTCACTCCCCGTATAGTTAGTTATTATGAAGCCACCCTGCTTAAGACCACTGAGTATACTTGGAGACAACAATGTATAGTCGAGTACAACAACGATGTCTGGGCTATAAACCATACTGTGTATTTCCACAGGCTCATCACTAATCCTAGTAAAAGCCATTATTGGTGCACCAGACCTCTCAGGCCCAAACGCTGGGAAACTCTGCACATACTTACCCTCATAGGACGCAGCTAGCGCTGCCAAGTTACTAGCCGTCCAACCACCCTGCCCTCCCCTACTATGCCACCTAATCTCAACCAACAATTCAAACACACCTACTTCAATTTCACCTATAAAACCCGCATTTATATACATTAAATACCAATAATACCTAAAACTCCTCTTCTCCATAAATCACGCATTAGTGTGAAAAACAAAAAGCAGTAAATGATATCGCTTGTAAGCATCTACGATCATATTTCAATACCAACAAGAACAATGATCCATTTCATAGAAAAATAAAATACCTGAGTGAGAGGCTTCATGGAATACATTGAAAAAGCCATTGCCACGAAAAATTATTTCCCTAACTCAATAAGTGTATTTAAGAGATTTTGAAACCACGGCCATGTAAGAAATATCGCAAAACAGCCCCAATACTCGCCACCAACGGTATTATAGACTCTTCCCTCTTCGGACTTATCCCTTGCTTGGAGAATAATTACTAATCTATCTGTATATTCATAGTAGACCCCATTCTGCGTTATATAAGTTAGATTGTATGGTTTATCAAGCACTACTTCTACATATGTAGACTCATTCTTCACCGATTCAACATGCTGCTTAGTGAAGACACATACAGCGAGTCCATACAAGTGGCTAAGTACATCTTCAATCGATGCCAAGAGCTTCTCAAAGCCCGGAGATGACGAGTTTAGTGTTAATGTCTCACCATCTTGGTAATGAACAATTATCTCTTTAACCTTCCCACCCAGCGAAACTCTCGGCTGTGATAAAATTAAGTACGATGTTACAAGTAAAACCATTAGTAAAGCTAGGGGAACTAAGAATACTTTGTTTTTCAATATACCGCGGGAACTAATATGCAAACTCTCATCCAATTATAAATACATCCACAACCTCTCATAAGTTTGTTTACCACTCACAACTGTATTTTACCACATATTTATAGAGCGAAAGGGTTTTTGTCTTGGACCTCATTATATTGATATAGTCCATGGCTTTTTAGAATGAGGAAACATCAGATGGATCTCTAATATCCCTACAGCGTGTTTATTCTTTACATGGCATCAAATATACACGTATTTATAATCTATACGTGTATATTCTTAAATGCAGGTTGCCTTAAACCGGTGTATTTGAGTTGGAGGCTTTGGAAGCACAACCTAGTCTACTGAGTAGGACTACTGGTAAGTACAGAGTGTCTGTGGTTATTGATCGATGTAAAGAATGTGGAATATGTATATTCGTATGCCCAATTAAAGTACTAGTGAAGTCTAGTGTTTTAAATAAATACGGCTATCACCCACCAGACCCAGTTAATATAGACAAGTGTATCGGCTGTAGACTCTGCGAGTACAATTGCCCAGACTTCGCGATCTACGTTGAGAAGGTGGTGTAGAGTGAAGAAGACGTTTGCATCTGGAAACATGGCTATTGCGGAAGGTGCTTTAACAGCAGGTTTGAAGTTCTATGCTGGATACCCTATTACCCCGAGCTCAGAGATCATGGAGTACTTAGCAGAGAAGCTACCAGAGTATGGGGGAGTATTAATACAAATGGAGGATGAAATAGCCTCAATAAACGCAGTCATCGGGGCCTCGTGGGCTGGAGCAAAGGCAATGACCGCAACCTCTGGCCCGGGCTTCTCCTTAATGGCTGAGGCAATTGGATTAGCAACTATAACGGAGACCCCACTAGTTGTTGTTAACGTAATGCGGGCTGGTCCAAGCACTGGTGTACCAACAAAGACAAGTCAATCAGATGTTCTACAGGCGAGATGGATGTCCCATGGTGACTACATAGTACCCATTTACTCACCCTGGAGCGTTCAAGAAGCCTACGACTTGACAATAAAAGCCTTCAACACAGCTGAGTTACTTAGAACACCCGTTGTAGTCCTCAGCGACGCAGTCATAGCCCACCTATGGGAACCCCTTACATTAATGGAGAGGGGGGAGGTTGAGGTCATTAGTAGGAAGACTCCTGGAGATCCCACTGGAGAGCCATATCCGCCATACAAGCCTGACCCAGACCTTGTTCCCCCAATGCCTCTATTTGGAAGGGGTTTCAAGGTGTTGGTTGAGTCACTAATTCACGATGAAAGAGGGTTTTATAGTCCAAGAGATGATGGTTACAGGTCTCTTGTTAAGCGGATTTCACTGAAAGTATTGAAGAGGCTAGACTATGTATATGAGCAAGACGCTAGGTTTACTGAAGATGCAGATGTACTCCTCGTCTCCTATGGTTCAACGGCTCGATCAACATACCTAGCCACAATTGAGTTGAGAAAGCAGGGTGTAAAAGCTGGTTTCTTGAGGTTGAAGACTCTGTGGCCACTTGATGATGATAGAATTAGGAAGACTTCGAATGCAAGGAAGATCATAGTGGTTGAGAATAATATTGGGAAGATATACTTGGATATAGATAGGATCTTTAAGGATAGAGAAGTCTATCCATCACCAGTTTTAAGCCTCGAACTCCCAACACCGAGAGATGTACTCGAGGCTGTAGAGCCGTGGCTGTGACTAGGCAAATCCACCCACTCGATAAACACCTTCGCTTAGAGAGAATACCAACACTATACTGTCCTGGATGCGGGCTTGGAATAGCGCTGGGTGCGTTACTCAGAGCACTCGACAAGAGAATTAGTGAAGGCGCTATAAACCCCGATAAAGTACTATGGGTAGGGGGCATTGGCTGCTCCTCGAGAATGGTGTTTTATGTTAACTATGATGCAGCACATGTAATCCACGGGAGGGCAATACCATTCGCTCTGGGAGCTGTGCTAGCAAACCCCGATCTCCTGGCCATAGTTACTGGTGGTGATGGAGACATAGCTGGAATCGGGGGAAACCACCTTATACACGCTGCTAGGAGGAATATAGATATGATAGTACTAATGTTTACAAACTTCGTGTATGCAATGACAGGTGGGCAGGTAGCGCCAACAACTCCACGGGGTGTTTCAACCACTACAACTCCACGTGGAAACCCCGAGTACCCTGTAAACGCTGTTAAACTCGTTGGCTCACTAAATGCTAACTACGTTGCACGTGCAAGTGTCACTACACCACACTACATAGAGCAGTTCTTCTACAAGGCCTTGGGTATGCGTGGATTTAGATTCATAGAGGTTGTATCGACGTGCCCAGAGATATATGGAAGACACATCGGTCTTCGAGACCCCGTTGAAATGTACAGTGAGTTGAGGAAGAGGATTAAGTATAAGCACAAGCCAAGCCTTGAGGAGGCAGAGATCGACTGGGAGAGGGGGATCGTCATAGGGGAGTTTGTGGAGAGGAGTAATCCATCACTCATAGAGATACTTAAGGGTGTTAGGAGTTGAAGTATGAGGTTTTAATTGTGGGTAGGGGTGGGCAGGGAGTTTTATTATTAGGGAGGATTATGGGGTTAGCTGCTAGTAAGTATGCTGGATTATACGCGGTTGTAACTGAGACGTATGCTGCTGAAACTCGTGGTGGGGAGAGTAGGTCGGATGTAGTGATTGCCTCTTCAATGGAGGAGGCCCCATACGTAAAAGTCTTAAAACCCGATATCGCGGTGTTTATGTATCCTTATAGACTCGACTACTATAAGAAGATCTTAAGAGAAAACACACTGGTAGTAGTAGATGAGGGGTATGTAGAACCCAGCGTGTTTCAAGGATACCGGTTAATTACATTTAGATTCAGTGAATTCGCGGAGAAGCGTTTTAATACGAGAAGAGTAGCAAACATCGTCATCCTCGGGAGAATACTACGAGAGATCAATATACTTAAATTAGACCATGTGAAGAGCGCACTAGAGGAGCTTATACCAGGAAAGTGGCTCCCGGTAAATCTACAAGCTCTCGAAGAAGGATACAGGATCTAAGTTAATAGCGTTTTCTAGCATTTAAAACCCATTACTTATTAAACAGTATTGGGGGCCGGTAGCTCAGCTGGAAGAGCGCCGCCCTCGCACGGCGGAGGTCCCGGGTTCAAATCCCGGCCGGTCCACTGGGTTTACATGAAGCTCGTTAATCCTCTTTCCCTTGTTCCAGGTGGTAGAGCAGGATACCATTCATTAAACCCTGATACTATTGCGAAGTACGTGTTTAGGAACCTCGTCAATAGCCTTATGAAGTACGGTTTACCGTGCTTTGCTAATTCCTCTTCATAGATCTCCATGTTTATCGCTATTGCTGATGGGTTGACTATGTCTGGTTGAACAGCTATTTTACAATCTTGACACACTGTTAGTGCTTTTGAGAGTATAGAGTGCATTATTCTAACTCGCTCCAGGGGTTTGAGTTTATCAAGCTCGTTTTTATGCTCTGGCGATATTACAATGCCCATTACAACGACTACTCTATCTCTCTTATCAATAGGCATGACCACACTAAACCTAATACTTGGAACACTAGGGGTTGATACGCCAATCCCCCATGCAACCCTAGCCTCTGGTGGAGCCTCGAGCTTTGAAATAGTAAACGATTCTTCAATAAGCCACTTCGTAATAGACTCTGTAATATCCAACGCTAACACCAATTTATCTTTACTCATAACAATATTTTTAACTCACTCCCGCTGATTATACCTTTTAAAACGCCTTCTATACTTCAATTACTACATAGGATACCACTAGTCGAGGTGGTGTTTATGGGTGAAGAAATTCCAGAGCACTTAAAGCTAAAGATATATAGAAAACTCATAACACAAATCTCCCAGCAGAAACAACAGGCTGAGGACCCCGAGAAATTAGTATACTCCAAGCTAGCAGATGAAAAAGCAGTTGAATTAATGAATAAATTGAAAACTAAGTACCCAGATATATATAGAACGCTAGTTAATGAACTATACAGGGCAATAAAGAATAATGCAATAAGCGAGATCGACGGCTACACTCTATACCAGTTATTCCAAACACTTGGACTAGATATCAAACCAGATCTCAGGATAAAATTCATAAAGCATGGCAAAGAAGTAGACTTGAAGGACTATTTATAACTCAAACCCCAGGATTCATAAAGCATTCCTTCTGACCTCCTCCCCGCCCTGAAGGGCGAGGCTTTCAGTTGTAACCACAGAGATTTTCTTTGTGTTGTCTATGAGTAAACGTAGTGTCCTTCTTTACAGGTACTAATAACATTAACAGTGCTTAGTGATAATTGAGGCGTTTTTAATTTTGTTAAAATAAAGTACCTTCTTCAATAGTGTTTCGAAGCAGGTATAATCCAATAGCCTCCGCTACTATGTCTGCTATTGAACCGGGGTTTATCTTCCTCTCGTAGAATTCTTGGTCGAGTTGCCAAACTCTGTGAACCCAGCTGGCATTATTTAGTCCTATTATCTCGTCGAGAACTTGGCGTGCTTTTATAGATGCTTCCCTAGCGACTTCTTCACCGTGCTTTAGAAATACTATAGTATCTCTATTCTCACTGAGTAGGTAGAGGTATGTCTCTACTATGGCTCTATTTAAGTCTCCATGTGTTTCCATTCTTCCACGTAGAAACCTTTCTCCTTGATAACCGCGTTTAAATCCATTTAATGCGTCATCAGCTATAATGTCGAATCTCGATGAGTATGAGAGTACTTGGTATAGCGTGTGTTTCTTCTCAAGTAGCTTCCTAATATATGCTTTATCCCAGACGTTAACATATTCTCCTGTTTCATCACTTGGTTTAAGATAGCTTGGCTTCGCTTTTCTAATTGCTCTATAGTAGTACACTGCATCATATACTGTAGTCTGGCGAATAATTAATACCCCTATAGACTTTAATTCGTTGAGGTCAATTAAGCCACTACTAACCATTCTACCTATTGAGACGCTTAGTAAGCTTAGAAGAAGTGAGGAGCCGAGACACGTATTACTAGACCTTGCTTTATCGACAACATCTCTCACTAATCCATAAACAAGATCACCTATTAAGAGTCTCCGCGGAGGGTACATACCTCTCTTCACGCCTTTTTCAAGGTATTTTAATGCATAAATCCCCGTTGCTAGGAAAGCCTCGTATTTTAAGTCTATGTAGTCTCGCAGCCTATGGACGTTCCCAGGCTTTGGGTAACCAGATGCCTCCAGTATTAGTGCAAGTGCTAGTGGCTCTGCCAGTGATCTAGTGGTAATCTTACTCATTTATCTAAAACCACAAACTACGTTACTTCCTCTCCGCGAGAACTCGATCTAGTGCTAGTAGAGCCGCTATATTGCCTTTAACAAGCTCTACCTTAGTGCGTAGATCCATTGCTTGCTCTTCTTCCTCAACCTGCTCATTTACAAACCAATGTAGAAAAGCCTCTGTAGCTTTATCCCCTTGTTTTTGGGCGAGCTCCACCAGCCTCCATATCCTCTGAGTATTTGACTTCTCCGCTTCATAGAAGTCCCTCACAGCCTCCTCTACACTACTCCAGTTTTTCTTCTCGGGTGTAACCTCGTATAATTCTACGCGCCAACCTCTCTTCGTGAGGTACTCGTAGAATTTAAGAGCATGTTCAACCTCCTCCTTGGCTTGAACCATGAAGTAGTGTGCAAAACCAGATAATGCAAGCCCCTGGAAGTACGCCGCCATAGCGAAGTATAAGTAGGCATTTCTAAGCTCTTGATTCAACTGCTTATTCAAAGCCTCAATAATCTCTTCACTCATTTACATCACCAAGGATTAATAAATACGCTGGGGTTAATTAACTATCACAAACTAGTTGAACACGTGGTGTTTTAAGCATAGTAAATAACACTTTATTTCAGCAGAGAAAATACGCTACAAACATAGCTCTAGATAGATCTCCTTTATCTAGAGACTAATGCTACGTTGGTTAAAATATGGAGACCCTTGATTTACACCTATGTGAATTAATTGTAGAGCCCTCACTCAATCCTAGGGGTTTGGGTTTCATTGGGCTTGATATTGCTTGATATTAAGCCCTCTACCCTTGGCTTCACTGCCCTCGGGATCCCTTTTCACCGGGATCCATGTCACTGGGCTCCACCCACTCGGGGTGACCCCAGCCCACAGCTCCCCCTTCATTGTTTCCTCTAGGTCATCGCTGTGGGGAAACCCCTGCATCCTGGCTCTCTCCAAGACACACCCCTCTTGGGTCTCCACGATACACCCGCATCTCGAGGCGTCCTCCAGTAGAGGAAGCATCAACAACCCTTATAAACCTTTAAGAAACTCGAAACAGTTGCAAAAGGCTTCAAGTGGTTAACATCTCGCTACTCTATGTTTGCATGTTTTTCCTTCATCTCCTCCTCTGTTATTCCAAGTCTATGCATGAGCTCTACAACTACTCCATCTAGAAATATCATAGTGGTTACTTCAAATAGCGTACCAAGTGGCGCTAGTGGCTCGTGTAACCCCCTAACTTGTCTCACAATATAGTCTTCTTCGACGGCGAGCTTTGTTCTACCGGGGATCCTGACGACTAAGTCTGATACTCGTCCAAGAGGGCTATCTGGATAGGTTGTAATAGCGACTACTCTTGCCCCTATAGACCTAGCAGTCTCGGCAACTGCGACAACGGTCTTTGTGCGTCCAGATCCAGATACAGCTAGTAGTATGTCATCTCTCCTCATCGGTGGGGTAATGGTTTCTCCGATAACATACACGTCGAAGCCCATGTGTGTAAGCCTCATAGCAAAAGCCTTTGCAACTAAACCACTCCTCCCAGCGCCAACAACAAATATTCTCCTACCCTCCTTCCTCGCATTCAACAAGAGGTCTATCATAGAGTCTTTCTCACTATCACTAATTAACTCAATAGCCTTCGAGACATAGTCCACAATCTGTATAACAGCATCCCGAGTAGGCCCAGAAACCATCTAATTCCCTCAAATATCTAATCTACAAAGCTATTATAAATAATACTTATTAGCCAGGTAGACACTAAGCTATAAACAACCCCGCCCCCTCACACCTCTAGAAATCCCACCCGGGAGATGAAGATGAAGGAGGTCGGTCGGGCGGGGTACACCTCTCTATTCACGGTGTTGACTCCATTGAAGAATCTAAGTGTTGTTAGGGAGTTTGACCCGTGGAAGTCTCCTCTATGTACTTGTCCAAGGAAGTATAGTCTACACCCTTACACGGGTTGTAGCCACTACTGCCTCTACTGCTATGCTACATCGTATATTGGATTAAAACCTAGTAGACCAAAGGAGAGACTACTCGTGAAGCTCGCAAGGGACATTTCAGTAATACCCAGAGGCTCTATCATAGAGCTAAGCACTAGTAGTGACCCATACCCCCCAATAGAGAAGCTCATGGGTCTCACGAGGAAAGCCCTAGAGCTATTGAGTGGAGGTGGATTTAGAATACTCATAACTACGAAGTCGGATATAGTTGTGAGAGACATTGATATTCTCGCAAACTCAAACAGCGCTGTAATGCTCACCATTACTACTCTAAATAGCGAATTAGCTAAGACAATAGAGCCGGGAGCCCCAGACCCCCGTGATAGACTTAAATCACTAAGAATACTCGCAGAGCATGGAGTACCCGTGGGTGTACGTGTAGACCCCATAATACCATTTATAAACGACGACCCCGGAGAATTATTAGAACTCGTTGATACAGTAGCTGATGCTGGAGCACAACACATAGTTACATCTACTTATAAAGCGAAGTGGGATAGCTTGAAGAGACTGAGAAGCAGGCTCCCAGATGGAGTAGGTTGGAGAATAAGTGAGTTATTCAGAGAGAAGGGGGTATTCATACACGGATACTACTACCTACCATCCAATATGAGAAGGCAACTACTAGAACCAGTAATTAAGCAAGCTAAAAAACACAACCTAACTTATGCAACATGTAGAGAGGGATTCCTGGACTTCCATAGTGCCCCAAGCTGTGATGGATCACACCTAGCAAATAGTGTAAAAACAGAGAGGTAAAATTAACCAATGTCCACTAAGAATAGAGTTCTCTTCTAGTACTAGTGCTCCGCTTCTTACTCATCCTCCAATCAAGCAAAATAACTATTAGGGATATAGCGATCGAGGCCATTAAGACGACAAGTAATATGAAATCGCATCCTCCACTAAAACCTGTCTGGGACTGTGTATTTGTCGACGTATAAGGAGAACTAGTCATCGTCATTGGAATAGTGCTCGGCAATTTAAAACCCCCTGTATATCAAATTCCAACTCAGCCTCTGGGGCCCGTTCACTAATCACTGGTAATACCGCTCATCATCATGTTTTTTCATGCTTACTTGGATTAATTAAGTTTACTCCTCCCGCTTCGCCTCAACTATGGCGAGTTTTCCAATAGCGTTGTTTTTCCTGGCTAGATTAATGTAGAATTGTATTATTCTAATGGAGTGGTGTACCTCGTCCTCGAAGTAACACATAGTTGAAACTAATCGACCATTATATAGTGTAGCAATTATTCTCTTGAAGCGGGGTTTTTCACAGTTATCTACACGGGCTTCTTGTAGTAGACCTATCATCGCCATTGCTTCAACATATCTCAGAGTGCAGTTCTCTGTGCAGGTTACATACTGCTCTATACTCAACTGACCTCCTCCCCGCCGTGAATAGTGTGGATTCTTGCTAGTGCTGGAAGGTTTAGGATTACATCCCCCTGTTTTCGTGATTTAATCCCAAGCCGAGTCTCCGGCAAATTACCCCTATCCAAACTAGGACTCGGGGTTATTAATAAACTGTTTATCACCGCCACTGGCTCAAAGACTTTAATGCTTATCACCAAAAATCAGTAAATAGTGAATGTTTATAAGCTTTCACCTCCAACCCCGCCTTTTAAGGTGGGCTTTCAGTTGCAAAATACCTTGATTACGGAACGCTCCAGGGCTTTAAAAGCCTATCAATTGCGATAGCCTTTACGGGATAAATGTATGGCTTGGAGGAAGGAGGAGACTATAGGGGATAAGATCAAGAAGTTGTTCACAAATCAGGAGGACTCCATGGAGAAGAAGGTTATACTCGCACAGTACAGGCTTAAAACCGCTATGGGTAGAATAAACAACTACATTGAGAAATTATCTGAGAGAGATAAGATTCTATTCGAGAACATTGTAGATGCCTTAATGAAGAAGGATGAGACTAGGGCAAAGATGTACGCTGGTGAAGTAGCTGAGATTAGAAAGATTAGTAAGCAGCTCTTAACAGTCCAGTATGCACTAGAGCACGCATCACTAAAACTCGAGACGTTCTTGATCTATGGAGGTGCAGTCAACGAGGTTGCACCAGTAATTGGAGTAATGAGGGAGGCTGTGGGGATAGTCAAGAACATTGCTCCAGACGTTTGGATCGATCTACAGGTTGCCGTGAGGGAGCTGGAAACCGCTATGGGAGAGTCAATGGCAGACCTCGGTATAAGTGTAGATGTAGGCGTAGACGTAGAGGC
Source organism: Desulfurococcaceae archaeon (assembly GCA_028275705.1). GTDB lineage: Archaea > Thermoproteota > Thermoprotei_A > Sulfolobales > Desulfurococcaceae > UBA285. The sequence goes on along the minus strand of JAPWUD010000003.1, from coordinate 61,212 downwards.
AAAGAAGATACTAGAAGAGGCAAAGATTGTCGCAGAGCAGAAGATGAGGGAGAGATTCGCAGAGTTACCGAAAGCCCTGCCAACTCCAAGTACTGGGCAAACCACTACGACAGCTTAGCTTTTTCAAGCAATATTCTCTACTTCCTAATTGTTTTTTGCTCAATATAGGATATTAGACGCCTATAGATGCTTTTTTCAAGTACCCCCAAGACCGCTCTAAGCTCATCTCTTCTCTCTATAAACCCCTCTGGAGTAGTGGGAGTGATCTCTAGTGAAATCCCCCTCGCTCTCGCCGAGAATCCATTAGAGGCTACACTAATAGATCCTTTCCTAGTCTTAATTGTTACTGTTTTATTCTCAAGGTTAATTGAAATCACTACGTGCTCCGGTCTTGTTCTAAGCAGGATCACATCTCCCCCAGCTCTAAACACGTAGAAATACGATGAAAGCTCTACAAATCCCCTCTCCTCACCTTCTAATTTCTTAGCTAATGCATCTAGAGCACTTTCAGTTTTCTCTAAGAGCTCTACAAGCCTTGAAACCACGGCAAGTGTTTTCTTATCAACCTCCTCAGACTTGAGTACATTGCTCCGTATGTTGGCTATGAATGATCTAAGCGTCTTCAACCCTACTTCAAACCCCTGCACTAGAGTCACAGTCTCCAAGAGCAATCACCAATTCGTTGAATCAAATCCATAATTTATAAATCTCATCTACTATATCTCTATCAACTACATCTAAAACCACGCTACCCTTTTTTAAAACTACTTCTCCACTCCCCCTCTCCATGTAACCTACTCGACTATATTGAACCCTCAACTCTTCAACTGCTTTCTCAAATCCCCCTACACTGCTTGGAGGTACGCTTGCAACAATACACCCACTACTCAGTATCCTCAAAGGATCTAGATTCACAGCCTTAGTTATAGCCTCCACTGGTTCATCGATTTTTAATTTATCAACATCAATGACTGCCCTACCACCACTTGCGACTGCTAGTTCTCTAAGCGCCTGTAAAACACCACCCTCCGTGGCGTCATGCATAGCTGAAACATAATCCCTTATCCCCAATGCTGTGTTAACTATGCTTATCTGATACATGTATTTCCTAGCCTCCTCAATTATCCAAGCCTCTATATTCCTCTCCAAGAGGACCTCTAGGAAGTCCCACGCTATAATCCCTGCCCCTTCACCTCCAACTCTACCCACAACGTATAGTACATCGCCTGGTCTAGCGTCGCGGGTTAGTATAATTCTAGACGTAGTGAAGCCTGCTGCAGTCATCGAGATTATAGGTCTATTTATACCAGGTGTAACCTCCGTATGACCACCCACCACCACACCCCCGATCTCTCGTAGAGCTTTACCTATGTCGCTAAAGAACTCATCAATCTCCACTTCACTAAAGGCCTCTGGGAACAATATAACTGGGAGAAACCACCTTGGTTTAACACCTCTAACAGCAATATCGTTTGCCGCAACGTGTACAGCTAGGTATCCAGCGTGTTTTACACCGGTAGTTATAGGATCTGCATGTACTACTAGGAATCCATCCCTAACTCTAATAACCGCTGCATCTTCACCCTGCGATGGACCCATAACTAAATCTATGTCGTCTACGGGGAGTCGTGAGAGTAAACTCGCCACTTTATCCCATGGTAGCTTCCCTGTTTTCACTCTCTACCACCATGTATTCTCCTATAACACTCTACACATACGTATTCATGGAGTGATACCTGTATTAAGCAATCCTCACACGCTGCTCTCCTACAGTACTTACATGTAGCGATTGATAACTGCCTTCTACATATTTGACACAGTGTGTGTTTACACACTAAGCAAACCCTTTCTTCGTAATCATAGTCTTCACTACAGACTCTCCTACCACATATTCTACAAGTATACTCTGCTTGTTTTAATCCACAGATTTCACAACTCATGGGCAACACCTATGGTGGTTTAACCCTGAAAAACCTCACTATGTTGTCAACCATGATCCTGTAAACCTCCTCCTCACTCAATACTCCGCTTTCAAGTAGTTTTCTCACAGTGCTAGGTATCTCCCATGGATAAGCAGATACACCCGGTCTATTAGGGTCATCTAGAAAATCAGATTCAACCATGCAGTTACTCCATTTATGAGATGCGTATTTCTCATCAAATTGCTTTATAGGAGCCGTAAACGGTAACCCGAAGAAGTCAGACCATGTAGCTGTTTCAAAGCTAGCGTGGTGTAGTATAATCCTCGATACTGGTATCTTCAATAAATCCACTAATTGCCTAACAGAGTACGCTGTTGCATACCCACCTTGCTCTGTGTGTAACTGAATAGGGACGTCGTAGTCTCTTACTAGACTAATGGCCTTCACCATAATGGTCTCTGAGAATACAAATCTCTCGGGGCTTGTACCATAGTGTGGCCTACCCACTTCTCCAATACCATCAATTAAACCCATTCTCAAAGCATCCTCTATGAGCTTGAACACCTCATCTACGATCCCGGAGAGTCTATCCGCCTTGACCCCCATTTTATAGTAATAGTCTACCTCCGCGGGGTGAAAACCCATAAAAACAGCTACTATAACCCCTTGCTCCTTAGCCCTCGAAGCCTCCCTTATTAGTAGATCAAGAACCTTTCTATAAGACTCTATACTTGGCTCCACGAAGCCATAGTAGTGTGGTGGAAGACTAATTATTGATAAAAACCACCCACCAGTACTCTTAAACTTCCTGGCTATTTTCCCCGCTCCAAATCCTCTTATTGGATTAACATGTAAATGTGCGTCACTGTAGAGCAATTTAAAGCCCCCGTGAAGCCTATATAATCATTTAATGAGAATAATTAATAGGTTAAGAAACACAGGTAGTAGTGGACAATATGGAGAAGAAGCAGGAGAGAGAGTTACGTGTTAGAGTGACCGAGGATACTTATGCTAGACTAGAAGACCTCGCGAGGAGGGAGGGGTTTACAAGCGTCCCCGACTTCGTGGCCCACTTATTAATAAGTATTACCAAGGAGAAAACCCCGGTAGATGAATTCGAGCGCTTCAAGACAAGGCTGGAGCGCTATATTCAAGACGAGTTAAACAAGAGGCTGGCTTCCCTAGAGGGGTTGAGAAAGCAAGTAGTGGAACTCTATGAGAAAATAGAAGAATTAAGTCAAAAAGTTGTGAATTTAGAGGATTCATTAAAAGCTAAACAAGAGGAGAAGCCAAAGGAGGCTATAACTCGTAGAACCGGTATTGAGAGACTTCGTGAGGAAAAAGTAGTTTTTGAAAGTAAGCTACCGGCAAGGATTCAAAGAGACCGGTTATTTGCATACTTCGAGAGAATGAACGCTATTGTACTTAAATTAAGCAAAGAACGAGTTGCAGTAGATCCAGACTACTGGCGTGACTTTAAGAACAAACTAAGCGAGTTGTCCTCAAGTAGAGAGGAGGATATAAGCCAGGTACTAGGTAACACGGGCTATGAATTGTGGAAGGCTCTATATAGGGATAGCCTAATATACTACGACCCGAAGGCAAAGAAGTGGAGGTTTGTAGAAGGCAGTGTACCCTAGTGGTTGAGGTGCTTGACGAGCCCTCTCTGTATTTATAGATATAGGGATTACCTTGAACAAGTTAAGGTAATTGAGACAGGGGCTATAGTTGTAGGTAAGAGTATTTCAATAGATGGATTTGCTGAAAAACCCGTGAGAGTAATTACTCACGCTCACTCAGACCACGTTATTGGATTGAATGAAAGCATTAAGTACTCGAAATACATTGTTGCGACGCCGATAACTCTAGACCTAGCAGAGCTACTTGGATACGTAGATAAAGACCTCTTACCCCTCTACAGGCTAAAGAGCACGCCGCTAGACTACCATAAAGTACTTAGAGTTAATGGAGATGAATTAGTCTTGTTGAATGCAGACCATATACCGGGATCTACACAAGTACTCGTAGAATTGGCGGAGCCTAAGATTAGAGTTGGCTACACAGGCGACTTTAAGCTAACCAATAAAACAGACATTATAGAGTCTCCAGATGTTTTAGTCATAGAGTCTACTTATGGAAACCCACTATACACGAGGCCATTTAAAGATAGCGTGCCGCAAATACTCGTCGACGTAGTCCTTGAGGGGTTGATTAAGTATAAGCGGGTATACATCTATGCATACCACGGTAAAATGCAGGAAGCAATGAAGATCCTTAGAGAGGGGGGCGTTTCAGAACCCTTCATACTACCGGATAAAGTTTACCGGGCAGTAAGGGTTTTAGAGGAGAAGTATGGTTTTAACTATGGTTCATACTTTAAAGACAACGAGGTAAAGTATGATGAGAGAAGTAGGTTCATAGTATTTAAACACTTCAACCTAGCTAAGTCTAGAAGGCTTAATGGTGTGGGGCTACATATAGTACTTACTGGTCGATACACGAGAGAACCATACATTAAAGTTGATGACTATACGTATGTTGTTTCACTAAGCGACCACGCAGACTTCAATGACCTGGTTGGATACGTTGAGCGCTCAAATCCACAATTAGTAGTAATTGATGGCTTTCGACCCGGTGAAGCAGGGGCTTTGAAAGAAGCATTGAGTGAGAGGGGATTTTGCACTACTGTATTACCAGGTGGTGTTTAGCGTGAGAAGAGTTGTTGTCCGCCATCACATGTTGAACTACTACTTCATGGGTCCTGGTGGTGCACAGTACGTAATGCTTGAGACTGCAATAGCTTTCTCGGAGAGAGGTGTTGAAGTCTACATTGATTCTCCATTTATTATGTGTAGAGAGGACTTGATTAAGATAGCTAGAGTCTTTGGAGTATCACTAAGTGAATTAGGCGATCTGGGTATTGGGGATCCGAGTGATAGAGATGTAGTTATAAATACCAGTGGGGATTTACTGCTTGGATCGGGCGATGTAGTCTACGTTCACTACCCCTTCTTCTTAAACTACACTTACTACTACTCAGCTCTCCATGGAGTATATGATATCGTTGGGAAAGCTTACTCCCTATTAAACGCACTTACATACCCACTACTCTCCCGGAAAATCAAGTTATATATCGCTAATTCCTCGTACACAGCTTTATACCTTAAAAAGCTTGGAGTAAACCCCATAGTTATACACCCACCCGTTAACATCGACGACCTCGTCGCCTCAAGGCCTTTAGACCTAAGTGCGAGGGGAAGATATGTTTTAACCGCAACTAGAATAAGCCCCGAGAAACACCCACATAGAGTAGTTGAATTAGCTAGGCTCCTCAGAAAACTTGGCTTGAGGATTATTCTAGCAGGTGCTCTCTCAAAGTACAATAAACCATACTATGAATCCATAGTCGAGTACGCTGGGAAAATGCAAGTGGACGATGTCATAGACTTCGCCATTAACACCCCTAGAGATAAACTAGTAGAGCTCTATAGAAACGCTCTCTTATATGTACATATTACTCCAAAAGAACACTTCGGAGTGAGCATTGTTGAAGCCATGGCTACTGGTACACCGGTCGTCATACCGAGAGACTCCGGGGCGTGGATAGATATAGCCATGGGAGACGATAGTATAGCAATTCCATATAATAGCCTCCGCGATGCCTATTGCAACATAAAGAAACTACTGGAAAAACCAAAACACTGGCAAGAACTCAGTGAAAACGGATACAAGAGAGCACGGGAATTCGATAGAAGAGTATTTAGGAGAAAAATATATGAAGCAGTACAGTCAATAGTGTCAAGTAGATGAGGAAAAACCGCGAAACTGAGTGGTGACGAGGAAGAGCCGTACTGATCCAAACACGCTTAAACAAAAATATAGGGGCTGAACAGCTCCAACAAGGTAACTAGAAGTATTCATAGTTTAGAGTGAACTACCATGCAACACTTATTTCTAATCAAACTACTCTTGTTAAGTCCCGCCGGGGGGATTTGAACCCCCGACCACCCGGTGACTGCCCCCTCACTACAGCCGGGCGCTCTTCCGCTGAGCTACGGCGGGTTTCTCCTTATTTGTATTTTTCTAGGGTGTCTTAAAAGCTTTCTTTATCCACTTGGATAATATATAATTACAGTGGGTGGTTTTGTGGAGTCTCCGTGGCTTGAGGTTATTGAGGTCATAAAGAGGGATTTTGAAACCGTGGATTCCACTCTTAGGGAGAAGGATGGTGTTAGAGAGGAGGTTATTGAGATCACACGTGATTTAACGCGATTGTCCAGTAGCATAGTCCACCTCGTACACCACGGCGGCTGGGAAGGTGCACGATTAAACCTAGCTAAGGCTGTAATGCTCGTTGAGAAACTAGACTCTATCCTCGAGAAACACCCTGATTTAAAGTATTCTGGTCTAGTCTACAATAGTCTCGCTGAGTATGTAGAAGCATTCTTCTTCTTTAAATTAATCGCGGAGAGAAAAGCCCCATCACTAAGTGAACTAAAAGTACCAATTGCACCATATCTTCAGGGACTAGGTGACTTAATAGGGGAGATCCGAAGACACGTAGTTAAACTACTCGACGACTTGAAAATAGAGGAAGCTGAGAGAGAACTCGAATTAATGGAGTTTATCTATAGATCCCTAAAGACATTGGAATACCCAGACGCTTTGATACCGGGTGTTAGGCATAAAGTAGATGTTGCAGCAAGATTAATTGAAGATACAAGAGTGCTCATTCTCTCAACAAAGAACTCACTGAGGTGTTTAAACCCCGTTGAGAGCAAGTAGAAAATAATGCTTTTAAAACCTATAATAATCGTAAAATCTAGTGGGAGAAATTGTAGGGCCCGTCGTCTAGCCTGGTAGGACGCCGCCCTTACAAGCCCCGCTGGGAGAGGCGGAGGTCCGGGGTTCAAATCCCCGCGGGCCCATTAATAACACTACCCTATTTATCCATGTGTAGAGTGCGGGTTCAGTGTTTTGAGTATTGTATGTGTAGTTACTTGTCTAATTTGTTATTTACTGTGCAAGGATCTATGGAGGTGAATAAATTGTAGGTATATATAAGGCTATTAAGAGAAAATACATAAAGAGTGTTCACATATTTGTGGGTGAACTCTAATGGCGGGATTAGAGAGACGTAGAGTTCAGAGAACTGGTTCATCATCATTTATAATCACTCTCCCCAAGGAGTGGGTTGAAGCAGTTAAATTAAAGAGCGGGGATTATGTAGTGATCGAGAGGTATGGTGATAAATTAGTATTAATACCGCCTGTTGTTGAGCCAACGCAGTTAAAGATAAATATAAAAGTATACCCCGGCGTTGACGTTGCACAAGTGTTTCGAGGTATTCTCGGCTCATATATAACTGGGTACAGCATTATAAACATAGTATTCGACAAGAACATACCTGAACTAGCTAAATTCATTAGTGAAGTCAAAAACCTAGCGAGAATAAAGCTCCCGGGTATTGAAGTAATCGAGGAGACATATAACACTATAACATTCAAGGTTTTACTCAACATACAGGAAATTCCATTAATAAACGCCATTAAGAGACTACACTTAATAGTTAACAGCATGCTACAAGACTCCATAATGCTTCTTAAAACAAGTGATTTAAACATAGCCCACGGTATAATACAGAGAGATGATGAAGCAGATAGATTCCACCACATGATCGCCAGAGAGCTATCCACAGCTCTACTCGATATCAAGACACAGCACGACCTTGGAATAACAAGCACCGCGGAGATACTAAGCTACCGCATAATAGCTAGAAACCTCGAGAGAATAGCAGACCACGCGGTGAACATTGCGAAGAGAGTTCTAGCTGCAGATGGGTTTAAATCTGGGAGCTCAATAGTCCTAGACTACCTTGTGAAGGACACGGAGTTATTTAATAAAGCAATGAATGCACTATACACACTTAGTAGGAGGGAGGCCGAGGAAGTAATTAACGAGGTAAAAATACACGTGAACAACATAGAGGATGCACTATACAACACTGTAGTTACGTCACCAATAGACGTGAAGGAGAAAGTAGTAGCTACACTAATACTAGATAGTATTAAGAGAATAGCTAGATACTCCAATGGAATAGCAGAATCCGTTTTAAACATCAAGATCGCTAAAACCACGGAAATAGACATTAAGTAAATTGAAAAATCCATAGAAACAATTTTTCTCCACCATAACACACCTCTTCTAGGTTAGCTTTATAAGAGTGTCTCAGAAGAATCTATACTGGGAAGCCGGGGTGGCCGAGCGGCCTAAGGCGGCGGGCTGCAGGGCTTTGAGTTAAGCAGGGGCTCAGATACCCGCTATACCGCGGGTTCGAATCCCGCCCCCGGCTCTTTGTGATTTACTCTATGTACTTGATGTTCTGGCACTTTAATTGCTTGAGGAATTCATCTAGTTCGCTTATCGGGATTTTTATTGTATAGAGGTATCTTGGAGTGCGCGCCTTTACCTTTGCTACACCCTCCTTCTCGTTCTTCACTACTCTACACTCTACTGCTCTCTCAGTTATCTTAATGAACTCTTCTCTACTCGTAATCTCCTTTGGCATGGTAAGCACCTTGTTTATGAATAAGTACTAGGTTTAAATATCCTTGATTAGAGTAGTTTACGTAGCTTTTAGAGAGATGCTTTATGCATCTATTATCTGCTAGAATGGAAGACTACTTGACGACTATTTATAGAATTAGAGAAGCCCTTGGAGTAGTTAGAGTAGTGGATATAGCTAGAGAGCTCCATGTGTCATATGCCACTACCTCCAAGATACTCGAGAAACTTGAAAAACAAAGCCTCGTGAAGCGGGTGAAATACCACTATGTTGACTTAACCGAGACTGGGAGAGAAATAGCGGAAAAAGTTATTAGAAAACACAGAATCGCAGAACAATTCCTAGTAAAAACACTGGGGTTAAACGACCTTGAGTCGCACTACTACGCACACTACCTCGAGCACTTGCCAGACGAGTTAATAAGTAAAATACACAGTTATCTTGGTTATCCAACTACATGTCCACATGGAAACCCAATACCAGGGTATACAGTTACATACGATACAATTAGACTAACCGAGGTTAACGAGGGAGAGGAGTGCATAGTTAAGAGACTTCTAGGTGAGCTCTCAATACTCTTAGAGTTTACTAGCCGATACTCAATTAGGGTTGGAGTGGGAGTAGTTGTTGTATCTAAAACCAGTAGCTCTATAAAGATCTCTTTAAATAGAGGAGTAGAAGTTGAAGTACCCAGGAGAATAGCTAGATTAATTATGGTTGAATGTGCAGTTCGCTAATAGCCAAGTACACTGCTATTATTCATTAAGTTGCAGGGTTTATAAGTTTAGATATGTCTAAATTTATTAACCGGGTGAGGTGCTTATGGAGACCACTACCCTTGATTTAACACGAGAGGGAAGTGTAGTGACGGTATTGGAGATCAGGGGTGGAGGGTGGGTGCGTAGATTATATCAAATGGGGATTCTACCGGGATCGCAGGTGAAGGTAGTATTCAATAGAGGAGTGGGGCCTATTGTAGTTAGAATTGGCGATGTTGAAGTATCTCTTGGAAGGGGTATTGCTAGGAGGATAGTGGTAAAGGTGACTCAGGGTTGAGCAGGCAAATCATTGTAGGGCTTGTAGGTCAGCCAAATGTTGGTAAGTCAACTTTATTCAATGTATTAACAAGGGGGAACGCCATAGTTACTAATTGGCCTGGAACAACTGTTGAGCGCTCTGAGGCCGTGATAAGGCATAATAATAGTGAGATAAAGATTATTGACCTCCCAGGTATATATGGATTATCCTACTTAACGCCCGAGGAGAGGATAACTAGGAAGTTTATAACTGAGGAAAACCCAGACGTAATAGTTGTTCTCGCTGATTCAACTATACTTGAGCGAACACTATACTTAGTCATAGAGATCCTTGAGTTAACTGGGAGAGTTGTTGTCGCGGTTACAAAAGTTGATGAAGCACACAGTAGGGGGGTTCACGTAAACTATGATTTAATAAGTAAAAGGCTCGGTGTGCCCGTAGTCCCTGTCTCCGCGATTAAAGGTAATGGTATTGACCAATTACTATCAAGTATAGTGGAGAAAGCTGGTGTAGAATCCCCAGTTCTCAGGGTTGAATATGGTGAATTAGAGGCGTTTATAAATGCAATAGAGGAGCTCTTCGCGGGGAGTAGGCAACTGTCTAGTAAGTATCCGCCTCGATGGCTAGCGTTGAAGTTCCTCGAAGGGGATGTTGAAGTAGAGGAATTGGCTAGAAGACAATTGAGTGGAGTCTACTCAGAGCTATGTATGGTGAGAGAGGAGGCTAAGAGGAGGATTGGGCAAGACCTAGCTGCTTTTATCTCAATTAGTAGAATGCGCTTTATAAGGGAGAAAATTTTAAAGGACGCTTTAATCATAGCGCCTCTGAAAAAGATTGAGAAGAGTTGGTATAGATTATTCTACAATCCATTCACTGCACCACTACTGTCACTTGGAATACTACTCGTAGTCTTCCTAGCTGTATTCATAGTAAACACCGGGTTTCCATTGACAACTATACTTGATAAACTTGGATATACCGAGTTAGCCTCGATCATAAGGGAGTACTCAATTTCGGGTATTATAGATAAGTTGTTTACTGCACTAAGCAACTATATCGTAAACTCCCTTGGAGAGTCGCCATGGACACTATTCTTAGTTAATGGATTGCTTGGCGGAGTGGCATCAGTTATTGTATTTATACCACTAATACTTATAGTCATGATGGCTCTTGGAGCTCTAGAAGACTCTGGTCTACTACCTAGATTAGCCATTGGAGTACACTTACTACTAAATAAAGCTGGTTTATCTGGCCACGCACTCCTACCATTATCTATCTCGATGGGGTGTAACGTACCCGGTGTTATGTCTACGCGTGCTGTTCCAAGTAGCTCTGAGAGGTTAAAGCTAATTTTGTTGACTCCATTTATTCCATGTCAAGCACGCCTAGTGGTATTATTGGCTATAGCTACGGCTATAGGTGGATTTGCAGGTGCATTACTAGTACCATTTATCTACGTGGTTTCATTCATTATTGTGTTTACCCTGAGCTACATTATACATAGACTAACCACTAGCGAGCGGAGGGAGGAAGTGGAGTTACTACTAGAGATCCCCCCTGTCCACAAGCCTTACTTAAAGGTAGTGTGGTGGTTTACATGGCATTACTTAAAACACTTCATTACCAAGGCGGGTACAGTCATACTCATTGTTAGTATTGCCTCGTGGCTACTCCAACATACATCACTAGGCTTTATGTACACTGATAACGCCTCTGAGAGCATTATTGCATCGGCTTCAAGGAGTTTATCGATAATACTGAGGCCTCTTGGAGTCTCAGGTGAATACTCCTGGATCGCTATGTACGCTGTAATTATGGGGTTTCTAGCTAAAGAGCTCGTACTAAGCACTATTGTAACAGCGACAGGCGCTTCAGACCCCATAGAGGCATTTAAAACACTTGGTTTATCAACACCATCCGCTATCTCACTAGCACTATTCATATCACTATATATACCATGCTTAGCAACCGTGGCAACCATACACGGTGAAACAAGGAGCTGGAAGTACACTATTCTATCAATAATACTAATGCTAATAGTTGCATACAGCCTGGGAGTGCTAGCATTCCACATTGCAAATATACTATTAACTATTAATTAAAACCAGAGTAAACCAACTTAAATACCCCGAATAAATCACATAGAGAATAGGGGATAGAAAGGGCCCGTCGCCTAGCCAGGAGAGGGCGCCGGCCTCCTAAGCCCCGCGTGGAAAGCCGGAGGACCCGGGTTCAAATCCCGGCGGGCCCGCGTCTTCTTCATTAATTTATCTATAATCCCACTTACGCAGGAAATACTATTATCCACGCACTACTATTACGCTGATAACAATATTGCCTGTGCATAGAATGTGCGTTGAGGTGCGGGGTTCAGCGGTATCCAATTGGCGCATGGTTTACAACTGAAAGCATCGCCTTTTAGGGCGGGGAGGAGGTCAGTGAGGTGTTAGTGCATCAGTGCTCCGCTATTCTGTTGTGTAGAAGTAGGAGACACTTGGTTAATTAATTTGAGCTGGACACTCTACAGTGCTTGAATTCAAATATAATTTGGGCTCGTATAAGATTAATTTAGAGTACTAGTAGGGATTGATTAGTAAATGCCTAGAGTATCTAGTGGTATTGTATTGTCTAGTAGGGGTTATAGTTTCACAGAGTTTGCTGAGCCTTCTAGTGAGCCAAGTTACTCTGATATGAGGTTCCGCGATATAGTGCCAGAGTTCTCGGGAATCGAGCTTGGAGGTGAACGCCTATATCTACACCAGTATGAGGCGTACAGTGCGTTGAAGAAGGGGTTTAATATAGTTCTACGAGCTGGTACTGGGAGTGGTAAGACAGAGGCTTGGGTTCTATACGTCCTCGACGAGTTGAAGAGTAGTGGAGATTTCTACGTGGTTGCCTTATACCCAACACTCGCACTTGCAAATGACCAGGTTAAACGCATAGTTAGATATATGGGTTTAATTGGTAAAACACCTGTTCAAATAGATAGTGTTAGGAAGGAGGAGTATGTTAAAGAGAAGGGGCTCGGATCTCTACGCTCATATATAGCGACATCAAACCTTGTAATAACAAACCCCGCCTTCCTACTCCACGATTTAAAGAAACACATGATTAAACATGGAGGCATCTTAGCTCCATTCTACACTAAGTTAAACCTCCTCGTTATAGATGAACTAGACTTCTATAGCCCGAGGAGCCTCGCACTCTTAATGGCCATTATTGACGTATTGGCTAAAATCAGTGATAGAAAGCTACAGGTGGCCATACTATCAGCGGGTATTTCAAACCCCGAAGACCTATGCAACTACCTATCTAAAACAACAAGTAGAGATTGTATAGCTATAACGGGAGAACCATTCAGAGTTGAAAACAAAACATACATAGTGCTCGGGAAGAATTTAGAGTACATTTGGAGGAGTATTAGAGAACAGTGGAGTAGTATACTGGTGAAACACCCAGAGTTAAACACGTTGACGAAGACTATTGAGGAGTATGAAGAGTTCAAAAAGAATGCCTACAGAGTAGTCTCAATCCTTGAGAGCTTAGGTTACAGCGTCCCAAGCATTAGCCTAGACCCAGCAGAGATCATTGCAGAGTACCTCAACGATCAATACGTAACACTAGTCTTCACTAGGAGCATTAACTCAGCTGAGGAACTAGTTAAGTCAATAAAGCAGAAGTACGGGGAAGATGCGCCGATCGCGCCGCACCACCACCTTGTACCGAAAAAGACAAGAGAGGATATAGAGGAGAAAGCTAGGAGTGGGTTAATTAAGGTGATCGTATCACCACGCACACTATCGCAGGGTATAGATATCGGGTTAGTCGCAAGAGTTGTTCACTTGGGTCTACCCGAGAGCGTTCGTGAATTCCACCAGCGGGAGGGTAGAAAGGGTAGGCGTAGAGATTTAGGTTTCTCCGAGTCAGTTATAATCCCCTACTCTAGGTGGGATAGAGAGCTACTTAGTAGTGGAGTAGATGTATTTAGGGAGTGGCTTGGTCTTGGATTAGAGAAAACTATTGTAAACCCTGATAACCTTTACATATACTTATTCACCGGGGTTTTGAAGCTTGTTTCTCCATGGTTTAAAGGAGAGTTGAATTCAAGGGAGGTTGAAGCACTTAGATCAACAGGGGTTTTAAGAGAAGACGGTGGGGTAAATGAGAGGAAGCTTAGGGAGGTATTTGATAGATTAAACTTCTATGAGTATGCACCACCATATGGTATTAAGAGGTACCTTGAGAAAAACAATAAGTTAATACCGCTAGAGCCGATTGGACACGTTGACTTAGTTGAGAGGTTTCAACCAGGCAACATTGACTATGGAGAGGAGGCACTAGTAGTTTCACTCAACTATGGTAAATCCACTAGGATTGTTAGGAGCGTGATAGAGAAGAGTATTAGGGACATTGACTTCAAAGTCGATGATGCACTAGCCGAGGCTCTTGAAGAATATAGATTCACTAAGTTGAAGTGGGGTGAATCACCCAGTATTATAAGGGACTTACTAACGGGGAGGATCACTAGTGAAGAGCTCTGCGTGGTGTATACTCCTAGGAGCGGTTTTGGAAAGTACATTAAGATACCTGAGAGGTGTATTTGGACCATTAGATCAGAGAGGCCTAAATACATTGTTGTCAAGGGAGAGCCAATGGTGTACTATGATAAGAAGACTATTTACGTACCAATGCCCACTGGTGGTGAGTATAGAGACTACACTTATGGCTACGTGTACCCACTAGACCCGAGGGAGAATGCTGATTTAATCCGCCTTGCGCTATCATACATAGTAATATTGTTGAGAAGGTATTTTGGAATACCACTACACGTTATACTATATGATGTAGTGAAGATTGGAGAGTACAAGTACTTTGCTCTACACGAGCCTGAATCAGCTGGGTTAATTGAGAAGCTTGACTGGTTAAAAGTAAGAGATGCTGTAAGGAGACATGAACCAGGCGATCTCGATAGGATAATGATTTCCGAGATAGATGATATCGCCTACTCAACCCTCGTAACAATAGAGTTCAACTGGGATCTTGTGAGGGAACAAGCAATTAGAGTAGTAGACTATATACTCTCAAGGGACAAACTAAAAGCCGTAATACACGGGAGAGAGTTACTAATACCCCGCCCAAGCCCGGGCCTCAAACTACTAGCATACGTTATTATAAGCGAAGTACTCGACGAAGAATCTCTAACACCAACACTACTCACGGGGCATGGATTCTACGACGGTGAAAAGTTTTATGGAGCAGTTGAGCTATACCCACCACTACCACTAATTAAGCCGCCTCAACCACTACTTGAGATAGAGAACTCCATACTGGATAGAGTTTACTATGAAGAATATAGATTAATACTTGAAGCCAAAAACCCTGTTTTAATGCAGTTGAAGCAGTCAAACCTTAGACGCCTCGCATCCCATTTATCCAGTGGCGAGGGGGTTTTAGACGTGTCTGAGTTGCTGAGTAAAACTGGTTTAGAGGCTATTAGCGCTGAGGAATTGGCTTCACTAATAGACGCTGGGGAATCTATAAATCCAGCTGGAGTCATCGATGTATTTAGAAAAGTGAGAGAGTATAAGAGGCTTCTCGATAGAGAGCGGGAGTTTATTATGAAGTATTTAGAGTATAAGGCGAGAACACTCTACATCTCCTACTTATTGTTAAGTGAGCTTATTAAAAACCAGTGATTGCATACTGTCTAATACTAGATTCGAGGTGAGGTGTGCTTATTGAGCATTATGTGCAATATAGGAGATGCTGCATACAGTTTATCAATTTACATATCCCTATTGATCATCACGGGTGCCGCTATCTATGCATTATTTGAATTAAGGAGAACCAGTAAGATTGCTTTATCATACATACTAGTATTCATCGCGGTATTCCACTACGTGTACCTCTACCTAGTGTACTTATCTGCAATTAATTGTAGAGCCTTCTACCAAGTCTCAATATATCCATTAATAATAATTGAATCCCTAGGTGAGTACAGTGTATTCTACCCAGACATCGGGCAGTTAGCAATAATACTCCTTGCTTTAATGTGGCGTGGTGAAATCAGAAATTACATTAGGAAATTAAGGATTGAGCGTATTGAACCCTCTACCCATACTCCCACTACCCCTGATCATAGAGTGCAGGATTATAGCTAGAACTAGTTTATTCACCGTTGAAGCAGAGATCGCGGGGAGGAGAGAGACAGTATACCTTGGCAACACTGGTAGACTACGCGGGATTATTGAATACGGTAAGAAGGGTTTCTGCATCGAGAATAAATCAGGTAAGTTGAAGCATAAATTAATAGGTGTTGAAAAAGACAAATACGCATACCTCGTAGATACACTGATACAGGAGAGAGCATTTATCGCGGCACATGGTAAAGGCCTAATTCCATGGCTTAGAGGTTGTAGTCTACTCGGTAAAAACTATAGGTTATCAAGCGAGATAATAGACTATGCCTTCAAATGCAATAGTGAAATCGTATTGGTCGAGTTGAAGAGCGCGGTAATGGAGCTAGAGGGTGGTTTTGCCGGGTACCCTGATGCGCCAACTCAGCGTGGTAGGAGACAATTAGAAGTGCTAGCGGAGTACGCATTGCATGGTGGTAGAGCTTTTGTAGTCTTCATCACCGGTGTTCCAAATCCACGTGGTTTTAAACTATACTGTGGCGTAGACCAAGCTATTAAGAGATTTGTTGATAAAGCAGTTAAGGCTGGTGTTGTTTTTAAATCGATTAACATTTTTCTCGATCCATTAATGAAAGAGGTTGTTCTCGGAGATGTGGACTTAAAGACTGATCTAGACTGTGAAATAAAATAGATATAAATGCTTAAAAAACCCGTAATCTACTTAAACATAATAGATGCCGCCGTAGTATAGCCCGGTCAAGTATGCGGGCCTCTCGAGCCCCGGTGTGGGAGGCGTGGGTAGCCCGTGACCCGGGTTCAAATCCCGGCGGCGGCACAACCTCTTTATTCTAATCTGGCTTCGGCGGTGTCACGTTTACTTGCCCCTGGTATTTCCCCTGGTATGGCTTGTAGACTGGGCTGCTTGTCCTGAGGAAGACTACGTGTAGGAACCTCTGCTCTGGGTATATTTTAACTGGGTGGACTCCACCAATTAACTCAATGGTTATATTCCCCTTGAAGCCCGCGTCTATGACTGTTGGGGGTATGTAGAGTCCTGCCCTTGCAAAGCTACTCCTAAGGTTCACTAGTCCAACGAGGTCGTGTGGTAGCTCAACCCACTCCATTGTAGTCGCTAACACGTGCTCATGTGGCTTGACAATAAACCCCAGACTCCTCTCTACATCTACACACTCTAGTGCTTCAGGTATATTCATAGTCAACGTGTCAATCAATACATCGCCACCCTTGAATCTACAGAAGCGAAAGCCAAACCTCAAGTCAACTCCATTCTCCCTTACAGTGTCCTCATAAAGGGGGTTAATGACGAGTAGTTTCTTCTCGAGGTAAACCCTTATATCCCAGTCACTAAGAATCACTATCAACCACCCCTAGGTGTATTCCAAAGTATAGACTTTAAAGCAGTAGAGCAGTAGTTCTATTGGCTAAAATTATCAACTTAGTATTGCTTTCCGAGTCTCCAATCAATGATAAATAGATGTTTTTAAACAATCCCTTATCTTGTTTCTAGGGGTTTTCTCGGGGCATCTCTCTATTGTGAATTCACACCTACCCTCTAGAAACTCCTGTAGTGTACATGGGGACCCCCTAGTCCTATTCTCCATTAGTATGCATCTTGGACCAGAGTACTTGAAAATAGCTGGGTGTACATCTACCAGCTGCCTCCAGAGTTGCCAAGCTATAGATCTAATCTCCCATTGTGCACGACTACACATTCTAAGTGGTAGGAACACCTCTACAAGCTCCCTAGCATTCATAGACACTATTACCCTTGTCTTAACAGCTTGTGGCAGTATGTATCGTGCATCCTCGTATGAAGCTCCATTACCTAGTGCACGGTAGTAGATTACAGTTGATCTCAGTAATTCCCTCAGAAACTCTACATCTCTATTCTCCACGACGCGTGGTGGAATAATATACGCCTCTGAAGCCAATTCTAGTAATTCACCGAAGTCACTAATTTTCTCCACAGCCTCTAGTAGTAGACTCGCTGCTTCATTAAAAGTTTTTGGGTTCTCCCTGCCTAGAACCCTAGATGCATACTCCACTAAACCCCGCAAGTACTTATCACTATACCTCTGACTTAGCTGAGTGTAGCTTGCATGTCTATGTCTAACCAATTGATGACTACAAACTCTACTACAAGTAACCTCGTATATGTACACACTGTGCTCCAATGGACTACCATGACCCCTCACAATTAACTCTAAAATCCATTTATCTACATCACCTCTACTCATTTTTTCAATTATACTATTGAATTCCCTCGGTGTAAGTGTTGCCTTAGCGCTTGAAGCCACTATATTCTCTGCCTCGGGTATATAGTACAGTAGCTTAACTGAGGGCAAGTGCTTCATTTCACGCGAACCCCGGTATACTCCTCACAATGATCTTTTTAAACCCCACATCACTCAAAGCCTCTACAATGGCTTTAACTAACTCTTCTCCAACTCCACAGTACTCCCTACACCAAGCTGGATTACGGGGGTTTGTCAACGGCTCGCCTATGAGTTGATTCAACACTACTGTTGTCTCAGTACGTGTTATGTATGGGAGTACTTCGCTTAGATGCCTCTTGAGAACTTCTAATGTGAGGCCTCTGTGTAGTGGTATCCTCAACTCTAATGGTATTTTACTCCCCATGATCAACTTTAAGTTCTCCAAGTAGTTTCTCCACAAGACCAATGTAGACTTCTCAGGTAGTCCAAATAAAATACTTGGCGGGATTTTGAGATCTGTCGCGACGTGGTCCACTACTCCAGCTTCAACTAGGTATGCTAGGTATTTAACGGGTAGTGTTAGGTTTGAATTCAGAGAGTTCATTAATCCAGCCCTGTGGGCCCCGACGAGTAGATCCCTTAGTGAACTATATTGCATTAGTGGCTCTCCACCAGTCACGTGGAGGTAGTCTACTAGAAACCTACTAGCAACAACCTCTTTGAGTATCTCAGCAATGTCAATCCACTTACATATCTTCGAGTCTCGCTCGGCTAGTCTCCAGTTGTGGCAGAATGGACACATTAAGTTGCATCCGCATAGCCATAGTGTAAAAGACGGGTGTTCAACGACATCTACTAGTGATACGCTCTTCCATCCCGCTGCGAGTAGTTTACTCAATAAATACACACCAGTTGCTTAAAAACTATAGTGTTTCCTCTGCCAGAACTCTCTGCGTCTATATGGATTCCAGTTTCTCAGTGGACGGTAGTACCCTATAATCCTACTCCATATATCTACGTTTTCACTACCACACCTTGGGCAAGTCTTATATATCCCCGTGAACGTTGCATCGCAGTTGTTACAGTGTGTTATAGCGGGTGTAAAGCTCCAGTAGACTATGTCTGTATCAATAAGCTTCTTGGCTAGATTTGCCAATGCCTCTGGATCTGCTTCCTCACCGAGGAATATGTGCATCATTACGCCGCCAGTGAAGTACTTCTGCACTCTCTGCTCTACTTCAATTCTATCTGGTAACTCCATATCCGAGTAGTATGGTGCAATACTCGTACTATACAGTGGCTCCGCTGGTAGGTACTCTCTAAGCTCTGGATACAGCTTCAAATCCTTGATTGCTAATTTTGGAGCGGCAGATTCTCCAGGAACCTCCTCTACATTCCATGGAACACCCTCCTCCTTCATCCAGTCTCTAGCATGTTTTGTAGCATACTCAACCATTCTCCTCATTAACTCAGCTGCCCTCAGCCAATCCCTCCTAGAGCCATTGAGCCACAGCTTAGGCTCACCCATTAGTAACGCAGCGGCCTCAGGTAATCCAATAATGCCAATAGTGTTGAAGTGTGAGCTTGGAAATCCAGGCATGTACTCTAGGATCATCGCGTAGAAGTTCGGGTACTGCTTCATAATTCTGATATACCTACTTCTAAACCAGTCAACGGCCTCCTTGATCAACTTAAGCCTCTCGGAGTAGAGCTCCCAGAACCTAGACTCCTCTCTCCCCGCCTCCAGGGCGATCCGTGGTAAATTAACATCCACGACATTCACAGAGCCAGTAATATCGGGCAAAGCCCATAAACCACCAAACCTCTGCCTCTCAATCTTACTCCAGTAATCCTCACGCACCTGTTCCAGATCCCTCTTAAGCGCACTTAGAGTGAACTTAGAGCCAGTCCTTAGAGCATTTTGATAAGCATACATCAACTCACTCTTATCAATAGATATGCGACAACAGTTATGAGTGATCGCACCTGAACTGTGGACGAAGTAGTGAATTCCTTCAACCTCGATATCGATAAAGCGTTGTTCTGAGTCAAATACTACTTCTTCTACACTCTTAATACTTACCCAGGCAATTGGTTCCTCTCTCCTGTGCTTTAATGGATTACTAGTTTCAAAACTCCCATCAGGCTTTGCAGGGATGTATACAGCGTCTGAGCCATCTTTGTTTCCACGTATGTATGTAGATATCCCCGTTATTGATGCAAGCAAGACTATGTCTTCTACTAGGTCTCGGTTCCCGATATGAAGCTCCCAACGTGCCTGCATTTTACTCATTGTTTTAAGCCTGAAGTATCCATCCGCTTCAAGTAAGCCCTTGAGGAAGCTTAACCTCACTGATGGGGGGCTTGCGTAGATAAACCAAGGTATTCTTTTCTCATCAGAGTGCGGGCTTACACCATTATCCCATAGTATGTGTGCAAGTGGAGCTGAATAAATAGCAATGTAGTGAGTGCTTGGATATCTTGGATCATCCCATTCCCTTATACTCCAGCCATTCTTTACCGCGTAACTAGTAATAAAGTTTATAGATTCAACCTTGCTCTTATCGAGAGAGAATTGAACACCACTTAGGTAAGACTCTCCACGTATTTCATCAGGACTCTTCATTCTCATAGCGTTATATTTGTTCCTAATGAGCGTTCCACCGCCATAGTATAATCCGAGGAACCGGGCAAATTCCTCGTCAACAGTAATCTCGATCTCTCCTTTTAGCTTAATGTATTTACCTGGTAATTCATGCATTAGAACCGGGATCTTGTACATTCCGAGTTGTTCGACTCCGAGAAGATCTTCGGCTCTCTTGAGATCCACTCGTTTCGTGTACTTACAGTATACTGGTATTGGATGATCAGGTGTAACTATGAAGGCCTTTCCATCACTTAACTTGATCCTTACAGCGCGCTTCGATTTCTTAACAAGAAATCTCTTAACCGAGCGCCATTCAACCGCTTTTGACTCGAAATCAAATGCTAAAACTCCAAACTCTTTCACGGGCTTATACCACTCTGCACCATCTGGGTCAACAGACTCTCTTTCACCTGCGTACTCGTCAAAAAGCTCTCCCATTGTGACAACGCGGACGACATCACCATCTTTTACAGTAATTTTTTCATTGTCGTGGAGGCACATCGCGTATGATGCGTCGGCATCAACTATTCTTGTGTTTAGCCAGTAGAAGCTTCCGCGCTTGGCTGTTGTTTTGAATATTAACTCATGTATTTCGGGGTCTTCCCAGATCCACTTTGCTGTGACCATGAGTGTTGGTATTGGGAATGTAAATGGCTGCCCTACTGCATCTCCTTCGAGGTATAGCTTTGTAAGCACTTTGATGAATCTCTTTGCCTCCTCCTCGTACTCGCCTATTAATCCTACTTCCTCACCTCCATATATTGCTTTATCTCCCTCAAGCATTTTCTTGGGAGCGTTCATTGTGACCGTGAAGTTTGTGAATGGTGTTTGTAGGCCAATCCTCGTTGGATAGTTTAAGTTGAATAACAACCTCTGTACTTGCTGTTTTATAGCTTTATCCTCTGGTTTATCAACTCTAATGAAGGGACCTGCATACCATTCAACACTTGATAATGCCTGAGCACCAGTGAAGTAGTGCTGCATTGTGATCAAGAAGTTCGCCACGTGGTCTACAAAGGTATCTAAGTGCCTTGCAGGCCTAGATATAACTGTCGGCGTCTTCAACCCCTTCTTCAATAAACCCGCAATACTGTGCCCTGTGCAGTAGGGTATCCAGACACTGTATGGTAGTTTGTGGACGTAGATCACTCCATCCATGTGGGCTTTTAAAATATGGCTTGGAAGTAGGCTTAAGGCGTCTCTCTCTGTGTAGTTATCTAGTAGCCATGCGAAGAAACTACTTGGGCCCTGATACCTATTAGCATTTTCATTAACATCAAGTCTATTCCACTCAGCATACTCATCTAGTGGGTCACGAGGCTTAGCAACACTCTCCTGCATGACGACGAATCCCCTCTATAGTAATTCTCCGTAATAACAGGGTTATAAGTACAGCTTGTTGACAATACATAAAACCCTCTCAAAATGTTCCCAAGTCTACTGTAATACCGCTTATTAATCGTAATACCGCTAGAGCTCGAAAACACCGAGGAGTTTTTCAACAGCCACTAATACCCTTGAGACAACAATATGCGTTGCCAAGGGCTCTGGGTAAATAGAGTAGCAATAGTCTGCATACCTAGTGGTTTCCTCATCGAAGTCTCCGTGTGGGAAAGCCCCTACACCCACGGCAAGCTCTTCTCTAATGGCTTTTTCAGCTATAAATGAAACTGATTTGTAGTTGCATTTCTCACTGAGTAGAATTAACCCCCTTGCACCAATCTCCTTGATCAATTCTCCGAGCCTAATTGTCTTTAAGTAAATTAATGGTTTATCACTACCAGGAGGAATCCTCCCCTCTTTAAATAACTGCTCCATTAACCCAACAAATCTATTGTAGCTACGTGGAATCCTCGTGGAGGGGTCTATGTACACTGCGTGTTTCTCTATAGTGTACATGCACACGAGTAGCTCACCTTTTTTATTCAGTGGGCTTTCTAAAGCCTCGAGTAGAGCTATGTGGACTATATCAGGTCTCCCCCTCTTCTCAGCGTTAGGTAGTTTTTTCATTGCATGATAGTGTAAACTCTTATCGAGAAGTATTTCTAGTGGCTTCTTACCACGCCTAGCAGCTGTCTTTACTACTGATGGGTGATGAGCTATCGCCACGGGTACAGTCTCGAGAGAAGCCTCTAGCAATAAGAGTTTAAACTTGGACTCCATTCTTACACCGCCTTTAATGTCTTTATCTAGTATTTAACTTATCTACACTATTCTTTCTAATGTAGCAACGTGGAATAAGCTATGAGTCGAGAGAGATTAATGAAGTCCATTGCAAGGGAGAGAGTTGAGATACTATTTAATCTAGCATTTGAGAAAGCCCGTGCAGGGGATTTTGACTTAGCGAGAAGATATATTGAAATAGCTCTAAGAATAGCGAGCAAGGCGAGGATTAAAATCCCCAGAAAATACAAGAGAAGTTATTGTAGGAAGTGCTTCGCACCCTTAATACCCAGCTTAACACTAAGTGTGAGAATTAAGAGTGAGGGCAGGGGATCGAGGGTAGTATATAGGTGTTTACTATGCGGCTGGGTGAGGAGATACATGGTAAAGGCCTCGAAGAGAGGATTAAGGAGAGGGTAGCGGGTAAGATTGACGTTCACTTGGGTAAAAGCGGGTTAACAGAGTCTTTTATAAATGAGGTTAAAAATAGACTTGAGAAGCACAACGTGGTAAAGATAAAAGTATTGAAGTCTTTTAGAAAGAGCTATACAGATGATGTTGAGTCTATAGCTGAAGAAATAGCTAGAGCGACTAGTGCAAGAGTATACGAGACGCGTGGCTACACGATTATACTTATAAAGGAAAAACAACCTAGAAAACACTAGAATTAATTACTTAAACGGGGAATTAGACATGGTTACTGCTCTAGAGGTGCCAGCTGATAGGTTAATTGAGAAGCTAGCTAGTTATCTAAGAGAGAACGTTCCAGAGGTGAAGCCGCCGAGCTGGGCCCAATTTGTTAAGACAGGTTGCTTCAAGGAAAAACCACCTGAAGACCCCGATTGGTGGTACTATAGAGCCGCCAGTATATTGAGGAAACTATACAAAGCCGGTAAACCAGTTGGATTAAGCGAGTTTAGAAAAGAGTATGGTGGGAGGAAGAGAAGGGGTGGTAGGCCGGAGAGGAGTTACTGGGCCCCGGGTAATTCTATTAGAAAAATCCTCCAGCAACTAGAGCAAGCGCAACTCGTTAGGAGAACTAGGGAGGGGAGGATCTTGACGCCTCAAGGGAAGGCTCTCCTAGATAGACTAGCTATTGAGGTTTTAATGGATGTTGCTAGAGAGAAGCCAGAGCTTGCCAAATACCTCCCCGAGTCTATTCAAGTAAAGATCCTTGGTTCTACGAGTGGTGGTTCATGAGCGATGAATACGCTGGCTATGATGAAGAATTAGAAGCAATCAGAATGCGTAAACTAGCTGAGTTAAGGAAGAGAATGGAGGAGGAGAGGGAGAGGAGGGCTCGTATAGAGGCAATATTAAGGCAAATACTCACACCAGAGGCTAGGGAGAGACTGAGCAATCTCCGGCTTGTTAAGCCTGAGTTGGCTTCTGCACTTGAAGAACAGTTAATAATGCTTGCTCAGAGTGGTAGAGTGCAAATACCTATAACAGATGAGTTTTTAAAGAAGTTGTTGACTGAGCTATATGAGCAGACGCGTAGGGAGACTAAGATTACTTTTAAGAGGAAGTAGTTGGTGGTGTTTATGGCTAGAAATAAACACGTAGCTAGGAAACTAAGACTCGCAGCTGCACATAATAGTAACAAGCCTATCCCCCTATGGGTTACACTCAAAACTAGGCTCAGAGTGAGGCGTTCATTTAGACTCAGACACTGGAGGAGGTCAAAGCTGAAGAATATATAGAGGTGGCGGGGTGTGAGCGAGGAGAAGGGTGTTGAGAAGGAGATACACGTAGTTCCACTGAGGCGCGTTTATTATGGCAGGAGAATGAATAGAGCAGACCGTGCTTTAAGGCTCTTGAAGAAGTATATTGCACGCCACTACAAGGAGGCAGAGAGGATCATTATTCACCCAGCTGTAAACGACTTCATATGGTCTCGTGGAAGAGAGAAGCCACCGCGTAGAGTAGTTGTCGAGGTAAGGTTTAATAAAGAGGAGAAAGTAGCTGAAGTACTCTTAGCTAGATCCAGTAGAGCTACTGCTAGGTAGTCTAATGGTGCTTTTAATGGTTGAGATAACTAGGATGAGCTTTTTTGGAAATTCAAATATAGGGATATATGCATTTGCAAATGATAAAGTGCTCATTCTCCCACCTGGCATTGGAGAAGACGATGTGAGGGAAGTAAATAGTGTATTAAACGCTACTCCCATAGTAACGAAAATCGCTGGGACTATTCTCAACGGGGTTTTCCTAGCTGGAAACAACAATGCTATAGTAGTTCCCCGTATAATCTTCGAGGATGAATTAGAGTGGGTGAAGAAAACAATAAGGGAAAACAGTGTAGACGTGGAGATCGTTGTTTTAAACACTAAGTACACGGCTCTAGGAAACCTCATACTCTGCAATAATCATGGATGCATTGTAAGCCCGCTCCTCGAAGAAGAAGAGGTAAAGCGGCTAACTAATTCCCTAGGTGTAGAAGTTTACAAGGCTAGATTAGTAAACCTAGATATACCTGGAAGCGTTGCCGTAGTAAATGATAATGGTGGGGTAATACACCCAGATGCGAGTGAAGACGATATAAAGCTCTTAAAGTCCATAACTAAGGTTTCAGTGGAGTACGCTACTGTTAACGGGGGTGTACCCTACGTTAAAAGCGGTATTGTAGCAAATAATAAAGGTGTTGTTGTAGGTGGAAATACTACAGGACCGGAGATACTCCGTATAAGAACTGGTTTTGGTGGTGGGGGATGAGTGAGGAGGTTAAAGTGTACAGAGTAGTAGGGTATATGATGATTAGTCATCATAAATACCCAGTATGGCAGAAGTTTACCCAGGAGGTGAGAGCACTTACAGAGAAAGAAGCACTGGAGAAAGTCTACTCTAATCTTGGGAGTAGGCATAAGTTGAAGAGATGCCATATAAGGATTGAGAAAGTGGAGGTTATAACACCAGAGGAGGCTACACGTCCCGAAGTACTCTCACTACTCAAAGTGGAGAGGCTAGTTAAGCAATGACCCTTGAGAAGACACCTAGAGAGGAGAGGAGAGTTATAACACTTGAAGAATTAGTCGCTAGAGTCGAGGAACTAAGAGAGAGCATTGAAGTGCTAGACTCAGCGATCAATACATACCTATCACAATATAGAGAACTACAGCTATCACTTGAAACCCTGAAAAACCTCAGTGAAACCCCAGGTGAAGGCTTTATAATAATTGACAGGTTGTCGAGCATAATGATCCCCGCTAAAATACTTGAGAGATGGGAGAGCAATCTACTAGTAAACCTGGGATTAGGCTACTACTTAAAGACAAATAGGGAAAAAGCTATAGAGATACTCACAAAGAGGATTCAAGTACTGGAAGGGGAGATCAATCAACTCCAATCAAGGCGCCGAGCAATGGCTGAGGAATATCTCGGTCTACAGAGGATTTTAAACCAAGTGATTCAGTCACAGCAACAGAAAACACGGTAGGAGTGTAGTTAAATTGTTTTCAAAGCTCTCCAAGCTAAGGGATGTATTCAAGAAGTTTGTAGACTCAGCGGCTTCACTACTTACATCTAAGGATAAACTCCTCGATCTACTTGAAGATCTAAAACTAGAGCTCATTAGTAGAGATGTAGCGTACGAGGCTGCTGAGGACATTGCAGGTAAATTGAGAGTATTGATTCTTGAAGGGGAGATCAGGGATAGGAAAACACTTGTAGAATCACTACGAGGTATAATTTCATCTTATTTCGAGAATGCAGGCAGTGTAGACTTATTAGGGCTCGCTAGTGGAAAGAAGCCGTTTAAAGTACTATTTATGGGTGTAAATGGAGTTGGTAAAACCACAACTATTGCAAAAGTAGCAGTGTATTTTAGAGAACAAGGACTCCGCCCACTCATGGTTGCAGCTGATACATTTAGAGCTGCTGCACAAGAACAATTGAAAAAGCACTCGGAGAGGACTGGTATACCAGTGTTCATGAGTAAGTATGGCGTTGACCCTGCATCAGTAGCCTACGATGCTATACAGTTTGCTCAGAGTAGGGGATTTGATGTTCTCCTGGTGGATACAGCTGGGAGAATGCACACAGATGTAGACTTAGTGAATGAACTCAGGAAGATTGTTAGAGTTGTTAAGCCAGATTTTAAACTCCTAGTGGTTGATGCATTAACAGGTAATGACGCTGTTGAGCAAGCCAGGTTCTTTAATGAAGCAGTGGGCGTAGATGGATTTATTGTAACGAAGTTTGATGCTTACGAAGAAGGCGGGGTTCCAATCTCACTAGTCTACGTGTTGAAGAAGCCTGTTATTTATGTTGGAACTGGGCAGTCCTATAGGGATTTAAAACCTTTTAATTACTTAGAATACCTAGATAAAGTGCTTCCAGTAGAGGGATAGGTGTATTGAATTGAATTTGAGAGAGCTTATTGATGCTTGGAGAAGGATTATTCAAATAGCTACGAAGCCCGATAGAGAGGAGTATATGACACTATTAAAAATAACTTTAATAGGCTTAGTTCTCGTGGGGGCAATAGCTTTTGTAATTCGCTTAATCTTCTACACTACACTATATCCATTTCCAGGTTGAGCAATATGAGTAGTGGAGGTAAGGAGGAGAAGCCAGAGCTATCTGTATATGCAGTTAAGACTACTTCAGGTAGAGAACTAGACGTTGCATTAATCATAGAGAGGAGAATACTCGAGTCACTGAATAAGGGTAGGGGTTTAAACATAAAGAGTATTCTTGTAGCCCCAGGAGTGAAGGGATACGTATTCGTAGAGACCTCTAACCCAACTGAGTTATATAGCTTCATAACTGGAATTAAGTATGCCTCCCAAAGAGTAATGAGAATTCCAATAAGTGACCTCGTGGGATTACTCAAGCCAAAGGAAATAGTGGAGGAAATTAGTGTTGGGGAAATAGTTGAGATCACTCGAGGGCCATTTAGAGGTATGAGGGCCCGCGTTGTATCAATAGATAAAAGCAAAAATACCCTTACTGTTAATCTATTAGAGGCTACTTTTTCAATACCTGTAACAATACCAATAAACTATGTTAAGAAAGGTGGCTAGACGTGGTTAAGAAAACACTGAAATTCATAGTTGAGGGAGGTAAGGCTACACCGGGTCCACCAATAGGACCCTCTCTCTCACCCTATAAACTCAACATAGGTGAAGTAGTAAACAAAATAAATGAATTAACTAAGGACTACGAGGGGTTGCCGGTACCAGTTGAAGTAGAAGTTGATACTGATGCCCGTAAATTTGAAGTTAGAGTTGGGATCCCAACAACTACTGCTCTCTTAATGAAAGCCGCTGGTGCAAAAGAGCCCACCGGCGACCCTGCACACAAGAAGATTGGAGATATTAAATTCGAAGATGTTGTTAAAGTAGCAATTATGAAGAAGTCACAGCTTACTAGTAAAACATTAAAAGCAGCTGTGAAAACAGTACTTGGAACCGCTAAGTCTATAGGGGTTACTGTTGATGGAAAAGACCCTGGAGAAGCTATTAAATTGCTAGAGCAGGGTTACTATGATGAAGTACTCTCGAAGTATTTGGAGGAGTGGGAGAAGGAGGTGTAATTAAATGTCTCTACCAAGTAGGGATTTACTAGCTAAACACATTGAAAAGGCAATTGAGCTGGGAAAAGGACGTGGCTTCAAGCAGAGCGTGGACTTTATAATAGTCCTACGTGATGTAGATTTAAAAACCCAGCAATTGAAGATCAGGGAGGCGGTTCACCTACCAAAGGGAAGGGGTAGAGAGGGGAGAGTATGCGTTGTAGTAGATCCAGACCTCGCTGAGGCAGCTAAGGAGGCAGGTGCATATAAAGTAATACTAAGTAGTGAGCTACGAGACATAAATAAGAAGCAGGCAAAGAGAATTGCATCAGAGTGTGATTGGGTATTGATAAAGCCAGACCTCATGGGTATTGCTGGAAGAGTTCTTGGCCCAGCTTTAGGACCTAGAGGGAAAATACCCATTCCACTACCATCTGGAGGCGCAATTAAGCCCATTATCGAGAGATATAAGAACATTGTCTTAGTTAAAATAAAGGATCAACCAGTAATAATGACAACTATTGGAACAGAAGATATGAAGCCCGAAGACCTAGCTGAAAACGCTCTCGCAGTTCTCTCAGCTATCGAGGGGAAATTACCGGCTAGAATGGCTAATATAGGTAAAATTATATTTAAGACAACAATGGGTATACCAGTAGAGCTTAGCTTATAGAGGTGGATTAATTGAGTGCTTTGAGGGCTATTCACAAAAAAGTACCCGAGTGGAAGGCTAAGATAGCTAGTGAAATAAGAGAACTCGCTGAGAAGTATCCAGTATTCCTAGTACTGGATTTAACTGGTGTTCCAGCAAAACACATTCAAATGCTACGTAAAAAACTCAATAAAATAGCTATTGCAAGAGTTGTCAAGCCGAGAGTTGCATTGAAAGCACTTGAAGCCCTTAATCTCCCAGTTAAAGAACTAGAACCCCACATGACTGGGCAAGTAATGCTGATCTTTACAAATCTAAACGTATTCGAAATAGCAGATATCGTAAGAAACTTCGTCACAAGGGACTACTATGGACCAGGCGAGGTAACAGACAAAGAAATCCTCATACCAGAGGGTAACACGGGGATTCCTGCAGGTCCAATGCTAAGTACCTTTGGTAGGTTAAAAATACCCACTAAAGTACAGGGTAACGTAATATATGTCGCTAAGGACACTGTAGTAGCTAAACCAGGAGATAAGATCTCGCCTGAACTAGCTAGTCTACTCCAAAAACTAGGACTGGCTCTTAAAGAGGTAAGAGTTAAAATAAAGTGCGGTCGAGACGGGGAATTAATAATTCCAGGTGAAAAACTAGTACTTAATATCCCAGAGTATGAAGGAATGCTGAGAAATGCTGCATTCGATGCATTAAAACTCGCAATAGAACTAGTGATACCCGAACCACCGGTATTAAGCCTCGTTTTCACTAGAGCTCATCTACAAGCCTTAGTGCTAGCAACCGAGGCTGGATACATAACAAATGAAACAGCTGAACACATACTAAAGACTGCACAATTAAAAGCACTACTACTAGCATCGGAAATCTCAAAATACGCACCAGAATTGGGGCTTGAAGTTAAAACACCAACACCACAACCCCAAGTAAAAGAAGAAAAGAAAGAGGAGGAGAAGGAGAAAGAGGAGAGTAAAGAACTAAGTGAGGAAGCACTAGCAGAAGGATTCTCAGCACTATTCGGTTAGTTTTCCACATTTTACAACAAAAACCCCCTTTCAAGGTAGGTGGAAGTTAGATTTAATTATTCGGGTTTGCTAATAGAATCTCTAAATGCCACTCAGTATTTTACAACTAGATGCCCGCGTCATATGAGAATGCGGGATAAATTTCAGATTTATTTGAAACAAGTACTTTTAAGCCGGCCCCAGGACATGTTCTTATGTTGTTTGAAACGTTGATGAATATTTATTTACTTATAGCACTTGGATTTACTTGGATTTTTCTCTATTACCGCTATGGAGTCGTATTTAAAAGCCCTTAACTACATCTAAAACCAAAAGGCTAGAGTTACGAGGGGTGGTTAGTATAGAGTATGTATATGCTTCGCTACTGCTTTACAAAGCCGGTAAAGAAATAAATGAAGAGAATCTTAAGAAAGTACTTGAAGCCGCTGGTGTAAATGTAGATGAAGTCCGCGTTAAATCACTAGTTGCCGCCTTAAAGAACATTGATATAGCAAAGGTTCTAGAGCAGGCATTAGCAGCACCCGTAGCAGCTGCCCCAGCTCAAGCTGCTCCAGCAGCTGCAGAGCAACCAAGGAAAGAGGAGGAGAAGAAGGAGAAAGAAGAGAGTAAAGAACTAAGTGAGGAAGCACTAGCAGAAGGATTCTCAGCACTATTCGGTTAGTAGAGCTAATTCTACCATTCTTAGACATAGTAGAGGTTTTTAGATGATTTTTAACTCTTAATACTAGTTCTCCTTTCTTAAATAAATACTTGTTTTTACTTTTTGATAAATAAGCAGTGTATTGGTGGACTCCGTGGAGAAGATTGTTAACTACGAGTATTTGAGTAAGCGCTATGGATACGAGAGGTATAAGTGTAGTGTTTGCGGGGAGTACTTCTGGAGTATTATACCCCGTGATAAATGCCCTGATCGACCGTGTAGTAAGTATGATTTTCTCTACAAGGACTATAAGTATGTGAAGTCGATGAGTCTAAGCGAGGTTAGAGGGAAGTTTATAGATTTCCTCAAGAGAAAGGGCCATGGAGTAATCGACCCCTACCCTGTATTGGCTAAGTGGAGAAACGATCTCTACTTAACAATAGCATCTATAGTTGTCTTCCAACCCGAGGCAACAGATGGTTTAACAGAGCCTCCACACAATCCACTAGTAATAATACAGCCCTCTATTCGCTTAACAGACATTGACAATGTTGGATTAACCTTTGGAAGACACTTATCTAGCTTTGAAATGGGTGGAATGCACGCATTCAACAAACCCGGTAAGTTCATTTACTGGTCTGAGGGAATTATAGACAATACAATAGAGTTCTTCACCAAGGAAATAGGTGTGAGTATTGAAGACTTAGTTTTCAAAGAGGGTTGGTGGGAGGGAGGAGGCAATGCAGGCCCTGCACCAGAGGTGCTTATTGATGGAATGGAGGTAGCTACACTAGTACACATGGCATATAAAGTTATAAATGGAAAATACGAATTAAACCCAGTCTTAGTAGTTGACTGCGGTTATGGAATTGAGAGAATTGCTTGGTTTACGCAGAAGACTCCAACAGGCTTCCATGCGATCTACGGCTCCCTAGTGGACGAGTATAAGAATATACTTGGCGTTGAAGAACCGCCTCATGATGTATTAAAGAAAATTGTCTATTTACTTAGCGATAAGGAGTTGAAGAGTATTGATGAGTATGTGAGAGAGATCAATACAATTGGGTATGGAGAGTACTTGAGGGAGTTAATCGACTCTATATACCTATATAGTGTACTAGACCACGTGAGAACTCTTTCATTAATGCTATCTGATGGTATAGTTCCATCAAATACTGGTGAAGGCTACTTAGCACGGCTTGTTATGAGGAGGCTTCTTAGAAACCTAGCTAAGCTACGTGTAGAGTATAATAAACTACCGGACATCGTCGCGGAATTATTTAACCGCCAGATAGAGTACTGGAGAAACGACTATATATATGGAAAATTCGAGAGGCACAGGGACTATATACTAGACGTTGCTGTATTAGAGACAAATAAATTCATAAACACGATCCTAAGGGGAGTTGAAGTAGTTGATAAAGTATTGAAGAGGAGGAAGGCTTTGAGTATAGATGAACTCGTAGAACTATACGACTCCCATGGAATACCGCCAGAGTTTGTAGCTGAGAGAGCTGAGCAACAGGGATTACATATAGAGGTACCCAGAGACTTCTACTCCATGATCGCCGCTCGCCATGCTTCACCAAGTCAAATAGTGAAGTCTAGAGAGTATGAATTACCAGGCGACGTTGCTAAGTGGGCTGTGAGCTATGGTGAGACAAAGAGGCTATTCCACGAAGACCCATATTTAACCCGTGCAGAGGCTGTAGTGCTTGGTGTTTACGGTAAGTATGTCGTGTTGGATAAGACAATCGCATATCCCTGGGCTGGCGGGCAGGAACACGACGAGGGGATTCTAAGGTTTAACAACGAAGTCTATAAGTTAATCTATGTTGGAAAAGTAGGGGATACAATTGTACATGTACTAGATCGAGAGCCCATCTTTAAACCCGGCGATAGCGTAGTTGTTGAAATAGACTGGAGTAAGCGCTTTACACTAATGAGGCACCATACCGCAACACACATAGTACTAGCCGCTGCGAGAAGAGTTCTCGGAGACCATGTATGGCAGGCTGGAGCGGAGAAAACCCGTGATAAATCTAGACTAGACATAACACACCATAAACCACTAACACCGGAGTTAGTAAAGGAGATCGAGAGTGTCGCTAATGAAATAGTCAATAATAGAATTAATCTCAAATTCCACTACCTAGACCGCTTTGAAGCGGAGAATAAGTTTGGAGTAAAGATTCACCAAGGAGGTGCTGTACACGCTGAGAAGTTGA
This sequence comes from Desulfurococcaceae archaeon, assembly GCA_028275705.1. GTDB lineage: Archaea > Thermoproteota > Thermoprotei_A > Sulfolobales > Desulfurococcaceae > UBA285. The sequence goes on along the minus strand of JAPWUD010000003.1, from coordinate 28,428 downwards.
GAATAGTTGAAATACCAGGCTGGGATGCACAAGCATGCTTTGGGACCCACTTATATAATACAGCCGAGGTTGGTGGAGTAAAAATCATTAACCACGAGAGGATACAGGATGGAGTTGTTAGATTAGAGTTTGTCGCCGGCTCTAAACTCGTTGACTACATTGATAAACTCGAGAAAGAGCGAGACGAGGTTTTAAGCTTGATCAATGCTAAGGGTCAAGACGTGGTATCAGCTGTTAGAAAACTAGTAGAAGATAATAAAGAGCTAGCTACAGTGGTGTCTAAGTATAGGAAGCTTGTGGAAAAGCAAATTATTGACTCAGCTGAGAGAGAGGCTATAGATATATGCGGTGTCCACACAGTATTAATTGAGCCTCCCCACAGAGACAGTAAACTTCTAGAGGAGGTTTTAGATGAGCTTGTATTTAGGCGTAAAATACTCACAGTTATAATACTAGAGGATAGCATTGAAGTCTCAATAGACCCTGAAACAGCAAGAACGAAAAACATAGACTTGAGGAAACTAACACCAATACTCTCAAGCCATGGCGTTAAGGGTGGGGGGAAGCAAGACCACGTAATATATAAAACCCCGAAACTAATAGGTAGAGAACTCATAGTAGAAGCACTAAAGAAAACAATATGTAGCTAGTAGAAGAAATACCCTCAATCCCATGCAGGATAAAAATATAAATCACCATTGAAAATACAACAAAATAGTGGGCCCGTCGCCTAGCCAGGAGAGGGCGCCGGCCTTCTAAGCCGGCAAATACGAGGATAGCCGGAGGACCCGGGTTCGAATCCCGGCGGGCCCGCGTCTCTACTAGGGGTTTTTATTTTTCTAAAACTGCTTTAAAGGGAGGATTTTAAATAATAGCTGGTTTTACAGTATTATTTAATCTCGTGGAGTTCCACATGGTGTTTGCTAAGGGGTGTTTAATTTGGGTAAGCTTAGTGTTCTCATAGCTGGTGGTGGAGGCACTGTAGAGTTGCTTTTGAGAGATCAGGCTATAAGTGGACTTGTTGATCAAGTTATTGTTATTGAGAGAGAGCCCCGGAGGAGGCTTGCACTCGAGAAGCTTGGCGATATCTTAATTATTGAAGGCAATGCTAGTGATACTAGTATATATGAGAACTTGAATATGGGTGAAATAGATGCCGTACTAGCTCTCACTAATAGAGATGAAGTAAACTTCCTAGTCCTCTCGATTGCTTATCAATACAATGTCCCAATTAGAATAGGTGTTTTCAGAGACCCCAAAATAGCCGAGATCGCTAGAAAACTCAAACTAGGAATACCAATAGTTAAGCCCGCTATTACAGCTGGAATTATAAAGCAGGTAATATCCTCTCTAACAACCCCGCTAGTTTTAACCCAACTACCACTTGGAGAATACAAGCTATATGCTGTAACCATAAGCGATGACGACTTAGCAGTTGACAACACCATTGGAGACCTACACCTCGAAGAAGACGATGCACACCCACTACTAGTACACAATGGAAAAGAACTAATACCAGTAGATAGAGACGTAAAGCTCGCTCCAGGAAACATACTCTACGTGCTTGCAAAAGACGAGAAATTCCTCGGCAAAATCAAAGCAATCACACTAGGAACTCCATAGATGCCCTCTAATGTCATAGAATGTTATGTCATCAATATAGACTCTAACCCACTCTCCGAATCCAACTCCATCACTACTCTTAACAACAACGGGTATGTAGTTTTCAAGCCGTGCTATCCATGTATTAGTCCTCTCCGTTACAAACCCCTCTACGACGTTATGCAAGTACTTCCTTCTCACCTTTAATCCAACTTCTACTATAGCCTCTAGTGCTTTCTTTAACCTAGTCTTCTTTGTAGAAGTATCTATTTGAGGCATTGAAGCCGATAGTGTTAAAGGCCTCATACTATAGCCGGAGAGGTGTACTCTTTCAAACTCTAGTTCACGGATTACTCGAAGTGTCTCCTCGAAGTCTTCTTCATCTTCACCCGGGTGACCTACAATGATGTCCGTGGCTATACTAATGTCCGCAACACTCTTCTTCAACTCTCTAACTATCTCACGGTAGTAGTCGACAGTGTATCTTCTACCCATCAGCCTTAATACTTTATCACTCCCCGATTGTAGGGGTATGTGGAGGAATTTATAGATCCTCCTCGAAGACCTCAGTACTTCTATAATGCCGTCAATTAATTCACTCATGTGCTCGGGGTTTAACATTCCAATTCTCAACATGTAGTTCCCCCTGACTTCCCCCACTATTCTCTCTATTAGTTCTACAAGCTTCCTCTTCCCATATAGATCAATACCATACGAACCAAGATCCATGCCAGTCAACTCCACCTCCACAGCCCCTGCTTCAACAGCCTTCCTCACACTATCCACTACAGCCTCTATACTGTGACTAAGTAATTGCCTCCTAGCGTGCTTCGTTATGCAGAAGCTACAATTACTTAAGCAACCCTCCTGTATAGGTATAGGTACAACCCTAGAACCTTCAACCAAGCCAATTAAATTCCTCCGTCTAGCACCCTCTAGGAGTACAAGTCTCTCAGAGCTCTCAACAACTAGGTGTATTTTATCAGCGTTTTGAGGGGAGACTAGGGACGCCTCGGGAGCAATAATGCTTAACGAATATGGATGAGTCTTCGCCATACATCCCGCAATAACGAGTTTTTTACCAGTCGACTTGCAGTAGATACGTAGTTGCTTAATCCTATTGATCATTTTATACTCCGTGTCGAGCCTCACAATACATGTATTGACAACAACTACATCAGCGTCTTCAACACTACTAACTACTCTATGCCCCCTCTCCTTTAGAACACTGGCCATTATTGCTTCATCACTCTTATTCAATGCACACCCATACGTCTCTATGTAGACTCTAGCCATCCTCTATTCACTTCAACAATGCGTCCCTAGTAAAGCTACTTTTAATTATAATACACCCTAATTTAGATTATGAAGCTATAGGTGCTAATGAATTGAAAAACATATATGAATACAAATATGAAGAGTTATTAGAACGGGCTTTCACAAAGCTAGCTGGTAGAAGAGGTAGTGAAGAAGTATTTGAGGTTCCAAAAGCAAGTGTTTTAGTCATAGGTAATAAAACCATTATACAGAACTTTAGAGTTATCGCGCAAGCCCTAAACCGAGACGAGGAGTTACTGAAAAGATATTTCATGAAAGAACTCAACGTCCCAGGCTCTACTAATGAAGCGGGTCAATTAGAGCTCCGAGGAAAATTCAACGCTGCGGCAATAAACCAACTACTCGAGAGATTTATCCAGAAGTATGTTAAGTGCTCAACATGTGGTTCATTCCACACTAAGCTCACTAAGAAGGGGAAGGTCTTCATATTAAAGTGTGATGCATGCGGTGCTGAGACTTCTTTCCAGGCATTCTAAGTGATATTCATGACTAGTGGCAGGAAAATATATGTTAAAATATATAATGTTGAGGGTGAAGTCCTCGTAGCAGCCTGCGATGTAGAGTTAATTGGGGCTACCCTTATAGATTCAACACGTAGAGTGAAATTCTACGTGGATCCACTGTTTTTTAAAGGGGAGTTGAGGAACCCTGAGGAACTAGTCGAGGTGTTGAAAAAAGCTAGTGGTGCAAACCTAGTTGGCAAGAACACTGTGGAAATAGCTTTAAGTGCTGGATTTATTCATGAAGAGGCGATTCTACTAGTGGATAATGTTCCAATAGCCTTTTTCGCGAGGGCTTAAAATGTGGTATTGTGTAAAGTGCGGTAAGCCTACGCCTAGGGAGAAGCTTATACGTGGCTACTGCCCAGACTGCTTCATTAAATACGTTGATTTATTCAAGCAAATCCCCGAAGTAAAGCTTACTACATGTCCATCCTGCGGCTCTTGGCTTATTAGGGGTGAGTGGTATCCAGCGCTCTCAATACCAGAGGTACTTGAACAAGTTTTAACGCGTGAACTCGGTAAAAACTTAATTGATGGAGCCAAGTTAATTAATTTATACATAGAGAGCTGGGAGCAGGTAGACGCCTCCACGATAAAAGCTTTAGTTGAATTAGAGATTAGTATTGATGATAAACCATTAAGACTCGAGAAGTCAATTATAGCTAAAATCGTGCATCAAAAATGCCCTCGGTGTATAGCGAGGAAAACAGGGAAATTCACTCACCTCGTACAAATAAGATTTACCACTAAAAACTATTCGAGGAGAGTGCTAGAGCAAGTGGTTAGTACTGCATTAAATGCCGTGAGTGAAGACTCCATAGTGGATATTAAAGAATTAGTTGAGGGAGTGGACTTGGAGCTTGATGAAGCTACAGATGCAAAGAGAGTTCTCGAAGCCTTGGTTAAAAAGTACTCTGCAAAGATAACATCTTCTTTTAGACCAACGCGTTTTGACGCATCTAGCGGTAAGTGGATTGGAGTAGTTACATATGTTGCTAGAATACCTGTATTTAGCGAAGAAGAGGTGGTTGTCTATAAGGGTAGAGTGGGCATCGTCAAATCAATTGATCAAAAAACACTACTAGTATTAAACCCCGAGACGGGAAGTATTGAGGAAGTCGATGTAGATATGTATTGGAGAGGAGAGTTAAAACAACCAGTGAGGGTTGAGAGAGAAGAATTCATAGTTAAGGAGGTAATTGGAGATAAAATAGTGATTGAAAACCCCGCGACAAGCGAGGTGAGGGTAATTAAGCAGAGTAAATTACTCGAGGGCCTCAAACCAGGATGCAAGGTTATATTAATTAGGGCAGACAATATAGAGTCTATTATGCCGGTTAAATAGGGTGGTTAATTGGGTAAGAAGAAAGGAGCAGTTGAAGAGAAACCAGTAAATATCCCGCTTCCAAACCCCGAGGAGGCGATAGTTATATGTGGTGTTGTAAAACACCTAGGTGGAGACTACGTTGCAGTGAAGTGCCTTGATGGATATGATAGGAAAGCGAGAATACCGGGGAAGTTGAGGAAGAAAGTCTGGATCATGGAGGGGGATATTGTACTCGTGGGATTGTGGAGTATGGGTTCTGATAAAGGAGACATTATACACAAATATGCTAGAAACGAAGTAGAGAAGCTTGTTGAGCAAGGCATTGTACCAAAGGAGTTCATAGATGCCATTAGTGGCGCTATATGAGGATCGATGAAATTGATAGACTTGTAAAGGAGGCTACTAAAGAATGGGAGGAGAGAGTAAAAGACAAAGACCTCTTTGAGGTAGTTGAAGAAGTTTTTGACACCTCCACGGTCTTAACAATAATTGAACTTTATAGAAGAGGTGTACTCCGGAAGATTAATGGGGTAATAAGTGCTGGTAAAGAATCAAGAGTATACCTCGGTTATGGTAGAAGCGGAGAGCCCCTCGCCCTAAAAATATATCTCACTAGCTCAGCAGAGTTCCGCAAGAGTATATACAAGTATATTATTGGAGACCCTAGATTCGAGGGTTTAAAAATAAGGAATACTCGTTCACTGATATATACATGGGCTAGGAAAGAGTATCGAAACCTCTCGAAAATGCATGAAGCAGGTGTAAAAGTACCTAAGCCAATAGCGTGTCTTAATAACGTTTTAGTCATGGAGTTTATTGGTGAGGGCCGTGAACGATATCCACTCCTAGTGGAGGCATATAGGGATCTAACAGTAGAGGAGCTTGGGGATGTATATAGATTGATTCTCGATGAACTAGAGAAAATAGTCTGCAGAGCTAAGTTAATACATGGTGATCTATCAGAGTACAATGTAATGCTAAAACCAGAAATAGACATTGTGATTATAGACGTGAGTCAAGCAGTAGACATAAATCACCCTAATGCAAAGGAGTTTCTCAAAAGAGATGTAGAAAACATAAATAGATTTTTTAGGAAAGAAGCTGGGATTGAAGTAGAGGACGATGAAGCAGTTTTCAAAAGGGTTCTACCATGTCTCGAGAGGAGAAAGGAAGGTTTATAATGGGTGTAACAAGGCTCTACGAGAAGCTTCCACTAGATAGAATTGGAGTACTCCTCGGCCGAGAGGGGTCGGTGAGAAAAGAGATCGAGGAGAAGACAAAAACTCTTCTCACGGTAGATACACAAACAGGGAGTGTAATTATTGAACCCGCCTCTCCCAGTACAACCGCGCTAGAGCTCATAAAGGCTCAAAACATTGTCCGCGCTATTGGCTATGGATTTAGCCCAGAGAGAGCATTTAGACTACTCGAAGACGACCAAGTTCTCGAGGTAGTAGATGTGAGGCAATATGTTGGAGACAAGCCAAACCATGTCAAGAGAGTATTGGGGAGAATTATAGGTGAAGAGGGTAAAGCACGTAGAATTCTCGAGGAGTATACTGGTACATATATCTCTATATACGACCACTACGTAGCCATTATAGGAGACTATGAAACAGCGAACATTGCGAAAAAAGCCATAGAAATGCTCATACAGGGGAGAATGCACGCAACTGTATATAAGTACATAGATAGGGAAATGTACACACTGAGAAGACGGAGAATGACGGAACTATGGAGAAAAGAAGAAAAAACGTAGAAAGCAGTGGTCTATACTTATTGTTAGGATTATAAGACCAAGAAACAATAATCTTCTACAAGGTTCCGATGAAGAGAGAGCCCGGGTTAGTTAATCTGAAGTATGCTGAAAAGGCCCGCATCAAGAGGACTAATACTTCTCTTTGGAGTTATGTAGCTCTATAGCATTATGGGTTTACAGAGGTCTTATGGAGTTTGGATGAATACGCACTTTGCGCGTTTCTTGTAGTTTTCCACTAGTGTCGAATTTATGTGTTCTCGTAGAGGAGGGGATTTAGGGTTTATAAAAAGCTATTGGTTTTACATAGCTCTATTATTTTCGCAGCTATTCGAGGACTCTGTGCACCATTAATACTTCTACTTGGCTTACACCTGGTACTTGGCTTATTAGTTGCTCTAGCGGCTCTGTACCCCCCTCAATCTCCTCGGGCATTGTTATTAATAGTCTCAGCGCTTTTAGCCCAAAAGCTATTGGTTCTTCATCCCATGCTTTAAGGCTATACCCCTGTGGTAGTTTTTGCTCGATCTCCTTGACTATGTTCTCAAGGCTTGTAGAGATATCCTCCGGGAATATCCTTAGGAAAACAGCTACTTTCGCCACTTCAACCACCTCACGGCCCTCTAAAGCCACAGTTGGGGCAGACGTATTCTACTGCGAGTTTTCGGCATCTCTTACACCTCCTAATAATTGCTTTTCCACAGTTAGGGCATGGAAACTCAACTCCATGCTCCCCTGGGGAGAAAGGCTTTTTACAACTTGTACAAATAGCCATTACTGCTGTTTCATGTAGTTTAATTTCTTCCCTAAGCACAGTACTCAAATTAGCCACCCTTACTTATTGCTCTAAAGGGTTTTTCATAGATTAAAAAGCTTATAAATTAATGGTGGTAAATGCTGAAGCAAGTTATTGTTGTCAGAGTAGATTTAGACATGAGTAAGGGTAAAGTAGCAGTGCAAGCTGCACACGCAGCTGTCTCCGCTGCGTTAACAGCGATGAAACACTATCCAGATTGGTTTAGAGAATGGCTTGATAGTGGGCAGAAGAAAGTAGTGTTAAAGGTGTCCAGTGAGAGGGAATTAATAGATATCTATGAGAAGGCGAGGAGTAGTGGGCTTCCAGCAGTAGTGATAGCTGATGCAGGCCTCACAGAGCTCCCACCAGGCACAATCACAGCTGTTGGAATAGGGCCGGCTCCAGATGAGAGAATAGACAGGATTACAGGCCACTTAAAGACCCTATAGTGGTCTCAATGATTACATATCCTCACCCACTCGACTACGCCACTGGAATAAAGTACGCTATTACAGAGAAGAAGCTACCAATAGAGTACTCTCCAAATGCAGAATCCTTCATAGTCGAGGAGATCATAGACTTCGAGAAAATAGGGTTTAACAATGAGAGGGGGGAATACGCGGTTTTGAGGGTTATGAAGAGGAATATTGATACACTTAAAGCAGTTGAAGTAGTATCAAGGAAGCTCGGCTTACCATCTTCGAACATACTTTTCTTCGGGGTAAAGGATAAGAGTGCAACCACTATTTCCCACTTCTTCATTAAATCACATCTATTGGATAAATCTACATTGCCAATTGAATACAAGGGTCTTCGGGTTGAGCTACTTGGGTTTACACGTAGAAAACCTGTTAAAGGCTTTTTCCTGGGAAATAAGTTTAGAGTGTTGATAAGAAATGCCAGTGCTTCAATACGTGGTGAACTAAGAGAAATAATTAATCTAATTAATTCAATTGGTCTTCCATCATACTATGGATACCAGCGATTCGGGGTTAAACGATACAATACACATATACTTGGAAAATACATACTGCTAGGTAGGGAGGACTTACTTTCAAGTACACTACTATCGACGATTTATCCTCGTGAAGAAGTAGAGGTTGTGGTTAAGAGGCTACAGAGGAATTACAAGGATTTATTATATGAATACCAATACGTCTCCTCAAGTATTAATAGTGGAGTTGAGAAACTAATACGCATAACTCGTGGATTACTAATTGATGCTTACGCTAGCTATCTATACAATCTCGCCTTAAATAAAATCATTGAGTCAACAGGATTTAGTGGATTGTCAACTGAGATACCAATGCCTGGCTGCCCAGGCTCCATTACTCTCTACGGTGAAGTATTTAAATCTGAGGGGGTTGGAATTGTGAACTCCTCGAAACTACCTTGTTTCTATAGGATTGGCTACTTCATACCCAGAGGAAGCAATGTATTGTGCTCTGATCATGATTTGATCTATGAGTTTGAGCTAAATCCTGGTTTCTACGCCTCCATAGTCTTGAGAGAGGTTTTTAAAGAGAACTTAGTTTTCAGAGATTAACGGATATAGAGCTAGGAGCATTTTATTCAAAAACAATTCTTGCTTTAACACCGGTTATTTGCTCTATGAGAGCCTCGTATTGTTCTTTATTTTTACCAATGATCCTCCTATCTCTCCTCGGTATCCTTATGCTGATCACTTCTTCGCCTGTTGGAAGCCATATTTTGTTCACACCTAATAGAGATGCAGGCACTATTAACTGCTCGATCAGCCTTCTAGAGTCGCTAACATACTCTACAACTCTAATTTTTCTCCCAAGTACGCTGGATAGTTCCCTCTCTAATTGCACTAACTCCACTTGTTCAAAACCCCCTTTAACTAACACCACTACTTCATTCCCAGAGTCAATGGACTTTACATACTCACCCTTCTTTAGAAACTTCAATTTATCCTCTAAGACTACAAGCTCCCTTAAAACCATTAAATCCACCTCAGATACAACGCCAGACTCTATCTTCCTCTGGCAAGAGGGGCAGTAAACACCACTCTTTATACATATCCTGTCAAGTGGGTATTTCAATGCTTAAAGCACCGTGATTAAGCACTTTCCCTTGATACTATGAATATAGAAATAAGGTTTTTAATACCTTGTATCCAAAATCTATTAATGGGATGACCTGCAGTGGGCCCGTAGCTCAGCCAGGCGGAGCGGCGGGCTCCAGACTTCACTACGGGTCAATTGACTAACAGGGATGATATAAGTCTGGAGGAGAGACCCGTAGGTCGGGGGTTCAAATCCCCCCGGGCCCACTGCGATCTATTCTCTAATCTATTTTTAAACCCATTAACCATGTTCTATGATTGAAGGGCCCGTCGTCTAGCCTGGTAGGATGCCGCCCTGACGAGGCGGAGGTCCGGGGTTCAAATCCCCGCGGGCCCACTAGATGTGGTTCTACTGCTTGGATAATAATGGTGGATTATGAAATGTTGAGGCAAGTTAGATTAACTCTTAGAGTTGGGGAATCGGGGCTGGATGAGTATAGTGGTGTTGCCGAGATTGACCCTGAGATCATGGATAAATTTGGCATTCTACCTGGAGATCTTGTCTTAATTGAGGGGGAGCAGGAGACTGGCGCCATTGCCCGTAGAGGTAGTGAGAAAGATCGTGGTAGTGGGGTTATTAGGTTGAGTATGCTTGTAATGAAAAACGCCAGGGTTGATGTTGGAGACATTGTGTACATTGAGAAGGTGGATCGTAGGTATGCCCGGGTCGTTAAACTAGCGCCAGTTAACTTCCACGCGCCTGTAGATGCCTCTGTTATAACTAGGATTAAGCATAGCATCTTGAATCAACCAGTTCACGAAGGCGATGAAGTAGTTGTAATGGTTGAAGGGGTTAAAATACCGTTTAAAGTAATTACAGTCAAACCCAGGGGTCCCGCACTCGTAGGGGAAGACACAGAAATAATTGTTTTCGACGAGCCTGTAGGCGAAGTGCCCCGCGTTACCTTTGAAGATATTGGGGGACTAGAAGCAACTATACAGAAGCTGCGAGACATAGTTGAACTCCCCTTCAAATACCGCAAGTTATTCTTAAAGCTTGGAATTGAACCCCCGAAGGGAGTTCTTCTATATGGTCCACCAGGCTGTGGAAAAACACTACTAGCGAAAGCTCTAGCAAACGAGCTCAATGCATACTTCATTGTAATAAATGGACCGGAGATAATGAGTAAATTCTATGGTGAGTCAGAGCAGAGGCTTAGAGAGATCTTTAAAATGGCTAAGAAGAAAGCTAAGAAGTATCCAGCAATAATATTCATAGATGAAATAGACGCTATAGCACCTAAGAGAGATGAAGTTACAGGGGAGGTTGAGAAGCGAGTGGTTGCTCAACTACTAGCACTACTCGACGGGCTTGAGAGCAGGGGCAACGTAATAGTCATAGCTGCAACAAATAGACCAAATGCACTAGATCCAGCTTTGAGGAGGCCTGGTAGACTAGATGTTGAAATAGAGATACCAATGCCTGATAGAAGGGGGCGCTTTGAAATACTCAGTGTACACACTAGAAAGCTAAAAGAGCTTGGCTTACTCGCACCAGATGTAGACCTGGAGAAAATAGCTGAAATGACACATGGCTTCACGGGGGCAGATCTCGCTGCACTTGTAAAAGAAGCAGTTATGAGGGCTATTAAGCGCACTATTGAAAAATGCTCTTCATGTGGGCAAGACGAGGTTCTCACAGAGCTTGTAGTGTCCACTGAGGACTTCCTCCATGCATTTAGAAGTATTATACCGAGTGGACTAAGAGAGATCTTTATTGAAGCCCCAGATATATCGTGGAGCGATATTGGAGGACTCGAAGAGGTTAAACAAGTACTAAGGGAAAACATAGAGCTACCACTCAAAAACCCAGATCTATATGAAAAGTACGGTGTGAAGCCGCCTAAAGGGCTACTTCTATATGGTCCACCAGGCTGTGGAAAAACACTACTAGCAAAGGCTGTATCAAGGGAGAGTGGAGTAAACTTCATTGCTGTGAGAGGCCCCGAAATACTGAGTAAGTGGGTTGGTGAATCAGAGAGAGCCATCCGGGATATATTTAGAAAAGCTAGAATGCACGCACCCGTTATAGTTTTCTTCGATGAAGTTGATTCAATAGCCCCCATTAGGGGGCTAGCCAGCGACTCTGGTGTAACAGAGCGTGTTGTAACTCAATTAATTACAGAGTTAGATGGAGTAAAGGAACTAAACAACGTAGTTGTAATGGCAGCCACAAATAGACCAGACCTACTAGACCCAGCCCTACTTAGACCCGGTAGACTAGATAAAATTGTATATGTACCACCACCCGACTTTAAGGCAAGACTAGAAATACTTAGAATACACACGAGGTACCTACCTCTAGCAGAGGACGTCGACCTCGTCGAATTGGCTAAAGCCACAGAGAATTACAGTGGTGCAGACCTCGAAGCACTCGTTAGAGAGGCATTTATTTTATCTCTACGCGAGAATCCATTAGTAAAGAAGATTGAGAGAAAATACTTTATAAAGGCACTAGAGATCGTTAAACCAAGCCTTAGCGAAGAACTCGTAAGATTCTACAGCGAGTGGAGTGAGAAAATAAGGCGCACACTACCTAAGTACACTAAGACATCTGTATACACCTAGAGAACTACCATCCCCACCTAGAAACAGGGGATCTTACACCCACTGAGGGCTCACTACCTATTAAGCTCTCCCACATCTAATACCACGAGGTGTTTTAAACAGATAAATATTTATAATTAGAGCGGCCTCTAACTCAAAGTATAAAGCTTCAATAAATCAAGGTGAGTTAAGTAGCAATGATTGGATTATGGCTACTATCGCTTTTAACAGCTATTTCAAACGCACTCGACATATCAACAGATATTATTGCGATTACAATAGGGAGGATATCCTCTATACAACTAGGAGTTTACAATACCCTTGGATACATAGTGTTCTTAATAGCTTTATTTATAGGTGGAAGGCTTGGAGACAATGGATTAATAAAAATCCAGGTTTTCGCTATTACCCTTTCATTGATTACCTATGGAGTTGGGTTGAATGCTTATTTAAACACACTTGGACTAGCTCCGCTTTTATTAATGTACTTTACATACTCCATAGCAGAGGCTTTTTCAATGACCTCTGTAACCGCCTTTATTCATGAGTTCTATGCGAGCTATCAATGGGAGGAATTCTTAATTAAGAGACTTATAGCTACTAGAGCCTTCGAGGCGCTACTCCTTGGTTTTTTATCAACAGGGTTGGCTTATGTATTGTCAAACACGTACTTATATGTCATTTGCATTACAATCCCAGCCATTTTAGCCCTCTCCATAACTCGAGACCCACCACTTAGAATAGAGAGGATAATGTATAGAATAGAGATTGGATTATCTAGAATAGAGAATTCCGTGACGAATAACCTGTTTATATATGAGTTAATCCGCGGAGACCACAGGCTCTTGGTGAAACCCCGCTGGAGGAATATACTAGTGAAGCCTAAGCATAGAAGCCCATTGTTGGTAATCCTCGGGCTTGTATTATTTAGGTTTTCTAACTCCCTACTACTGGTTCAACTACCAGTTTACCTAAATAAAAGCCTTGGTTTACTGGGGGCAAGTATTCTCGGGGTTTACGCCTTGAGTAGGGGGATATTAGTGGTATTCTACTATTTACTACGCGGGACAACTAGCTCTATTACAGTTTCACTAGTGTTGAGAGCACTGGCCCCTGTTGTCTTCCTATATACATATCTATGTACAAACAGCATCGTAGTAGCGTTAGTTCTTGGTTTAATACTATACTTAAATAGCGTTATTGACGCTTTACTATATACTACCTACACAGAGGTACTTGGACGCGCTGTATCAACACGCTACTTAATGATAGGTGAGTCTGTGGGGTTAATTGCAACTCTTTTATCAGGGGTAGTGTACTCTATGATAGGATATGAGAATATTGTATTATCTACTTTGATCATGTTGACGGCGGCGGGTCTCCTATTGAAGTAGTGGATCGGTGCCCGCTATCTATTATTTTAACTCATCGCTTACACTCGATCTCCCGGGTTCCTCCTCATCTCCTTGCTATTATTTTCTTAAAGAGCATTATAAACTTAGAAGCTAGCTCCGAGACTATATACATTAGTGAGTTTAATATGTAGATAAAAGCCGTTAATGAACCCTTCTCGATAAACACGTTTTCCACATTATTCCAATCAATTTTCCCAATAACCCAGTATAGTATTATTGTGACTATGATTGATATCGGGATACTTAGGTATACAGGTATACCTACAATACCCTCTAGTAGGAAGGCCATTGAAGCCCCATATATATACGTTAGGATAGTGACAATTAGTTTTCCAATGAAGAGTGCTATTGTATACTTCACTATGCTATACCCCAATGTCCCTATTGGAATATAGAAGACGTCGTCTGGTATTGGAAGAGCCGCAACTAGTAGGACTAGTATAAAGACTGGTTTTTGGTGTTTTGTGAAAAACCTAGTAGTGCTCCATGTATAGTTGCTAATCCTCTTTATCCTCCCAAAAGACCTTCCAATAAAATACACTATGAGCTTGCCCAGAGTTGCGCCTACTGCTAGCGATAATATTGCATATAGTAATTCAAACCCCGTGAAGCAAGGTAATAGTGGAGCAATAAACACTAAGTATGGTATTGTAGAGTATGGAATAGCGTTTGAGGCGAAAGCCAATAGAAATAACCCGAGAAAACCCCACTTACTAAGTAGCTCCATTAGCAACTCCATTTTTCAAACCACCGCTAATAATCCATAATGCTCATTGCACCAACAATTTGAAACAATTTGAATTATTTAACTACTAATATAGTAGGCAATTAAAGTAAAATAAAACACATACACCACTACTGAGTGTTCATCTTGGATAGTAAACGGTGTAGTTCAGGGTGCTTTTCAATGCTCTCCCTCAATAATGCTTTTTCACTTTCGCGGAGTAAGTTGAGTTGTGCTCTAAATAAGCATGCTCTACAGATTGCTTGTGATGCTGGGTTTCCACAAATAATGCACCTCGTATACTTCTTCTCAATTATCTTATGCTTTCTCTCCATCTCAATTAATTCCAGTAGGCTTCTCAATAAACCGTACTTAGAGCCAGGGTGGTTTTCTTCTAGTTCATTGAGTAGTTTTCTAATAGTGAATCTTACGTTGTATTTTACATATGGGCATTGAATGAATTCTGGTTGTATTAAGTTATTTAGTAATGAATATAGCGCTGTCTCCTTCTCGGGGATTTCATAGAATGGCTTAATCCTCTTAACTATATACTCCTCACTAGACTCCCTAACAGGTGCTAAGCTTATTATTCTATCCCAGCTATTGTTCACGAGGTTCATAATGTATGTTTGAACAACATCGTCCATGTTGTGTGCAGTTGCAATAATTGTTGCACCTAACTCCCTCGCCACAGTGTTTAAGACATATCTCCTAAATACGCCACAATAGCTACACGGCATGTATGGTAATTTATACTCAGAGCTCCTCTCAACTATTTCATCTAGTGTTGCCCCAACATAGTCTCTAAAACTAGCAATTAGATATTTTACACCCTGTTTCTCAGCGTATTTAACTAGATTTGGAATAGTCTTCTCCCTATACCCCTTAATCCCCTCATCCACTAGTACAGCCACTACTTCTAATCTAGGTATCTTCTTCTTGATTTTCAAGAGTAAGTGTAGGAGCGCCATGGAGTCTTTGCCTCCACTAACCCCCACTACTACTTTATCTCCAGGGGATAACATGTGGTATTTTCTAATGGCCTTTCTCGCCTTTCTCTCAAAGTACTCGATAAAGTGCCTTCTACAGTATGCTAAACCACTCACTCTATTAACATACACTGCTTGTGCACTGCAAAAACTACACTCAACCACTACATCCACCATTCAAGGGAATCTACAATGATTCCTCAACAAGTTAGGTTATTACCACTCCCTATTTATAATAAAAACGAATAGGAGTGAAGAAGCATGAATATACTGGCAATAAGCGATATCCACGAGAGATCTAGTAAACTCCCAATACTTAAATCAAAACTAGGCGAGAAGGAGTTTAAACCAGACGTTGTAGTTGTTGCAGGTGATTTGACTTACTTTAAAAGCGTTGATGTGGCTTTGAGAATTGCTAGGAGAATAAGGGAGGTATTTGAAGCAAAAGTGGTTTTTGTACCTGGAAACTGTGATCCCCCTGAGTTAATTAGTGTTAAGGGGGTGGGGGGAGAAATTATAAACATACACTCCTCCCTCATTAAAATAGACAAATACGTCTTTACTGGTATAGGTGGAAGCGGGATTACACCGTTCAATACAATGATAGAGTTTACAGAGGAGGAGTTTAAGGACATGATTGAAAACATTTATCTATCCACTAATCGCCTAGAGGAAAAATTAATTCTCGTAACACACCAGCCAATACATGGATTCTTTGATGACGTAGGTGGAGTCAATGCAGGGTCTAGGATTTTCCGTGAATACCTCGAGAGGATCAACCCCTTACTCTGGATTACTGGACACATACATGAGAATAGTGGGTGGATTAGAGTAGGTGGCACTGTTATTGTCCACCCAGGGCCCCTTATGAAGGGGTATTTCGCAGTAATAAAGCTGCGGGACAACTACGTGGAATACATTGAAGTTGGCAGGATTTAATTATCCTGTAGATATATCAACCCTTAATTCATTTAATCACATTCTAGGGGATGCTATTGTTGAACGTTGACGAGATCAGGAGGGATTTTCCATTATTAGAGAGAGTTGTTGGAGGTAGGAAGATTGTTTATTTTGATAATGCGGCCTCCACGCAGAAGCCTATACAAGTCATTAAAACCATGGAGGAGTTTATGAAGAATCACTATGCAAATGTACATCGCGGACTACACACACTTAGCCAGGAAGCAAGTAAGTTATACGAGGAAGCCCACGAGGTCTTAGCTAAATTCATCAACGCCTACTCGTGGAGAGAAGTGATCTTTGTGAACAATACCACAGAGGCATTAAATACTATTGCCTATGGATGGGCTTTGTGGAATATAAGAGAAGGAGATGAAATCGTTGTAACAGTAATGGATCACCACAGCAATATGCTGCCTTGGAGACTAGTAGCTCAATTAAAGAATGCTAGAGTTAAGTACTTAGACATAACTGATGATGGGTACTTGAGGTACGATCTACTAGATCAACTCATAACGGAGAAAACAAAAATCGTGGCTTTTCCATTAGCAAGCAACGTACTAGGTACAATAAATGACGCCAAGAGAATTGCTAGAAAAGCCCATGAAGTAGGGGCAATAGTAGTAGCTGATGGAGCACAAAGTGTACCACACATACCAACCAATGTTAGAGAACTCGAAGTAGACTTCCTTGCGTTCAGTGGGCATAAAATGCTTGGCCCCACGGGTAGTGGTGTACTGTGGGGTAGGGAGGACATACTCGAAGAGATGAAGCCGTTTAAAGTAGGTGGAGACACTATTAAAGATGTTACATTAGATGCTGTGGTATGGCACGACCTCCCATGGAGATTCGAAGCCGGTACACCAAATATAGTTGAAGGCATTGGCTTGGCTGAGGCTGCCAGGTACTTAGCGAGAATAGGCATGGATAATATCCATAGACACGAGGAGGAGTTAGTAAGGTATACATTGAAGAGATTTGAAGAATTTGCTGGTGAAGTAAAGTTTTATGGCCCATTAAACCCCGCGGATAAAACCGGCGTTGTATCCTTCAACGTAAAGGGGTTGAATCACCACACAGTTGGAGCCGCACTAGATTTATTTGGAATAGCTGTGAGGACTGGAATGCACTGTGCACACCCATTGCACTATAGGCTTGGGATTACTGGTACTGTTAGAGCTAGCTTTTACCTATATAATACACTGGAGGAGGTGGACTACTTCATTGAGTCGCTTGAGAAAATAGTGTTGTTGAAGGGGAGGTTTGCAGAGCAAGTACCAAGTCACGTATGTACTGGGACATGAGAAGAGGAGGGAAGGAAAAAAGAAATTTATTACTATGTGTCTACTTCGCGGGTCCTAGAATTCTAGCAAACTTCTTTCCTGTGTATGGGCTTACCGCAAAGGCGATCTTTATCTTGCCTCTCTTAGTCTCTTTAATTACAACATCGTACTTGTCTGTCTCAAAGTACTTCTTTGCCTTTAGGTCGAAGAATTTTAGCTTCTCAGCCATTTTATACACCCCTTTTTCAATATAACAATTTACATTGCACGCTTTTAAATTTAACTTTTTGTTAGAATGTTTTAAACGTACACAGTTTTATATAAAAAATCATTGGAAACTTAAATATATATAGAAATACTAGAGATTATGTGTAATACTGGATCGCGTGTGTGGATAATCTAATAACGTATGTGTAAAGTATTCATTGCTTATGTGAAATTTATCAATGTTATTTAAAAATTTAATTATTGCACAAAGGGGTGATTCTATTAGTTTTGTATAATTGAGTTAGCATCGAGGACCGAGGTTGCCATGTACTATAGTTTTTCATAAATTGGTTTCTTCTTATCGCTAATGATATTACACACTCCAAGGTAGTCGTAGAGTACTATTGTGTAGGGGATTTCATTATTATGTGCTTTCTCAAGTAGACTTAATACCTCTATACATTTATCTCTAGGAGCTTCTTCATCTCGACATATACTCTGCGCTATTGACTTAACATCTAGGATTATGCCCTCAATTGTTGTTATGTATCCCTGTGAATAAGAGCCCGGCTCTATTGTAACTCCGAGTTCTGGTATTTCTATTCTACAAGTAGAGCTTTTCACAATTAATGCTCTATCATCACCTTGTACTTCAACTCTATACACTACTTTTCTCGGTTCTCCGCTCCCCATAGTAAATACATCTGTGTGTCTATAACCGCAGTCCTCGCACTTAGATACAGATATTATTAAATCACCAACTAACGGTGCATTATACCTATAGTCTCTTGTCAATAACCTTCCACCACACATGGGGCATTTGGAAACTACTTCCCATAACTCAACTAGTTTCTCTCTATTCGAGTTCTCCATCCACAAACCCCTTGATCACTCCCTAGTTACTTCACTAACCAAACTCTTAGCCTGAAGACCGCGGGCAGTTTTCAATACTACGTCTTCTTTTAGTTCATCAACTAATTCCTCACTCTTCTTGCTTAACACGGCTAGAACGTTATTTATGCTAATCTCTATTGGCAGAGAACCCGTGTACTCTAGAAACCTTAATACTTTATATAGAATAAGGCGTCTATGAATAAATTCATCTATTATACTACCCCCTCTTCTAGGTTTGAACGAGAAGTATCCAATAATGTATTCTTTTTCTTCACCCTCCTCGTAGTAGAAAATACTTCTTTCAAGTATTTTAGATGCCTTAATTAATGCTAGTACAGGAGACTCGTGTAGAACAGATGCAACCCGCACTTGGAGTGAACTATTTGAAAGAACTTTATGTATCTCTAAGTGCTTATCTCTACTAATGCCATTCGACAACACGATAACTATGTTAGGCTTCAACACGAAGAATACTCCCTCTTCACTAGTGAATTCTCTTAAATTCTCCTCTAATAGACTCCAAAAACCCCTCTTCTCCCGGTCTCCACTTTGCCTCTCAATTAATATAACAGTATATCTACACATTGCAAACAACGCTCTGCATTAACCTAGTAATAAAATACTTGCCTTCAAATATATAGAGTAGGGGGTTTTAATTGGGTGGAATATTCAGCGCTGTCTGCAGAGAGATTATTCCAAGAGGGGCGATCTTTGAGGGTCTTAGGCGACTTATATATAGAGGCTATGATGGAGCTGGAGTAGCGATCCTACGAGGAGATAAAATAGAAGTACGTAAGTCACCCGGCCACTTACTAAACATCTCTAAGCAAGTAGACTTCGTGGAGATAGACTCCAATATAGCCATTGGACACACACGCTATGCTAGTAGAGGCTGGCCTGTATATGAGAATACACATCCACTACTTGACTGCAGTGGAAAACTAGCTGTAGTCGGGGATGGTATTATCGAGAACTATGAAGAATACAAAGCCATACTTGAGAGGAAAGGCCACTTATTTAAGTCGAGAACGGATACCGAGGTTGCTGTACACCTCATCGAAGACTACCTCTCAGCTGGGCATAGCCCTGCATCAGCGTTGATTAAGGCTACTGCAGAGTTAAAGGGAAACTATGCACTCGTATTCCTCTCAGCGCCGGAAGCAAAGCTTTACCTCGTACAACACGGACAACCCCTTGTAGTGGGGTATAGTAGTGATAAATCCTGTGTTTACGTGTCAAGTGATCTACCATCACTATATGGTTTCGCTGAATACGCCTACATCCTTGAAGATGAGACAATAGCGATTCTATCACGGGATGGACTAGAAGTCTACGATGTAAAAACAGGTGAAAGAGTGGGAGAGGAGAGGCTGCAATCTAAGAGAGTTAAGTATGTTGTAGAATTTGTTGATAAAGGTGGCTTCCCCCACTACATGATCAAGGAGATCTACGAGGTACCTGAAGCTATTCAATCCACAACGATCTCCATTATGGAGAAATACCTGAGACTATCCGCGATGATACTGCGTAGAGCTAGTAGAGTCTACGTTATTGGAACTGGGACAAGCTACCACGCTGCACAAGCATCTGTATACTACTTCGCTGAACTCGCTGGTTTAGGAGTTACACCTGTCTCAGCAGCAGAGTTTCCATTTTCAGCCCTGGAAAACGTTGAGACGGGGACAGTGGTTGTCGCCATAAGTCAAAGTGGTGAAACAAGTGATGTAATCACCAGCGTTAAGCAGGCTAAGCAGAGAGGGGCCGTGATTATTGGTATTACGAACAACGTTGGTTCAAGGCTTGCACTCGAGTCAAATGTATACCTACCTATTGGCGCGGGGCCGGAGCTCGCTGTTCCAGCTACAAAGACTTTTACCTCAACTCTCATAGCACTACTCTTACTTGCATCCTACACTGGTGTTTTCTCGGGACTGCGTAAAATGGATGATCACAAGGCTTTAGTCGACGAGGTACGGAGCCACAGTAAGAAGTTGAAGGAGTATATTCCATTAATTGAGGAGAAGGCGGTTAAAGTGGCGCGTGAACTAAAGGATGCTATAGGGGTATACATTACTAGTAGTGGTATAGCGTACCCCGTCGCGATTGAGGGGGCTTTAAAGATCAAGGAGGCCTCACTACTCCACGCCGAGGGGTATCAACTCGGTGAGCTTCGTCATGGACCAGTATCTATAATAACTCCAAGATTCCCCGTTATCCTCATAGAGCCTTATGAAGAGCAAGCGCATCCACTCTACTTGAAAGTAATGGGTGAACTAGAGTCAAGGAGAGCGAACATTATATCGATAGAGTCGAGGCTTAAGACTAAGTATCTTACTATGGAAATACCGCAATCCTCTAAATACCTCTACCCAGTCTCCGTCGCATTAGCACTTCAATTAATAGCATACCACACGGGAGTAGCACGTGGACTCCCCGTAGACACACCGCCAGGACTCGCTAAAGCTTTAACAACGTAGGTTAATTATTAATTAAAAACATTATTAATTCTACTCTGAGTTGACGCGGTTTAAATATAGACCCGAGGGATGACTACTTGGAGTTTGAAATAAATCACAGTTTAGACAAATGGGTTAGTGAAGGGTGGCTTTATGAGTATTGTGCTTGATCCATGGGGACACATTGCTATAGAGAACTATGAGAAGCTACTCGTAGAGTTTGGTATTAGACCTATAGATGAGGTATTAAATAGCTACTCAATTAACCACAAGTACTTTACTCGCCGTGTGATCTTTGGACACAGGGACTTCAACCAGTGGCTTAACGCCTACCAGTCTGGTGGGAGAGTAGCTGTTTTAACGGGGCTTATGCCTAGTGGCGACCCCCATTTAGGAACTGCAATGGTTTATGAGGAATTGAGGTTTTTCCAGGAGAAAGGGGTTTTTGTTAAGATGGCTATTGCGGATGCAGAGGCGTATGCTGTTAGGCGAGAGGATAGAGATAGCGTCGTCAAGAAGGGGTTGGATTTTATTGCACATGCATTAGCCTGGGGCATTAACCCGGATAATGCAGGGTTTTACTACCAGACAAGTATGGATAGCTCCTACTATAGACTCATACAGTTGTTTTCAAGGAAGGTATCAGAGGCTGAGATGAAGGCTATATATGGTGATTTATCACCAGCTAAAATAATGGCTGCATTGACACAAGCAGCAGACATACTACACCTACAGCTAGATGAGTATGGAGGCTTTAAGTATATACTGGTACCTGTTGGCGTGGATCAAGACCCGCACTTAAGACTTACAAGAGACCTAGCTGATAGATTTGAAAATGAGTTAGCATTGAAGAGGCCGGCCTCCATATACCATAAACTACTCAGAGGCCTCGATGGAGGTAAAATGAGTAAGAGTAGGCCAGAGTATGCAATACACTTAACAGATCCACCAGACTTCGCTGAGAAGAAATTAATGAATGCTTTAACTGGTGGGAGGGCAACTGCAGAGGAGCAGAGGAGGCTTGGCGGTGAGCCATGGAAGTGCATCGTATTCGAGTTATATACATACCACTTAGCGAGCGATGAAAATGAGCTTAGAGAGGTGTATAATGACTGTGTATCAGGGAGGGTTCTCTGTGGTCAGTGCAAGAGGAGGGCTGCCGAGAAACTGAGAGCTCTCCTAGTGGAGCACCAGAAGAGGTACTATGACTTTAGAAACAATGTTGAAAAATACGTAGAGAAGCCCTCTTTCTAGTGGATTATTTATAACCCATTTCCCTCATTATTTCCAAGACTACTTCACTTGGTTTACTGGACTTTGTAATAGCTGAGCCGACAACCACTACGTCCACTCCTCTATCTATAAGTGGCTTTATAGAGCCTGGCTTCAAGCCCCCAGCAACCCCCACTCTCAATCCAAGTTCTTCTTTAACTTTAGCTGCTTCACTCAATAATTCCTCTCCAGTAACTCCTCTCAATCTTTGAACACTAATACCCACGTGGAGGAGCAGTAAGTCTGGCTCATACCTAGAAACCTCTACTGCTCTTCTATATGGGTCTTTCACCCCTATCAAGTCTATTATCAAGGCTTTATTGAAATCCATCTTTACTTCTCTAGCTTCTCTAAGGGTTTCCTCATCAGCTAAACCGAGAACTGTGAACGCGTCTGCACCAGCTGAGTAGACTATTTTAGCCTCTAGAGATGGTACATCCATAGTCTTAGTGTCTGCTACGAGGTAGCAGTTTGTTAGTTCTTTCAAAGCCTTTATTGCTATTCTACCCCACGACTTAATTAAGGGTGTACCAGCCTCGATCCACACGTGTTCACACTTCGTTACTGTCGCTATCTTTGAAGCTATATCGACAGCTTTAACTAACTCCTCGAGGTCGAGCGCCACCTGTAGAACCGGGTACAAGTTAAACACCACTTTGTTAATTATCGAAAACGTGTGTATAAAAATATAGGTGAAGTGGTTGGTACTGGAATGAGCGGTGTAGAGGTTAAAAAAGTAAAAGATCAATTGAGGAGGAAGATATGGGACCTCCTCGAAGAACGCAACGTAGCCCTCTTCCCAAGACCAGTACACGGTAGAATACCTAACTTTAAGGGCGCTGACACGGCAGCACGAATGTTAATTAAACTGAGTGAGTGGAGTAAAGCATTTGTTGTTAAATCAAACCCAGACTCTCCACAATACCACCTCAGACTACAAGCACTGAGAGAGGGTAAAGTAGTAGTCATGGCTACACCCCGCCTCTTAAATGGCTTCATAATCCTTGACCCCAGGTTTATACCTCAATATAAGTTACCACAGGCAGCCACAATTGCTGGGGCTTTCAAGTATGGAAGGCTGATTTCACTGAGGGAGATGCCTAGAATAGACTTGATCATAACCGGCTGCGTAGCAGTAAATGGAAAAGGCGTTAGACTAGGTAAGGGAGGGGGCTACTCTGAGCTAGAGTATGGTATTCTCCGAGAGCTCGGCGTTATTGACGAATCCACCCCTATAGTCACTACAATCCATGACCTCCAGGTAGTCCACGATGATATACCACTCGAAGTACACGACTACACAGTAGACTACTATGCAACACCCTCTAGACTTGTAAAACTAGATGAGAGGTTTAAGTACAGGCCGAGGGGGATATACTGGGAGCTTTTAACACCTGATAAGCGGCAACTCCGCGTGATAGGGGAATTAATGGAGTTAACCAAGAAGACTAGTTAGGAGACCACTATATTTACTAGTGTTTTATAAATAAACCCCGGGGTGTTATTGTGGAGGTCTATCCAACTAGTGGGGAGAAACTAGTCGAGTTTGTCGTTAAAGTAGTTAACAAGAGGCTCCTAGAGTTCTTTAATGAATTAAGGAGAGAAGTGGATTTAGAGGCCCCTCTCGCGGTGGATCTAGTTGAGGCTTCACGCGACTTCACGTTGAGGGGTGGTAAGAGACTACGTGCTGTACTCGCACTAGTTGGTTATTGGAGTAGAGAGTGGGGTGTTGGAGACTTAGAGTCCATTGTAGACGTTATGGCTGCAATCGAGTTGCTGCAAAGTTACCTCCTAATACACGATGACATAATGGATAGAGATGAAGTTAGAAGAGGTGGCCCAACTACTCACGTAGTCTTTAGAAACAAGTGTATAGGTATGAACTGGGGTGATTGCGAGCACTATGGTGTATCCCAGGCTATAACAGCTGGAGATATGTTGGAAGCATCTGCAATTGGACTACTTTCTTCAAAACACTTAGACTCCAGCGTTGTCTCTAAGCTAGTGTCTACGTATTCAAAGGGTCTTAGAAAAGTAGCTTATGGGCAATACCTAGACGTGTACTTCTCGAAGCTACCACTACGCGAGATTCGCGAAGAACACATACTACTAGTTTACAAGTTGAAGACATCGTCCTATACTATTGAACTACCACTCCACCTCGGGGCAATAGCCTCTCGAAGATACAGTGATAAATTACTTAGAGAACTCTCAGACTACGCAATCCCCGCTGGTATAGCATTTCAAATAAGAGACGATATAATTGGACTATATGGAGACCCTAGTGTAACTGGTAAACCAGCCGGTAGTGATGTAAAGAGTAAGAAGAAGACTTTATTGGTATTGAAGGCTTTCGAACTAGTTGGTGGAGAAGATAAGAGACTACTAGAACTCGTATATGATGAGCTGAGTGAGGGGGAGATAATGGATGAGCACGTGGAGAGAGTTAGAGAAATAGTTAAGTCTAGTGGTTCACTAAGCTACTGTGAGAAGGTAATAGAGAGTAATGTGGGTAAAGCCCTTGACGCGTTAAATAGATCAGAGGAGATCTCTGGTGAGTCAAGAGAGTTCCTTAAGTGGTTAACTTATAAACTAGCATACAGGGAGAGATAATTAAATCAATTTTCACTACACTCGGGGTCTTCATCCCATTGCCCACCTGGAGGAATAAGGGGGGATTTTAGTAGTCCAAATCCTAGTAGTGTAAATAATACTGTGAGAAGAACTACTATAGCATATACAGTTAGCTTAACAACCATAACCTGAACATCTGGTTTCGCTAGGAATATTAAGTAAGTATATGTAATAAGTAGCGTAATCGAAATAGTCACCGTAGCAATGCCGACTAATTTCCTATGGTTCATTCAACCACCACAGGTTTCTCCTCCACAGAGTACATGGAGTCAATATATTCCAATGCCCTATAAATGCATTATAATGTAGTTCACCAATCATAATTACTAGGAGACCTTAATGGGTAGGAAGAGAGGGAAGGTTGAAGAGTGGCTTAAGAGGATCTTCTTCACTGGGAGGAGTAGAGAGTACTTTATCTACGTGAAGTTTAGAGTGGATGGCGAGGAGACTTTGAAGCCCATCCCAGGCGAGGTTGTAGTAGATGTACGCGGGGGCTATATATACACTGCTAGTGGGGAGCAAATACCGTTCCATAGAGTTGTAGAGATTAGGGATAAAAAAGGAGTGGTTGTGTATAAGAGGGGCTAGATCCATCCACGGAGCTTCATTGCCTTTACTACTCTATCTACTGCGATAGCGTATGCCGCTATCCTCATTGGGTAGTTGCTGTATTTCTTCTGCCACTCGTCGAATACTCTATTGAAGTTTTGAGACATCATTTTGTCTAGTCTAGTAATAGCCTCTTCGTCGGTTAAGAAGCAACCCATTCTATTGTGAGACCACTCAATCCAACTCATTACTACTCCACCTGCATTAGCTAGAATGTCTGGTATGACTACGACTTGTTTCTCATGTAGTAGTTTATCTGCCTCAGGGGTTGTCGGTCCATTAGCTCCCTCCGATATAATCTTGGCTTTAACTCTTGGTGCGTTCTCAGCTGTAATAACGTTTTCGATTGCCGCTGGTACGAGTATATCTACTGGTAGTTCAAGTAACTCCATGTGGTTTGCAGAAGCCTTAACATCTCCAACTTTGTAGTTTATAACGCTACCTGTTTTCTCTTTAACCTTTGAGACCTCCTCGATGTTTAATCCCTTGGGATCGTAAATATATCCCTTACTATCACTAACAGCAACTACTCTCGCACCCCACTCCGCTAAGTACTTAGCTGCATACAATCCAACATTTCCAAATCCATGTACAGCGACTGTTCTACCCTCTAATCCACCAAGAACTCTCTTAGCCGCTTCTCTCGCGACTAACGCTACTCCATAACCTGTTGAAACAGTTCTTACATAGAGTCCTCCAAGCTCCGGCGGCTTCGCTGTTACAACACCCCAAGCTGGATAACCAACAATCCTACTGTATTCATCGAAGTACCACGCCATTGTCTGTGGATTAGTGTATACGTCTGGTGCTGGTATATCAATGTCTGGTCCAACCTCCCTCGCTATACTTGCAAAGTACCTCCTACTAAGCTCCTCTATCTCACGCTGTGATAGTGCCTTAGGATCTACTCTAACAGATCCCTTGCCTCCACCATATGGTATTCCAGCAAGTGAGTTCTTCCAAGTCATCCACATTGATAATGCAACAGTCTCGCCCGCGGTTGCGTTTGGACTATACCTTATACCTCCCTTATATGGCCCCAGTGCGCTATTATGCTGACTTCTCCAACCAATGAAAGTAGCTATTTTCCCATTATCTCTTCTAATAGTTACTCTGACTTGAACTAGTTTCTCAGGGTGTCTTAGCACTTCCACGTATTCATCCGGTAGACCAAGGATCGATGCAGCCTCCTTGAGCTGTTTCACAGCCATTTGATACACAGGGTCTGTTTCATATAGAGTCGAGTATTCAGACATTATATACACCCACCGTGAATGAATACATATCTGGAGAGTTTATAAATATCTAATGTTAAGAAGCGCATGTATATTAGTATATACGAGTATGTTCACGTAGAGTGGGAAATCAGCCCTCACACGGCTCTTCACGCTATCCGAACCGAAGTCGCTCATCATCGATAAAAAATAATTAAAATTAAATCCCTATATACCTACACGGTGGCTTTTGTGAAGCCGGCAATACTAGTAATAGATATGCTGAGAGAATTTGTATATGGTCGTTTAAAGAGCCCAGGCGCCATTGAAATAGTTCCAAGAATTAGTGAGTTAATTAGTAAAGCCCGGGAAAGAGGGATCCCAGTGATATATCTCGCAGACTCCCACTTACCATTCGACCATGAACTTGGGATTTGGGGCCCGCACGCCATGAGGGGTGATCCCGAGGCGGAGATCATACAAGAGTTGAAGCCTGTGGAGAATCGAGACATCATACTATACAAGCGCTCTTACAGTGGGTTTAGAGAAACGGGCTTGACGTATATACTCAGGGACCTGGGCGTAGACACATTGATCCTCACCGGTATACACACGCATATATGTGTATTACACACAGCTATTGACGCCTTCTACGAGAGATTTAAACTCATAGTTGTAGAAGACGCTGTTTCCGCTTTTAGTAGAGAGGATCATGAGTACGCCTTGAAGTACATGAAGAACATTCTAGGCGCTGAATTAAAGACCACTAGTGATGTTTTGAAAATACTTAGTAAGCTATAATTCACCATTTGGAAGCCTCGCCCTTTAGGGCGGGGAGGGGGAGGTGTTTTATCGCCCAGTATAATGGAATATTGTCTCTATCTTCTTTGAAGTCGCAGTTTGTGCACTTCATGATTCTGGCTCTTTTAGTCTTTTCTACGGCTACTAGTTCGCCTCCGCAGACTGGGCATATAGTGCTATAGAGCCTCTTCTCCTCCCAGTAGACGCCATACCATGAGAGCAAGTTCTCCAGATACCTCGTAAAGCTGTATAGTGTCCTCTGGAGAGGTGTGCTGTGTATTGAGCTGTAGCCTGGCTTATCAATCAAGACTAGGGGTTCTTTCCCATGCCTTTTAGCCATTCTCCTAGCCCTCTTAACGATCTTCGCAACTGCTTGTTGCACCCACCCCTTCGCAGAGCCTTTTAGTGTTAGTCTAATTAGAGAGCTGTATATATTGATTTGTTTTTGAGAGAGGCAACCCTGGTTGTAGAGCAAGTCTCTGTGAGACATCCATTCTCTAACATGACTCCACATATTTCCCCTATTTGGTGGTCTGAACTTCATAGTTTTAATCAGCTCCCCGTCCCAGAAGTGTACAACTACTCCGTAGGAGCTGTTCACGTCTACAACAACCAGTAGCGGGTCTCTGGGCACCTCGACTTTGTTGATTTTGTGGAGAACTACCTGCATAGTCAGCTTATCATCCCTCTCAAACACCCTAACATACTTCTTATCAGGTCTCTCGGCAAGCCTCTTCTCAAGCCACTTTAAAGCCCTCTCGGGGATTTCAAGCTCTACTCTCCTATTGAGCCTCAGAACGAGCTTACCATCCTTTATATACGCCCCCTTCTTCTCGTGTAGAGCGTCTACGAGCGGGAGCCTGAGGATGGTTCTATAGGGCATTGGAGTTTTCTCGACGCCTTTAAAGAGGTACATGGGGTCTTTGGGGTCTACTAACTGCCACCTCCAGTAGCTTGGGACACTCTGCCAGAGCCTCTCGACAACTTCTTTAGAAGGCTCTAATCCGAGCCT
>JAPWUD010000008.1 GCA_028275705.1 Desulfurococcaceae archaeon | reverse complement strand
GACTCTGGTTTTACACCCGTGAGGATCCACGAGATGTAGTAGTCTAGGGGTGCATGTTGATCATTTTCAAGCCTCACAAGCAGCGTTTTCAATTGTGCAGATGTATTAGTGGTGTTTAGTAATATGTATGGATCCCCGCTTGGAATGAAGAAAACCAATATGTTTTTGTATCCTTGCTCTCCAACAACTAGGCTTGAAGCGGGGTTTAGTATAGATGCTGCAATTAATACCAGTATAAAGCCCTCAATTAGCTTTGAATACACCATATATTCACCCTACAATGCTCAATCTATATAAGAAGCCGATAGATAAAAAGTCTTAAATAACATGCGCTGGAGGCGTGGTCTTTGTGGAGCTTCAGAGTAGGCTTAGCGGCTCTGAGTTATTCTTTGAGGTAGCTGGGAGGCTTATCGAGTCTGCAGCGGCTGGTGTTGAGAAGGCTTTCGTGGAGAAACTAATAGATTTATACAATTACATTGTCCACGATAGGCCTTCCTCGATCGCCTCACTGAATTTATTGAGGTTTGTAGCTCAGAGGCTTCTTAATGAGGGGTTTACGGGGATAGATAAATACGTTTCTAGTTTGGCTAGTGAGTATGATAGAGCACTGTGGAGGTCTGCCGAGGTTGCTGCCCGTAGGGTATTAGATGGGGAAGTAGTTATGACCACTAGTAATAGCCTCGCTGTGAGGAGGTTTTTGAAGACATTGAGGGATATGGGTAGGAAGTTAGAGGTCTACGTAACTGAGTCGAGGCCTGGGAGGGAGGGTTTAGTTCTCGCAGAGTATGCTGAATCGCTTGGATACCCGGTCACCCTTATTGTGGACTCTGCTGCACGCTTCTTTGTGAGGGATGTAGATAAAGTGGTTGTTGGAGCTGAGGGGATTGCGAGTAATGGTGCACTCGTAGCGAAGGTGGGGACGGGGTTGTTGTCTCTAGTGGCTAAGGAGGCTAGGAAGAGGGTTTTCGTCATAGCTCCAACCATGAAGTTTAGCTATGAAACAATCTATGGAGAGTTGCTTAAGCTACCGGAGGGTGGTGCAGAGTTGATTGTTGAGAGAGAAGAGGAGCCTCCGGAGGGGTTTACAGCGAGGGTTCCACTATATGAAGTTGCACCTCCAGAGTACATTGATGGCATTGCAACCGAGTACGGCCTAATTGCTCCACAGGCTATACCACTCCTACTTAGGAGTATTTATGGTGAATACCCACCGAGTTACCAGCCTTTGCCATATTTAATCCAAGTGTTAACCGAGAGGTATGGGGTGAAGAAGTAGTGGGGCTCCCTAATAGTGTTTTACAGATAGCGAGTGGAATTAAGACTATGAAGATTAGGGGTGCTGGTAGAATAGCTAGGTCTGCTGCCGAGGCATTGAAGTACGCTGCTCTAGAGTATGGTGGTGTGAGAGAAGTATCTGAATTTAAAAAGTACATGGTTGAAGCAGGTAAGCTACTAATATCGACGAGACCTACAGCTGTGAGTCTACCTAATGCTGTAATATTTGTTTTAAGGAATCTACGTGGGGTGTCGAATTATGAAGAGGCAAGGGAGTCTGTGGTTAAAGCTGCGGATGCCTTCATTAAGAACTCGGAGGAGGCTGTGAAGAGGATTAGTGAATACGGTGCAAAGAGAATTAAGGAGGGCTCGGTTGTCTTAACTCACTGCCATAGCTCAACAGCTGTTGAGGTTATTGCGAGAGCATATAGTGAGGGGAGAGTTGTCAAAGTCTACAATACTGAGACAAGGCCGTTCCTCCAGGGGAGGATTACCTTTACTCATCTTAGAAAGTACGGTGTTCCCGTAGTCCAGATCCCTGATAGTGCTGTTAGGTATATTATGCATGAAGTAGACTATGTGGTTGTAGGTGCTGACACTATTACGAGTAATGGAGCGGTAGTCAATAAGATCGGTACGAGTCAAGTTGCTCTAGTAGCTAAGGAGGCGAGAGTCAGAGTGTATGTTGCTGCTGAATCATATAAATTCTCACCTCTCACATTAATAGGTGAGTTAGTGAAGATCGAGTATAGAGACCCGGAGGAGGTTGTACCAAGGGATTGGCTCGACAAACACCCTGGTGTGAGAGTTTTAAACCCCGTTTTCGACGTTACTCCACCTGACTACATCGACGCTATTATAACCGAGTATGGAGTACTACCACCACAAGCCTCAATACTAATACTTATTGATAAACTAGGCTGGACGCTGGAAAGTATAAAGTACTCTGAAAACATTGTGGAGAACTTGGAGAAGATTATAGAGTAGAGATTTATGCCCCTCATACCACGCAAGACAATTAGTGTAAGTGAAATGAGGGAGGAAATTATTAGGTTAATAGATAACAACCAGGAGATAATATACAAGATCGCTTTTTACTCCCAGCAAGAGGTTCAAGGCCTACTAGGGGAGGTTATGAAGAGATGGGAGAGAAATAACTACGTGGGTAGACCAATTGATTATGCAACTGATGAAGAGGTAGTGGTGTTGTATAAAATAGCTAGGAGAATTTCCTCTATGAGGCCAGAGGTTCTATATAGAATGTATGGCAGGGATTACATTCCACACTAGTGTTTTTAATCCTCAACATTATTAATTAAATTGTTTAATGGTGGTGGATTTTGAGTGTTAGTGATAAAGAGAGACTGAGGAGCGAGGTCTTAAGGGTTCTCGAAACAATCGCTGACCCCGAGATAGGAATTGATGTAGTTAATCTTGGGTTAATATATGACATTCAATTACTCGATAATAGGAGTGTAAAGATTAAGATGACTCTTACATCTGCTTTCTGCCCTCTATCAACTTATCTACCCCTAATGATCATTGACCAACTCAAGGAGAAACTAAATTTGGATGCAGATGTAGACTTAGTATACGACCCTCCGTGGACGCCGTTGAAAATGACTGAGAAGGGAAGAGCTCTATTCAAAGAGAGATTTGGGTATGACATTGTTGAGCTATATAAGCAGACCACTGAGGGGCAAAAATAATTAGGGTGTAGGAGTTGAGTTGGAGTATATTGACGCTTCTAAGGGAGAACCCTGATCTACTGAAGGAGCATGTTAAGAAGAGATTCATGGACCCAGGGATTGTGGAGAAAGCCCATAAACTAGATCTAGAGTGGAGGAGGCTACTAACCTTAGTTCAAGAAGTTAGGCATAAACACAATGTTTTAAGTAGAGAAGTGTCTAAAACCCCCGAGCCCGAGAGGCAGAGGAAAATTGAGGAGGCTAAGAGGCTTCTCGAGGAGCTTCAAAGACTTGAAGTTGAATTAAAGCATATTGAAGAAGAGAGGGAGAAGGCTCTCCTAGACCTCCCAAACATAGTTCACGAAACCGTCCCAATAGGTCCAGACGACTCCTACAATGTACCAATAAGGTTTTATGGTAAGCCAAGGGTCTGGGTTGGGTATATTGAGCAATTCAAGCAACAGACCGAGAAGTATGGGTTTAAAGTAGACTATGAAGTCGTTGAGAAGAGGCCTATTGGCCACGCAGATATGTTGGAGAACATATTAAATCTCGGCAATACAATTAAAGCTGGTGAAGTTGCTGGCAGTAGATTCTACTACTTATTCAACGATATAGTATTCCTAGACATGGCTCTACTAATGTATGCTATAGACTACTTAACTAAGAGAGGATACACACTAGTACTACCACCCTACATGCTTCGATACAAGGTAATGATGGGTGTAATAGACTTCAAGTCCTTTGAAGACGCTATATACAAAGTCGAGGGTGAGGATCTATACTTGATTGCGACTGCAGAGCACTCCCTGGCAGCACTACATGCAGGCGAGGAGATACCTGAGGAGGAGCTACCCTTAAAGTATGCTGGTATATCTCCTTGTTTTAGGAAAGAGGCTGGTGCAGGTTCTAGGGATTTAAAGGGCATATTTAGAGTGCATCAATTCCACAAAGTTGAGCAATACGTGTATGCAAAGCCTGAGGAGAGCTGGGATTTAATGGAGGAGTTGATTTCAAACGCCGAGGAGTTATTCAAGGGGTTGGAGATACCGTATAGGGTAGTGAATATAGCGAGTGGTGATCTAGGTGCTCCAGCAGCCAAGAAGTATGATTTAGAAGCATGGATGCCTGCTCAGGGATTGTACCGTGAAATGGTTAGTTGTAGTAATACAACTGATTGGCAGAGCTATAGATTGAGAATAAGGCTTGTCAGGAGGAAGGGGATGGTGAAGGAGTATGTACATACATTAAATAGCACAGCAATAGCGAGCACTAGGACAATAACAGCAATACTCGAGAACTTTCAAAACGATGATGGAACAGTAACTATACCAAGATCTCTTCGGAAATACCTCGAGGTATTTGATAAAGCTCCAAAAGACTACATACACCCATTTAAGAGAGAAAGTAGGTAGTCTCCTCATCGATTCCAAAACTCATACATCATAATAATATAAAGATACGCAATCCCTTTTTCAAATATATTAGTAAATCCACTTTTAGTCCACTATAGACTGCCCCTCCTCTTATAAACCCTATTCAAGAAGGAGTATTAGTCTAGGGGTTGGTGTTGGAGGTAACTAAAGTAATTGTGGAGATTCAGCTAGACTTTAGTGAGGAGAGTGATAAGGCTTTACGCTTATTGTTCAATGTAGCCGAGGAGCTTTTAGACCGCTATAATTTATGGGTTGAGATAGTCCCAGTTCACGTTTGGTTTGTGGATCCACTTGAAGCAGAGCTAGCTGATTTACCGAAAATATACATCAATGGAAAACTTAGGTTTATCGGTAAAGCCCCGTCCAGAGGTGAAGTAGTGAAAGCCATTATTGAACACGTAGGACTACCACCCGCGAAGAGTGAGGCATCTACGCAAGTGTATGCAAAAGTGGGTTTTGATGGTGGATTACCCGAGGTATCCTTGGTTAGTGATTAAATATATAAGGGGAATTGCGTAAATAAATTAATGGCCGAGCATCCCCACCACTCAGTGAGGAGAGTATTACAGAGTAATAGCGTTGTTCAATTAGTAATTTGCAATACAGAAACATTACGATTATACAGCATCAGGGTATCGCTAGTATGCCGGAGGGGTGTTTTTAGATAGAGCGGTGTAGGAGGTCTTCGAGCTGAGTGGTGGGGGTGTAATGAGGCCCTCTATAAACCCTGTTCTTTAGCCATATTGTTGTGTCTCTGTGTGCTCTGTATAGTGATTCCTCAGGGTCTCTTGTATCACTGTAGTGTATTGTGTATGATGCTAGATAATAATCCCCAGCTCCTGTTTTGTAGTCTGCTATGTAGTCTTCCCAGATCTCTATGAACTTAACTCTCTCTTTTGTTAATAAAATGAATTTACCCGGCCTCTGGGTTACTACAATTACACCCTTCATAATCTCTCTAATTTCATGGTAGTTGCTTTGAATACCCTCCATGCTTGTAATTGACTTAAATTCATTTATGTCCGCGTGTACAATATCGGCTAGCTCGAGAACGCTGTAAATTATTTTACTTGGCTTAAGGTATATGTCGGTGTCTACTTGTTCCCTTATAAATCCCTGAATATCTATTGCTAAAAGAATCGACTTTGATCTAAGTGTTTTCAATAAGTTGTACCCAATTTCATGGATCACGGGGTTTGCTATTACTATGCATAATCCACTGTGGGTATTCCAGTTGAGTATTTCAGGGGATTTCTCCATTATCTTTAACTCACGTACACCGCCACGGTACCTTAAGTAGAATAAATTAGTTCTTGTAGAGTACTGCCTCTTAACAATGTATTGTGCAATAGGGTGTCCTGAAAGTAGTGGAGAGTACACAGAGTAAACCTCTATTGGTATACCTCGAGATATTATGGGTAGACTCGAGTAGTATGATCCTCCACCATAAGAGACTACTTTAAAGCCGTCTTCATACTCGATAATATCTATTGTGGGGTTTCCATAAACACAGTACTTCAAGACTCCTCCTCGCTTAGCTTCATCTGTAGATCTTCGAGTTTCTTCCTATACTCTCCAATATGGTAATTTTTCATGTGTATAATTAAATCCTCCACGGTGTAGAAGAATGAGTTCTCATACTGGTAATTGAATGGCGGTGGCTCATTCATGCACTTAGATGCCGCGTGAATACATACAGGACACGCAATTAACCCCGTGATTCGATCACGGCAGGTTCTAAACCTAATCCCATCTATCTCCACTATAAATAACTCCCATTTAGGCTCCCATGTATACGCCATGACCAATCAGCCGGTTGATCCCTCCTCACCAATCAGAGGCCTAAAGCTATTCATCACTCTCTAATAATAGGTCTCAACGGGGTTAATATACTAGAGTAGCTAATCAATTACTATCCATCCACTCCTCTCAATATGCTTCAATACGTTGTCTAATAAATCTCTGCTCCTCACAAATACATGCACTTCGAGGCCATCGCTGAATTCCACAATCGCACTTAACATCTCCTCTATAGATTCCCCGGGGCTCAGTCCATACACACCAGCGCCCATTAGTGGAAATGCAATTGTCTCTACACTGAGTTCTCTCGCTTTGAGTAAAGCGGCTTTTGTAGCTTGATATGCGTATTCCCTTGTGGATGGAAAAGCTGGGTATTGTACGGTTGGTGCGTGGATCACATACTTATCCCTGAGTTCCCCAGCCGTAGTAGCTATAGCTTGCCCTATGGGTACTGGTGCATGCTTCTTAGCCTCCTCTATTATGAGGCCTCCCCTCTTCTTTATAGCTCCAGCTACTCCACCACCCATAATCATAAGTGTATTCGCGGGGTTTACAATGGCGTCCCCCATGAACTCTGTTATGTCTCCTAGCTCAATGTACACTATTATATTGTTCTTCACTATTTTCAATTAATGAGCACCAGTAATGAAGCTATGGTGGTGTTGGCACGATCACGCTGTTCCTGTATTTCTCTAGTTCAAATGTGTTTGTATTTAGTCTAGCGACTTCATAGCCTTTGATGTATTTTAGGAATTCATCAATGGGCTTCAATGGTAGTGTTGCTCCTGGTATCCAGTAGTGTATTGGAAGTACATTTATGGGTTGTGTTTTCTCTACAATACTCCAGGCTTCAATAGGCTCTATTGTGAATGTTCCGCCAACGGGGATTATTAGTAAGTTTACTCCTTTGAGTTTCTCTATTATTGGTTGATCGGGTATTTCACCTAGATCTCCTAGATGAGCTATTCTCAGACCTCTGACTTCGAGAATGTATAAAGCATTTTCACCGCGCCTCCTCCCCCTTTGCTTGTCGTGATAGGTCTTTAAGCCAGTTACTTTAATGTTGTCTACTAGTGTCTCTCCATAGTGCATTTTCAAAACACGTGTTTTGTCTTTTGAAACAACCTGTGTGGCGTTGTGGTCGAAGTGGTCATGTGATACAAGCACTAGATCTGCCTTCACGCTTGGTCTCTTCAAGCCTATACTAGCACCATCGTGAGGGTCAAATACCACTACGTATTTGTCAAAACTTAGGGATACACATGCGTGTCCATGCCAGGAAACCTGCATTTATACACACCCCGCTTAGTAATATATTGAAGAGTAGGAAATATACTTATCAATAATTGGTGTTGCTCATTGATTAGTGAGGTGTTAATGGTTATTGCAGGCATACTAGTCTATATACCTCAAGTGTTTCTATACATATACCACTCTATTCTCGCATCCAAGTGTAAAGTAGCTATTCGAGAGTCAAGCGGTACTTTACAAGCTAATACTGCTGAGAATATTTCATTCATACTACCAGTTAGGAGGGAGCCGTTAGAGTATATTGAAGAAGCCGCTACATTTGTTCACAAACTTGGAATACCTGGCTATGAATTGATCATAGTGTCTGATGACCCCCCCGAGGAGAAGGATGATTTATTTAGGCTTGTCTCAAAGCTCAGAGACATGGGTGTTAATGCATGGATTATTTGGCGTAGTGTTCCACGTGGATATAGAACAGGTGCATTAAACGATGGATTACTTCTATCAATAGGAGACTACGTCTACGTAATAGATGTTGATAGTAGACCCGAGAAGAGTTTCTTCGAGAGAGCTGTGGGGATTCTCAAGGAAGGCAATGATGTTGTAGCTGTCGTGGGTAGGTGGGAGCCATTAAATCAAAATACTCGTGTTAGCCAAGCACTTGCATATGCCTTGAAGTTTATGACTAGGATTCTATATAAGTCTAGGTCTAATCGTGGATTATTCACATACCCGCTTGGGACGGGTACTCTCTACAAGGCAGTGATTCTAAAGAGTGTTCTCAATGGGTGGGATGAGGAGAGAATACAGGATGATGTAGAGCTAGGTGCTAGGATTATTAAGTCGGGGTATAGAGTATTTTACTTGGATGACCAAGCAATACTAGTGGAAAACCCCGATACATATAAGGGGTTTAGAATACAGCAGGCGAGGTGGGCTTATGGAGCTCTAGACGCTGCAATAGCTAGGTTTAAGCACATATTGTCTTCCAAAACCCCTCTCCGCGTCAAGGTCGACGCTATTTTGTATCCAACACAGTATGTTCTACAATCACTTGTATTTCTAGGAACAATTCTTCTAGCTATACTAGCTTTTCTCGGAGTGCGTGAGCCGCAATCGCTGACAATATTATTCACTACTTGGTTATTGTCTCTAGCTCTATACTCGTTGACTATGCATTATTGCGGCGGGGAGGAGTTGTCTAAATGGTGGATTATTGTACAGGCTGGGAGATTAGCTGCTTTAACAAATGCTATTTCACCATACATAGCTTACAATACGTTGAAGGCGTTGTTGAGGATTAGAGTTGAGTATAAGAGGACTCCTAAGGGGAGGTTTCAGTGGCTTGGAGGTGGCTTGAGGCCTCCACTCGAGTTGATTTTAGGTCTAGTCTTACTTTGTGCTGGGGTAATGGGGCTTTTTAATGGGTGGAGGACTAGTTGGATCTGGCTTTTGGTTTCATCGATTGGCTACTTGTACATCGTCTATAGGTTTCCAAGGGATGTTTTTTATAGTTAATGTTTTGAATCCTGGGTTTTAAGCACTTATTTTATTGGATTATTGGAGGGGGGTTTTGTGCTTACATATGCTGAAAAAGACTACTCAGATGGGGAAGTCTATGGGTTGCTTAGACCATATGTTTCAGCCTGGTTTAAGAAGAAGTATAGTGAGTTTACTCCTGTTCAGAGGAAGACTATTCCACTTATTAAGCAGGGTGTAAATGTCCTTGTTTCAAGCCCTACTGGTACTGGTAAAACACTAGCTGTTTTCCTTGGATTAATAGATAGAATGTACGAGTACTATGAGAAAAATGGTGAGTTACCGAGTGGTATATACATAGTATATGTTAGTCCATTGAGGGCTCTAAATAATGATATGAAGAAGAATCTATATGACCCTGCTGAGGGGATAATTGAGGTTGCTAGAGAGATGGGGTATGAACTACCCGAGATAAGGATAGCTGTTAGAACTAGTGATACTAGTCCCTACGAGAAGCAGAAAATGCTTAGAAACCCTCCACACATACTCATAACTACCCCCGAGAGCCTTGCATTATCATTAAATGCACCTAGGTTTAGGCAACTACTTAGAAACACGCGTGTAGTGGTTGTTGATGAAATACATGATTTAGCATCTAGTAAGAGGGGAAGCCACCTTGCAGTTAGTATTGAGAGGTTGGAGAATCTAGTTGGATCTCCTGTGCAGAGAGTTGGGTTGAGTGCAACTATTGCACCATTAGAGGAGGTTGCAAAGTTCCTCGTTGGCTACGGGGATAATGGGGAGTTGCGAGATTGTGTAATTGTAGATGCTAGATTTGATAAACCAGTGGATATAAGAGTTGTTGCTCCAGTTGAGGATCTCGTGCATACGCCTGCAGAGGTTGTCAATGAGGCTATATATAGGAAGATCATTGAGTTAGTGAGGAAGCATAAGACCACGCTTATATTCACTAATACTAGGAGTGCAACTGAGAGAGTGGTTTTTAAATTAAGGAAGCTCATGGAGAGGGAGAAGATACTAGATATAGATGAAATAGAGGCACACCATAGTAGTCTAAGTAGAGATGTGAGGCTTGAAGTTGAGGAGAAGTTGAAGAAGGGTGAGTTAAGGGTTGTTGTCAGCTCTACCTCTCTTGAGCTTGGCATTGATATTGGATACATAGACTTAGTTATTCTACTCAGTAGCCCTAAGAGTGCTACTAGGCTACTACAGAGAGTTGGGAGGAGTGGACACCACATTAGAGAGGTGAGTAAGGGTAGGGTTATAGTGGTTGATAGAGATGATCTCGTGGAGTGCACTGTACTAGCTAAGCTTGCCATGGAGAGGAGGATTGACAACATA
Source organism: Desulfurococcaceae archaeon (assembly GCA_028275705.1). Taxonomy (GTDB): domain Archaea; phylum Thermoproteota; class Thermoprotei_A; order Sulfolobales; family Desulfurococcaceae; genus UBA285. The sequence continues at coordinate 49,175 of JAPWUD010000008.1, read as the reverse complement.
AGAATACCGAGGAACACGCTTGATGTACTAGCACAACACATTGTTGGATTAGCCTTGGAGGGGGATTGGAGAATTGAGGATGCATATAGACTCGTCAAGAGGACTTATACATTCCATGATTTAAGCTTTGAGGACTTTCAGAGTGTAGTGTACTACTTGGCTGGCAGACTCGGTGACTTCTACGAGTATCAGCGTATTTACTCTAAAATATGGCTTGACGATGAGAAGGGGGTTTTCGGCAGGAAGAGGACTTCGAGGATGATATACTACTTGAATATTGGTGTTATACCAGATGAAAGCAAGGTAAGGGTTTTCACTACTGATAGGAAGTATGTTGGTGACCTCGAGGAGGGCTTTGTAGAGTACCTTGCACCTGGTGATTTATTTATTCTAGGTGGTAGAGTATATGAGTTTATTCAATCAAGGGGCCTCGTAGCTGTTGTAAGGCCTGCTGATGGGCAGAGACCCACTGTTCCCTCGTGGTTTAGTGAGATGCTTCCACTATCCTTTGACTCGGCTATTGAGGTTGGTAAGTTTAGGAGGAAGGTGTCCGAGCTACTGGACAAATTGGGTTTTGATAAAACAATTGATTTATTGACGCGTGAGTATAGGTTGCAAAGGCACTCTGCTAGGTCTATTTGCGAGTATATTCTCGAGCAGAAGCTGTACGCCAACAACCTTGTTCCCTCAGATAAACTCATATTAATAGAGATATTTGATGAAGATACACGTAGGAACATTATTGTACACTCTTTATTTGGGCGTAGAGCTAATGACGCCCTTGCCAGGCTTTACGCTTACATGGTTGGGTCAAAGCTAGGTGTGAACATAAAGATCACTGTTACAGATAATGGATTTATGCTGTCTCTTCCAGGCCACCCTGACGCAGACTATGTTGAGTTATTTAAGAGTATACCGTTGAATCAAGCTTGGGATATATTGACGAGGGTTATTAGGAGGACAGATCTCTTGAAGAGGAGGTTTAGGCACGTAGCAGTTAGAAGCTTTATGCTACTTAGGAGGTATAGAGATGTAGAGAGATCTATCCAAAAACTACAGTTAAATGCGGAGGAGTTGTTGAAGGCTGTTGAGGAGATCAAAGACTTCCCCGTGTTGAAGGAGACTTATAGAGAGATATTAATGGACTACATGCACGTGGATGAAGCACTGAAAATACTCAAGGCAGTTAAAAACGGTGAAATAGAGGTTAAGAGCATTGGACCACTAGACATTCCCACACCATTTGCACACAGTATTGTAGTTCATGGATACACAGACGTTGTGTTAATGGAGGATATGAGGAGACTACTAGCAAGGCTACATGACCTAGTAGTTGAGAGGCTTAAAGAACTAAAACTACTACCGAGGGAGTCGAGGGATTCGAGAGCGGAGACCTACGCCGCTACTTAATACTATCTCTCCAGTCTTGATATAAAGAAACCTTCGCATTCATGTATATGTGGAAAAGTTCTCTTTACTCTATCCCAGTATCTATATATTGAATACCCCGTTGAGGCCCTTATACCCGGCTCTACTGGATGGTGTTCTACCCCCATATTTAAGACTTCATTTACCACCTCCTCACCCTCTTCTGGGAGGAGTGAGCACGTGGTGTATACAGCGTTTTCAACATGCTTGAGGGCATTGTATAAAATCCCTAACTGTAGTTGTTTCATCCTATAGACTAGGCTCATGTCCCCGAGAAAGATCTTGATTGCGGGATCTTTGGATATAGAGCCATTACTAGTGCAAGGTGCATCTATTAATCCATATTCTCCTCTATCTCTGAGAGCAATGTACCTACTATCACCCAATACTATTTCTACTCGCGACAAATCTACTCCATAATGCTTCAGTAAATAAGTGGTTTTCCACAGTCTACGCGGAGAATTGTCGATTGCAACTATTCTAGCCCTGTTCTCAGTTAATTGCATTATTAGAGATGACTTAATACCCGGGGCAGCTGCGAAGTCGTAGATTACGCTGCCTGGATCAGGCTTCAATGCCTCTACAGCTAATACGCTGGCTTTATCCTGCGGTATAACTTCACCATTCTTGACTAAATCTAGCGATCTAATTGGTCTTTTAGATGCAAATACTTTCACAAGGTATGGTATGTCTGGATCAACCTCTACCCTAGCCCATTCCTCAAGATTCTTCAAAGCTTTATCTACATCTACTTTAAGAGTATTGATCCTTAGCCACAAAACCCTCTTATTTATTGATGAGAGTAGATTAACTAGATCACTTCTTGGTAGGAGGAGAGCTAGCCTTTTGTAAAACCACTCTGGAAGAGAGTATTTTACATGTAACTCTGCGAATTCAAGACTCTCTATAATCTCTGGAAGATTACTTAGAGTGGTTTTCTTCACAATAGATCTTGGATTTAATCCTCTCTCATCATGGTAAATATAGAGGAATAAGCGAGCTAGTAACCTATAACTCAGCCTCCTCCCAGAACTTAATACAATATATTTCAGCGTATAGTATCTAGATATAAAGCTCCGCACCAACTCATAAAGCTCCTCCCTCATCGTTAATTGAAATCTACACTTATGTATTCTACAGGCTTCTCTAAAAGCACGCCTTGTGCTAAGTTTCTCGTTTTCAATAATGTACAGCGTAGTTGCAAGTATGGAGACTACTCTATCCAGGTCCAATCTCTAACAACCCTCGATTGAAGGAATTGACAATACTGTATTTAAATAATGATCCTTTAACTACTCCCTATAATCATGCCTTATTGCTCTGAAATTATTTTCTCAATATACTCAACAAGCTTCTTCCTGAGTTTCTCTTTTTCACTAGGTTTCCACGCAGTGAGGGGTTTATGAGTGCCATGTTCTAATTCAACCCCCTTTCTCATCTTCCCCCTACTCGTCTATGACACCCTTTATTTATAACTATTGGTTCTCAACCATTGGTATATTATTAAACCCTAATAAACGTGTTTACTTGGATAAGTGAGTTGGCATGAATTATGATTAGATATTAGCGCTTATGAGACATTATGTGAGGCGAGATACTGTCATTTATTCAATCAGGGAAACACTTTAATAATTACTATAAACCAGCAAAATTAATAGAGGTGAATTGAATCAATAAGGTTATAGTGCTTGAAAAGAAGTCAGTGTCGAGCTGGATGAAATGAATTGGATTGAGTTAATGGGGGACTCCATAGTCCTTAGAGAAGTGGAGAGAGATAATCGAGTAGTTAGAGTCTTCGTGAAAACTCCAGAACTACGCGATTTAATCCATGCCTCAGCTTTGACTAGAGTTCTAAAACTAGAAGTTGTATTTGAACATGGAATTGTAGAGTACTCTTTTAAACTAAACCAGGTTTCAAAGCCGCTTGAGATTTATGGATTCACCATTGATTTATCGGGGTTTAGAGTTCAGTGTTATAGACTTGGGGATTCAGAACTATACGAGATTAGAGTGGATCCTAGGAGTATTAGAGTTTCATCGGGGTTTCCACGTGTAGATAGAGTGGTTGGTGAGATCTCTGCGTATAGGGGTTTATGGAGTGGGGTTTTGTGCGGTTCACGCGAGCAGTCTTTATTTAACTACGATTTACTCCTCAAGGCGAGGTATGCACTAAATTATGCTTTATTTAGGAGAATTAAGGAGGCGTGGTTAGAGTATGCTAGTGAATACAATGCTTTCATATACTCAATAATACACAGTGTCTTGCTGGAGAAAGGCTTTAACCCCACATTGGAGGGTCTTGAGTGTATACGTGGAAAGTGCAGTGAAGTAGAGTACTCGAAGAGCGTGGATTGGCGGGGTGTGAGGTTGCCGTATATTAGTGACTCAAAGAGACTCTACGTATTACTCGAGAGGATGATTAATGGCTCGCAGCCAGATATACTACTTTCTTCGAGTAATATTCAATTAGTAATTGAGTGTAAACAAGGAGGTCCAAAAACATGGTTGTCTAAGGCCGTTAAGCAAGCTGGGAGATATAGGAAGTACGCTAATATCATTGTATTAGTTACAAATCATAAGCTTACAAGTGATGATTACGAATACCTCTCAGGGAAATATGACTATGTACTAGATGAATGTAATTACAAAGACTACACTCTATGCAAGACACTACTTAGTCGTGTTGTTGAATACGCTATCAATTGATTTCAATTATGTATATAAATATATGAATGCTTGTCCGCTCTAACTATTCAATAGCAATATTATAATTACTATCGCAAATAATAAGTGACTGTATTCAAGGATGAAGAGAACAGTAATATAATAAACCCCGTTTAGCTACGTTTTTGTTTACCCGCTTGAATACTTAAGCAACGCAAATGAGACTATTGGGGAGGAATACACAGAGTACCTCACTACCTTGAGATAGTTCAGCGAATACTCTGTTACTCAGACAACTCCTATAATGCTTTTCTCATCAACACTTTATTCATATGCATTGTTCAAAATCATGAAGCACCATGGTGTGAAGAGCATTAAGGCTTATTAATCCATGTGGAAAATCATTATGAAGCAGGGGCCCGTCGTCTAGCCTGGTAGGACGCCGCCCTCACACGGCGGAGGTCCGGGGTTCAAATCCCCGCGGGCCCACTTTACCGTGTCTTTATTTGGAGTGTTTTTCACTATGTGATTTTAACTCTGCAATAGTGCTAATGTATAGTGAGAGTAGAATTAATCCCCCACCTACTACTTTATACACTGTAATGTATTCAATGCCCATTAGTATAGAGAATATAGTGGCGAATACTGGCTCTAGTAGGAATACTATAGCTGCAGTGGACTCTGAGATATACCTTTGCCCCAATACTTGGAAGAATGTTGCCCCTATTGAGCAAACAATTGCTAGGTATGAAATGTAGATCCAAGCTTCCCGTGTTAAATCAAGCCCTGCCAGTAACGCTGGTGGGCCGTACAATACACCCGCGATGAACGTGCCGAAGAGGAATTCCATTATACTTGAATACCCATACCTCGAGATCAGGATTACCTGTAGAGCCCACATTATTGATCCAGCGAAAACCAGTACTCCCCCTAAGCCCAAGCCCCCGCTTGGCGATGTTAAAACATATAATCCAATAATAGCAGAGACTAGTGCAGCTAGATCAAGCCAAGAATACTTCTTCTTAATTAACGCTGAGTACAAGTGGACGTGTATTGTCGCCAACCCCGTTATGAATGCACTCATAGAAGGCTCTATGTATATGGTTCCAGCCCCTTGAAGGGCCAGTCCCGTTGAATAAGTTAATCCAACAATGAATCCATACCAAAGACTCTTGTAGTCAATTCCTCTAGCTAATACCCTGTAGAGTATGATGGGTAGTAGTATTAAGGATGCTAAGGTTGTTCTTGTAAACGTGTACGTGAGTGGGTTTATTAAGCCCACAGATAGCTTTATGAATGCAAAACTAGTTCCCCATAGGAGAGTAGTGGATACGAGAGAGAAAAAACCCAGTATTTTACATCTCTTTTGTTTAATATACAATACGCTACCCTGGAATGATCCTAGTACCTGACTCCCCGCGTACTGCCTCAGCGGCGTTCTTTAAGTGGGCTATTATAGCTAGTTTTCCACCGTTTTGTATGAACCTAATGCCTGCCAGTATCTTAGGCCCCATGCTGCCTGGTTTAAAGTGTCCTTCTTTATAGAGTTTTAGTGCTTCACTAACCGTGATCTCTCTTATTGGCTTAGCGTTTGGTGATCCATAGTTTATGTATGCGTAGTCTACATCCGTCAGGATCAATAGTACATCTGCTCTAAGTGCAGAAGCCATTCTCTCAGCTCCAAGATCCTTATCTATAACTGCTTCAACACCCTTTAATCTACTATCCTCATTAATTACAGGTACTCCACCACCACCATCAGCTATTACTATAAATCCATTCTCAGCCAGCGTCTTAATTGCCTCTATTTCAACTTGTATAATTGGGTCTGGCGATGGAACAACTCTCCTATACCCTCCCCTAGGGTCTGGTTTAAAGATCCACCCGAACTCCCTAGCTAGCTTCTCAGCCTCTTCTTTCTCATACCATGGTCCAACATACTTACTCGGGTCCTTGAAGTCTGGGTCGTCCTTCCTAACTAGTGTTTGAGTTACAACTGTAACTACGCCTTTAACCTTGGACCCCAACAACCCCTTCTCTAATAACTTATTGTATAGTGCTTGCTGTAGAATATAACCCAGCCATCCCTGAGTCATTGCGCCAGCTATATCTAGGCTCATTGGTGGAATATTTTTGTATTTTAAACCAAGCATCATTAACTCTGCGAGTATGCCTGCCTGTGGTCCATTACCATGCGTAACTACAACTCTATACCCCTCCTCGACAAGCCTAATGACTGTTTCCGCAGCTGTATAAGCGTTTCTCCAATAGTCTTCGACTGTTCCTTTATCGCCTTTGGTTTGAAAAGCATTTCCACCAAATGCAACTACTACTAATCCATTTTTACCTATATTCATTTACACCACCTGTAAGTTGTTTTATTTAATTAGATGTGAATAACTTGGTGGTCTTTATAAATCTTTTTATTTAAAACTGTGGGTAGTCATCAATATAGAAGGTCAAACCATGAACTCTGGAACACCACTAGGGTCATAGGCTATCCGCGGAGTTAGCTTATTCCTCTTCAATAACTCCTTTACGTGTTGGTAAAGTATTACATACTCCTCGTCAATGCAGTCCACGAGGGATGGATGTATTTCTGTAAGCCTCTTCTTGAATAATGAATACGATTCACTACTACTAAAACTCAACATTACGGCAGGGTAGAAGTCCTCGCAGGGTTTAAATCCATGTACAATTAGGTTTTCAAGTGCTTTGAATTGGTATTCATAGAAAGACCTATCAGCACCACTCAGTAATTCAAACTCTAGGGGTGTACATCCCTTGAAGCTAACGCGTATAATTAACCTGCTAAATCTCGAGAGATTCGCAGCGTACTCCGGGTATCTGCCAATTAAGAGTCCGTTTGTCTCCAGTATGAAGTAGAACCTGGTGTCCTCCACGAGATCAAGTAAGTTAGTTAAATGCTCTAATCCAATAGTGGGCTCACCGCCACTTAATCTAAGATACTTATACCCTCTACTAGAGCCAATGGAGACTAATCTCTCAAAAGCACCTCTCGGTGTTTCGAACCAACCCTTATCACCATAGTAACTATACCTCCAGCTCCAGCAAAACTTACACCTCAAATTACAGCCAACAACATCTCCCGTTGCTATTCCACCATACCATCTACCACCGCGGAATCTATAATACCTTCTCTCCAATACGCCATTCCTCCTCCTAGTAACCTGCTTAGCGACGATCTCAGCTAGCTTAAATGGATCTAGGCCGGGCATAAAAACCAGCAATTAGGTATATTCACTACACTACGTAGCTAATTTGCGAATACTCACTTAATAAACTAATAACACTCTATACGTTTACCTTTAATATTATATTAACCATTCCACGCTATCTGTAACAACACTACTAATGGTACTAATACTAATAATTCATACTACTCCCAGTTGATTAACCTACGTAGTAGATTTTCAAGCGAGTCAAGGTATTGACTCGTGTCTTTTACTAAGATTTCTTCAATTCTGCTCCTTACAGGGTTCTTTAATCTCCCATGTATATAAGCTAGAGACTGAATCACTCCATTTAACTCTCTGAATTTAGAGTATGCTTGTCTATAGGGGCAATGTATAATGCACTGGCTACACTGTAGTTTGCCATGTAATAGGCAAGCTAACTTAGATCGCGGTTTTAACGCCTTGATCAATCTCGCGTAGTGTCTATCGATAGGTGCATACCGTGTTAATCCATAAGCGTGTAGTAGATAAGCATTTACGGATTTAACTCCAAACCCTCTTATCCTCATTAGACTTAGTGCTTCACTTATGGGGTCTAGCCCGGTTGAGAGTACATAGTCTATTTCCCCCTTCACTCTATTGAACTCGCGTGGTATGTATGAATTTGAATCTACTACACCCCTCTCTATTGCTTCTCGAACCCACTTCACTGTGTTAATGTAGTAATTTGTGTTTCTAGATAAGTAGACTGAGTAGGCAACTATGTTCTTATAGGCTGGCTCATATATGAGTGATACTTGATCAACAATACACTTCTCCACATTAATCCACTTACAGAGATCCTTGAATAGCGAGTGCTTCTCAAGCCCCAGTATTCTCTCAATATGAATCTCCATGAAGCCGGGGTCTGTGCCGCAAGTAGTCTCTAGTGTAAACTCGTTGAATCTACACTTCAGCCCCCTAAATGGCCCTAGATCAATGGTGAATGTGAAGCCTCCAGAGGTCTCCTCTATTTTAAATAGTGGGAGGAGGTAGGAGTATAGTAGTGTTAAACCATAATGTATCCCCCTAATGATCATACATACCACTAGTTGAAACCTCAATTATGCACTTTACAGCTTCAAGTACTTCACTAAATGGAATTCCATGCTCTGCCTCCCTCCTCAAGAGATTTATAGTGGTTGGAGGCAGGTGTATAAAGCCTGCTGGTATTTTCTTCTCTAATCCATACGTCATGATCATGTATGCCACTACATTCCATAAATATAAACCAATAGATACACTTGGCTTTATGGGGAGTGATTTCTTTTCACTGCATTCACGCATGATCTTTTCTAATGGGAGAGTTGTGTAAGCAATTTGAGGACCAGTATCTAGTATCTTCTGCAATCGTACTATATTTCCATCAACATCTGGTTGTGTGAAGTAAGTTTGATTTACAGATACTAATTCAATGTCTACGAAGCGAGTGGCTGGATTTAAACCCATACCTATAATTAGCTTTGGCTTTGTGGTGGACAATATTTCTTTCATTTTTGAGACCGCGTTTTTTAGAGATACAGCTAGTACAAACCCCTTCACTCTATAGCCATTTATGATGGATCCATCTAGGGTTCTCGCTAATTCCCCGCTAGGATTGTTCCAGTAGGAGCTATAGTAGTTAAACCCCGTGATGACTATATCCACGTAATCACCACTATTTAATAAAGTATGCGGGTTTAAACTAGTTATTCTACTATCAATATATTGATCGATAGTGAGTAAGTTGGCTTTGATTGTATAGAGTATCGTTGCTTTAAATATGTTTCTCCGTCATGGATAGGATTTTAGGTATGTATTATTGACTATTGCGTAAACCTCAACGTGGTTTTTCAACGGGGTTGTATTGAGTTTAGGCATTAATACATTGTCTACTTGGAATAACCCCGCTTTCTCATTCATGTATACATTTATTCTAACTGGTCGCTTGTCTGATGCAGTTACCTCAACCATTTTAATGCTTAGTGCTGAGACACTGTGTATTGAGACCCCGCCTAGTTTATAGGGTACTCTTGCTCTCCCCTCAGCCATGTCTAATCCATCACCTACTTTAACGCATCCTGCCTCTATTGTTAAGCAGTCGACATCATAGCTTGTACAGTGTATTGCATGCATAATCTCTTGTCTCAGCTTCACTCTTTCATAGGTATCACTAATAACTCTCTCCAGGGCTCTCTCTATTATAGGTGCTGCCAGTACAGATCCAAGCTTCTCGTGTAGATCCCTGTGGATACTGTTACCAATATCGTGTAGTAACCCACCTATTAGTGGGACAAGCCACGTGTACTCCTCTCTAGATACAACGCCATCTTTGATGAGGGAAGACTCTACTCCACTACTCCTCAGCAACTTGTAGAGGTATAAGGCAGCACCAGAAGTAATCCTCGCGTGGACTGGGCCGTGGTCATTGTATTTTAACCTATTAACAGCCATTATATTAGCCATATACCATAATGCTTGAACCTCCGGATCAGACTCTAAGTAATTATATACTGTTTTGAGTAATTCACTAGCCGATAGGAATTCATCAATGAGTTTTGAACTCACAACTACCAATCTCAAACCACCACGTGCTTACTACTTTTAACAACCGAAAGCTTCGCCTTTAAGGCGGAGATGGATAGAAGAGCTTATAAGTTTTATATCTTAACCCCGTCTTGAAAGGCGAGGCTTTCAGTTGTAAAGTAGCGATGGGTTTACTTTTTAACTCCATAAATTCTAACTCTGAGCTCGCGATTGGAGTAGTCCTTTAATAGCTCTAGTAGTAGGTATGGTTTTGATATATCGTACTCTTTACCCTTCACCCAGCCACGCCATGCAACTATGTTGCCCTCTTGATCAAGGTATATCGATAGATCTAAATCTGTATTACTCTTCACTGTTGAAATTCCATATGTGTAGTCCCTTAGCTTCGAGGACTCTTTTGTGAAGTAGAACAATAGATCTTCAATACTCCAACCTGGCTTGAAGACATTCATGGAGACTATTGGAGACTTAATTACAACTGTAGCTAAATTTACAACGTCTAGGGCTTCTGATGGGTCAATGAGTGGAGCTTTGACTTCAGGTATTTTCACTTCGCTTCTTGGTGGTGGAGTAGGTGGCGCTGTCTCAGCGGGTTTTGGCGCTGGTGTTATAGGTTTCTCCATGGATGGTGTAGGCGGTGGAGTTGGAGGTGTTGGGGGTGCTCTAGTGATCTGTGGTAATGGTAGATTTAGTATTGTTGTTAGTGTTGTTAATGGTGGGTTTTTAACATATGCTGATAGTGCGGCTAGATACAAGTCCACGAATCTCCTGCACTTATCTAGGTCTCCACTACACTTTCCACTAACCAAGATCACTACTTCCCTATTTGGCCTAATGCTAAACTCTAATGTGAAGTTAAATGAGCTGGATGAGCCCGGTACTACAATTTTCTCGCCAACTATCCTCCCCAGCCTTGGGATTGTTAGTAACTCGACAACTCTCCTAATTGCGGTTCTCGAAACAGTCCACCTTACTCTATATTGATCCATACCCCTATCCACTACTTCAAAAACCCCGGAGCTGTCGAGGAAGTGTCCAACGTAGTAAACAAGCTTAAGTGTAACATCTGGTGTAGCATAGCTCACGATGTATGTCTTGACTTCAGCTGACAATGATCTCCCCGCGTGATCTATTTTAAACACTTCTTCCAACATATATATTGTTTGTTAAAGGGTTAAAAATAACAATGTAGGATCATATTATTATCTCCCTTAATACATCTCCATGAACACTTATAGTATTTACTACTATACTCTAATGTAATACTACAAAAACAATCTAACTTTGTAGCGGTAGGTTGAGAAGAAGACTTCATAACAATTTATAAATCTAAGATGTTAAAGAATGCTTGGGATTTATTGATTACTGTGTATTTGTTATCCTCCAGCGAAGAGCGGCATTACTAGTACTTCATCCCCTTCTCGCAGTATTTGTTTTTCCTGTGGAAACCTATAGTTAACGTATACAATGCCCTTTGTTTTTACTTCTTCTAGTTCACTGGCGATTGCTTCTACCAAGTCCTCTATTGTAGCGTCATCACGTAGTTCATAGATCTTCTCTCTCCCCATTTTCTCAGCAAATATTGATACAAATTTAACTACAACTCTCTTCAATCAATACACCCGTTATTTTCTATAGTTGAAAATAGGGTTTATAATTAAAGGTTTTATTTACCCACAAATGTGGAAAAGCTTATATACTTTGCCGTATTACCTTTATATGAGAAAGGTGTGTCCTGGAATGCCTGGAGGATATATGGGTAGAGTTTTGAGAGTTGACTTGTGGAGTGAGAAGGTATATGTTGAGCCACTACCTCCTGAAGGTGTATTGAGGAAGTGGCTTGGTGGGCGTGGACTAGGAGTCTATTATATGTTGAAGGAGGTTAATCCAAAAATAGACCCACTCAGCCCCGAGAACAAGGCGATAGTGGCCACAGGTCCAGTTACAGGTGTTGCAGGGATACCTGCTGCTGGTAGGTGGTGTTCTGTCACTAAGGCACCATTAACAAACACTATTCACGATTCACAGAGTGGTGGTAAGTTTGGCCCTGAATTGAAGTTTGCTGGGTACGATCTCGTCATAATAGAGGGTAGGGCTGAGAAGCCTGTCTACTTATGGATTTACGATGGTAAAGCTGAGCTTAGAGATGCAAAGCACTTGTGGGGTAAGGATACTCATGCAACAACGGATACTATTATAGAGGAGCAGTCACCTGTTATTGGTCGCGACGATGCTAAGCACATTAAAGTAGCTTGTATAGGACCCGCTGGGGAGAGACTAGTTAGATTCGCATGCATTATAAACGATAAGAATAGGGCTGCTGGTCGTGGTGGACATGGAGCTGTTTGGGGGAGTAAGAATTTCAAAGCAATAGCTGTTAGAGGCCACTTTAAGCCACCAATTGGGAATGAAGCTAGGTTTAAGGAGGTTGTTGTTAAATCTATGGATTTAATTAAGAAATCCCCGGTTACTAGTGAGGGGCTACCTAAATATGGTACAGCTATCTTAGTGAATATAATTAATGCCCACGGTATATTCCCAACAAGGAACTTTCAGACTGGTGTATTCACTGAGGCGGAGAAAATTAGCGGTGAGACAATAGCGAAGGAGATCATGGACTGGGAGAAGTATAGGGAGGAAATCTGCTGGGGCTGCCCAATAGGGTGTGCAAGGTATACGAGGATCACTAAACCCCCATTTACTGGTGAGGGTGGTGGGCCAGAATACGAGACTGTATGGGCTCTTGGTGCACAGACGGGTACAGGAGACCTTGCAGCTGTTTCAAAGGCAAATTACTTATGCAATGAGCTCGGCTTAGACACTATTTCAATGGGACACGTTATAGGGACTTTCCTCGAGCTCGTTGAGAAGGGGAAGATTCCACCTGAGAAACTCCGTGGATTAAAGGTGAATTGGGGTAGTGGAGAGACATTGGTAGAGCTTGCATGGAGGACTGCATACAGATCTGGTGTTGGAGACGACCTCGCTGAAGGAGCTCTAAGACTAGCCCGGAAGTATGGTGCACCCGAGTTAGCAATGGTTGTCAGGGGACAGGAGCTGCCGGCCTATGATCCTCGTGGAGTGCAGGGTCATGGATTAGCATACGCCACGAGTAATAGAGGTGGCTGCCACCTAAGAGCATACATGATTTCACCAGAGGTACTTGGAATACCGGTAAAAGCAGATAGATTCGAGACTAGGGGTAAGGGTAAAATGACTAAGGAGATGCAGGATGCATTTGCAGCAATAGACAGTATGGTTGTCTGCAAGTTTGTGACTTTTGCATACTATGTTGAGGTCTTATCAGAGCAAGTGTCTGCAGTGACAGGCTGGGATATTACGCCAGGGGAGTTCTATAGAATAGGGGAGAGAATATACAATGCAGAAAGAGCTTTCAACGTATTGTCATTTGGAGATGGTGAAGACTACGATACCTTACCAAAGAGACTACTAGAAGAGCCAATGCCGGAGGGCCCGGCGAAGGGGCATGTCGTGAGATTAAAGGAGATGCTTCCAGAGTACTATGAAGCTAGAGGCTGGATTAGGGGTAGGCCTACAAGGGCAAAACTAGAAGAACTAGACTTAAAGTGGGTTGCAGATAAACTTGAAGAAGAGGGGTTACTACCAGCGTAACCCAGAACTCTCTTTTTTACCACTCTTTCTCATCCTCTCTATTAATTAATTGGTGGGGTATTACGGAGCTTAGATTAGGCGATTGGATAATAACTCCTAATACTAGCTTTACTCCAAGGGAAATGGTTTTAGAGGTATCGACCAGGTGTAATCTCCAGTGTATCCACTGTTTTAGATATGGAGCTCGGGGTTTTAGATACATAGATATGGAATTCGAGGAGTATAAGAAAATAGTGGATAATGCAGTCGAATCTGGTGTTAAACGCGTTGTTTTCACCGGATGGGGTGAACCCACAGTAAATAGGTCTATTCTAGACATGCTTAGCTACGCTAAATCCAGGGGGCTAACAACAGTATTGAACACTAATGGGGTAAGACTACGGGAGATAGCCCCCGACCTCGTAAAGATGGGTTTAGATGAATTATACGTGAGTATTGATGCCGTAGACCTTGATCTATATGAAAAAATAAGGAGACTGGGAGATCTCTCAGTGGTGTCTAAAGGATTAGAGATATTATTTGAAGTCAAGAAGAAGCTAGATAGTAGAAAGCCCATAGTGAAGACAATATTTACTATTACTAAGCTAAATTTAGGCAACATCCAGAAGCTCCTCGATTACGCCGTTGAGGCTAATATAATTGAAATATACTTAAGCCTATACATTCCATACCTTGGTGGGTTGGAGGGTATTAGTTGTGAAGATGAAGACTGTATTAGAGAACTCAAAGAACAACTCGAGAAAATCGCTATTAGAGCTATAAATATGCCTATTAGAATATGGTCTCCTAATCTATCCTCCTATACGTCTAGACTATGCCCATTTATAGCTAATAAAGCATTATTTGTGAGGAGTGATGGCAAAGTAACGCCATGTATGTACCTGGCTTATAACTGGGTGACTAAAATACGTGGTGTAAGGAGGGAAATTAGAGAGCACATTATTGGAGATGCACTTAGGGAAAAACTAAGTGATATTTGGAGGAGGAACATGGGGATGTACTTCAAACTCTACTTCAACTACATGCCCTCTTGTATAGATTGTGAATTAGTAAATTGGTGTAGCTACACAATAAGCTCTGATATAGACTGCTGGGGTAATAGCCCGAACTGCGCGCACTGCCCATACCACTATAAATTCTCATATTGCCCAGTGTAGTTTTTCATGGATAAACCCTCACTCCTCCCACATAGGTTTCTAAAACCCTCACTCTCCGTAAATCACCCTCTGGAATAGTTAATGGGTCTACATCGACAACAATGAAGTCAGCTAGTTTACCAGGCTCTAGAGTACCCAGCTCTCCCTCACTCCACATTACCGAGGCTGAGCCCATGGTATACGCGTGTAGTGCATCAACTACTCCTAAAGACTCACCTTTAGTGTCTTCATAGTATGGAACTCCATCATACTTACCACGCGTTACAGCAGCGTATATTGTCTCCCAGGGGTTAGTAGGCTCTACTGGGGCATCTGTGGAGAAGCTTATGGTCAACCCTGATTCTAATAGCGTTTTGAAGCGGTATAGCCACTTAATTCTCTCCACGCCAAGCCTGTTCTTAGCCCACCAATCGGTGATTATGAAGTGTGGTTGGAGAGATATAGCTGGCTTAATCTCCTTCAGTAACTCCAATTGATCATCTCTAACAACTGATGCATGCTCCACTCTATGCCTCATTTTATCCACTCTAACAATACTATAAGCCTCTAGTATGGTGTCGAGAGCTCTATCACCAATTGCGTGTACTGCCACCTGTACTCCTAGATCGTGGGCTCTCTTAATAGTCTTCCCCAACTCCTCTGGATCCATGGATGGCTCTCCACATGTTGATGGATCATCACTATATGGTTTAGTTAACCAAGCGGTTCTTGAGCCAAGAGAGCCATCTGCAAACAACTTAACACCCATGATCCTCAGGTATTCATCTCCAAACCCCTTCTTAACACCGATCCTCCCAAGTAGCTCTAATACATCTACTTCACCATCACGTGGGTAGAGGTATATTCTAAACCTAATTTTCAACTCTCCCCTAGCCCATAGAGTCATGAGAGCCTTCAGTACTTTTAGACTACAGCCAGCAACACCTACTGTGGTTACTCCCTGTGAAACCAGGTGTTCTTGTGCTGTTTTAATTAAATCTACGTAGTCACTAGTGGAGAGCTCGGCTTTTATCTTCTCCCTAGTGTGTTTTAATGCAGCCTCGAATAAAACACCAGTGGGCTCGCCTCTTTCATCTCTTTGAACACCCGGTATATTCTCCTCGATTACTCTCGACTCCTTCAATCCACGTGTATTAACAACACCTGCGTGTAGGCATATCCTTGTTAAGAGCACTGGTTTATCTGGTACAACCTCATCTAGATCCCATCTATTAGGCCAACGCTTCTCCTCGAATAACTCATGATCCCATCCATGACCCATGATCCACTTAAACCTAGACTTAGATGAGTATGCTTTGAGTTTATCCTTTAGTTCTCGAATGCTCCCCACACCCCTTAAATCCAGTGTATTTAGTGCTATTCCAAGTGTGTCGATGTGGAGGTGCGAGTCTATGAATCCAGGCATTGCTACTCTACCTCCCAGGTCTATGATTAAGCCATTGAGGGCTCTCGCGATCTCTACTGCTTTCTCCGAGGAGCCGGAGTAGATGACTCTGTCTCTATATACAACAAAGCCGCTCTCTACTCGCAATGGTTTAAATGAAGAGTAGATCTTTCCATTAATGAATGCTTTAACCTCCAATTAAACCACCAACAATCGTACTTACTGGCAAATAAGTTCTTTATTTAACTCATCTATAAATACTGATAGTAGAGACTTGGGTACTCGAGCTCCCGCGGCAAATGGGTGTCCACCACCATGTATATTGAGGCTTCTACTAATCTTCCTCAGTGTTTGATTTAAATCACACTCTCTACCACTTCTAAGGCTCATTATGTATAACTCACCTCTCTCCTCCCCCGCAACACCAACTCTCACTCCACTATAGATCCTCGCGTAGTTAGCCGCTCTACCAACACTACCAGGTGGGTTTAGAACATACGCTACTTGTCCATTAATTCTTAGGTTATCTCTAACCCATAACCTGAGTTTTTCATCCATCTCGGCTTGCTTAATACTCCTCGAGACTAGCTCCTGCATTTGACTTGGGAGATTGTTTTTAGCTAAGTGCTCTACAACTGCCCTCTTGAAGACGTGGTCTCTTCTAGAGCCTTCAAGACCCTGCGATATAATTCCCGCCTCTAGGAAAACCATTCTCTTATCCCACCTCCACAACTCATCTTTAACCCATTGGGTCTCATCAAGGTAGTCGCTTATTGCACCGTATAGTGCTATTCTCGCATAGTCACTACTAAGCCCCTTTTCATGTAGGTACCTATAAGTGAGCTCTGATGCTGAGCAACATGTATCATGTACGAATTCAACACCACTCGGTGGCTTAAAACCCTCGGGTAGTGGGTGGTGATCTATGTAGGTGACGCCTCCCTCTCTCGCATACTCCTCGAGTAAGCGGATCAATTGCTCAGCGTGGATCTCGTCAATAGCTATGTCTGCGATGAATACACTAGAGCCACGTGGCGTAAACTCTTTTAAATCCCCTAGGATGCCTACTGGGTGTGTAAAGTACACTGATGAATCGCACTTATCCAATAGGTAACTCAATAGAAGTGCTGCAGAGCAAACTCCATCTCCATCTCCATGAGCTAGGATAATGCACTTCGCCACGATAACACCTGGCTCAACTATAATTTAATTACCCTATACAGTATTAAAAACACAGTGTAAGTGGTTACATAGGTGTCTAGAGCTTGTTCGTGCTAATTGCAATTTCTTGATTAATAGATTTCCAGGGATAGTGTTAGTGGGGCATTCGAGTATATATTAGATTCTTGGATACGTCCATTTTATGAAGGGTGTTTGGCTTGAAGCCCTTAGTTATAGGTGGATCTAATGGAGAGCACTTGGCGATAGAGCTTTCACAGTTAATGGGATTGGAGCTCGTATCTGTAGAGATTAAGAAGTTTCCAGATGGAGAAACTTATGTGAGGATCTTGGGTGATGTAAGCGGTAGAGACGTCGTCTATATTAACTCACTTCAGAGATCTCCAAATGAGTCACTCATTGAAACACTACTAACACTCGACGCACTCAGAGATCTCGGTGCTGCAAGGCTCATTGCTGTAATTCCATACATGAGTTACGCAAGGCAGGACTCTAGGTTTAACCCCGGTGAGGCTATTAGTGTGCAAACTATTGCTAAGTTATTCAAGTCCATGAGGCTAGATCACTTGGTTACAGTAGATATGCATCTCCATAGAATAACAGATCCTAGTAGCTTATTCGGCGCAAACTTCCACAATATAACAGGAGTGAGGGAGCTAGCTAAATACATTAAGAGGAACTATAGTGTTGAAAACACCGTGGTTATAGGGCCTGATGAAGAAGCTGAGCAATGGGCTAAAATAATGGCGGAGGATCTTGGTGGCCTCGAATACGGGGTTCTTAAAAAGACCAGGATAACGGCTGAGAAAGTGGCTGTAGTAGCTGAGGGTTTAAATGTACAGGGGGAAAACGTGATCATAGTTGACGACATTATAAGTACTGGTGGAACAATAGTTGAGGCTGTTAATGCATTAAGGGGTCTTGGAGTTAGGGAAATATATGTAACCACAGTGCACCCCTTGCTAATTGGAAACGCCTATGCAAAACTTCTAAGACTCAACCTAAGAGACCTTGTAGGTACAAATAGTGTTCTAAGCCCCATTAGCAAAGTAAGTATTGCACCCGCAATAGGAGAGAAGATTATGGAAATACTTAGACTATAAGAATGCTTATTGCTCTACATCAATGATCTCAATGCGCTCTCCGACTGAGTAGAGGCTCTACAAGGCTTTTTACTATACAATTTCTACAGGACTTCTTCTACTTCTCTATACCATGGCTTACTAGTACCTATCTTTGCCCTCTTCTCCCAGTTCTTTGTTTTTGGTGTTTCATTTATTGTCTTCAATAATTTACTAACTCTCTCAGTGACAATGTTTTTGGCTTCTTCTGTGATCTTTTCTTTAGAGGCTAGATCCATGGATACCTCAACTACTTTATTTAAGTTGCTGACTGCATCGTACCAGAAACCCCAGTCGTCGCTGAGTATTTGTGCAATGTAGTTTGCGTCAATGGTGTTTTTAACTTCTCCTAGTGTAACGTCGTGTGCTATGAGTATTGCCATTATGTCGATAATATCCTTGTAGTTAATGCTGTGGATTTGTAGTTTTTCTAGTAGTAGATCGGTTGGGGTAATTGTCGGGTAGTCTAGCTCTAGTCTACCTTTTGAAGGCTCTTTACCGAAGAACACATCGTGGCTGAACTCTAGTTTATCGAAGAACACATCTATTTTCACACTCATGGATGGATCCTCGTAGAATAGCCTCTTACCGCCAAATATAATGTTTAGCCTTGGGTTAGACTGTAGTTTTAGCTCTTCCTCGAAAAACTTCATTAACTGCTTTTTCTGCTTACTATAAGCGATCAAATCTATATCCGTGAATATGTCTGCTAAGCCGAGTCTCGATTGACTAGTGTAGAAGCCTAGAGCAATTGGATTATCTAGTATATGGAGGTATACTGCAATAGCTCCAATGATTCTTAAAACCAAGTTTCTCTCCCTTGCTTTCTCCACGATCTCCACTGCTTTTCTAACCATGAACTCGTCTCTAAGGGTTGGCATAGTTACACCTAGTCCTTCACAAATCAATAGAAATTAATGAGTGAAAAAGAATATAAAAAACTTGGCTTTAAGGCGGGTTCAGCCTGGTGGTATTTCCTTAAATAATAAGCTCAAGTCTATTCCCAGCTTGGCTTTATTATACCAGTAGGCTGCAATATATACGGGGATTGATGCCAGTAGTATAGCTATATTAAATATCAATGATACTGTGCTTAAAGCCCCAAGGGCTGGCGCTGAGGCCATTGAGTATGCACCCCAGAATGCTACAATGGCTGTTGCTAGACCAGCTATGCTTAGTAGTGGTATGCCAGCTACTTCTATTTTAGCCTGGTCTGGGAACATTTCGTACATGTGCTTCTTTGCAAATGGGAATATGAAGCTTGTTAATCCAGCAATTCCTAGGACAATCATCATTACTATGAAGGTGTTCATGATCATGACTTGGTAGGTCGCAGTTGCAACAAACAACATCACTAACTCCCCAATAATTGCGCATAATATCACAGTATATACTGGCGCCCCTTTCTCATTCACCTTAGTCAACCTTGTGGGTAGTATGCGGTCGAATGCCCATGCAAACATGTTTCTTGAAGATATTAGTAGATTGGGTGGTGTTAGATATACATTTGACAGAAACCACAGGACTCCCATAATGACTTGGAGCCATACTAGTTCAGGGTATAGTATCCATAGATATGTCTGCGGGTATGGTGGTAGTGGGAGTGGATACTTATCTGGTGCATTATTAAACAACCACGCTAAGGCGTGGTGGAAGTCCCTTCCAGCTAGTGCATATATGCTTCCACCTAGAAGGGTATACCAGAGACCCATAACTATTAATCCACCAGCTATTCCAATCCATGCAGATCTCTCCACGCGCCTAACCTCTCCTGCAACATACGCTGGGAACCCTGCCCAATTGTAGTTTTGCAGTGGAAATACTAGTCCCAGTAAAACAGCTCCAATAGTCCACCCAGGAACCCAGTTGAATTGCTTCGCGACTTCAACAACTTCATCATATTTCAACGATGATACTGCATTGAATCTTGCAACAAATACCTCATGTGGTGTTAGGTATAGTATTGCAGCGTATATTATTGAACCAGCTAGTACGATGAAGAAGAGGTATTTCCAAACCTTCGAGTATAGTGTTATTCCATATATTAAGAGTATTGCAAATGCTATGTTGAATAATGTGCCAATTATAACGCTGCCAATCCATGAGGACGCCCAGTCAGCTAGCCCGCTCCAGCCAAGTGAGTAGAATATTGGTGATAGCCAATACGGACCCATTGTTTGGAGATTCATAGCGTACCAATTGAGGAACACGAATGTAAAGAACCAGTTTATTGCGAATCCTAGGTATGGTGAGGCAGCTCTACTAAACCAAACGTAGTCTCCTCCAGATCTTGGAATAGCAATCATCCATAGTGCATACATTAGTGCGCCGCTAATGAGGATAACCCATATGCCTAGGAAGTACGATAGTGCAAGGTGAACAGTCATAACCATTGCCGGTCCATATGTCCAAGCCCATAGGACTCCTTGAGGTGGACTACACATTGATACATTGAGGTTCATGGCGTCGAAGGCTCCCATTGATCTTATTAAACCAGAGGTTTTTCTAACGTATAGTTCTTTAGAAGACATATCTACACCTTTTATATATAGAGCAACTCGTGTAATCTAATAAATACCACTAGAGTGGGATTAATTAAAGGTTGAAAAATAGAATTCAAGTTTAGCCGGATATCAATAAATACGACTTAACCTTGTCTTTTTCAAGAACAACAAAAGCAGCTCTCAATACACCAACGTTGTAGTCACTCCCGGGGTTTAAGACGAGTGTTCTACCGATTTTATCAATACCTCTAGATTCATGTATGTGACCGTGTAGTCCTACGAGCGGTTGATGTTTCTCGATAACTCTCCTCACTGATATGCAGCCAACATGCTCCATGACTACACCTCCACCAGTAATAATGGGTTTTAAGTCTCTATCCAACTTAGGTGCTAAGTCTATGTTTGTATTGTATGGGGGGCAATGAGTGTTGAGTATTAAGCGGCTTGTATTGCTAATTCTCGATATTAATTCCTCGAGTTTTCCATATATGAAGTCTTCATCAAAGTCTCTGGGGCAGTGCCATGGGGTTATATTAGCGTAGCCATTGCTAATCATATAGTAGCCTAGTGGGAGCTCTAATACTTTGTTCTCGGCATGAACTACTTTATCGTCTTCTGCTTCACGGAGTACGCTCTCAAGTTCTTGGTCGTCATCATTGCCTAGTTGAAGATATAGCTTTATACTAGTGTTCTTTAACTTATTCTTTGCAAATTCAATCCACTTCCTCAATCTATCCTTCATAGACTCCTTGAACACGGTACTTAGGTATGCATTATCCTCGAGTCTACTCCTTTCCTCTTTCCTCACGATGAGTGGGTAGTATCCTATATTCTCTATTCTCTCGAGGTGAGTATTTATCTCGCTTGGTTTTACCTCGTATCTCCTCCCCATCACCTCGAAAACATATGTTCCCGCATCCGACTCCACTATGGGTACTAAGGCCTTACCCGATATGTCTCCACCATAGATGAGGATGTCAGCTTTATACATTAAACCAGCATTTATGAACTTCCTGAAGACTATTGTTGACCCATGGAAGTCGCTGGCGTAGAGTATTTTTAACATGGGCATTTTTCATCATCTTTTAGCTAGGCGTAATTATGCTAATCCTTCCCTTTAATACTGAACTTATCCTCCGCTTCGCTGAAAACTTCGTCGAATACCTCTATGAGCCTATTCATTGTAGCCTCTTTTATCGTGAATGGTGGTGACAGTGCGAATCTATTGCCGAGGTATCCAGCTCTCTTAACTAATACCCCTTTTTGCATGAGCCTCATAGTCATCCATTTTGTCTCCTCGGTTGCGGGCTTCTTTGTTTTCCTGTCTTTGACAAACTCGATGCCTATATATAGTCCCCGGCCTTCAACATATCCAATTACTGGGTGATGCTCCATGAGGTCTTTGAGGGCATTAATTAGCTTCTCACCCTTAACTCTGGCTACACTCGCTAAATTCTCCTTCTCAATGATCTCTATAGTCTTTAGCGCGACAGCGCAGCCTAGCATATAGCCTGCAAATGTTGTTGTGTGAGCTCCCGGCCCAAGGCTATCTACTATTTCAGCTCTCCCGACAACCACAGAGAATGGTAGTCCATTAGCGATGGACTTGCTTATCATAATGACATCTGGCTCTACTCTCGGGTAGTGTTCAACAGCCCACAATTTACCCGTTCTAGCCCAACCAGTCTGTATCTCGTCTGCGAGGTAGAGTATATCGTACTCTCTTGATAATTTATAGAGGCCTGGAATCCACTTATCCCCGGGTAGTATATAGCCTGCTGCACTTTGATAAGGCTCTACGAGGAAGCCGGCTACGTTTGTTTCACCAGTTGATGGGTCTCTAAGTCCATAGTAAGAGTGGCTAAGCATGTAGTCAACAAACTCTAAGCAGCTCTCATCGCATTCATCGCAAGAATCTGCTTTGGGATTACATGGGCATCTATAGCAGTATGGAAATGGTATCCTAACAACGTTTAAATCAGCCCCCATAATTGGGTAGTTTTGACTCCAGGTTGAGAAACTCGTTGTAAATGGTATTGTTCCAATGCTTCTCCCATGGTAGTCTCCCCACTGGGTAATGATTATTGGCCTACCCGTGTATGATCTAGCCATTTTAATAGCTATTTCATTGGCATCGGTCCCTGTCACACCATAATACACTTTTTTAGGGAAGGAGCCTGGTGTTATGGATACAAGCTTCTCTCCTAGCTTAATTCTCACTTCGCTCAGCATTTCGGAGTATTGAACTATCTTTGAAAACTGATCTACTATAACCTCTAGGATCTCACGCCTGTGGTGTCCAATATTGCTCACTGCGAATCCTGCCATTGTGTCAATGTACTCTCTACCATCTACATCGTACACTATTGCATCATCTTCAAGGGCTTTCTCAATTATTGGAGGTGCATCATACATTGTGAAGGGCATTGCACCTAAACCCTCAACATTAACTGCTCTCTCTAGCATCTCCATGGTTTTCGGCCCTAAACCCCACTTTACCGCGTTCTCAATGATTTTTTCCTTACTCGGTCTGTGCTTGAGCTTACTATTTATAGTCTCAAGTATCTTCATGTTGCACGCCATGTATAGATAACATGGAGTTAATTATAATGAATCGAATTAAAGCCATCGCTTCATCTTGAAATCTATTGTGAAAACTACTCCGCTAGAGACTGGAGTTTTACTCTATAGGAGTCTGGAAACACAATAATGGATTTTACAGGTGCGTTTACTTCACTATAAATCCTCTTCAATGCGGATTCAAAGGAAGCTATTAGGAATACACCCTTTACATTGAATTTCTTCTTTATGTACTTGTAGATAGTAATACAGGTACTGCCAGTCCATGCAATATCGTCAATTATTAACGCGTTCTCACCGATAATCTTGCTCCTCATTGGGAAAGTAATGTATCTCTTAACTCTTGGGTTCCAGGTATCAAGCGAGCTTCCATTACTCGACACACTGTGTCCACCACTAACTATAACATCTCTCAATCCATAAACCACCTTGGCTTTTGTTAAGTAGTGTAGTATAGATGCAATAGACAATCCTCCTCCCTCTATTGTGAATATAATGTCGGGGTTTAGCTCCCTCATGAACACCATTGCCTCATACAATACGCAGTGGATTAGGTGTGGGCATCCATGGAGTATATTATTAGTTTCTGGAAATGGATAGACACTCGAAGAAACACACTGACTTAGTGGCTGTATGTAGTCAAACGATCTTAGCTTATCTAGTAATATCCTCTTCTTTTTATTGCTGGGCTCTATCACCCCATGAATATATTTACTAACCACACTGCTATCTAGTCCCAGCATTTTTGCAAGGTCATATAGCTTCATAGAGCTTCTAGCAATACCCAATCTACAGTAGAACTCCTCACTGAGAATATAGTTATCAACACTCAAACCTCCTATCACCTGCTCCCACGAGATAACTCAATGAGGAACTTCTTTAGTCTAATATATAATATATACCTATCTTCATAATAAGCAGATTCCTCGCCTGGCTTATAAACTATACTACTCCAAGCTATTCTAGGTATTTCACTCCAATTAATCAAACCCGATGAAACCCCGGCAATTAACGCTGCCCCTAAACCAGTAACCTCGGGTGTTGTAGCTAGTCTCACATTCCTCTTTGTAATCAATGCGAGTAATTTACTAAATAGAGTTGAGCGAGTCATACCACCGGAGGCGATGATTTCTCGAATATTTAGGCCTAGTTTCTCAGCTATTTCAAGCTCCTCTCGAATCCAGTAGGCAACACCCTCGTATACTGCTCTCAAGAAGTCGCTTCTACGGGTTGATAGGTCTAAGCCATATATTAATCCCTTTACATCAGGCTTCCAGTCTGGACTCCGAATACCCATTAGAAACGGTAAGAATAGTAAATTAATGGATAGAGTAGCGGATTCCTCGCTTAAATACTCATCGGGTTGAGTACTTGTTAATTCTCGGATCTTGTCAACTGCTAGTCCCGCTGTGGGTAGACAAGCCTCGAGAACGTATTTGTTTGGTATTGCATGGAAGTATGTTTCAAACCCACTTTCATAGTTCAGTATTGGACTAGGTGTTGGTATGTCTATGCAGGCTGACGAACCGGCAACTATGGATGCAAATGACTCTTCTACCACGCCAGCACCCGTTGCAGCTACTACGGAGTCTACTCCACCAAGGGCTATTTCAGTATTTTGTATCTCCTTTGACTTGTAAGCAACTATTGAAGGCTCAAGATTAAAGAGCTGGTCCCTACTAATATTAAGAATCCCCAGCAATTCATCATCGTAGTCCTTCTTTCTAATGTTGAATAATTGTGTTTCAGAAGCCATTGAGTAATCTGTGTAGGGTTCACCCGTGAGCTTGTAGAATATGTAGTCTTTTAGTTGAATAATCCACTTTGCCTTATCCAGTATCCATGGTTTATTCTTCTTAACCCACAGTATTTTAGCTGGAAAGAATAGTGGGGATGCTCTTAGACCCGTCTTGTAGTAGAGCTCTCTCTCGTTGATTAAAGCAAGTAGGTCGCTTACTTCTCTCTCAGCCCGCTTATCTAACCATATGATGGTCTCAAGAGGGTTTCCATCTTTATCCATGATCACGAGTGATGGTGAGTGGCAGCTGAGTCCTACGCTTATATGTCCATACTTAGAGGAGAGTTTTTCAAGCTCTTTTCTAATTAATTCGTATACTTGTGTGGGGTTGTATTGGACGGTGTTATCTTTATTGATGGACAAGTCTACTTCACGCTGTATAGTCTCAGTAATATTAAGCTTTTCATTTAGGACTATGAATTTAATGGATGAGGTACCAATGTCTACGCCTACGTAGAACAATGAAATCCACCTATTTATATAAGGCTGGTCTATGTAATTAGTTTTTAATTAGTACTTGAAAAACATGCTCTCAGCAACGATATTTTGTCTTTGAAATATAGGTTTCAAACTAATAATGTTGGACTCGATGGTCTCTATGTGGTTAGAAGCATCTAGCTCAATTGAGTTGTTGACTCCCCTAGAACAACATTACCCATCATTACTCTTAACCTGATAATAGTGTTTTTCACTGCGAAAATATGTGGAAACTTCGCTAATAGTTCCTCAAGATTTTCAAATCCAACTCCACTAAGGTGTCCAAATAAAACCCTCTTAACAATAGGGTAGTTTATTGTTTGCTCAATGGTCCCAGTTCTAGTTGATTCCATTAGCGACATACACTCTAGTCTTCGATAGACTGGAGACTTTGCATAGCACACCTCCAGTAGAGTTCTCACGGGTGTACGCGTAGCCTCGGTCTCAACGAGGTAGTGAACCCATTCGGTTTTCACCTTAATTTTCCCGCTTTCAATGCTTAAGTAGCTTCTTGCATAGCCCTCGCTATAGAGGAGTTCAAGTCTTCTCTCTACGTGAATGTCAGTTGTATTTACACATGATATTATGATGTCTCTATACCTACCCTTTAACACTCTAACTGCGGGTGTTAAAGCGTTGACTGCAGGCCCGTATTTAACTATGAGGGGTGTTTGTGCACACAGGTCTCTTAAAGGCAGAGATGTAGTCTCTTCTCTTCTCTCACCATACCAATCAAAGCCACTTCGAAGAGCTCCCTTAGGTGTTTCAATCCTAGTGTATGATATGAAACCCCTAGCGATAGCCAAGCGCTCGGGGAATTTGACTTCACTACTTGATACACTTGTCACCGCTGAAAACTCTGTAAGCAACTGCCTTGCTTTGACAGCCCTACGGGCATGCCTCCAAGTAGCTAGAAGAGTTACTATAAGTAGTATTAGAAATATCATGATATATATTAAAACCCACATAGAACCGGGGTTTACTTCAAAAATAGCCATGTGAATCAATCCACCCATCCAAGTACAAATAGTACAAATAACTTAATTAACAACCAAATAATAAATAAAGCACTTTCAATACAGCAACTAGATAATTGTGCAGGCCTGTGAGCAGTCTATAATTAGTTACGAATACCTGATTTCTGCCTCGGGGAACCCAATGACTACAGAACAATTATGAGAGTTTAACTCCTCACGTAGACTGTGGACGCAGGGATTGAGCTATTAAATGTGTTTGGCTGAGAACCCGCGTTCTTTCAAATGCTTGAAGTATAGTGAAAACCCTGAGTGAATGCAAGGAGGAATTTAATCAGTATGAAAGAATGCCCTTTGTTACTACGGGTGGGAAAAGTCAGGATTGATGGTGCTTATTGTGGAGCATTCTTATTTGGATGGGTTCCGGTTTTAATTAGTTTATTCTTATTTAGTTTTAATGGAGGCGGTATGGATGTATATTGGATTCGCAGCCCATAGCGAAGAGCCTGGTGAATTATTAGTAGCGAAGACGAAGAGTCTTCTCGAGGCTATGAGGAGTGAGTGTCCTAGTGGTGTGAAAGTAGTTGTTGGAGGATACTGGGGGTTGATGAAGTATGTTGTAGATAAGGCGATCGAGCTCGGGTTTAACGTAATTATTCTCCCACCCCTGGAGCTCGAGGATGTTTCATTCCCTGAGAAAGCCATTGTCGTGAAGACTGGAGTATCCTTCCGAAATAGAAGCGTGTTTCTAGCTAGGACTGTAGACGTTCTCGTGGTTCTGGGGGGTGGAGCGGGCTGCATTCAAGAGCTTATTACAGCCTACACCGAGAGGAAACCGGTTTACGTTCTCGTAGATACTGGATACCCAACGGATATGGTGAAGAACTGGCCTACATATCTAGATAGTAGAAGACTAGCTCCAATACTCAAGTATAGTGATCCGGTGGATTTAGCAAAGGCTATTTGTAGAGTGGGGGAAACACGTGTTTCTTTAAAGAGCGGCACTGAATATTAGTTATGCGTTTACTCACTACGCAAGGATCAGTTTTTAATATCACACTGGATTGAAGATATCCTTTCACGACTCCTTGCTCTATATCGGCGAGTTTGTTGTCTCTCTATAATTAATTGTGATACGTGGGCTAAAAGTTTTTACGTTGGCCACTACAAATAGTAAGTGGTGTTAGCTTACTCGTTCACTAGTTTGAGTAGTTCGTAATGTTATTGAATTTATTGTTTATTACTAGATCCTGTTTGAATGTCGATAAGTGTAGAGTGATCTTAAGTTGATAATATACAGTATTTTTATAGGGCTAATCAAGTAATGTTGCCTGCAGAAGTGTTATTGAGCCTTATAAAAATAACAGGATTTATATAGTTGTTTAAGCTACTCCTAGGTATAGCTTTGAGAACTCTGGGTGTTGTAGTAGCTCCTGTGGGTTTCCCTCATACCTTATACTCCCGCTTACGAGTAGGTATGCTTTATCCGCTATTTCGAGAGCTCTCACTGCGTACTGCTCTACTAGGAGTATAGTGAGTTTAAGTGTGTCCCTTAACTCCACGACTTTCTCAAGTACTTTCTTCGCCATTATTGGTGCTAAGTCTGTTGTTATCTCATCTAAGAGGAGTATTTTAGGCTCCTTCATTAAACCCATGCTTATAGCGAGCATTCTCCTCTCACCACCGCTGAGTGTTCCAGCTTTCCTATTCCTAAACTCCTTTAGAACGGGGAACAAGCTGTAGACCAGCTCTAATCTATCTCTCATTCTCTCTTCGGGTAGCATGTAGGCTGCTATCTTCAAGTTCTCCTCTACGAGTAAATTCGCAAATACACTGAAAAGCTGGGGTACGTAGGCTACACCCAATCTAGCTACTTTATGTGTTGGCATTCCAGTGATGTCCCTGTCTTCAAGCATAATCTTACCACTATATATTGTCGCTAATCCCATTATACTGTTCAAGAGAGTTGTCTTCCCAGCTCCATTTGGACCAACCACAGCCGTTATTCTTCCAGGCTCTGTAGCAGTGCTTACATCGAAGAGCACCTTTAGCTTACCGTAACCCGAGTAGAGGTTGGCTACTTTGATCACTTCTTCTCACCTATATAAACCTCGATCACTCTAGGGTTGTTAATTACATCGTTTGGAGAGCCCTCAGCAATAACTTTACCCCTATCCATGACGTAGACGTAGTCAGCATATGGTAGTGCAATGTCTATTCTATGCTCTATTACGAGGAAAGTTACATCTACCTTCGTCAAGAGCTCCTTCAACTTGAGGAATATATCGCGGGCGTACTTAGGATCTGTTCCACCAATAGGCTCGTCCAGTACAACTAGTTTAGCGTCTGCAGCGAGTGCACGTGCAACTTCAAGCATTTTCAACTGCCCTGCACCAAGTCTAAAAGCCTCATAATTCCACAACTTATCTAGGCCGACTAACTTGAGGATTCTATATGCTCTCTCAACTCTCTCCTCCTCCTCTCTCGTCCACTTACCCCGTAGTAGTGGGGAGACAGGGTCTTCTCCAGAACCCCTCATAGCTACGAGGACGTTTTCCAATACTGTGAGTGCTAGGAAGGGTTGTGGTATTTGGAAAGACCTTGCAAAGCCGAGTTTGTAGATCTTGTGTGAAGGCCAACCAGTTATATCTATCTTCCTATCTCCTGTTGGGTTAAAGTAGACTTTTCCCTCATCGGGCTTCTTAACGCCGGTGCATAGATTAATAACAGTTGTTTTGCCAGCTCCATTGGGGCCTATTAGTAGTGTCATCTTGTTTCTTGTGGCTTTAATGTTGACGTGGTCAACGGCTACGAGTCCTCCAAACCTCTTAGTCAAATCTACTGTTTCGAGAATATAAGACAAGCCCTGTCACCAACCCTTAAACAATGAATTAAGAGATGTATATAAAAATAAAAAACTACTAGCTAGTATACCATTCGACACTATCTGTTAATCCGTGGTATAGCCCGATAACCTTCCACTGTGGTTTTCCATCAACTTTTACAACTGCCCATAAGTCGTAGTCTGCAATTGCTCTATCTCCATTTTCATCCAGCTTGATGTAGCCTGATGCACCTAGATATCTCTCTAGAACATATGGGAGTACTTGCTTTACCTTGGCAGTATCATATGCTCCTGCAGCATCAATTGCAAGCGCTATTGTCCACGCTATATCATACGCGAAGTAAGTATAGCCCATTGGGTCTAATCCAAGCTTCTCTCTCACCAACTTCCTTATTTTCTCACCATGTGGAGATACTCCAGGTGAAGCCATAGTGTTATAGAACTTTACAGTTATAGCTACATCAGCGACACTCGGGTCTAGCAAGGGGGCTATAGCAGCTGTTCCATCAGAGCCCTCCCACTGTACCTCTAGTAGTACTGGGTATGCTTTAATAGCGGCAAACCATGCTGCTGCCTCCTCGAAGGATATCAATAATACACCTACTTTGTCCTTTCCATACTTTGACACAGCGTCGCTAACATGGCTCGCTAATGCAGCTGCCTCTGCAGAGAACTCTTTGGCAGCTGGGTCGTATCTTATACCGTAATCTTCAAGTACGCCACAGCTCTCACCACTCGCTTTGCAGATTTCATTGAAGCGTTCTACAGTATACCTCTTTAATCCATCACCCCACGTATCACCTCTCCACACTGGTATAACCCACCTAATGCCCCGCAGCCACATAATTCTGGCAATAGCTTTACCCTGAACTATGTCGTTTGGCGTGTACCTAAATCCATTATCCTTTATTGCTAGAGCCGGCGATGTTGATGAAGGCGAGAATATCAATAGATCGTTTTGGTTACAGTAGGTTAAAGACTCAGAGAGCTCAGCGCTCGAAGCCCCACCAATAAATATCTTCACACCGGTACCGTGTAGTGCTACAAGTTTATCGTAGTGTGTCTTTGGATCAGTAGCAGTATCCTCTACTACAAACTTTATTCTCCAATTCTTACCAGCGGCGGCGAGGTAGTCATTAATCTCGCTCTCAGCTAGTGCAAGTACTTCTTTATATTGAGCTCCAAAAGTTGAAAGAACACCAGTAAGAGGTAGTAGTGCACCAATTCTTACTTCTCCAGTTAACCCAACGGGAGCTGTCACCTCTGCAGGCTTTGGAGCGGTAACGGATCCAATACCGTAGCCAATTACGATGCCTACAATTAAGAGGATTACGGCTACTATGTATGGTGTTTTAGTTACTTTAGCTGGAGTGGACATTATATCCCCCCTTTATATAAAGACCCCCTATAGCTTATAAACCTTTTTAACCACCTCCTCTTTTATTTGCAGAGGGTGTATAGTATGATAGACCTCATAGTGAAGGCGATAGCGTACTCCAGCTGTATTGGGATAGGAGCCGCATCAATAACAATGATATATGATGCAACTAGGACCTTCAACTTTGCCCACGCCTCTATGGTCTCCTATGGGATGTACGTTGCCTTCATAGCGGTGTATCTACTGGGTTTCACTCCATACCATGCCCTTCCACTAGCTATATTAGTGGGTGGGGGTCTAGGGCTTGTCACTTATTATGGAGTGAATAAGTGGTTGTTAAAAGCTAGAGCTTCAGAGACAAACTTAATGATGTCAACACTTGGAGTAGACTTGGTAATGTTTGGATTTTTAAATGTACTATCAGACTACTTAATACAGGTTTACAAAGTCCCAGCTAAGTTCTTCGTGCTCGAGACAAGGGACATCATGATCCAAGTGGGAGATACAAGCATAAGGCTTGTAGGTATAGTTGCCCCCCTCGTGCTAGTGGCTATCGTGGTATCACTCCACATATTTTTAACTAGGACGAAGATAGGTGTGGCAATGAGGGCTTCCATAGAAAACCCTGCATTAGCTAGTATTAGTGGAATAAACACCGACGTAGTCTATGCACTTGCATGGCTTATTGGCGGAGCACTAGCTACTCTAAGTGGACTACTAATTTCACTCGTCGTTACGGGATACACCGCTGCTGGAATGACCATGATAGTGTCATTCTTTGCAGGCTCTATTGTGGGTGGATTATTCTCTATATTCGGTAGCTTACTGGGTGGACTACTCGTTGGACTCAGCGAGTTTCTAGGTATATCGCTATTGGGCAGTGTTCTGGGTGGGTGGATTTACGCATATAGACCTGCAATACCTCTAGCCGCCATGGCTATAACACTATTGCTAAAGCCTGAGGGCTTAGCGGGGTTCTTCGTCAAGGTGAGAGAGTAATGATCCCCCCTGAACTACTCTTAATCATCATAAACTTCGCCATTGGGTTAATAATAACTATAAGCCTGAATATCGAGGTTGGATTCCTCAATATACCGCAATTTGGTAGACTCCTATCTGTTGTCATGGGGGCCATCATAGCTGCAGCAGTACCTGGGAGAATACTAGCAGCAATCCTTGGCTACCCCTGGGGTGCTGAATATGCTGACCACATGCACAACTTCAAAATAGTATCAGAGATTAACAAAGTACTAGCTAGTAATCCATGGTTATCCATAGGAGTATTCATTCTAACACTCATAATCGCTGCATTAATAGGGGGGTTAATGGGCCTCCTCTGCGCATACCCCGCGCTAAGACTCAAAGAAACACTAGGCATTACACTACTAGCCTTCGGGGACTTAGCAGTTACAATAGCGTGGAACTACGACCCACTCGTCGGTGGGACAACAGGGGTATTCGTAGTAGATCCCTTCACATTCGTCGGCTCCCAGCTTAGATTCACTATCGCGGCGCTTGCAGCTCTAATAGTAGCTCTTGCAGTCTACTTCTATGCCGAGCTACTTGCAAGGTCTCCTTATGGTAGAATGCTCAAGGCCATTAGAGACTCTGAGGTTGCTGCGGCTGTGTATGGTAAAGACGTTGTTAAAGCTAGGAAGCAAGTATTGATTGTTGGAGGGGCTATATCAGCAATGGCAGGTGCAATATGGGCACTCTTCACGGGGAGCATGAAGGCTTCAACATACACTAGGCTTCAGTGGACTTTCTGGCCGTGGGCGTTTATGATGCTAGGAGGTGTTGGGAATAATTTAGGGATCTTCATAGGTGTATTAATATACACTATTGCAAGATTCTTAATCATAGTGTATAAGGGGGCTATAAGCACATTAATTGGTATAAGCCCTGAGTGGCTTGAATACATACTCATAGGCTTACTAATAATAGTAATAGTATTGTTCAGGCCGCAGGGACTACTCCCAGAGAAGCCAGTGTATAGTTTACCCAAGAACAAGGTGAACTCTATCATTAGCAAAGTTGAGGGAGAAGCAGGAGGGGAAAAATCACCAACAAGTAGTCAAAGCACAAGCGAGAAAACAAGTGTTACCACTTAGGTATCCATAATTTAAAACTTTTTACCACAGGCATTGCTGTATCACTTTTTATAATTAACGTATACAGTTCCTGCATTAATCAAATACGCTAAGCACCACACTAGGGTTCTCCGAATATTTCCCGGGGATCCATAGTCGTGATCTCTAGATCCCCATGTGATGAGGACGTAGGTCCCTTTATATATTGGTGTCAAGACATTGAAGAGAATGTTCCAATAGCCTCTAGTTTAATTAACTCCTCTATTTGCGGAATACGTAGAATTATTACTTGGATATCGTGAATAGGTGAATGGGTATAAAAAATATGTGAACAATATGTGTTTACTATATTCAATACATTTATTCCAACTAATCTATTTTATCCAATACGTCGAACTTTATGTCACCGTATTCTTTTGTAGCACCAGAGATCGCGATTTTGTGTTGTCCAGGGTTTAGTTTCAACCCCTCAATTTTAATGATGATGCTTGTATTTAGTGAGAAGTCTAGTGGTTTTTCACTTGATATCTCATTGTTTCGAATAGTCTTACTCTCTGTGACTAAAATCACTTTCTCTAGTGGAACGGGGTTATTGTCTATTGTTATCTCCAGCGGCTTAGTAATAGTGGCATCTGCGAGTATGTTTTTCAATGTGAATTCTACGCCTTCACTAGTGTTTTTTAAGCTCTTCTTAACGTAGAGCCTCCTGAGAATCATAGCTGGAACAGCCAACTATGTCACCCCATTGATACTTCTATATGTTGTTTATTGATTTATAGATTTAACATTACAAATCTATATTAGGCATCTGCATTGAGTCTTTTATTGGTGGGATGTTGAAGGTTCCTAGAGTAGACTATGAAGACATTCTCGATGTTTTATTTGAGTCTATTGATATTGAAAAATACGTAGTAGCGCACTACATAGTAGAGATTCCTGCAGGGTTCCCACCAGACATTGTAGCTAGAGCATTTGCAG
Source organism: Desulfurococcaceae archaeon (assembly GCA_028275705.1). GTDB lineage: Archaea > Thermoproteota > Thermoprotei_A > Sulfolobales > Desulfurococcaceae > UBA285. Next base: position 15,223 of record JAPWUD010000008.1, on the reverse strand, counting down.
CGGAGCAAACTACTGGTACATGGATTAGAACCCCTGCTGAGACCACAGAAACAAGGAGAATGCTCGGAGGGAAAGTTGTTGGATTATACGAGATCCCGGACTACGAAATCGAGACTCCGAAGGAGGGGTTTAGGAGGTTCATAATATCTATTGGATTTCCATGGATAAACTTCGAGGATGACTTATCGACGATGTTCTCTATGATCACCGGGAATATAATGGCTTTCGGTAGAATAAAGCTCGTTGATATATGGATGCCCAAGGACTATCTTAAACTGTTTAAAGGACCGAGATTCGGTATTGATGGCTTGAGGAGCCTACTTGGGGTACCTGAGAGGCCGTTGATAGTCGCCATGATCAAGCCCTGCATTTACACACCTCCAGATGTAGGGGCTAAGCTAGCTTATGAAGCATGGGCTGGCGGTGTAGACGTTATAAAAGACGATGAGTTGTTGGCGAATCAAAGCTATAATAGAGTTGAGGAGAGAGTTTCGAAGTTTATGGAGATGCTTGATAAAGCTGTTGAGGAGACGGGTGAGAGGAAGCTATACACAGTCAATATCACTAGCGACCCACCGAGGCTCTTTGAGCTAGCGGAGAGGGTTAAACAACTTGGTGGTAATGCCCTCATGGTTAATGCATACTCAGTTGGGCTGGGTGCATTTAAGCAACTAGCTGAAGACGCGAGTATTGGTCTCCCGATACTAGCACACGCGCCAGACTATGGCTCGATGTCATATGTTTCACCATACTCAGGTATTTCGTCAATACTACTGTATGGAAAACTAGTTAGACTAGCAGGAGCGGACATGGTTATATATCCAGCTCCATATGGTAAAGTCCCAACTTATACAAGGGAGAAGTACTTGAGGGTTGCAAAATACCTTAGAGCGCCTATGAGTGGGTTGAAGCAGACACTACCATGCCCCTCTGGTGGAATAACACAGTTGGAAGTACCAAAACTTATAAGTGACTTCGGTGTGGATGTCGGGGTCGCTGCAGGTGGAGCGGTACATGCTCACCCAATGGGTAGTAGAGCGGGGGCTAGAGCCTTTAGGCAGGCAATAGATGCCTCGTTAAAGGGCATTCCTCTAGAGGAGTATTCAAAGCAAGCAGTTGAATTGGCGGCTGCTATAGAGGCTTATAAGAAGGGAGCACTAGCTGTAATGCTTGGTTTGTAACGCACTTTTTTACTCATTACCACTTGGAGTGTGTATTGAATGACGTACTTGATATCACTAGATATTGGGACAAGCTCTGTTAAGGGGATTCTACTAGACGTAGGTAAAGCCGAGGTTGTTGCAAAAGCCACTAAGCCTCTTAGTATTAACTACCCAAAGCCTGGTTGGGCTGAGCAAGATCCAGGTGAGTTATTTAGGAAAGTGATTGGTGTAATGAGCGATTTAGCTTCTTCAACAAGTATTAATCCGGGTGAAATTGCGGGAGTATCTATGGATGCACAAATGCTTGGAGTAATCCCTGTGGGGAGGGATGGAGAGCCGCTGTATAATTTAATTACGTGGCTTGATGTTAGATCAGCCGGTGAGCCCAGAGAGCTCTTTTCAGGGTTTCCAAAGATAAGCGGCTTCAATGTATTCCGACTAATAAAATTTCTTAGAATAACTGGTGGTGCTCCAAGTAAGACAGGTAAGGATCCACTGTCGAAGATTATTTGGATCATGAAAAACATGCCGGAGATCTATAGAGATACATGGAAATTCCTCAATGTAAATGGCTTTATAGCATATAAGCTCACGGGAGCACCAGCAATCAACGCTGATGAAGCACATGTAACGTGGTTAGCAGATGTGAGGAAGGGGGATTTAGAGTGGAGTGGAGCACTTATAAAAGACCTTAAGCTAGATGTTGAAAAACTACCATTAATTAAAAAACCCATTGAAATTGTGGGTTATTTAAAGAAGGAAATTGCAAGGGAAACGGGGTTATCGGAGAAAACTAGAGTGGTCATAGGTTCTGGAGACGTGGCAGCAACTGCAATAGGTTCTGGAGCTGTTGAAGACTACGAGACACACTTATATCTAGGGACTAGCGACTGGCTTGCAGCACACCTCCCTGTGAGGAAATTAGATATTTTCCACGCTATTGGAACACTTGTTAGTGCAATACCTGGAAAGTACTTATTGATCGCTGAGCAAGAGTGTGGCTGTGTGGCGTTGGATTACATCATTTCGCTACTATATGGTGGGGTAGATAAAAAGATCTATGATGAAGTTGACGAGAGAATCGGACAAGTTGATCCTGCATCAAATAGAGTAGTGTTCCTACCATGGCTCTATGGTGAGAGGGTACCAATAGATGATCCATTTGTAAGAGGCGCACTATTCAATGTAAGTTTAAGTGACACAAGATTCCATATGCTGGAAGCCGTTATGGAGGGGATCGCATTGAATATTAAGTGGGCTCAAGTATACTTTGAGAAACTACTAGGTATGAGAGTTCAAAGGCTATACGTTGTAGGTGGGGGAGCAATGTGGAACTCACTCTGCCAGATCATTGCAGACGCCTCGAGGGCTGAGGTTTGGCGCATGAATACCATGAGGGAGGCTTCCGCCATCGGCTCCGCGGTAATAGGGGTTAGGGGTCTTGGACTAGGGGATTTCAACTATGCCAAGAAAATCGCTAAGCCTGAAAGAATCTTCAAGCCTAGGGGGAACTTAGAGGAGGTATTTGAGAGAAAGCTAAAGTTACTCATAAAAACATATAGGAGTAACAGAGGCCTCTACAAATACCTTAATAAGTTGTCATAGAGTAAAACTCTCTATTGCCCAATAATCTTTTTCGCGAATAGGGATTTATAGAAGTCAACAATCTCTTCTGGTAGACTATGGACTTTCCCAGTTAGTTTTGCAAGTACATATATTTGCGAAGCCCTCTCAACGACAACTAGGACCTCTAGTGCTTCATCTAGGTTTCTACCACAGGTTACAACACCGTGGTTTGCAAGTATAACTGCGGATCTATCCTTAAGTGCTTTCACAGCATTCTCAGCTAGCTCCTCGGTACCGAAGGGAGCGTAGTCAGCTACTCTAACTTCACCACCAGTATATAGCATCATCTCCTCGATTATTGGAGGGAGAGGCTCTCTAATAACAGCTAGTATACTCGTGTATACTGGGTGTGCATGTATAATTGCTCCAACGTGGCTATAACTCTTATATATGGCTAGGTGGAGGGGCATTTCAACGCTTGGATTGTGCCTACCTTCAATGACTTCTCCATCTATAGATACCAGTAGAATATCTTCTGGGGACAGGACAGATTTAATAACGCCGCTCGGCGTGATCAACAATCGGTCATCTCCAACTTTAACGCTGATATTCCCGGATCTACCGTAATTTAACCCCTTTTCATCCATATACTTGAAAACATCCACTATTCTCCTCTTCAAATCCAAGTACATGTAGATCCCTCTAGCAGAGCTACATTTACATGTATTTTTCCCGAGCCTTAATTATATTTCCTTGGCTTAGTAGTGGTATTTATGGGCTATTTAAATAGACTCCAGGAGAGAATACTTGAAGGCATAATTGACTTAAGTAAGATCTATGATAGGCCAGTTAAAAGTGATGAAGTAGCTTCTTACCTAGGTATTCACCCGGGTAGCGTGAGAAACGCTATTTCAGCTCTCAAAGTTCTAGGTCTCATAGAGTCTAGGAGAGGGCCTGTGACCGATCTATAATTACTTGCGATTAGTTGTGGATAACTATGAATAGTTGGTTTAAATTTATTAACCTCCCTACGTGTATTTACTCGTTGATGATGAGTTTTGGGGTTTGAGTTATTGTCTTCAATGCGGATGAGGGGCTTTTGGGTTATGTGGAGCCCTGATAGCCCGGGCAGTGATGCGATGAAAACCCGAACGGAGCCCGGGAACCCCGAGGCAAGAAAAAGCGTTCACAACTATTTACAGCTAACTACAGATGATTGTCTCGGGGAAACCCTTATGGAGGATACACTCCAACTGAGAAAGCACTAATTGTATTTACTAAGAGAGATTATTTAAGTGCGGCATTAATGACCCTGGGTGGGAGGCCTTCTAGGATCTCTACTACTATTACCCTGTGTCTAACAGGGAGGAGTTTAACCATGGAGTTGAGGAATTTATGGAAAAGACTATACTGGAGGCGTGGTAGGAGGATTATTGTGAAGCTCGGCCGCTATGTTGTCGATGGCTTAGTGTTGGAGTCTGATAGAGTGGGTAGGAGGGTGGTTGTTCTTGTAAAACGCGTTGTTAGAGTGAGAAAGCCTATTACCTGCGAGAAGGGTGTTAGTGTGAGGAATTTGCTTGCATTAATGACTGGGAGGAATGTTGAGTGTGCTCTTTTAGTTAGGAGTGGCCGTGTAGATGGATATGCTAGTTTATACTATCTATTGAAGCTTATTAGTAGTGGCTTAGACCCAGACACTCCCGTGGAGCATGTCTTTAAACCTATACCCAGGAGCGAGAGGTTGTTGAGTTTTTTGAAAATAGGTTATTGTAGGTTTTAGTTAATTAATTATCATTACAAATCTATAACTTGTTTAGCTCATATTACTTCATACTGGTGATATCTTGGTGTTAGAGTTAAAACCCATTCTCATGAGTGAAGAAGAGATTAGAGCTCTCCTAACGAGTATTGATGAGGCATCAATTAGAGAGGCTAGAAAAACAAGCCTTACAAGTCTCGAGGAGACAATACTCACTAGGGGTGAGCCTGGTGGAGCCGCTGTATATGACTTGAAGGGTCGTAGAATAATAGATATGACATCCCAGGCTTGGACTCTAAATGTTGGCTATTCACACCCAGATGTTGTATATGCTGCTGCACTCCAAGCTAGTTTACTAAACCACGTTAGGTATGGTTATCCAACAATACCTAGATTAAAGCTAATGCTTAAGATACGAGAGATCTACGGGTATGAGAGAGTGGCGTTGAATACTCAGGGTGGTGGCTGGGCTATTGAGGTGGCTATGAAGCTAGCAATGGTTAATAAGCCAGGCGCAGACACTTTCCTCGTTGCATGGAGGAGTTTCCACGGAAATAGCCTCGCCTTAACAGCGGCATCACACCCGCTTCCAGGATTGATTAGGTTTAGGCCTTTCGGGGAGGAGAGGTTTGTTAGGTATCCATATCCATACTGCTATAGGTGTCCATTCAAAATGAGCTACCCTGACTGCGGCTTAACATGCCTAGAGTTCCTCGAGAAGACTATAAAGTACTCTACGAGGGGTGTGAACTCCATTGCTGGATTAATAATAGAGCCTATCCAGGGACCTGGAGGCGTTATACCAGCGCCTAGAGACTACTTGAAGGGGGTTTTAGAGCTAGGTGAGAAGTATGGATTCTACATAGTCTTTGATGAAGCCCAGACAGCTAATGGGAGAGTTGGGGCTTGGAGTGTTGCACATCTTCATGGATTGAAGCCAGACATGATGACTTTGACTAAGGGTCTTGGTGGTGGATTCCCTATTGGTGCAACTCTTGCAAAAGCTGGGATTAAGGGGCTTAGTTATCCAGAGGAGCACACCACTTTTGGCGGTAACCCAGTGCCATATGCTGCAGCACTAGTGAATCTATACGTTATTGAGAAGTTGAACCTCGTTGAGAGAGCTAGAGTTATGGGTGATTATGCATTGAAGAGGCTTAATGACATGAAGAGTAGGTTTGATCTAATAGGCGATGTGAGAGGGTGTGGATTATACCTGGGACTAGATCTTGTAAAGAACAAGGAGACAAAGGAGCCGGCGACGGATGAAGCCGAGGAAGTTGTGAAATTAGCCTTTGAGAAGGGCGCACTCTACGCACTAGACATGCCGGATATAATTGGAGATGAAGTCTCAATGAGGAATGTGATAAAGATTAGGCCACCACTCGTTATTAAGAAGGAGGAACTAGATGAAACCTTAAATATCCTAGAAGAGGCATTAGTAGAAGTAAGCGAGGAATATGGATATAAGTACTCGAAGACTTAGTCTATGAAATACAATGCACTTAATTAGAGAGAAATTAGAAATTACACTTACAAGAGAAGACTACAAGTGAATGAGGGAAAGACTCAGAGAACGCGATAATGATCCATACTAACCCATCGGGATAAGGGTAGGGCTAGGTTTAATCCTGGATAAGTAATTGATAGAATTAAAGGTAGAAACCATGGTGCTTTAATTTATCGTTATATTACGCTAACTTGATCCCAAGTACTTACAATTTATGTATTTATTATATTTAATCAAAAACTTCATGCTTTTACTTTATAAAGTTTATATATTTGTTTATTGCTATTAATAGTTGGTGAAGAGCTATATGATGCCATCTCCAGCCCCAACACCGCCTCCAAGCGGGGCATCCTATGCTGAGGCATATAGACTCATGAGGGAGGGTGCACTATTGTTAATTATATCATCACTGCTTGTTGGTGTAGGTATAGTACTGCTGTATTTTAGTATTATTCCAGCCGCGTTTGCGGGGTTTGAAGCGGTATTGGGTCTAGTTATAGCATTAATAGTATTGTTAATTATTGGTGGAGTAATTACACTCATAGGTTTGTGGGGTAAATTCATACCAGGTGTTGAAAAACTAGCCGCCATTAACCCAGAGTTTGGGACATCTAGGACTCTCATTAAAATTGGATTATTCTGGGGCACTATACTATTGATCGTTGGCGCTGCAACATTAATAGTGCTCATAGGGGTCTTTATAATAATAATTGCAGCTATATTGTTGTTAATAGGCTATATAGGGCTAGTAATACTTGGATTTAAACTAAATGAACTTGAGAAAAACACACTATACCTAGTAGCCGCTATACTATTCATTATTGGGATATTCATTGGAATAGCTAGTTTCGTGGGTTGGATACTACTATATGTTGCACTAGGAGATAGTATTAGGAGAGCAACTGGGGCCCCACCAACAGCTCCTGCAATGTATCCTCAACCACCACTATAAATGTTTAACAATCTCCAACTCTGTTATTTTTCTCCACAATCCTCGAGAATCTCTTCGTTTTTAGCTACATAGTATTTAGTTTATTAATACTCAGGGCTCATGGTGTATTGTGGATTAATAAAGAAGGGTGGTTGCGAGTGGACTGGGTTTATAGGCAGAGGTATGGACCTGAGTGGGGTAGTGGCGGTGTTTTTGGACTGACTTATCACAAGGGTGTACTGTACTATACACTCTCGATGGAGGCTGAGGCTCATTTTACTAGGGATGATGGCTATGAGAGGGTTTATAGGTTTGAGCTAGTGGGCCCGGGACCTGCCTCTGGTGGAGACACTTATAATGCGGTGGAGACTGTAGATGAGTATATTTACTTCGGTGGATGGGTTCACGCGCCAGCTGTGTTTAAGGGTAAGAGGGGTTTTATCGGTGAGATCGACTTCCGCAATAAGTACTCTCACCTACACGAGTATAGTGTATACGAGGATAGAGTTAGGTTACTGTGGAGTGATAGTATACACCATGAGTATGAGTGGGCTGGTGAAGTCTCCTCTATAATCTATGATAGAGTAAACGATGAATTATTATTGGCTAGAGCCGATGGAACTAGAAACCTGGGAGTATACCGAGTGAGTAGATCGAGTGGTAGAGCAGAGCAGGTTAGCTCAACTCCTGGTTTAAAGGGGGCTTTATTCCAGGAGTATCCATGTTTCGATATTCAGCCTAATTGGCAGCGTGGTGTTGATGGAGTTCAATGCATTGATCCATATAGTAGAAGAGTACTAGAGTACAGGGTAGACAACTGGGCTTCTATAAGTGTAGATGGATATGGAGTAGAAATGAGGACTAGTGGGTATGCACTATCAGCTTACACAAGGTACTGGCACTTCTTCAGGGGTGGATTAATCGTTGGAAACCCAATAGAGCCCGACATACACTCACCAGTCTTCGTGAGATTGCTTGACTTCGGTAAAACACCATACGGCCCCCTGAGGACGAATCCAATGGAGCTCGCTGGTGGATTACTAGTAGTCTTCAACTCATATACTCACGGATACCTACATCCACCATTTAAAACACCAGAGGAGTTGGAGAAAGTTAGTATTAGTAACTGGGTCTCTGGTCCAACAGTACTACTATACATTACACCCCCAACGGCGAGAATAGTAATGGCTCTTGGTGCTAGAGTAACAAGTATGACTAAGAAGAAGAACAGTATTATACTAGGCACTAATACAGAGCCGAATCTCGGAGGGCTAGATGCTTCACCAATAGACACTGGGACGAGGATGCTGGTGGAGATACTTGAACACGTATTGTTAACGGCTCAGAGCCCGCCTATAGTGTTCAAGGTACATGGCTCCGCTATATGGAATAACGCGTTTGGTGGAGTACCATTAACAGGTTATAGGGATCCAGAGTTGAGGATTAAGGCGAGTCTGGGGAATAAATTAGAGATTGTAGAGTATGATATTGGACTACCACCAAGTAGACTGGGTGAAGTAGTCTACGAGGTTAAACCAGGGGTTAATAAAATACCATTAAGGGACTTTAAGAACATTGTCTCATTTAGACTTGAGAAGCAGGATCCAAGTGCATTGATTTACATAGTGCTCATGTAGGTTTTCCACGTTGCTAACCCACTGGGTGGATTAGAGCGTAATAGACAACCCTGTCTGTAGTAGCTTGAATTTATCCCTGAATTTAAGGTATAGTTCAACTTGTGCTTTAAACCCAGTGCAGTGTCCTGTAGCTATGAGCTCCGGGTTGTGTTCCACGAGGCAGTCAATAGTTCTCTTAATTCTATCCTCATCAGCGTTTACTAAGTGGAGTCCACCTATCACTGCCTTTAATTTCTTGATGCCGGTTAATTCTATTGAGTGCTTTATAATATTGCATATTCCCGCGTGCGCGCATCCAGTTAATACTACTAGTCCATCTCTTAGTGTGAGTATGAGTGAGGTGTCATCCATCATTTCATCATCTACGAGTTGCCCACTCTCAGTTGTGGTCTTAAATCCCTCTACACGCTCGAAACCAAATACTCTCTTAACTTCACCCGTTGTCAATACACCGGGCATTATTTCCACGGGGTCTCTTGAGAGCACTAGTCTACCCCCACTCCTCTCAATTGAATCTCTCGAGTCCCCACTTCTAACACCAATGTACTTTAAGAATGGATCGGTCTTTAGGTTAACTCGGAATATACTTGGATGAGCAATCACGGGTAATTCTCTCCTACCAATTCTCTTAACAACCTCGGCAACTCCACCCGTGTGGTCGTAGTGGCAGTGTGATAATACAATGGCGTCAATAGACCCTGGGTCAACACCAGCTACACTCATATTGTGGATTAGAACCTGTGGATCCTGGCCAACATCCATGAGTATACTCCTCTTCACGCCACCTCTATACACCTCAACAAGGAGGGATAAACCGTGAACACCCCAGTACTGGCTCGCATACAACACAGAGTTCTCCACTAGTACAGTGATCCTAGCTGAGTCTAGGAACTCTTTATACACGTATTCCACCCTAATAAACACAATAATGACCCTCAAATATAAGGATTTTATATGCTCGGATTCGATACATGTAGGAAAAATATCGCTGCATTTTAGTCTTTGATTTAATTATTCGAATTATTCTAGAAGTGTGTGGCGTTGATTGAGATTATTTAATATCGAATTATTTGTGTAATACTTCTACATGCTTTTATGTAGCATTAACTCTTTTTGAATGCTTTAAACCTCTATTGTGTAGAAGGTACTTAGTGGGATTTTATCCTCTGTCTTCTCTTATTGTACATATAGAGCCCTATGTATGTGGCTAGTGCTACTAGTACTATGTACTCGTTTTGAGTGAGTAGCGTAACTCCTAGTATTATTAGTATTGCTCGCTGTATTTTACCTATTTTTGTATAGTGCCACCCAACAATCCCTGCGCTCAATAGCAGCATTGTGAGTACTGTGCTTGAGACTCCAGTTATTAGTCTATAGATTACTATTGTGGGGGTATTAGAGGCTGAGGGGAGTATTAGTAGTGTGGGGTTTTGTGCGAATATGTATGGAACGAGATAACCCGCAGTTCCAAATATTGTTGCATTTAACGCTGTCCTCCAGAAGTGGGATTTAGCTAGCATTGAGCCAGCGTAGGATGCTAGAGCCACTGGTGGTGTTATATCGGCAATTATTCCAAAGTAGAATACAAACATGTGCGCTACTAGTTTAGCTGCCTCTAGATCAAGGCCTGTAATGCTAGATATTGCCCTCGCCATAGGGGTACCAACAATTGTTGATGTTATAATATAGTTGGCTGTCGTGGGCACTCCAGTGCCTAGTACGAGGCTTATAGACATAGCTGTAAGCATTAATATGAATACGTTTCCACCGGATAAGTCAACGAGTCGAAAGCCTATATCAGTAGCCCACCCCGTCATCGTTAATACACCCTGTATTAACCCAGCACAAGAAGCTGCAAAGAATACAGTTGCAACATTCTTAAATGATGATTCAATAGCGCTAATTAAGGCAGTACTCATACCACGCACACCTCTAAGTAGAATACCTGTGATTATCGCTATGAATATTGAAATAGACCCTACAAAGAATAGCGAGACACTAACGGGTAGTCCAAGTAGGTAAGCCACAATCCCGATTATGATTAGTATACACGGAGCAGAGATCTTTGTCCCCCAACTCACCCCTCTCTGGTAGAGAATAGCAGAAATAATAGCTACACCAATAGCGGCAATAGCCGAGTACTGGGGCTCTAAACCCATGAGTAGTAGCCAGGTTATTACTGGTATTGGGCTTAGTAAGTAGATTCCGGGGAGTAGCTCTCTAAACCTGGGGAGTTGCTCTCGTGGGAGAGGTCTTATGCCTAGTTTTTTCGTGACTCTGTCAACGTAGATGTATACAGAGGTGAAGTAGAGTATTGCGGGGATCGCGGCGGCGATCATTATATCTCTATAAGGTCTCCCGAGAAACTGTGCCATTACAAACGCAGCAGCCCCCATGACTGGTGGCATTAATTGACCTCCAGTCGAGGCAACAGGCTCAACAGCTCCTGCAACCTCAGGTGGATAACCAGCTTTCTTCATTAAGGGGATAGTGAAAGTCCCTGTTGTCAGTACATTCGCTACAGAGCTTCCTGAAACTGTCCCAACAAGTGCACTTGCAACCACAGCTGTTTTAGCGGGTCCACCCCATCTATGGCCTACGAGAGACATAGTGAATTTTGTAATGTATTCTCCAACCCCTATCTTCTCGAGTATAGAGCCGAAGAGGACGAATGCATAGACATAGGACACCATGACAAAGAGGGGTATGGCGAATACCCCCTCTCTCGCGTAGTACATGTGGTTGACAAATCTCCTAATATTGAATTCCTCATATGTAAGCCCAAGGGCTAGTATTGTGAGGGTAATTAATGGTAGTGCTAGCCCAAGAATCCTCCTAGAGGCCTCTAATAGCAGTGCTATGGCTAACATGGGGACTATTATATTTAGTAAGGTTGCCTCTACATAGCCTACTTGAACAACCCGGGGATATATTACTACTAGGTAGAACATAGAGGCGAAGGCAATTATGGCGAGTATGTAGTCGTAGAATGGGACTTTCCCAATATCTTTTCTTTTCCTAACAGGGTATATGATATAAGATGAGAATAAAAGTAGCCCGAGGAGAAAAGCCATACTCTGCTGTATGTCCGGTGTATATAGGAGTTGCTTAATGTCTAGACCTATATTTTTCAGTAAAGTGTAGAGTGCGAAGTTGAGTCCCATTACGAAGGTGACTTCATAGATTGTAAATATAAATGCTAAGGCCAGTATGAGCTTCAATAAGTACTTAGGTAGAGTTCTCTCTGTGACCAGTACTTCGGACACTCATAGCACCTTAAAGTACATGGTATTATTATTAATTAACCTGGACTATATAAACTTCGCTCAAGCGTAGGGGGTATTCATCTCCAAAGCCTATATTGTAATAGTTCCAGTATTGAAATCCTCGTGCAGGCTTCGATGATTAATCTATCCCCCATAACCTCTAAGCCGTTAATGAGTAGTTTTGGTTGAACCATGTATCTAAGCTCTACTTGGAGTACACTAACGCCTAGAGTCCTATTTGTCACTGTAAATCCCTCACTTGTGTATACCTGTATACTTGTATCATTATACCTAGATGGTAGTCCTGCTCCATAACCAGGCCATGTAAATTTCTCCAATACTATACTGCATCCTCGTAGCTCATACTCTTCAATTACCTTTGTGAGTTCAACGCTGTGTTTATACTCCAAGTGTATATTGACTTTTGTATTTGTATCGAAAAGGTATTCTCTATTGTCAATTACAATCTTATTAACAACGTAGGCTGGATATGATAGAGTAATAACTAGGATTATGGAAATTATGAGTGTGGGTAAAAAATACTTCTTATATTTAGCCATTTTAATCGTCTAATAGACTATGGTTTTAGCTCTGAGGGTACTGTAATGCCCTTCTCCTCGTAGAACTTTACTGCTCCAGGGTGTAGTGGTATTGGCATTCCCTCCAGTGCTTTACTTAAACTTATATCCTTAGCCCTCGCATGTGCTTGCTGTAGTTCATCCAGGTGATCAAACATCACCTTTAGTATTGTTTGAACAACCGAGTCTGGTACATCGCTCCTTGTAGCGAGCATTGCCATAACTGCTAGTGTTTTAACGTCTCTATCGAGGCCACTATACGTGTCTTTGGGTACAGTAACCCGTACGAAGAATCTATATCCACTCTGTATTAGGGACTGGTATACATCGTCGGATACTTCAACAAGGCTCACTGGTGTTGTAGCTGCGAGCTCCATGACTGCCGATGTTGGTATTCCAGCAACTACGAATGCTGCATCTACTTGTCCTAGTTTAAGTGCTTCAGCTGCTTGCCTAAAGTCTAGGTATTGTGGTGTTATTTTATCCCATAAACCAGCTGTTTTGAGTATGATTTCAGCCTCTACGGCTGTACCACTGCCCGCGGCTCCAACTGCCACTCTCTTACCTGTTAAGTCGCCTATACTCTTTATTCCGCTGTCAGCTCTTACAACGATTTGAATGATCTCTGGGTATAGTACAGCTATGCCCCTGATCAATGCAACACTTTGGTTTTCAAACATGTATATGCCTTTATAGCCATAATATGCTATGTCGTTCTGCACGAATATTAAGTTAGCGTCGCCTGTGGCTAGTGCTTTTACATTAGCTACAGAAGCCCCACTCGTGGATGCAGATGCAGATACTTTATCACCAGCATACTTATTCAATAACTCAGACAACTTCACGCCTAGAGGGTAGTATACACCGCCAGTCCCACCCGTGTATATTGTGATTTTATATGGCGCCTGTGGTGCTGGAGGGGTAGATGTATAGTAAACCAAGACGCCTATTACAACGACTACAACTACCGCGATTGCTATGATAAGGGGCTTAGAGACGCCTATTAGCTTCATACTATAATTCACCCAGTAATAATTTTCCCACTTAAATATATATACTTTACATAAATAGAGTCATAGATGTGGGAGATTAAAGAATGCAGGCAGGAAGAGTAGCTCTATAAAACAATCGAAAACATCTAGGAGGAAGCATTAGAAAACCAGATCGATAGACCTACTCGCTAATAAAACCACACATAGTGAATTTTAGAATCTGACTAGATCGAAGGTTTACTAGTTGATTAAAGCTCTAGGTAGTACACGCACTCATGTAGAGGCGCCTCCACGATCTACATGGGACTTGTTAATAATCTCTTCGGTGTATCTAGATTAGCTAGGGGTTTATATAAGTGGAAGTGATAGATTGAGTTCTGATATACCCATGAGTGTTGACAGGGAGTTTATTGAGTATGTTAGGAGAGTTGTTATTGATTGGTATAGAGTCTATGGTGATCGAGACCTACCCTGGAGGAAGACGAGTGATCCCTGGAGTGTCTTAGTTGCTACAATACTACTCCGCGTTACTGCGAGGAGTAGAGTTGTGAGAGCGTATAGTGATCTCTTGGCTAAGTACCCGAATCCATCCAGTTTAGCCTATGCGAGAATAGGGGATGTTGAAGAATTAATTAAGCCTATAGGACTACATAGAGTTAGAGCAAAACAACTCGTAGAGCTCGCGAAAGCCCTCATCGAGAAATACAATGGGCAAATACCATGTAGTAGAAGCGAGTTAATTAAACTACCAGGGATTGGAGACTACACAGCCTCAGTAATACTCCTCAGAGTATCTGACCTCCTCCCCGCCCTAAAGGGGCGAGGGTTCCCTTTAGGGGGTTCACTGGTTCCCCGCATCTATTCGGGTCTACATCTGTCATCTGCGGGGCAGTCGGGGTGGTCAGAGATCCCCCCATATAGTGTATTTGCTTAGTGGTTGCAATCCCCGCATCCCACATGGGCTTAGGGGCAACCACAACTTACTCAACTCATCACCAAGGAATAATCAAAATAAGAGAGCTTATAAGCCTTTCTACACCATCCCCGCCTTAAAAGGCGGGGCTTTCGGTTGTAAACAGCCAGAACCCCTCTTAGACACTAATACTGTGAGAGTCTACGAGAGGTTATTCAACTATAAACTCACGAAGCACAATCCATATAGAGATAAGGGATTAATGAGTATACTCGAGGAGTTGGTTCCAAGAGACCCCGAGGAAGCATATGAATTCAACCTGGGAGTAATGGACTTGGGCTTTAGAATATGTGGGGGTGAACCAAGGTGCGTTGAGTGTCCATTAAGGAGTAGGTGCAATTACTACTCAGTCTCGCGAGGAATTACAATTATTAATCTGCATTCAAATGGCTTGATCCTCGAGCATATCTTGATCGATCAATGATGTAGATAGCTGGTGTACATTAACTCAAAATATATTTTCTTCTAGTTGATATAACTGTGTATTTTGTGAATTATAGGGTTGCGGGGTTGACTGCTTTGAATATAGATGGACATATATTGCACTTTGATGGGTCTACATCTCTAGTTGCTAAGTAGTGTATTCCACACGCGTATTTCTTGGATAGGATAGTCATGGTTAACTTCGCTACCTCGACGTATAGCCTGGATCCGCATAATTCACCCTTAATTGCTTCATCTGCTATTTTATCGAGTGTTCTATCTACTTCACTTATTACTGTGAAGTCGTGTAGTCCTCTCTCGCCTCTACTATACCTCGTTATGAGTGATGGAGATATATTGAGGCACTTTGATATATAGGATCTACTCGCCCCTCTAGACATTAACTTGTGGATTAGAGACTTCTT
>JAPWUD010000029.1 GCA_028275705.1 Desulfurococcaceae archaeon | reverse complement strand
TATATCCACTATATATCGCTGCAGCAGTGTTTAGGAAGTAGACTATTGTACCAAGTGCTCTACCTGCGACAATGTATGTATCTGCACGCATAGCTCTAAATTTTAACTTAGCGGCTAGGAATCCAATAATAGCTGATGCTATAATAGTCCCAAGCATTATGAGTAATGCTGGAGTCACACTCTCAGCCTCCTCTCCCAGTAGATGTATAGTAGTGTGATGACAATAGATGTGGTGATCGAGACTAGGATGTAGTATAGCCAAAGTATTGGAATGCCGAGAATCAATATATTTGGCTTATCAATAAACAAAGCGGGTATAGTCCAAAGTATAAATAAAACAATAGTAGCCAAGACCTCTACAAAACCCGGCTTATAATCAATACTCTCACTCAAAACCGCTACACCATGGAGATTATAAATAGGGGTTAATAATAAAAATATCCATTCAATAAGTTAACTACGAGATCTATAGTTCATCACCAGTCGGGAATAAATCGTAGGACCCCTTCACCCCTATAAATACGTGAAAAGATAAGTAGATCACTTTGGATTAATTCAATGAGCCACTTCAACCCAATATGTTGAAGCATCTTTAATCACTATACTCCTCTCCAATACTACTTCAAGTTCCCGCGGAGTATACGCGAGGATCTCGAAGGATCTCCTCTCACTAGCAAGTCTCCTCAAAAATGGATATCTACTCCAATAGTCTATTTTCTCAAAGCAATTTGAGACTACCATGAGATCTACGTCGCTATCCCTAAGCCAAGCACCCTTCACGAAGCTACCAAAGAGATATATCTTCGCGTCGGGGCAGATCGACTTAACTCTCTCAGCAAACTCCTCGATGTCAAATAATACGTCCACGGGCAACAGCTTCCTCAACTCTACCCACAACATAAGAGGCAACCTCTAGCGCTCACTCAGCTTGAACTCTACTAAAACTAATAGATGGTCTCCTAATACCTGCATTAGGATACCTAGTGGTTATATAGTATTGTGAGACCTCTGGGAGCAAATTGGCTTTCTCGCCAAGATTGAACATTGTTTTAGCCATTGAGTATAGAGCTGTGAGGTCGTGCGTGTGGGGAGGCATTTCACGTAGAAAACCTATAATAATTGCTTGTTGTGATAAATAGCAGACCACACTGTAGTCTCCGAGCTCGAAGAACTTCCTAGCCCTCTCAAGATCAGCTTCAGCCTCGTGAACCTAGTCGTGTACATCCTCGCGGAGGACATAGTTATTTAATCCCATGGCAAATCACCAAACGCGTCTCCATGGAATTCAGCAATGAATTCATTAAAACAAGCTACTCACACTCCACCTTCCACAGTTAACTACAATCTTTAAATATCTAACACTTAAACCTACTACTTGTGACGAAGCTTTTATTGGCTTTACTATCTCCAATCTACGAGTAATCTATTTCACTGTGCACGTATTTCCAATATGAGGAGCTCTATAAACTCTATTATTAGCAATACGGTTATACACAACAGCATTATTCTCGATCAACATACCTATGTTAACCTCTCTTCGAGCACCTCGACGTCGAATAATACACCGTGTTTACGCGCTATTTCCTCGAGTTTTCTAAATATGTTTAAGTGTATTGGTATACCTATTTTGAGCCTTGTCTGCATTGTTAGCCATGCTTTCTCCCCAGGTATCCATATTTTCTCTACGTGTGGCGACTTCTTCAGCGACTTCACCTCGTTTATTAATTGCTCTATTCTATCGTAGAATAAGCCTAGATCCATGAATTTAGATATATCTATGGCTGCAAAAGCATGCCCCACGTTTGCGTTTTTCACAGTTGTGTAGCCTACGTGAATACCCCAAGCCGCACCCGACAATACACCGCAAATAATCTCAACTATTAAGGCTAAACCAGACCCCTTGTGTCCACCATATTCTTCTAGGTAACCACCGAGTGGCAGTATTGCTGCCTCTCTACTCTTAATGGCTTCATAAACTCTCCTCGCATCACCGTGTAGAATCTCACCTGTTCTACTAATAACCCATCCACTTGGAATCTCTCTACCCGTCTTGCTGTAAACCTCTATTTTTCCAACTGGTATAATTGATAGTGCCCCATCGTATAGTAGTGGTGGTGGATTTCTACGTGGGGCAGCGAATGCTATGGGGTTTGTACCGAGGTATCTCTCCACGCTCCCAATATACGCTACTAGAGCCTCGGAGTTTGTTGTTGATAATCCAATCATACCCTCCTCTACTGCCTTTAAAGCGTAGTATCCAGCTATTCCATAGTGGTGGCTGTGTTTGACGAGGACGAGCCCAACACCGTGCAATCTAGCCTTCTCAATAGCCATCCTCATGGCTTTTAATCCAGCAATGTGTCCAAGTCCATTGTCAGCATCTAGTAGTGCTATAGCACCATAGTCAATAGTAAACTTCATATCGGGGTTTACATTGACTGCACCATTCTCAATCCCAGCAACATACCTCTCAACCCTCTGAACCCCGTGGCTTGAAATACCCATGAGATCAGCTGTTACAAGTACATCTGCCACGATCTCAGCGTCAAAACCGCTTAAGCCAAGGGAGACAAATATGTCTCTAACAACTCTCTTCAAGCTAGTGGCAGAAACCCTAACATATGGTGGAATAGGCTTCTCCTTCTCAAATAAGGCAACACCAGTCTCCAAGCAACCACCATTAAGTAGAATCAATTGATTAAATTAAATAACATTTGTGAATATAAGTGAAGAGTTCTTGGAGTATTGGAAAGATCCAAGACACCCATAATCCCAGTGCGAGTGAATGCAGTGCATTGAGCATTTATTTGCTTTACACAATTACTTATTGATGGTGTTGCTTTTGATTCTTCAATTAGATACCCCAATGTACATTGGTGGATTAGGAGACTTGAAGAAGTTGATGCTTGAGTTCAAAAAGCTACTTGGAGACCCTGTATTCCTTGGCTATAAAAGAGGCTCTACAATCCCCGTATTCGATGAGATCAGGAGTATAAGTGAGCTACCCCTTGAAATCTCAGATGTCCAAAAGCCGGGTAAGTATGAAATCGTAGAGGGGTTTAGATTTAGGCACTCACACTCCTCCCCCAAATGGTACCTCCTCCCACCAGAGCAAGTGATTTTAACTATTTCACCGAGCTATGATGCTATAGACTCAGGGGTTTCAGAGGGGAGAAGAGCTGTATTGTTTGGCGTTAAGCCATGTGATTTGAAGGCTATTGCTGTCCTAGATAAAATACTACTAGATAAACACCCTGTATACACTGCTAAGAGGAGGGGTATCGTAGGGGTAGTTGTCGAGGAGTGCATGGAGCCTGGTGGTACATGCTTCTGCGCCTCTGTTAACTCCGGCCCCATTGTAGAGTCGGGTTTTGATGTTGCATATGCTAGACTTGACAAGGAGACATTATTGCTTAAGCCCGGATCAGATATTGGACGCCAAGTATTAAAGTCCATGGGCCTAGAGAGAGCTAGCAGTGAATACACTGAGTTATATAAGCAAATGGTTGGGAGGGCAATTGATTCTATGAAGAGGAAACTCCCGGATCTAGAGAGGGCTCAGAGGGCTCTCCGCGGGCTTGCATCAAGCCAGGAGTTTTGGGAGGAGATATCTAAGAAGTGTATCGGCTGTGGTAACTGCAACTATGTGTGTCCCACTTGCTTCTGCACGGAGTTCATTGATCGAGTGGGGGAAAACCACGCAGAGAGAGTTGCTACTTGGATTGGGTGCCTAACATACACTTATGGCTTAGTAGCTGGTGGACACTTCAGGAAGCAGCTCTACATGAGGTATAGACACTACACTCTACACAAATTCCTCTACTACCCCCTACAGACGGGTGGTTTACTAGGCTGTGTTGGATGTGGTAGGTGTATTACTTGGTGTCCAATTGGCTTAGACCTCATTGAGAATTTATCAAGAGTTTTAAAGGTGAAGAATGTTGAAGCCTGAGAATCCATTTCTACTCGAGAGGAGCCTCGTTGTAGGAGTTGTTGATGAAGCACCGGGTGTTAAGACGTACACACTGAGACTGAGTAGTTCATATAGTGCAGAGCCAGGTCAATTCAACATGATCTACATATATGGACTAGGCGAAGTACCACTATCTATATCTAGCCCCCCATTGAAGCGCGGATCCTTTACATACGTAGAGCACACTGCTAGAGCTGTAGGAGCAGTTACAGGTGCGATACTAAGCCGTGTGTCCACCGGCTCACTTGTTGGTTTGAGAGGGCCTTATGGGAGGGGGTGGCCTCTAAGAGAGGCTGAGGGACGAGACCTCGTAGTATTGGCTGGTGGAATTGGCCTTGCACCACTGAGGCCTGTTATAAAGTGTGTTGAGTCTAGTAGAGATGCTTTTGGTAGATTGAATATTTTATATGGTGCTAGGTCGCCTGAGTACTTATTATATAAGTACGAGTTGGAGGAATACGCTAGAATACCCAACACTAAGCTACTGCTCTCCTCCGATACTGCTAGTCCTAGTTGGAGTTATCACGTTGGATTCGTAACTGATTTAATTGAATATATAGATGTAGATGTTGGAGACTCCGTGGTCTTTGTATGTGGACCTGAGGCGATGATGAGGACTAGTGTTAAGAAGCTACTCAATAGAGGGTTTAGGAGTGATCAAATCTACGTCTCACTGGAGAGGCGTATGAGGTGTGGTGTTGGAGTCTGTGGTACTTGTCAACTAGGACACTACTTTGTCTGTAGGGATGGACCTGTATTCTCCATTAGTGAACTAGGCGAGTACTTCTGGATTGAGGGGATTTAATTGTTGAAGCTCGCCATTGTAAAGATAACTTCCTGCTCTGGATGCATAAATGAGATACTGTCAGCACTACTAGAGGATGATATTAGAGCCAACTACACTTTGGTATACTTCACGGAGTTAGTGGACTCAATTGAATTCAGAGAAGCTGACTTAGCCTTTGTCGAGGGGTCTGTGACAACGAGGCATCAAGAGGAGGCTTTAAAGGATCTTAGGAAACGCGTAGGTTTCATAGTAGCTACTGGTACATGTGCATTAATGGGTGGTGTTCAATCACTACGTGCAATGGGGGATTTTAAGCCAGAGAGTAGGGGTTTACCTTTAAAGCAAGAGTCCAGTGAGATATATAGAGAGCCAAAGCCCCTTGATCAAGTAGTCAAAGTAGACTACGCACTACCCGGCTGCCCCATTAACGCTGACGCTGTGAAGACATTCTTGAGGAAGTACTATCTCGGGGGATTACCAATTGCTATCTATGAAACAGTTTGTAGTGAGTGTAAGAGGAGGGGTTTACCATGCGTCCTAGTGACTAAGGGGATTCCATGCCTCGGCCCAATTACATTGAGTGGTTGTGGTGCAATATGCCCTAGTTTTGGGAGGGGTTGTTATGGGTGTTATGGACTGCAATTCCACGGGCTTAATGGAGGTAAAGTCCTGTCTTTCGCAGAGAGACTTAGAGAGCTTGGACTCCCTGATCTAGACTATAGAGCTCTCATCTCCGCATATAGCTACGCTAAGTACAGGGATCTCCTGGGTGGGTCTCATTGAGGCAGCCTATGACTCTTGTTGAGGGTGAGGGCTCTATCATTATATTGGAGAGCAATAGCTTAGTCGACAGGGTGCTCTACGAGATCACCGAGGCTCCTAGGTTCTTCGAATACATTCTCAGAGGTAGGGATCCATGGATGACAGTAGACTTAATTAGCCGTGTCTGCGGCTTGTGTGGAGTATCATACTCCTACATGGCTGCAAAAGCATTTGAGAAATGCCTTGGTGTCGAGGTTGATGAGTATATTGAGAGACTTAGGGAGGCTATGCACTTATCTGAGAGAGTTAAAAGCCATGCACTACACGTCTTCTTCATGAATCTACCTGAGCTCACTCGCTCACGATCCATTATTGAATTAGCTAGTCGAAACCCCGTGGTCTTTAGGAAGGCCGTGGACTTAGTTAACCACTCACGTAGAATTATGAGTATTCTAGGTGGTAGATTCCACAACGTGGTTAACGTGAGGATTGGTGGAGTGTATAGAGCGCCGAGTAGAGAGGAGGTTGAGAGGGCAAAGATCGAGGTGACTGGAGCTTTAAAGACTGCTCTCGAGCTAGCTGATCTAGTGCTCAGCCTTAAACCAATTACTGGATTACCCAGTGTTGGATCAGGGGTGTGCATTTACAGTATTCATGGATACCCACACCACGGGGATAAACTATTACTTGGTGATAAAGTATATGAACTCTGTGAATTCTATGGGGGAGTATCAATTCCCCACCGAGTAGAGCACTCAAACGCTACACACTACAGACTACGTGGAGGAGAGAGCTACTACGTGGGCCCTGTTGCAAGGTTTAACAAGTACTATAGTATGCTTAGAGATGAGGCGAGGGAATTGCTTAAATCACATGGTTGGAGTCCACCACTAGGAGTAGTGGAGGGCTATGTTGCGAGATTAGCCGAGATTGTTAATGCCCTCCTCGAGATAAGTGAAATTCTTGAATCACATAGAGAAGTGCAAAAACCTAGCAGTATCAAACAGGAAAATATTAGAGGAGGCTCAATATGTGAGTACGCTGTTGAGGCTCCTCGTGGAGTACTCTACGGGAGGTTTAAGCTTGGAGATGATGGGAGAATACAGGAGTGTACATTGATAACGCCAACGGCTCAAAATCTAGCTTCAATGGAGGATACTGCGACACAATTATTGAGAAACAAGAGGATTGATGGGAAAGCAGTTGATGTAGCGAAGTCTATTGCAGTAGCATATGACCCATGTATATCGTGCTCGGTGCATGCACTAAGAGTTGAGTTTTTAAGGATTAATCCATGAACTCTAATTAACTTCAAATATGGATGATTCTCACTCGTTTCTAATGATGAGTTTCTGATTAGTTCACTTGTTAACAACGCAGCTCCTTGATTTAACTACTCACTATGATCACCTCGTGATAGTGGAGTCATATATACATCTATGATGGACTAATGCAGTGAAGTAGTGTGTAAATGAGTATAGGTATGGATTAGCGTGAATAACTCGATCCAAAGCGGATGCGCAACGGCACTTACTGGGAATAGTGAGTGCCGTGCAGTAGACTACATAATTACCCTGAACTATGGCGACGTAGCACACGGAAAATTCTTCGTATTTAGAGTACTCGCCACTAGGGTTTACTCAGTATAGGGTACTTCGATGGGTTTTCTATGGCTCAAGATTTATTATGTCTCAGAGTGGTTCTTTACTATGCACTGGTGGCTCAATGTATGGATAGGCGGGGTGTGAGGGCAAGGCTCGGGCTGTTGTCTGTAGGGAAGTGTGGGAGTAGGCTACGTATGGTGTTGAGAGAGATTATTGTAGTCTTGGCTGGGGTTGGTGTTCTCGGTGCTTCTAGTAGGGTTAGTTTCAATCTTCCAGTATCTCCAGTTCCATTTACACTTCAAACTATGGTTTTAACATACATTATTCTAGTCCTTGGTAGGAGGGCTTGGAGAATTGTCCTGGCGTATGTCCTCGGGGGATTAGCTGGTTTACCTCTGTTTGCATATGGTGGTGGACCCTGGTATGTTTTATCACCTACATTTGGATACATCATTGGGTTTCTCGTAGCATCTATACTGGGAGGGTTTATCGTGGGTGAAGGGAGGTTGGTCACTCCACGTAGACTCATACTAGCTGCAACAGCCACAATGACCACTATATACGCCTTTGGAGTACTATACCTCACAGCATGGTATACACTCTTCAAGGGATTGAACCTGCTCAACGCAATTGCCAAAGCCACACTAGTAGGAGTTCTACCATTCATAATATGGGATGCATTAAAAACATACGCAGCCGTAGGATTACTCACAGTAATAAACAAAATAATGGGGTTCCTCAATAAGGGGAGAACACATAGCTAATAGCAAACCCCTCTAGCTCTCTACAATGATTCTCCACTAGCTAAAGGGGTATAGAGGGGGTGTTTTCTCCCGCAGCTCATCAATCAGCAGATCTACTATGAGCTCTAACACCTCTAGTACTCTGACCTTTATCCCGCTATTTGGCTTGTCTTTATTCTTCACCTATACATATATTTCACATATAGTTCTGACCTTCTCCCCGCCTTGAAAGGTGAGGCTTTCAGTTGTAAATTCGGGAACGATTAGGTTTAAAAGGAGAGGATCTAGTTTAGTCTCATATGAGAAAAAGTATTCCTATAATCTCTTAAAATATTCCTCACAGACTACTCTATTACTAGTCTTGCTATTTCTGACGCTTCCTCAAGAGTTATAAGAGATCCTATTGAGATTTTACTAATGGGGAGATCATGTAGAGTGGTGTTAGAGATTTATAGATACTCCTGTGATACTTGTGTCTTGGAGGTTGTTCATGTTCCCTGGGGAAGATGTTAAGAATTTTCTGAGAATGGTCTATGAGTTTCTCTCCGAGCTTCCTAATATCATCGTTCCGGAAGATGTATGCTCTGTAATTGTCTTCGGCTCAGCTGCAGGACCTTCGGATTTCGTGCCTGGTGTTAGTGATGTAGATGTATTGGTTCTAGTTAGAGAGATTCCTGAGAGGCGTGTATATGATCTAGATTTTATGGGTACCAGGGTCCATGTAAGTCTTTTCACTCCTGAAGAGTTAAATCAAATGATCGAGAGGGGATCCCCTTTAGGCTTCATGTTCAAGTACTCAGTTATATCGCTTGACCGAGGTTGTCTATCTATGATAAGATCTAGGCCTAGGATAACAGATTACACGGTGAAAATCTTGAGAAGATCCGTTTTAGTAGCTCTGGGTCTTGCAATAGAAAGGTATTACATGGACATGCCTAGAGAATCTACCTCGCATCTCTATCACTCGATAAGACACCTAATTAGATACCTCTATTCACTCTCAGGAGACGCTGAAGGCTTCCCTGTATCAGATGAAGAGCTTCTATCACGA
This sequence comes from Desulfurococcaceae archaeon, assembly GCA_028275705.1. Taxonomy (GTDB): domain Archaea; phylum Thermoproteota; class Thermoprotei_A; order Sulfolobales; family Desulfurococcaceae; genus UBA285. The sequence goes on along the minus strand of JAPWUD010000029.1, from coordinate 634 downwards.
GCCCCGGAGGATCTAGGGAGGTTTTTCAAAAAGTTGATCGATATGAGGAGAAGACAGATTGATATGAATGAGCTTAGAGAATCCATTGAGGAAACAATAGAACTAATAACGAAAAAGCTAGGACTAAAAAAGACAGGGATCGACATATTAGAGAAGCTACCTAGCAAGCCACACATGGTGGTTGCATGTGAGGACGACAACTGGCTGGTATTCCACGTCGAGATAGCAAACGAGAAAGGACTGAAGAAACTAAGACTGAGAGGATCTGATATCATAGAGATAAAGAGTACCCTATGTGATTAAAAAGATCAATCACGCAAACCCTGGATCATAATACACGATAAAATACTCAGCCATAGGATCCTCAGCCCTAAAATACCAAACAATACCCGTGGAATACAAGGTAAAAATGGATTAGGACCTCGTCCATGGTATCTGAGACTAGGACTTTCAATTCTTTGTATTGGATTCTCCACTCTGTGTGAGGCAAGTAGTAGCACATACATTACTTTCAATTCTTTGTATTGGATTCTAAGCTTGATCTTTTACGTAAGTTTCTTAATATTGGATTCGTGTTTAAATTAGTGTGGAGGGGTTTATAAGCTTTAATCATGGTGATCATGGGGGTCTGATC
>JAPWUD010000042.1 GCA_028275705.1 Desulfurococcaceae archaeon | reverse complement strand
AACCAGGATTAAGTTGAAAACTACTAGTAGACACTTATCAATGTCTAGTGTATTGGAGAGAGTTGTGGGTTTGGGAGACGTTGTCTTCCCCAAAATTGTTGGATTAGCACAGTTTTTCGCGAGGATATTAAATAAGCTCCAGTTAACAATGATCGAGTCAATGATAATGGCTTCTATTTGGAGCGGCCTCATACTACTCGCACTAATAATCCTAGTAGTCTACACTACGAGGTGAGATCATGGAGTTCATTTTACTAACATCCACATCTATCACCGTGTTACTAGTAAACACTATACTGCCAGTTATAATGGATGGCGTTGAGAGGAAGATAAAGGCTAGAATCCAGAGTAGAATAGGGCCACCCATAGTTCAGACACTATATGATCTACTGAAACTATTAGAGAAGGAGGTAAAACCACTACATACAATGCCCTTCATATTATTCACTATTATGGCATACTTGTCAACTATAATAGCATCGCTATACTTCATAAATCTCTACACGATAACTGGAGAAGCATACTACTCAATAACAGCTATTGCCCTATTCGCTATTTCACTAACTTCAAATACACTAACACCACTCCTTCTCCCAAGTCCATTCACTTACACTGGAGGTATGAGAGAAGTGATCTTATCTATTGTGAACGAGCCTGCCTTTATAGTATCATTTGTCCTAGTGTTGACATCACTACGATTGCTTAACCTACAGAGTCCAAATATATGGATTTTAATAGCTTTATCAATATCTCTCACTACCCTAGTATTATCGAGTTACGCTATCACCGGCCGAATACCCTTCGACATCGCAGAAGCAGAGCCTGAAATAGCGTCTGGAATACTACTCGAGTTTAGTGGTAAACTACTCGCACTATTCTTACTCTCAAACCTCATAAAGAGGTTTATTGTTAAGTACATTATTTCAAGCTTGATACTAGTATACATTATTGGAGCGGGGTTGACGTGCCTAGGTGCATCAATTCTACTAGCTATTGCTCTATGGATAATCTACGCTATTGTCGCAGCTATACTTGGACGCTCTAGAGTAGACCTTGCACCCATTACTCTTGCAAAAGCATATATACTGCTCTTGGCATTATCAATAACAGTGTTATTGGTGGGGATACATGGAGGGTGAAAAGCTCATACTGGATAAATACATTGAGCTATCCAGAGATATAGGAGGTAAAGCAAGCATTGAGGGCGACACAGTCCACATAATTGTGCCCAGGGAGAAACTAGTTGAGGCTGCATCTAAGTTATTCAATGAATACCAATGCGATTTTAGAGTCTGCGCTGGAACAGATGAAAGACCATTAAATGGATACTTTTCAATAACACATATATTTACAGATAATAGAAATGGACTGTATGTATTGTTGAAGACTTACATCGAGCCACAAGATCCAAAGGTACCAAGCATCACTAATGCTGTACCAGGAGCAGACTGGTGTGAAATGGAGGCTCGGGATTTACTTGGAATAGAATTTACTGGTAGAACCCCATATAGACTTGTATTGCCACCGGAGTGGCCTGAGGGACTGCATCCACTGAGAAAAGATATCCCATATAATTATAGGCCACAAATACGTGGTGTAAGCGAGAAAATACCCACAACTACGGAGACGGGGGTTATACCGATAGGACCATACCACCCAGCCCTCCACGAGCCAGAGTACTTTGAGCTCTACGTTGAAGGAGAGAGAGTTGTCGACGTCAAGTACAGGGGGTTCCACGTTCACAGAGGGATTGAGAAACTCGGGGAGTCGCGGATGACTTATCAACAAGTAAACTTCCTCGCTGAGAGAATATGTGGTATTTGCGGATTTGAACACAGTAGTTGCTACGCACTCGCAGTTGAGAAAGCCGCGAAACTAGATGTACCCGAGAGAGCACAGTTCATTAGGAGCATTGTCCTTGAAGTTGAGAGAATACACAGCCACCTACTATGGCTTGGCGTAGCATTCCACGTGCTAGGCTACGACACTGGGTTTATGCACGTATGGCGTATACGTGAGAGAGTAATGTACCTCGCGGAGTTGCTGACGGGCAGTAGGAAGACTTATGGAATAAACCTCATTGGCGGTGTTAGAAGAGACATTAACGAGGAGAAGAAGCAGAAGACTCTCGAAGTACTGAGGGAGCTCGAGAAGGAGTATAAGGGGTTAATTGAGGTTGCATTGAGTGTTCCACAGGTTAGGAAGAGAGCTAGTGGAACAGGTATTTTACCCCGCGAAGACGCTTTAAAGCTATCAGTTGAGGGCCCTACAGCTAGGGGTTCAGGCATAGATAAAGATGCTAGAAGAGACCTCCCATACGCAGCATACAAGTATGCGTCGTTCAGAGTACCTGTATACACTGAGGGTGATAACTTAGCTAGACTACTCGTTAGAGTGGATGAAGTAGTGGAGTCCATGGCTATTATTGAGCAATTACTAGACAAAATCCCCAAGGGCCCAATACTCCTGGAAAAATATGAGATACCTGAGGGGAGAGTGGGAGTTCAAGTTGTTGAAGCACCTCGAGGTGGGGACGTACACTTCGTGATTACTGGGCATGGGAAGCCATATAGGTGGAGAGTGCGTGCACCAACGTACAACAATATCCCAGCTCTCAGAGTAATGCTTAGAGATCAGCC
>JAPWUD010000041.1 GCA_028275705.1 Desulfurococcaceae archaeon | reverse complement strand
CCCCTGGTATTCCTTTATGAGTGTTTCGATTGTTAAGTATGATCTCGCGAGGAGCAGAAATCACGCGTTCAATATCTTGATTAAAAAGGTCTTGTTGAAGTTGAGAGAGGTTGGGTTCTGGGAGAACCAGAGGAGATTTGAGGAGTTGGAGGAGGATTTTAAGCTTAGTCATGGTGGCTTAAATAAGCTACTAGCTGGGGATCGAGAGCGTTGACTAGTAATACCTGCGTATACTTCGACGCGAACATAGTCGTAGCTATATACTCAATTAGGAGCGCTAATAACAATGTCTGAAGAAAACCTCCTCAAATAAGTCCCAGTAGAGGTGGAATTCGATATGAGAACGTGAGTGGCTCTACCCAGGAAGTAGAGTTAGATGAATTTTTAAGGGAAGCTATAGCGTGTACGCTTAGAGAAGGCTACTGAAACCTCTATGGTGGTGTTTACTTCTGTTTTCCTTTAATCTCTTCTTCTAGCTTTGATATTATCTCCTCGACTTTCTTAAACGCGTATTCTACCTCGTCAGGCTGGTAGACACCCTCATAGAATGCTTCATCATGTAGTGTCTTCATTAGGTCGCTGTATAGAGATCTAAGATCCTCTCTACCAATTTTCCTCAATATTCTCCTCCTCTCGCTATGGCTAGTTGGTTCAAAGCCTTCAATTGCCTTAATATAAGCGTTTATCGCTATGACTAGGGCTAGAAAGACCTTATCAGCAGCGTTCCTGTAGAGGGAGACGTCATTTAGCTTCAAGGCTTTTTCAAACTCCTCCTTCGCATAGTTGAAAACCTCTCTCGCAAGCTCAAAGCTCGTAGAAACCACCCTTCCAATAGACAATTACCAAATACACCTATATGAATTCCCCAGGGAGCCATTGGGTTTATAGATTATGGTTTTATTTACTTTTTATTGCTATTACAACTGAAAGCCTCGCCATTCATGACGGGAGTGAAGTGAATAGATTATAAATCTCTTATTTTAATTGGTCTCGGTGATGAGTTAATTGGTGGTCGTGGTTGCCCCTAAGCCTACGTGGGATGCGGGGAGCCAATGAACCCCAAAAGGAAACCCTCACCCCTTAAGGGTGGAGAGGAGGTCAGACCTTGAAGAGTATTATGTGATGAGACTTAGTTTCTGGTTGTTAGTGTTGTAGACTAGTAGGAGTATCCTAAACTTCTATTCCCTGGGCCTATGTGTCCGCGTTCAGTTTGTACAATAACTGTCTTTAAGCCTCTTTCCTCTAAGATACGTTTAACTTCGAGCATTTCGCTAACTAATGGTCTTTTCAACCATCTCCTTCTAAAAGTAGGGAAGTAGTCTAATACTGTGACTTGTATTTTGGGATCTATTGAAGCGATCTTGTCTCCAGCCTCAGCTATTTCTTCGAGTGAGACTAGTTCTCTATTGAATACGAGGCCTATTCCCAAGTAGACTTTATCCCTATAATTAGTATAGATGTATTCAGCGGCTTTCCAAGCTGTCTCCAGGTATTTCTCTGCGAGTTCTCGGTCACTTATACCCGTAATTTTCATATATGTTTCTACACGTGTGCATTTAGGCTCAATGCCAATATTATTACAACCAGACTCTACAAGCTCATCGATGTAGTCTGGTGTTAAAGTAGTTCCATTACTATCAAGATGTCTTCTCACTTTTACATCTACTCTCTTAGTAACGTTTTTAAAGAACTCTATAAGCCACTCGCGGTTGATTGTGGGTTCACCGCCACTAATAGCAATACCCCTAGTATGATGCTTCCTGTGACAATAGACTACAAGCTTAGCAGCTTCATCAGGTGTCATTGGTGTTGATACATTATCATATGTTACATGGTAGTTTTGACATTGAGGACATCTAAGATTACAACCAGCAACCCATATAGCGGCTTCAACATAGTCTATATAGTTAACCTCCCACCACGGTGTCCCCTTACCTCCAACCACGTGTGGTTCCGGCCCGTGAACTATTCTTAAGGGCTTATATCCCTCGATATTAAGTTTAATTCTCATATTTTCCTTAACAGGTGTTATACAGGCACGTTCTAATTCACCATTAATTAATAGTGTACAAGCCCAGCAACCACCAGTTTTACACGCGAGGCTAGGTCTCTTAAACCCTGGAGGATTGAATTTAAAGCCAATGTACTCGAGAGCTTTAGCAACAGTGATGTTACGTGGTACCTTGAATGGCTTATCATCAACGTATATTGTCACAGAGTTATCTACATCAAGTATACTCTCAACTAGAATTCTAGCCTCATATGGGCAAGCCCAATAACATGATAGACAACCAATACACATGTTTAGAGAGTGACAAGTATTAACAGTTGTACAAAAACCACAATGAGCACACTTCTCATAGTCTAATTTAACAATATAATGTCTACTCTCACCCACTATAAAGCACCACTAACTCTAAGAAGTTGAATATCTTAGAGCTTGAAATATACTCATGTAGATAGCGTTAATTAGATTATTAGTTGGAAAAAAGTTCATGATTTAAAATGAAGGCCCCAATTATTCTAGGTTAGGTTATGGAAATACTTGAATCCATTAATATTAACCCGGTAGAAGTCTCAGAAGATGTGTTAAAGTACGTTCTCAAATCCATAGGGAGTAGAGATGAGAGAATACTAGCTTTTACTCTATTTGGTTCTAGAGCTAGAGGTAGCTACAGGGAGAATATAGACGTAGATCTAGCAGTTACCTCTACGAGTACTCTAAGTAAAAGAGACATTGACAACGTAGTAAACGAAGTTGCAGAAAGACTTAATCCCCACTAGATAGAACACGATAACATTTAAAGAATTCCTCAAAATAGGAGCACTAGTCGGGGTGTATACACTCATATACCTAGCATTCATTGCAATACCAATACCGTGAACAATGCGTCAAGACACCGGGATCCGCGTTAACAATATCCATGCACTTAATAGACACTGCTTAAACCGGTATGAACAATCTCTTCCACCGACTCCACCTTTCCAATGGAACCCTCCTGGTTCATAGGGTGTATGCTGCCAAGGGGTTTCTAGATTGTTATTTTGAGTCGTAGTTAATGGAGCCATAATATCTGGTAATCTTTATATGGGTTTACCCTTAATTCCATGACTATAAATGGGATTGAGAATAGGCTATGTCACGGTTTCAGCTAAGATTCCTAGGAGGTTGAAGGAGTTGCTTGATAGGTATGGAATAAAGCCCGGGCCAGTTATTAGAAGGGCTCTCGAGGAGGAAGTTAAGAAGCGTGTACTATCCGAGCTCGAGGAGAAGGCGAAAAGAATCTCCAAGAGGCTCTCCCATATAAGCGATGAGGAAGTAGTCTCTATAATACGCGAGGACAGGGAGAGGAGGTAGTTGTGCAGTGTATCTCTTCGATGCTAGTGCCATATTCAACCTGGTTAAGAAAGGATATTTAAAACCCCTCGCTGAGGGAGTAACACTGGATTTAGCGGTCTATGAGGTCTTCAACGCTGTCTGGAAGGAACACTATCTATTAGGACACATCGATGAAGAGACTGTGAAAGAGCTACTCGATGTTCTGGAGAGAGTCTTCGATGTCGTCACAGTAGCGAGTATTAGGGGTGAGGAGGCAAGCGTCTTCGAGCTAGCAGTCAAAGAGGGTTTAACAATACATGATGCTACATACCTCCACTACGCACTCAGAAACAAACTAGTGCTAGTAACAGACGATAGACGACTAATGGAAAAAGCAAAGCAATACATAGAAACCATGTCAACGAGGGAGTTAGTGCAAAAATAGATGACGCTGTATGAATTCCTCCCAGTTTACTTATGGGTCATCTAGGTGCGGGTTTGAGAGTGGCTCCAGAGATCCTGTAAGGGTTTTTGAGTCTGGGTGAAAGAGTAGCGTTTTAAAG
>JAPWUD010000006.1 GCA_028275705.1 Desulfurococcaceae archaeon | reverse complement strand
CCTTATGAATGTCTCGGTGTCTATTAAGGTTCGCAAGGAGATTGTTGAGTTAGCTGATAAAATGGTTAAGTATGGGCTTGCGAGGAGTAGGAATCACGCCTTCAATGTATTGATCGAGAGGGGCCTCTCCGAGGTCAAGAAAGAGGTTGAATACTGGGAGAGAGTGTATAGGATGGTTGAGGAGTTGAAGAAGAAGGGGTTTAAACTCAGTCATGGTGGCTTAAACGAGTTGTTAGCAGAGGATCGAAAGCGTTGACTAGTGATACCTGTGTATACCTCGACACGAACATTGTCATAGCTAATATCGATGAGAAAGACCCAAACCACAATAGCGTGGTGAAGCAACTGGGTGGTATCAGCGGTAGAAGGCTTGTATCTAGACTAACGCTGGTTGAATTAGCCTCAGTGTACACGAGGGCAGGCCTCGAAAACCCTGTAGCACTAGCCATGTACTCAGTTGAGAAGGCTGGAGCCAGTATAGCCGGAGTAGACTTCAATGAGGTCTTGGAGAAAGCAGTATTACACGCTGAGAGACTGAGACTCAGAACACTAGACCTACTACACGTGGTTGTAAGTAGTATACTGGGGTGCAAAGTATTCTTCACTCTTGACACCGACATCGTCAACAAGTCGGAGAAAATCAAAGAGGAACTAGATATAACTGTAGTTACAATAAATCAACTCTACTCTATATTTAAATAGTTGAAACCGGGACTCTGGGGCTTACCACTATAATGTAGGGTCTATATACCAGAGAATTCTCCTTCAACCCTGAGCTTAATGGGAGTATTGCCATGCTATTAAACCCCGTTAGAAGATGTATTGCTCATGCTGAGAGTGGTTGTTTTGCATAACCAGTGTATTTGTAGGGTGGAGGTGTTATCTAGTCTAGGTGTTTAATGATTGGTGTTGGAACCCGGGTTGATTAGTGTCTTTAAAGTAGCCTGTGGAGAACGCGGTGTGTATGTATGGTTGAAGCACGTCAGTGTGTTGGTGTTATTGATTAGTTTATTCTTCTACTCATTAACGCCTCTCTATCTTACTACGGCTGAAGATGTATATATCTCACAACCACTCACTAGAGAGAAACTGTGCGACTTCATAGCATCTCTAGCTGTTGACCTCGGTGATAGGGGTAAATGCCTCGTTGAGTCGCCACTAGTAGAGAGAGATGTGTGTTACACCTCCTCCAATTACCTCGCATACTACGCACTCCGCTACGTGTGTGGATACCGCGAGCTAGCCGACTTAGTCTACAAGTTCCTAGAGTCCTATCCCACAGACTTCTACGACTACCACCAGGTACTCGTGGGAAAGCCGATACCCCAGCCCTTCACGAGCATTGAGCATGTCGTGGTAGACGTTGTGAACAATGTTAGGATAGTTCACGTCAAGAGAACGACAAATGAGATCACTGACTACTATAGGTACGCAAACCTGATCGTGTACAAGGCACTATACCACTTGCAACACGGGGATAGAGAGAATGCCATTAAGGAGCTGGAGAGATTAGAGAGCCTATGGGATGGTAGGGGGTTTGTAGACGCCTACTACGAGCAGAGTGGATGGTATGAGACGTATAAATTAGCACTAGCACTCTACGTGTATAGGGCGCTAGGATCACATGACAATGTAGACAAGTATACAGCGAAGCTGAAGTCTATAAACCCATGCACAACACTCTACACGAATAGCAAGGGTGAGGGAGACTTAAACCTCGAGACAGCATCGATAACACTACTCGCACTATACTCCACACTCCCAAACACTTTTACGCAAAAACCAACACCCACGATCATAATCATCATTGCTACCACATTAATAGCTACAGTAGCAACACTAATAGCAAAACTCTTGTTAGCAAAGAGTCCTAAAAGCTCTAGACCCTAGAGGAATTGTTTAATTGCCCGGGGTCTAGTTTGCCGGCTGTGGATCCCAGTAGTCTATTTGAAAATATAGAGGACTTGTGGAAGTATCTCAGAAACCAAGATCTTGAGTACGTAAAACCTAGAGATGTGTGGAGGATTGGAGTGTGGAAATTGCTAACCTATGCTTCTAGTTATATAGTACTCGAGGCAGAGATAAAGCCGCGTAAAACCCAGTCGACTCCGAGGAAACTTGAAATACTACACGTGGCTTTAGTACTCGAAGTTTGTTTCTGCTTCTCTCAGTGGTGGACACTTCTTATCTCTCTCACTTAATATCACATTCTCTTTCACCGGCCATTGAACCCCTAACAACACCCCCTCCTAGAGAAGCTTAAGTTAACTTGGACGAAGTCGTATGGTATGTCATTAGTGAGAAAATCAGTCCTCTTATAGAGCTTAGCAAAGAAGCCACGCTCATCATGGAACCTAACAAACTCTACGGGGATCACATCAGGTACCTCAAGCTTTCTAAAGCTCTTGAAAGGCATGCTACCTCCTACCTCTTAGCTTAAGAACCCATCTATCGAGGTTCTGAGAAGCTCGTTTTCCGCATAGGCTATGAGCGTTTTGATCTCTATTATACCCATCACAGCTTTTCTAAGAGGCTATAGTCGCGTGAACTACCAGTAAAGTTTATTAGGTAGCTGTAGATAGTTTGATGCTTAGCAAGTGGTTAACGCTCTCTTGGGACTAGAAAGGTGTTTGGGACGGGTTATGGGTCATGTATGGGTTGAAGCGAGGCTTGTAAACCCAATTAGTGGTGTTGAGCTCAAGGCTCTAGCCCTCGTTGATACAGGGGCCACATACACTGTTGTTCCCTGGAGTGTTTATGAGAAGTTAAACCTCGTGATTGTTGGTAAGAAAATTGTTGAAACCGCTAAAGGGCCTACGGAGCTCGATGAAAGCTTCCTAGTCATTGAGATCAAGGGCAAGAGAGCTGTTACACCAGTCCTCATATCTAGAGATCTGAAGGACGTTGTAGTAGGTGTTTTGACTCTAGAAGCATTAGGTCTAGCTGTAGACCCTACAACGGGGGAGCTCAAAGAGTCTAGGATACTACTGTTATAAGCTAGTAGTCTCTGAGAGAATGATATTGCCAAGGAGCACCCCTTACTATGCTCTTGTGATACTCTAGACTGATCTTGAAGCGTCTCCGAGCGCTCTTCAGCGGCTACTCTTATTTACCCACACATAATAGCTTGACTAACACCACGTGCTACCATTTAAAGCCCTCGTCAAGGCACTCACATCTTTGTTAAATGACAATACGCTACCAGGGTTGGATACTCTACTGTTTTAGCTACAAGGGCTCCGAGTTTAAGTTTACAGCGGCTCTCCCAGTAGCTCTTCCTAGTTAACCTAGTCGAGATCCTTAAGCAAATCCCTCCCAGCCAGGTAACTGAGTATGTTGAGTAGTGTGCTACAGAAATGCTACTCTCTTTCTTCGGGGCTCTTACGGTAACGGTATATGTACTGCTACTGTAGGTTGTTTACTGCGGTTTATACCACCTATTGTTACGGTATAGCCCGCTGGAGAAGAGTTTATACTGTTTAGTCCTTTATCGAAGCCTTTATAAGCCTCGACACTATTATCTATGCTTGATGTAATCCCCATGTCCCCGTTCCCTCTTCTCTGATTTGTGATGAGTTCTAGCTGTAGTTTATGCTGAGCCTTTTTTAAGCCTTACTTAGTAACTAAGTGGGCTGCATGGAAAACCCCTGAAGAAATAGTCAAAAACCCGGTCAACAACCCCATGAGACAACTCATGAAAATCGTCATGAGAATCATCATGGGAAAACCCATGAGAAAATTCATGAAAAACATAATGAGAAAAGTTATGAGAAAAGTCATGGGAAACGTAATGAAAATTGCCATGAGAAAACCCATGAGAAAACATATGAGAAAATTCATGAAGTTCCTCATGTGAAAACTCATGGACAATGTCATAAACAACATAATGAACATCGTCATGAACAACGTAATGAAGAGCGATAACTCAATTACTGCAACCGCTTGGTCAACACTGCGGGGGAGTGTCTCAGGCTTTCCTAATACATGTATAATACATGTTTAACACTTTCCCTTTCCACACTAAAACAATTGGAAACTAGCTCTCCACCATAGACCAGGCATTGACACGTGCCTTCAAGTTGCGTGACTCAACCACGCTATACACAAACCCCTTTTCCTCATTCCACCATGCTACACACACGTGCAAACCCCCTAGTCGAGGAGCAATATATCAAGGAGGTACTGGTGGAGGGTGGGTACACTCATCAGCTTCAACGCTTAATTTAGATAGCTAACTCTCGGAGAGTGTATCGGCAGGGGGAGGATAGGGGCTGTATCTAGTGTCTGGATCCAGGGAGGCTTTATGTATTTAGGGGTTTAATGGTGCTCGAGTATTTACTAGTAGCTCTTCCTCGTTATTCTAGAGACTATTTTCTCCCCTATGTCACGCCTCGATGCAAAGTACTTGGCTATGTTTAGTAGTGTCCCCCGGAGCCGTGGGTCGTTTACTAGTTTACCCATGTATGCTCTGAGCAATATACTTGGCTTAATCCTACATGGTGCTTCTACAAGGTTGTTCTTAATGAGGCTACATGTCTCTAGTAGCGTCTCCAGGGACTCCTCTACGCGGTGTTCTACGGCTATATCCCAAGCTCCCTTATTGAGCCAACTCCACGCCACTAGACAGTCCATTAGTAGAACCATGTGCTCCTTGTAAACAGCGTGTGCAGCAGCAACAGCTACCTCAGCCTCTCTACTCAGAGCCTTCACGCCTAAACCTCCAACATCAACCTCCTCAACACAGCAATCTAAGAGCCTCCCACCATCCATGTAGACAACCCATGCGAAGGAGGGGGTGCGTGTAGAGGTCAACTATAAACCCACCCCTACTAAGGGTGACTGTGTACGGCTCCCAGACAACAGCTCTAAAACCCCTGGAAACCAGGGCTCTAACAGTCTAGGAACATCCACAACTCTAATAAGTATGTCTAGATCTACAGAGACGTGTTCAAAGGGCTTCTTAAACTTCCACGTACATAGCCTTAGCATTCCTTGAAAAACATTTTTACAAACCAACGCTGCAGAAACAATTAGGGAGCTATTCGTGAATTACTCCACATTCGCCATATTTAAATATTGCGATTATAGACCCATGCATTTTTCTAAAGCGAATATCTTGTTTAATCCAGGAATTACGGGTTTCATCATATCTCCAGTAAAAAACTTGAAGGGAATTTTATTGGATTAAAAGTACATCGTTAAGCTTATCTACAGCTACATCGTTTAAAGGAATTTTACTATTTAAACACTTGGTACTTTTAACTAATCCACGCAGAACGAGCTTATTAGAAAAGCGAAAACTTCTGGAGAAATTTCACTTACACAGCCACCAATTTTACATAGAGCTTGGTCTTGAAGCCTATTTTCGAAAATACATACTTGGCTAATAGTAACATCTAACCCTCGAATAAGTAGCTTAAAGACAACGTCTTTTAAGTTCAGTAAGCATTGAATGAACTCCTAGAGGGTTTTCCATGATAAAATGCTTTCCTTGATCTTCCGTGCGATGAACTTGACATCTTCTTCCGTGAGCTTTGTACTCGAGGGTAGATTTAGTCCTTGCCTTGAGATAGTGGTCGCTACTGGATAAGAGTAAACACTATACTTCGCGTATATGGGCATTTCATGTAGCGGGTAAAAGAATTTCCTTGTCTCAATACCTTCTTTTTCAAGTTTCTCGGAGAGCTCATCCCTGGTGATTGCTGCCTTGCTAGAGTCTATTAATATGGAGTATAACCAGTAAACGTTTTTAGCCCAAGGCATCTCTGGGTGTAGAGTAATACCAGGTATACCTGACAACTCCTCAGCATAGATCTTAGCAATTCTCCTCTTTTTCTCTATAAATCTGTCGATCTTATTCAATTGTGCCAATCCAATAGCGGCCTGAAGGTTTGTCATTCTGTAGTTAAAGCCTATTACTTCGTGCCAGTATCTCTTCTTAGGGTTCATTCCATGATCTCTCAGCATCCTCATTCTCTCCGCGAGCTCACAGTCATTTGTTAACACCATTCCCCCTTCACCGGTTGTTATTATTTTGTTTCCATAGAAGCTAAAACAAGAGACATGTCCAAAAGAGCCAGCCTTTTTACCCTTGTATTCAGCTCCATGTGCTTCTGCCACGTCTTCAATTACATACAGACTATGTTTCGATGCTATCTCCATTATTGGATCCATGTCACATGGGTGACCATATAAGTGTACTGGTATAATAGCCTTTGTTCTAGAAGTAATAGCTTTTTCAACCTTATCTGGATCCATACACCAATACTCGGGGTGTATATCCACAATCACCGGTTTTGCCCCAGTATACAATACGGCGTTGATAGTGGCCGCAAAAGTTATGTCTGGCACTATGACTTCATCTCCAGACCCTATACCTAGGGCTACTAATGCAAGGTGGAGTGCCGTTGTACCATTTGATGTAGCTATACCATACTTTACGCCTATGTAGTTTGCAAATGCACGCTCAAAATCCTCGATGAATTTCCCCTTACTGCTAATCCAGCCACTCTTAACAGCCTCAATAACGTTTCTAAGCTCCTCCTCCCCTAGATCCGGTTCCGCAACAGGGTATCTATACATCATTCTACATCCTCAAAGCTCTTGTAAGAACATTGCTTTCACTCGGGTAATTAGGTGCATCCCACGGGAACCTTTCTCCCTTGAGCCATCTCTCCCAGCGACTAACGTCTTCATTAACCATTACTTCAACTAGTTTGTCAAACTTTGTTCTTGGCTCCCAGCCGAGCTTGTGCTTAGCCTTTGAGTAATCGCCAACTAAGCATGGGACGTCTAGGGGTCTAAAGAACCTCTTATCAACTTTAACGTATTTCTGCCAGTCTAAACCCATGAGCCCGAAGGCTTTTTCAACGAATTCCCTCACACTGTGGGCTTCACCTGTTGCTATGACGTAGTCGTCCGGCTCTTTCTGTTGGAGCATGAGCCACATCGCCTCCACGTATTCTGGTGCATATCCCCAATCCCTCTTCGCATCGAGGTTCCCAAGTCTTAGCTCCTTGCTGAGTCCAAGGTAAATCTTGGCTACTTCATTAGATATCTTCCTAGTTACGAATTCTAGTCCACGGAGAGGCGACTCGTGGTTGAAGAGTATCCCGTTAACAGCGAAGATCCCGTACGCCTCGCGGTATATCCTTGTTATCCAGAAACCATAGAGCTTAGCGGTAGCATATGGACTCATGGGCATGAAGGGGTCGTTTTCATTAAGAGGTCTTCCACCGTTAAGTATCCCTGTCTTACCGAAAATCTCACTGGTCGCCGCGTTATAAAACTTTGTCTCAGGGTACACAAGGCGGATAGCTTCTAGAATTCTCGTAGTAGAAAGACCCGTTACATCACCCGTTGCCACGGGAGTTTCAAAGCTGGCCTCAACAAAGCTCTGAGCCGCAAGATGATATACCTCGTCGGGCTCGGATATCTTCAACGCCTCTATAATAGAGGACATATCGGTGAGGTCTGCTGGGATGAGATACACCTTATGGTAAACACCAAGATATTCCAAGCGCCAGAAGTTAGGAGTACTAAGCCTCCGGTAAGTACCATACACCTCATACCCCTTATCCAGTAAAAACTTAGCAAGATACGCACCGTCCTGCCCAGTTATACCCGTAATCAGAGCCCTCTTCCCCATCTCGAGCAACCTCTCAACCTTTCAATAATTCAATATACAATAATTCTGGTAGCATATATGAGTGTTTTTATGAAGAAAGACAACTTAAAGGGTCTTTATTAACAGGTACATGTCTACGGGACGACCATGTCTAGAAGCTGCTTTCGGCATAACCTTAATTATGCGGAATCCTAGTTTTTGATGTAATTTTATGGAAGGGTAGTTGTCTACATCTATAATGGCCCATAGAGCCTTCACCCCCTCTCTTCTAGCCTCTCTAAGAGTGTAGAATGCCAGTAACGTGCTAAGCCCCTTCCCTTGGTGCTCCTTCAATAGGACAATCCCTTCTTCTCCATATTTCTTATTCCTCGATACCAAAATATGCGAGAGCCCTATAATGCTTCCATTATTTAGCAACATAGCAAATATCTCCTTCTTAAAGAGTATATTTAAAGCGATGCGAGTAATAAAATAGATACGTGATGTGATACTTCTCGGCAAAACCCTTCTGTAGAAAAAACTCGTGGTTGCATCGAGGCTTATTTTCTCATAGAACGAATATATCTTATGGAGATCGAGGATCGTGGCACGCTTTATCAACATCTTTGTCTTTGGATCACTCTGCCGGTTACGTCGTGAAATCAACTTCTGGTAGATGACCATTAATTTAGATACAAACACATCCCAGGAGAATTCCCTCTTTAATTTCTCAAAACCTTTTTCGCCTAGTTTCCTACGTAGTTCATCATCTTTTAAGAGGTAAACGAGTGCCCTCGCAAGCTCTGTGGGATTATGGGGTTCCACAAGAACTCCTGTTTCACCATGCTTTATTACTTCGTCAAAGCACCCGACTCTAGTAGCAACTATGGGCTTCTTGAAGGCGTATGCTATTGGGATTACACCACTCACTGTTCCCGTTTTATAGGGCAAGACTATGATTTTTGATTTCTTAATTAAGACCGAGCCCTCATCGTAGTCGACAAATTTATTTAGCAGGAGGAAATTGTCCTTGTTCCTAATAAGATGATAATACTTCTCCTGCCCTCTGCCGGCGATGACTATTTTAGCTCGTGGAATTTCACTAGTAATTAATGGTTCAGCTAGGATCAAGTATTCCAAGCCTTTATAATCCTCGACGTTGCCGAAGAAGAGAATCCAATCCTCCTCTTCCTTCTCACCACTCTGCGGTATTGCGAAACATGGTGCATCCCACTCATTTGTAAATGCAAAGACCCTACTAGGAGGCATCTTGTGGACACCTATTATCAGGCGCTTCAACCTTTCTGTATCAGTGATGACGACTGAGGATAATAGAATCTCAAGCCTGGTCTCAAGCCACGCCAATCTACGATTCCTTATCCCCATTCTCGGAACGGGCTCCATTATAAAACTAACAACCCTGGCACCAAACAACAACTTACTTAAGAAAACTACGAGATACAGGGCAAATCCTAGTCGACCGCCTCCGGTATAAAGCTGTATTATATTAGGCCTGAAGCGAAACACGGTAATAACAGATGTAAATAAAGTACGGATGCCGCTTAGAAAAACAACTGTGTTATTTCTATCAGGTCTTGTGAGGTAGTTAGAACAGTGTTTATATAGCTTCGAGGGAGTCACAGTAATAACCAGTGTGGAGAAGCCCTTGGAATCAAGGCGTTTAGCGATTTCATTAGCAACAAATACATAAGGCGTAATAATACATACTCTAAGGGAATGATTAACATATCTGTTTGTATCAGGATTGTTTCTAGCACTCATTTGATCTGCCCACTTGGAAATATTAAAAGGCAAACACGCATGCTCCATTATTATATATTAGATTGAATGACGTTAATTTATTCAAGTACACATTTAGTGATATGATTCCAGTTGTATATGAAAATATAATTTTCGAGGCAATGTTGTAGTATCTTAAAATCACAATGGCATGCCCGTAAGAGTATATTCCATTTAGTTCATTATGTATTGTTGTCAAGTTGGAGAGCTCTCCTCGCAATTTGAAGACATTTTCTCCAAAATAATCTGTTATTACAACATGACTGTTTAGCGAGTATATAAATATATAGTTTACAACATCTAAGTCTTGCGTATATACACCCATATATCCACGCATGTATGCTAATCTGTCATAAATACTTGATTGATAAACCCCCTGAAGAGCCTCAGTCAAATATGTTGAGTTAAATAGACTAAAAATGATCAATGTAGTCAATAAAAACTTTGCTAGTATAGTAGTATTTATTTTGTTACTTATCTGCGACGGTATAGCTAATACTACTAGTGGGACAGCCGTAATTAGGAATTGAATGTAAGCCCTTCCAATACCATATTTACTTATCCAGGAACTTAGTAGCAGGGTGAGAGCAAGTAGTATGAAACTACTTGTAAAGAGTGAAAAATACGATGATAGATCTTCTCCTGCGGTATCGTGGTGTTTTCGTCTCAGCATTGATATCATATAATGTAGATATCCAAGAACAAGCACTCCATTAATGGCCAAATTAATAAAAGATCTAATGTCAATATAGTATTGTTTAACTGGAATTATCGGGCTAGCATATTCTAGAATCGATTCGAGTGTAAGGAGTCTTTTAATAGCAAATTTCACACTAGCCGTGATTCCAGCTACAACTGGAGTATATACATACCATAGCGATCCAAATATGATAGAGATAATGAATATAATCAACATGAATACATCAAAGTATGATTTGCCATGCTTAATTCCTAATACGCGAATTAATAATTCAACGAAGATTAATGTAAGTATGAAAGCTATATACAAGAAAAATGTAGAGTAATGATATAGAACAAGGGCTACTGATAAAAGAGAAGTCGTAAACACAAATTTAATTGATTTCTTTTCATGTAGTTCAAGAAACGAATACAACATGTATGTATATAACAACAATGCCAAGCCTTGACGAGGTGCAGAGAGAAGCGTATGTATATACGTTGTCGTGAAAACGATGAAAAGTGGGAGGAGATATGTCATTCCTTGCGGAATATTATAGCTCCTTAATAATGCATCGTCCTCGAGCATTTTCCTATAGACTAGAATTAATGGTATGCTGACCGTGGCGAGAAGTAATGGTAGGAATGCCCGGTAAAAATCTACGAGTCGAATAGAAGTTATCATCGAAATAATTGCGGGAATGACAAGTGGACCGAAACTAGATGTCGCTTGATCACTTGATAACGCAGAGAATCCTGACTTTAAAACATTTAAAGAATAGCGGTATTCATTGTAAACATCGACACCATATAATCCAACTGCAAAACTGCTAGTATGCATTAGTAGAATGCTATAGGTTAATACTATATGGGTAACCAAACCTTCTAGTCTACCATCCATGCTAATTATGCGACTCCTATAAGAAAACACAATTATTGATGTAACGATTAGAGAAAGCACTATGTATGTCATGGTTGAATCATTATATGCGAGAACGTAGTATTGAGATATGGGAGCGAGTAGTGGGATAATAAACCATAACGTGGGAATCACTGCGATTTTAAGTACTTTTAAATATTTTAAACTAATAGCGCCCCCACCCCATGCCGCATTATCCCCAGAGTCTTGTGAACAATACTTCATATCTCTCTAAAGCTTTTTCATAGCTTAAGAATTCCTCTGCAAATTTCCTCTGAATTCTTGAGATATTCATTAATAATTCCCGATGTGATAACAATTGAACAACTAAATTAACAATTGCCTTATAGTTGTTTATTGGAACAACAAAGCCTGTTAACTCATTTATTACAACAGATTTAATGAGCCCAGTATCATATGCAATAACGGGGACTCCACATGCAAACGCCTCTAAAACCACAGTTGGGATCCCTTCAGCGGGTGATTTATATGGTAATATCAAGATCTTTGTTTCATTAAGGAGTGTTGGAAGTAAATCATTTTCTATAAATCCGTAGAACTTAATGTCCATGCCTTTGTCGCTCATCCTAGCAGTAATGCTTCTAACCACCTTGTCGAGTCTTCCTGACCCCACTATATAGAAACGAGCGTTCAAACCATGTTTTCTTGTTTTTAACGATACAAGCTGAGAGATCTTAATAAAATCTATTACTCCCTTATCTTCTTCGAGTCTTCCAATAAAGCCTATAACATTTTCCCGCTGGTCAATAGTTTTAAGTAATTTGAACCTATCAAGATTAATATATCTTAGCCCCGGATGCAACTTATATGGGAAAAGACCGCGAGGTCTTGTTTCAAAATGCGGTAGTAAAGCTTCTGTGACAATTATATCTGCTAGAATTGAAGCGAGAATCTCCATATAATTCTCTACTTTCATCCTAAACAATCTTAGTGCACCTTTTTAATACCACACAATCTGTTTCCCATGCAACTTCATATATATCATCAATGGAATAAAATCTCTTATCCCCACGAAGAAAAACGCTATATCCACCTGGCCAACTAACTTTATGCTATATGCAAAAAACACCGCCTGTATTGAAATGTAGTTTGAAATCCATCTGAGAACCTCCTTTATTGAAAAACTAGAAAACCTCGGTAATTTTTTAGTTATGTTCACGACATACACGTGTCCACGGCTATTTTTTAATGCATAAGTTCTTAGCTTCGCTAAGTAGGAGCTATCTATAGCAGATATTATATACAATTTGTTGCAGAGAGGAGCTAATAACGAGACTAAATTCACAAGTAGCACCAGCCTAGCTGATGAAGGATATGGAAAAGAGAATAATACTAAGCTAGGAGCTCCTGAACACTCATCATACCGTGTCATTTCGACTCCACCACTTCTTTATAAATCGCTAGTAGTCTTTGGGTTATTATATCTAGTGAGAAGCTTTCAACTGCGAATTCCCTCGCATTTTTACCAAATTGCTTTCGTATTTCCTCATCATTTAGAAGCGTTAAAATAGCATTTGTTAGAAGATCCCACCGTCCAATGGGCACCTTAAACCCATTAAATCCATTGACTATAAGCTCCCCTATTGCGGTTATATCGTATCCTATGACTGGCTTACCCACAAACATGGCCTCCGCAATTGTATAGCCAAAACTTTCCCACCTTGATATCGTAAAATAAACATCCGAGGCATTATATAGTAAATTTAAATGACGATCTGATGGTATATTGTTATATATAATAACACTAGTGAGGTTTTTCAATTTCTCCTTTATATAGTCGTAACTGTATCTATCTCTCGTAATTATTATGATGGCTGTATTTTTTTGTTTTGAAAGAATAGTTTTGACTATTTGTATGTACTCATAGTCGTTTTGTCTCCCAGGAGATTGAATACTTAGAATAATGTGTTGAAAACCATCCAACCCAAGTAATTCTCTAGCTTTCTCGGTTTTTACTGGACCGAAGATCCCGCTATCTATAGGATTATAAACTACACGTATCTTCTGCACGTTAGCAAAGGGGAAAATTCTTCGTATTTCTCTATCTACAAAGTTGCTGATTGCTATGATTCGCTTGGATAATATTATGTTAGGTGATTCAAATAGAATGTAACGTGTAAATCCTACAAAGGATTTAAAACTTCTTGGAAAATAGGGAAAGAAGTGTCCATGCTCATGAAATATGTGAGGTATTCCAGCTAGACTTATTAATGAGCCTAGAGTGCTGAGTGTGATATAGTGGGAGTGAACTATGTCGTATTCGGACAAAGAACGTAGCGTATTTCTCACGTTATAACCTTCATTATATACTCTAAATATATTGATGCTGTCTAGTGATTTTAATATATGAGAAGAAACTTTCTTGGTGAAAATGGCCACTTCAACGCCTCTACTCGCCAGCCCCTTGGACTGCGTCAAACAAACTCTAGAAACGCCGTCAAGGCCTAATCTATCGATGAGGAATGCTATTCTCATACTCGATACCCGTCTCCTGTAATATTATATGGGCTTTTTCCTGCAAATTTTTTAGTGCACTTATTATTTGAATTTCCTGACTATACATTGAAATAAAGAGAAATCTTCTGCATTGCTCTCTTGAGAAATCGATGCTGGGGATGTCGCTTTTTCTCTTAAAGATCATTTGAGGAGGGCCTATAATTACAAATATTTTTTCAGGCCGCGGCATAATGGGTTTGACGATTCTATATGTTGATAGCATTTCTCTCACGTCTTCTTCGAGGTCTATAGACATATTAACTATTAGGTCTATGAAGTAACGGTCTAAGATTACTATGCTATATATTAGTGAGAACATTATTAACTTAAGTATTACGGACGCGTAATAATCCAATAAAACTATTAGTTTGAACAAAAGTTTGATCTTCTTTTTTCTGGCTATATTTGCTTTAGGACTTTTGATCGATGAAAGATGGGTTATATTCTTGTTGGATATTGCTGGACATATTTTTTTCACTAATTGTGCATATATATTATTGAAGCTACGCCATCCACCGTACATCAGGCAAACCGGCACACCTCTATTTCTCAAAACATAGTAGAGGTATCTTGCTAATAGTGATTTCCCAGAACCGTCGGGACCCGTTATCACTATTAGCCTATTATTTAGCATAGGCATCAATTATATGAATTAAAAGCATCCTTGCTATATTTTTCCAATCAAAAGGTCTCACGAGATCTCTCGTTGTAGCATGTAATTTTCCTTCTTTTACTATTTTCTCGACTAAGCTTGGTATCTGGGATGGATCATAAGTTATGTAGAAGCCTAGCTCAGGGTTATTATTCCAATACGTTGTGATTCCATCTAGCTGAGAGGTAACTACTACTAGGTTACATGCCATAGCTTCTAATATTGAGAGGGGTAGATCGACTGCATTTTTTATTGACCTAGTTGGGAATACGTACACATCAGAAAGCCTGTATACTTCATCTATGTTCTTGAAAAACCTATTATATACCATACATCCCCTTTCTGTAGCCTCCTTCACAAGTTTTGCATCAAAATCATGGGGTCTCCCAATTATTAAGACCATTATATTGGGGCAGTTGCAAAGTGGCATTATATGCTCTATTCCCCTACCTTTCTTTATCGGCCCCACGTGTAGTATTATCTTAACGTATGCCGGTAACCCATGCTTCTCTCTTAAGTGTAATTTTTCTTCTAGGCTACATGGTCTAAACTTCTCCGTAGAAACTCCACTAGGCAATAACCCAGCTCTCAGACCCAGTGATCTAAGAATTCGATATACTCCTTTTGATTGAACCAATATTTTATCAACACCAATAATTCGAAGAATGCCTTGTGTTAGCGTCTTAATTAAAGTAGAACCTGTATTTAGTAGCGTTGGTTGAACCATATACACGAGAAGTTTTGTATTATAGACCTTTCTCAGAAGCGAGAAGTACGCCATTACTACGAGGGATAAAAGAGAGGATGGCCCTACTACTAGGATCACTGTAGCCAAACTTTTGTGTCTTGAAATTATACTTTGTAGTTTTATAAAATTCCTAGGATTGAGATGAATAACCTCGGTGCTTATCCCCAGAGAAGCGAGAGTATCAGATAGCTCTTTAACGATATTTGATTTACCCTCCGCATAAAAGAATATTTTAAATGTCACAAATATTATCTTATGTTCCATAGATGTCATGTTTTACTTAATAACTTATCTCCGATGTACAATCGCGCATATTGATATAATGGCCTCTAGCTTTGTCAGAACGAACATAACACTAGTTTCCACTAGTGCAAGAATTAATCTTGGCAATAATGAAGCGGGAGTGTAATGTTTTGTTAAATACTTCACATAATTACTCATGAAGCTCTTAGCTTTTTTGAATAGTGAAGTCTTGCATCCCCCTTCATTAACTTGGATATGATGAAAAATCGCTTTCGGTTGGTATATTATAATGAATCCACTCCTCCTAAGGCGTGTGAATAAGTCTGTCTCCTCAAACTCGAAACTTCCCTTAAACGTTTTGTAATCAAATAGCCCAATCTTAATTAGTGTTTCCTTTTCAAACAAAGCACACGGATGACCTGTAGGTATTTCAAAAATACCATTATACTCCGTATCATATTTTTGATAAATTAAACGAGTTATTGAACTCTCAATAAGGGGTCGCTTTAGATGCTTCATTATAAAGCTAGTTATTAAAGGCGATGTATAGTTCACCATGATTATTGGTCTCGCTGGAACGATTGCTCCAAGTTTTTTCACTTTCTTTTTCACGACCTTATATGTAACGTAGAGAATTAGCAGTGCATCACGATCTAAGATAATATCATCTTCAATAAACAATATGAGATTACCTCTTGCTAATAAAACTCCTTTGTTTCGTGAAGCTGGTAATCCGTATCTTTTGCTGGTCTTGAAATAAATTACGTTGTCTTTGAGTAAATAGCCACGTGAAGAAAGGAAGCTGTAGACTTTATCGTTAGGGGTGTCATCTATAATAATAACTTCGAAATCTTTAAATGACTGGTTTAATAGACTTTCAAATGTATATTTAATAGTAGAAACTCGATTATATGTAGGTAAAATGACTGATATTACCACATTGTTCATGTTTAGCCAAGCCCTTTAATATGTTATTCTTTTTCTTCTCAGTATGATGTGAAACATTATATGATTTAACTCTTCTTGGCTACGGAGCGCATGTGTGAATTCGAGCATTGATAGCAAATAATATTTTTTACGTACTTTTTCTATTATTGCCTCTGCAACATGCTTTAAGCTATAACGATATGGTAGTTGGCTGACTCTAATTGTAGTGTATTTCTTGTTTTGGAAAGACCTCACGAATTTTACTAGTGGGGTGGGCATCCCGTCCTGGTAGTACTTAAGTACTTTATTTACTATTTCGGAGACGAGAGCTAGTGGAACTCTCGATTCAGCTAAATTACTCAAGATTTCCAGCTTATGGAAGTTTATTCGAGGTAGTAACGTGGAGATTACG
Organism: Desulfurococcaceae archaeon; assembly: GCA_028275705.1. GTDB lineage: Archaea > Thermoproteota > Thermoprotei_A > Sulfolobales > Desulfurococcaceae > UBA285. The sequence continues at coordinate 48,212 of JAPWUD010000006.1, read as the reverse complement.
TATAAGTGAGATAAAGTAAAAAGATGCTCAAAGAGTGAATGATTAATGTGAATAAGTAGCTCACACTCGGCTGATAATACCTCTACTCCGCTGGAATATTTATATCTATCACTTGAGCACAATGATTTGTCCATATACTTGAAGTAGCTGAGAGAAATCTCATCATATATATCAATATCGTAGCTCATCTTTGGACGCTGAGCTGATGCATCTACGATTGTATTATAAATGGAAATAAAGTGAGGGCCTTTATCAAAAATCTTTAAACCTTTTTTGATTAGAGCAGATGCAACATTTTCTAAAGTTTCACCATATATAAGGATATCTATGTCGGAGGGAAGCATGGGGAAGTCGTAAATAGTTTTTATGAAGACGTGGTCTACGCCTAGATCAGTTAATATGTTGCTTATAATCTCTATAGATTCATTATGTTTCTCATACATCTTCTCCTGTACTTCAAGTTCTTTTTTGAGTTCGGGGATCCTCTTTAATACATCGGCCTTCTCTAGGGCCTTCAGGTAAGTAAAGCCTATTTTGTTAATCTTAGCGTACCAGTATAATTTACGTAGTTCACTCGTGCTCAATTCATTTATTAAGGCTGCATTAGTCGTTTCCAATGGTCTAAGTCCTAGTATTCTTACAAGAAACACGCTATCGATTTTGAGACCTTTGAGTTTATCATCGAGGTTCATCTTGAAACGTCTCTGTGCTTGTCATAGATAATATTATCAAGTACTTCGTACACTTGTTTTGTTAGATATAATGCATACTTCCTGGTATTTTCTATAAATAAATGTTTATTGTTCATTAAGAACATTATGGCTTCAACCAATTTTTGCGGATCGTTTTCGGTTACATACACTCCGAGACGCCATTTTGTGATAACGCGTTTGACCTCTATGCTGCTTCCATAAGCTACTATTGGTAACTCACACACTATATATTCATACATTTTTGTGGGAATAGCATAAAATAATGCTCTAACATGGGAAAGTGCCAGAAGCCCTGCTGATGCCTGTGAATATATGCGACTAAATAACTCCTCCCTAGATACTGGAGGTCTGATTTCAACGTTGTTTACCCCAAGAATATTCACAAGATGTTTAAGAGACCTTTCTTCTTCACCCCCTCCTATCAATAATAACTTGACTTTGACTCCTCTTTCGTTAAGGATTTTGAAGGCTTTTATTGCAAAATCTAAAGCTTGCGGTTTTCCAAAATTACCTGCATATACTATAGTATCATACGAGGTATTTGAGCTCAGCAAAGTCTTTGTATCTCGATGCTTCTTTACCAATAGCTCATCAATGGGTGTTGGTAGTACATATATCCTCTTTTTCTTGTTGCCTAAAAGATATACGTAATATTTCCCGATAGAGTATGTAGCCACGGTAATTACATGGGCAAGTTTTAATGCAAGTAATTCTGCCCCTCTAGATATAGCGGTGAGTAAACGACTTTTTATATAACCCAGAAGTTGGGCCTCTTCGTGCCAGAGATCAGTAACGTCCAATATTATTTTACTCCTCAATGGTTTAATAAATGGAACTATAATGGTCAAAATCGATGGTGGTATTATGAACATAATTCTCTTTGAGAATAGTCCAAGACCTATAATAATCGGTATGGCGAGAATTGGAAAAATTATGTAATTGAGAAGACGTTCAAAAACCGATGGATTAGGGCTGATGGGTTGATAACTCCAAACTCGTATTAGATAGAGATTGCCGCTCAACTTAATAATGCGTAATGGTCTCAGATCGACTTGGAACCTACCAAAAGGTCTAACGGGAGGCGGTGATATCACGAATAACCTGATGCCTGGATGTTTTTTGATCATTATCTTGGCTATTTCAAATGCTCTTGTCGCGGTTCCATTTACTTCAGGCGGAAAGTGATGCGTAACTAGTATAATGTTAGGCGTCTTCCTTATAGTTGCCTCACCTCTAGATAGCAGAACAAATCACTTTGTTAGTAGACAGTGTTTTGCCACTCTAATGACTATTTTTCTCGCCGAGTTTATATCTATGGTGGGAAATCCATGGTCATCATACATAGCAATTATCTCTCCTTTTACAGATAGATCCTCCATGTTTTCTGAAGTGTCAATTAATACATGTACTATGTACGGATCTTCCCGTGTATCGCGAGTCTCTATGGTTGCATCATCCTTGAACTTATTAAGGATCTTAGATATCTTTTCTCCCGCTGTTCCATCCCCTATGAGATTGCCACACCCCTTTTTCTTAGCTATTTCACTTCTACGCTTGATCATATCAAGAGCTATGGGGACGACCTTTTCTGGTTCAACACCTACGAGTATATTTGACCCGGCTAATACAGTCTCAGGTCTCTCAGTATTATATCTAAGGGTAAGAGTCGGAATTCCCAGTATGCATGCCTCTTCTTGAACACCACCACTATCTGTTAAAACAATTGCAGATTTGCTGAGTAGTCCCAGGAATTCAAAGTAGCCTAGTGGACTGAGAAGCTTTACGTTCTTCTTCAAAGACTCAAGTAGTCCAACGGCCTCAAGCCTCCTAGTGGTTCTGGGGTGCGCGGGGAATACTACTGGAATATGCTTTGATAACTCGATTAGTGCTTTAACTATATTCTCTAATCGCCACTGGTTATCAGTGTTTTCCTGTCTATGAATAGTTACTAGTGCGTAATTACCGGGCTCTAGCTTGTATTCTCCGAGTAATTTCTCCCCCCACTCAACTACTAGATCTTTGTACTTGTAGACTACATCCACTATTGTATTACCTGTCACATATATCTTCTTCAACGGTACACCAGAATGCATAAGGTTCACTGCTGCAAGCCATGTAGGTGCAAAGTTTAACTCTGCTATAGAGTCAGCTACGACTCTATTTACTTCCTCTGGCATTGTCCTATCCCAACTCCTCAAACCAGCCTCGACGTGTGCGAAAGGTGTTAGTGATTTTACAGAGGCTAGTGCTGAGGCTAGTGTTGTATTGGTATCGCCTTGTGCTACAACTATGGAGGGTTTATAGTCAATTATCGCTTTCTCAACACCAATCATTATTCTAGCTGTTTGCTCAGCGTGGCTACCACTCCTAACATCGAGATCTAAATCGGGATCGGGTAAGCCTAGTTGATTAAAGAATACACGGCTCATCTCGTAGTCATAGTGCTGCCCACTCCATACAAACACGTAGTCTACTCCGAGTTTCTCAAGAGACCATATAACAGGGGCTAGTTTAATAGCCTCAGGCCTAGTACCAGCGACAATCATTATAGGTCTATTCTCTCTACTCATATCTACATAGACGCTTAGTTACTTAGGGAGGCCTAGTCTCCTTGAATTTCTCGCTTGCTTGTTCTCCCCCTACTCCCCAGTTTTCCTTAGGCACCTCAAGTATTACTACTTCCACTGCGTGCCCTGGTATTCCAAGCTCCTCGAATACCCTTGTTATGCCCTTGATTATCTTCTCCTTAGCCTCTCTTGATACCCCACTCCACATGTATACGTGGACTATAGGCATGTTCTCTACCGGGGTTTCTACATCTTGTTCTCTACTTAATATTGTTTGCCATACGTGAGGCGTATCTATATACTTGCTCTACATCATTGTTTTACAGGGATTCAGTACATCTAGCGTTATATGTGTTAGGATATCCCGAGAGTTGAGGGAGAGAATGAAGAAGTTTAGCAGTGTCAACTGGAGTATGTTGATAAGGGGCTTCATCGAGGAGACTGTTTCCCGCTTGGAGGCTGAGGAGTTGCTTAGTAAGATTGAGAGAGACCTTGAAGACGTCCCTGAGCTCCCAGAGGGGACTGTTTCTAATTGAATTAGGTTTGATAGGTGTAGCCACTGAATCCTCATAGTCCTTCCTAATTATTGGTTTTCGGCTTTAAAGAAGTACTCTAGTAGTAGGATAACTGCTGTCACTACTGCTATTATTGCACCCGTCTCCGTTACTAGTGGACCCTCCACAGTCTCCCTCCGCGTGAAGTCCGGCTTCATAGTTGCCACTGTGATGCTGGGGGTTACTGTTATGCCTGTGGCTGTTGATGCACCATTCACCTGTATCTTAACCCATATTGAGTCTGCTAGTGGGTATAGTATTGGTGTTGGGCCTGTGAATATGTCTAGTAGTAGGTGTAGTGTGTAGATTAATAGTATTGTTAAGGCTATGCCAAAGTACCTCCTCTTATACCAGTATACTAGTGCCACTACTGGTGTAGCGATCAAGGCTAATAGTACTAGGCTATGCGTAATCCACCTATGAATCCTCAACAATGCATCCACGTCTGGTATTAAGCCAACTAGCCCAATCAACAACGCAATCCTAGTATCCACCCTCACCCTAGCCACTAGCACACTTGAAGCATAGTGTGCCAGTAGATCCGGCATAGTAGTATACCCCTTACGACTCTTGAAGAGCCCTCTTCACGGCCTCCCTGTGTAGTGGCGTCTGCCACGCGACATACCTACCTACACCGATATCTAGGTCTCTCTCTAGAGGGGGTTCATCAATCCAGAACTTATTATCCCTTGGGTAGAGGTCATATATAACTAGGTTTTTCTCAATGAGCTCACTTACTAGTTCCCTAGGTGTACTGGGATCCCAGAGTATGTCGGGGTCTTCAATCGCTCCCTCAAGCCAACTCCTCCACTTAGAGATGAAACTAGGAGTCAACTCTTTCTCCTTAACGAGGTCAACTATGACTTTATCAACATCCCAATTAACCTGATATAGTAGTGAGTATACTCTAGGATTTCCACCAGTTAATCTCCAGATATCACTAAAAGATAGTTTTGAACTGGGAACCATACTATAGAGCTCTTCAAAGCCCTCTCTACTCATATTCCACATAGGCATCATCATAGCCCACAAGTGCCTACCAATCCTCCACCTCGTAACACCCTCACTAGTAGCTACAATAGCTACAATATTGTCGTAACTAGCTGGAGGATGCTCTATTAACCCTAAGAGCTCTTTAACGTAGAACTCAGCTCTATCTAGACCAATAGCCTGGAATACGTCATCAACTAGTACAGCTATCCTCCTCCTACTCCACTTTGTAAGAAGCTCTCTAACTACAAGCGTTACTAGAGTAGCTAGTTTTAATTGAACACCAGTAGCCTCTGAAGCAACCTCTATAAACTTATCTACAACTTCACGAATATCCGTCTTGACAGTGAAATCTCTATACAGGGGGTTAACATAGAATACTTCAAAGCCCATCTCACCGAGGATCACAGCGGCTTGCTTAAGCCAACTCGTCTTACCACAGCCCTCAGGTCCATAAACCACAATGGGGAGCCTAGTACCCCTCTCAGCGAAGTCTCTAATCTGCTTTAAACCCCTATCTCTATCTACAAACTCTACTTCAAGCCCTGGTGTGAAGGGTAATTTAATTCTCTTCATACAATACACTACTGGATTTAGAAGTCTACAGCATCCTTTATCTCTAAGAATACACTCTATCCGAGAATTCTCCACATTAATGGTAGATTCAAGTAGCCTATGCCAAGTGTTATGAGCTTTTTAAAGTCACCTAGTGCCTCCCTTAAACCACTCCTGAGAGCTACTAGTACACCATAGTATATTGCTCTACCCCTTAGAGTGGAGAGCTCTATTTCAACCATGATTCCCACTAGTATCTCCCTTAAAACACGTGACTTAACAATCTTTAAACACCTAGATGCAAGTAGTAGTGCACGCGAGGTGGAGGGCAACTTAAACCACACACCCGTACGTATTGCCTTACGAATAAACCTCGAGATTAAACTACTCGTTAACACCCCGCCAATACTCTCCCTAACCTTCCCAACTGCATACTCAACATACTCCCCTGGAACACCACTATACCTAGCTGCAACAAGTGCACTAGCTATAGCCAACACTGAATCCCTCTACACGGGTGCATGGCTAAGCACAAAATCACTAATACTTAATTCATAGTTTAATTAATAAATATTACGGTTAATCACTACACATTTCCCCGGGAACCTACCCAGCTTCACGCTCCACTCTCTCCCTAAGATCCCTCAATGCCCTTAAAACCCTGATCTCAAATCTCTTGAAGTATAGTGCTAGAACTGCGAGTAGTGAGCATAGTGCTCCCAAACCACTAAGCGTTATACCAGCTAGCGCTCTAACATGGTGTACTACACCGTAGTATAGCCATTTGTATAGAACAAATATGTCTAGGTATAACCCTGGGATAAGCATTAGTGCTCCAAGTGCGAATATCAAGAATACTGGGCTATACCTCCAAGTTAATCTAACCATGTCCACCGCTATTTTAAAACCATGTCTAACACTAAGCTTCTTCCTACCAATACGCCTCCTGTAACCTATTGGTACTTCAGCGACTCTAAAACCAGTTGAGGCAGCGTGTGCAACAATCTCTGATTCAACACTGAAACCAGTGAACTCGAAGCCTATCTCCCTGAGTAGTTTTCTCCTAGCTGAGTACATTCCACTTAGTACATCACTCAACTTAACGCCAAATAATACTTCGAAGAACAATGAGAGAGCCTTATTACCTAGCTTAAACAATACACTCTGAGAACCCTTCTCCAAGTACACTCTCGAGCCAATAACTAGATCATACCCACTCTCAAGCTGCCTCAATAGGTCATGTATGTGCCTCGCTGGGTAAGTGTAGTCACCATCCATGAATACAATACACTCACTACTAGTGTTCTCAACACCTGTCTTAATAGCCATTGCTTTACCCTTACCCTCCTGGAGTATAACCCTGAAACCCATTGACTCAGCAATCTCCCTACTACCATCACTCGAGTAGCCATCGACAATTAAAACCCTCTCCCTTGGAACACCGCTCTCCACTAACTCCCTTAGAACAATTGGTAGAGCCTCTGCTTCATTTAAAACAGGTATAATCACAGTGTAGTCACTACAGCTATCTCCACTCAACCCAGGAACCCTCCCCACAGGATACTAAACAGGGTTTGATATTTATACTTGAGCAATTGTGTTCATTAAAACCTATATTAACTAGTCTCAAGCCCTCTTCTCCAATACACCGTTCACGAGGTAGTAGTCTTCATCAACATCAATCCCCGCGTAGAGGTCAGTAGTAGTTATCAATACTGCCAACCCACTCACACTAGCTAACTGCCTAATGTAGCCCATAACCACTTTTACAGTTTCATCATCTAAGTGTGCGAATGGCTCATCAGCTACGAGTAGAATAGGCTTCTTAACTAGTGCACGCGCTAATACAACCCTCTGCCTCTGGCCACCACTCAGTTCACGAGGCCTCCTACCCTCTAACCCCCTTAAACCAAGCACCTCTAGTACTTCTCCAATAATCCCCGCGCGCTTGCTTCTCTCAATATTCATTAATCTAAGTGGTAGCTCAACATTCTCCCACACTGTTAACTCATCTATTAGTGAGCAGTCTTGGTCAACGTAGCCAATGTACTTCAACCTAGTACTCGATAACCCTGATTCACTTAGTTTACCCGTGTCTAAGCCATTGAAGTAGACTAATCCACTATCAGGCTTTAGGAGTAGTGCAGCTACCTTAGCGAGAGTTGTTTTACCAACACCACTCCTACCTCTAACAGCAACTACTCTACCAGGCTCTAGTGATAAGTCAACCCCTCTCAATACAGCATCACCACCAACAGTCTTCCTCACACCCTGTAACTCGAGGACACTCAATTCCAGTCCACCAAGACGTAGTTCTCTAGGCTACTGTACACTACACTACTACACTCGAACAAGTCTAATCTTGGTTTAACATATTGTAGTGGTGTAATGGGTACACCGTAGACTAGTTCCCCGGGGCTGGTGACTAGTAGTTGGTTGCCAGTTAAGCCACAAGACCTCAACGCTGTAACTAGGTTTAAGCCCGTGCTAGCTAAGTCCTCTCCAAGCATGTAGGAGTACTTTGCACCAGCTAGTACTCTACTATTTGAGTAGTCCTCAATGAAGTCCTTGAGGGCAGTATCGGCTACACTATACCTCCAGTAGAATAGTATGGGGTCTCCACCTCTAGAGGCACTGTATGTAACCATGTAGCAGTTTAGTAGTAGTGTAAATGTTATTAAAACCGCTAGTCTCGGCTTAAACCTCGATAAATCACCAATGCTTAGAGCTATGGGGTATACGAGGTAGTTGAGGAACCTATGCGTTATAGAGGCAAGCCACTTAGCATATGTTAAAGTGTAGAGTAACCCAACACCTAATGGTAGGAGTAGTGGTGTAGTTAAATCCCTATTCTTACCCGTGGGCTTAAGGAGACCCGTTAGTAGCAATAATAGTGGTAGACCATAGGGAATAGTGCTTAAACCAACTTGTACCCCCTCAACTAAGCCACTGTAAGCAATCACGGTGACTAAAACCACGATTAAAGCCAATGCACCGAGCCCCCTCCTACCACCCTGGAGTAGGAGGTATGTAGTGTATGTGAAAACAGTGTAAACTATGAGGACAACAATGTCTAATAACGTGAAGACGTACACCGGCCCCGCGTAAAAAACGTGTAGAGTATACAGTGTAGACGTGAGCAATACAGTAGCCAATAGACTCCACTTGTGAACCACTCCACCCCCAACACCATTCTTCAATTCACCCACGAAATCCACGTAGATTAATGTGAGAGAGTAGACTATCACAATGAGTGTTGTAAGGGGGTGACTTAGAGTGAGGGCAATTGAGGCAATTAATACCCCAATCCACCTAGACAATTTGTTAGTATGCATTGAGAGGTACAGTGTTAACACTGCTAGTGGGTAAGCATAAACCTCCTTTAAGTAAGCTGATGTGAATAGTGTGAATGAAGGGTAAACTAGTAGAGCAAGCAGTGATAGAGCCCTCGGCAACTCCTCGAAAACACCTCCAAGCACCACGTATAGTAGTAGTGCCAGAGTAAACGCCACTAGTGGCGCTCCGAGGAAAGCGTAGAAGTCATATATACTCACACCAGACACCTCAACGAAGACCGTGGATAACAATGTAGCTGAAGGCCACTTAGCGTGGCGACTACTAAGAGATATTACTCTAATCCAGGGGTTTTCAACTAGTAGCCGTGTTAACCTAATGAGAGGCCATGAGTCAGTAGAGAACACAGCGTTATTCATTAATGAGGGTATAATTCTAGAAGCGGGAACTAGAACTAGTACTGTGACCAGTAGTATCCTACTCCACTTCACGTTTAACCCCTATTGTTAAACCAGTTGTGTACAGTGTGGTCAGCGCTGCGAAGACGAGTAGTACTAGTATACTGGGTGCTCTAGGCTCGAGCACGTAGCCCATGATCTCTAGGTTGATTACTCTCACGTAGTTGTAGATTAGTAGTGATATAGCGCAGGCGAGAATAGCAACAGTGAATCCTAGTAGTATGATTGAAGTAGTTATACTCCTCCTAGAAGCCCCCAGCTCTCTGAAAACGCGTAGAGTATTCTTAAACCTCCCCGCATTATCTAAACCAAGCACAATAGAGCCAACTACGCTTGCAACAGCTACTCCACAGGCGAAGTATAGTATGTAGTCTCTCTGCAGGCCGAAGTTAGCTATGTACGCCTCTGTGATAGCACTATAAACTACTGCACGAGTCTCATTACTACTAATGCGTGAGAGCACTGTTACAATTAAACCAGTCAATTTATACTCCTCGGGTTTAACTCCAAGAGCCTCCATTACCCTGCTGAGAGCACTACTAGGGCCTCTAACCACAGCGTACGAGTAGTAGCCTCTACCCACACCCCTAATCCTAGCAACTAGATCGTATGGCGCCTCTAGAACATATCCACTAGTGTAGCCACAGACCTTGAGGTAGTATACTTCACTCGTGAATAAAGACGAGACGAGAATCCCCTCTCCAGCTCTAACACCTAGTTCACGGGCTAAATCCCCGCCTACAAGTACACAGTCACCACTAATGGTGCTTGAGTTAGTGCTCTTCAAAACAAGGACTCTATCACCATATAGTACTGGTGTAGCGAGGTAGTACTCAACTGTGATACAGCTTATGTTTGAAATCCTCCCCTCAACCTCACTCTTATATATTAGTGTTGTTAAAGGTGAGAAACCCCTAGCTGAGATAACTAAGCCCTCGCTAACGCCTAGAACACCCTCATAGAGCCATAGAATTGAGTTAATGAGGCCTAAGGCAGTTAGGGAAAGCCAGCTCACTGCGACGAGTACTAGGAGGGAGTATGCTATGACACTGATCTTGGTCTTCAACAATACTAGTGTAGGTGCATGCATTAATCAACCACACTCCTAGAGGCAGGGTAAGCTACTGCAGCGCCTAGCAGTACCTCTAGTAGTAGTATCCAGAGAGTACTCGTCCTCAGAGTTGGAGGTGGTAGTGGTAGAATATAGCCTAGTAGAGACCAAGCAGTGTAAACGAGTACAACGCCTAGTGCACTGACATATAGAGTCATTAGAGCGTGGAGAACAATGAGAGCAACGGCTGTGGAGGCTTTCGCAGTGCGAGTGCTTAAACCAATCTCAACAAGTATCCTTACATCAAGCCTCATGGATTCAGCGACTCTTCTATGGGCAATGTAGATTATGACCGAGTAAGCAAGGATCAGCAGAATCACCCAGCGGAGTGAGACACTTAGTAAATCACTCCCAGCACTCCTCAAAACACCCCTAAATAAATCCCCGCGGGGGGTTAAACAAGCGTACTCATCAAAGCAACCGCTCAGCCCACTATCCAGTAGGAGGACTATGTTGGAGCCCCATGAAGATGCAACTGTGTAATTATGTGTCCTCCCACTAATTGAAACCACTACCGAGCTTGGCTTACCGAGGTCATTGTATAGGTCTAGTGGTAACACTACTCCACTACTATAATTATACTGCTTACTTAAACCAGTGGAACTAAGTACACGGGGTGCCTCTGCTTTAACCACTAATACTATTGCACTTAAACCACTACTACCATTACCCACAAATCCCTCCACGGTTGTAGCTGGGTAGCATTCTCCACCCACTACACTGCTTGAAACCAGTAGTAGTGGTTTACCAGCGTCAATGTATGCGTAGTTGAGGCTACTCGGGTCGGGGATTGAGAATAATACCACTGCTAGGAGGACTGGCGCGAGCATGGATACCAGGAGAGTGCTGTAGAGCTTCTTCCTAATAGCTGAGAGTATTAGGGTTTTCGAGGCTTCGATGAGCACTGTCATCATTATTCCACGTGTAACAATGCACCTAGTACATTAGAGTGCTTTAACTAGGCCTCCTATCTCTAATTACTCTTGCTTGACTCAGCGTTGACTTGTAGACATTGTACTTCCTCACGAGAGCCACTATACTAATAACGAGTGTATAAATAGCTAGCGATGCAACAACAGGGTCTAGCCTAATACCCCAGGGTGTGTAGTTTAATATGAGTCCTATTAATGGTACAACTGCGAGGGATAATCCTATTGATAACGCTAAGCGCTCTAAGGGCTTTAATTCCCTCTCATCTGGGTATAGTGCTTCAACTAACACATAGCCTGGGAGGTAGAGGACGTATAGTGTGCCTAGGAAATACCTCAAAGTAGTTAACTCTGGTATAGTGCTGGAAGTATAGACAACTATTACCGCTAGTAGCACTAGGACTGTGATAGTCCAGAACCATAGTGAGTAGTCAAGTCTCAACGCGTACTCTGCGAGAGTTCTCGGTGGATTTGGATCTATGAGCTTCAACTCACCCTTCACAGTTTTCTCATACACTAATCGCAGTTTACTCCAAGTACCCTTCCCCCCACTGAGTTTACTCAAGTATTCCTCGAGTGTTACTTCATTCTTCAAGGCATTTACACCGTGATATTTACGTATAGGTGATTCCACCTACCAGTGTAGGTCCAGGTATTCGCGGAGCCATCGTATACCCACAGCTCAAATACTAGCGCCACTCTTGTTTCACCACGTAGAGAGTATACGGGTACATTGACGGGGAATGTCTTGTTCTCTCCATCACCGAGCACAATCCTCCACTCCTCAACCATGTTCTCAGGTGAAAACGTTGTATTTGATGGGAGGGTTTCATTCAGCGCTATCCTATATACTACTTTAAAGTACCCCGGCTTCCCAAGGTAGTTTGCAATATATATGCATAGTTTAATGAAGCTATTGTTTACAACTACTTCAGGGTACTCACCTATCTTACACTCCTCGTTGAGTAATCCAATAGCTGTGAATGGCTCCGGGTTACCTGGTTTAAGAGTGAGTGCTATGCCTAGTGCTGAGGCAATGATTGAGACAGCGAGTATTACTGCGAAGACTTCTTCATCTAGTAGCATTAAATCAACCCCTCACAATCCACTTCCTCCTAGTCTTAAACCATACGTAGAGGTAGATTCTTGGAAGTAGGAGGTAAATAGCTATCGGGATAGCTGCTAGTACTGCAACCGTGACTGCTTTAACCAAGGTGTTATAGTAGTAGACTTGGTCAGCGACACTACTTAAATCCATAATCATGCTTCTAGCTTCACTTAGGGCAGCGTATGCTTCATCAACTCTACCACTCTCATATAGTGCAATAGCATTATCCAACTTCTCAATAACCATGGCTACATCTACCCCCTTAGAGTATAGTTTACCAGCCTCCTCCACTAGTACGCCTACTTCACTATCAAAATCACTACCTTGAACTACGGGTAGAGCACTCATTGCGAGTACTAGTAGCGCGATGCACACTGTGTAAGCATTCCTCAATCCTAGTACCCCCTCAACCAATTAACATTTAAGTAATATAAAGCTAAGTCTCTAAAACCATGAAGCCCGCATCCCTCAGTGTACGCTTCACAATTGCATACTTGTATCCCAGTGAATTTGAGTGTATTAATTGAACAGCTGTTTTCCCACCAGTATTGCTCTTGAGAACCTCTGCAATAGCCAAGCCAACGGTCCTGTAGTAGTTCTCTAGTTCACTAATAAAGCCAATAGACTCACCCAGCTTTATGCTCCTAGTTCTTCCCCATGTCTCGTAATTGTAGAGTGCTCTAACATCATACTCTTGTATAATAGTGTTGAGAGCTACTACAACATCCACTACTTTACCAGACACGTATATCAATTCTTCACCAGGTATCTTCAAGAATAAGTGGACTCGCGTCAGCGGCTTCTCACCAGCCAACTCATATAATAGTTCACCGTAGAGAGCACTGAGCAATGTATCTAGCTCAACTGGGTTTACTGCCGTCAAATCAGCGAGTATAACTCTAGCCCCCGCTCCACCCCCACCACCCACTTGCTCCGCGGAGTAGATCTTCACGTAGAGATCCTCCAGCAACTCCCTCCTCAAACTCTTCTTCCAGTGTATCAATTTAGGATTATCCCCTGGCTCATACTCCCTTACACCCGAATAATCACCACGTTGAGCTTTAGACGCGTAATACAATATAGCTGCTTGTATTTTACCCACGAGAGCCTTCATAATAGCTTGTTTTAATTCGAGACCACTTTCAACACGGGGTTTTGCTGGTAGTTTTGTTGATTCTATGCTTAGCGTGGATTGCCTTACTGCAGTTACCTCCTCACCACGACCAGTAGCTCCACTGCCAAGATCACCAGTACCCTTAGGCCCTGCGCCTAGAGTGGAGGCAGTTTCACCAATAGAGCCCTCGAATCCGTGTCCAAGAGTTATCTTCACTACTCTTGGTGTTGACAGGTATTCAGCGTACTTCTCAACTAGTTTTTCAGCTCTCTTAATTAAGCCACTCACTCTAGCCAGTATTTTGTATGTGAGAGTGTATGGGCCGTGAGTTACTCTCGCAAAACCCCTAGTATCCTCTAATACCACTCTTATATTCTTCTCAATTACGCCTAAGTGCTCCACGCGGGATGGTATTTCAAGAGCGATTTCCCCACTTGCCACACCACTACTCACACTCTTACTCTCCTCCAGTACACTGTATCTGAATGATCCAGGGCAGGATGCGACTACTTTATACTTCACTGGCTCACCAATGTACATAGTGCTTTGCTCTGCGTAAACCTCCACGGCAGATCTACCCAGCCTCAAGTACTCTCTAATAGTGAATAATAACAACACTCCACCCGTGGACAATGCAGGTACGAGCGATATTGGTGCAGCAATGTATATTGGCGTGGATGCAAGTAGTGAAGCAGCAGCAATATTGAATACTTTACCAGGGGCCTCCAAGTATAGCACTAAGAGTCCGAGTAAAGCAACTATAGTTGAGAGTAATAGTAGAGCGGTGGATTCAAGAGATGCTGTGATGAAGCCGATTGCTAGGCTGAGTAGGAACACTAGTATAGAGTTACCTAGAAGTACTGGTATAGTGAATAATGCGTAGATTAATGAGTAAACACTCGTAAACCCCTCATAATACACTCTCACAATTAAGCATACTAGTACGACAACTACTAGCAGCAATCTTGCAACTCTACTATAGCCTCTTAGCTCTCTCAGCGAGGTATACATAGTACAACACCACCACTATGAGGATAGACACTATAGTAATGTAGATTGGTGAAACACCCCTAGGTGAGAGCACGAGTAGTTTAATGTATGCTAGTGGATTACTCCTATACTCCGATTGATCTAGTGCAATAACCCTACCTCCACTATTCAGCTCCTCCAACCAGTACGAGTTATCCCCTAGAACACTATTCGTGAATACTCCGCGTGCACAGGCAATGACTATTAAACCACTACCAATTCTAAGCACGTAGATCACTGGGAATTCTCCAATGGATTCACCAATATCGTATAAATTGTTCTTGTTTTCATCAATATATGAGAACATACTTGTATAGCCGGTGAACACTACTTCACTCATGCTCAAATTACCAGTGACTTGGATAACGTATGGAGTGTCGAGTACTATTGTAGTATTCCAAGGAGATGCATCCACGAGTACTCTACTAGGATCACCACTACTGAACACAGGGTCTCTGGTGAAGCCCTCGAAAACAGTGTCGAAGCCTATTCCTCTAAGTAGGGATTCCACGAAATCCACGGATCCATAGGCGACAACTAATCCACCGCTCTTAGTGAACTCGAGTATCTCCTCTAACTCCCCCTCATCCATTGGCTTACTGCGCGCTAGTATGAGTACTGTTTTCTCTGGGTTTAAACTATGTGAGTGTGTAGTTGTCCAGGAAGCACCATGCTCTGCGAGTTCACTGTGTCCAGTTAAACCACTACTTAGAGCGTAGTAGTCGTAGTTTAATGGTAGAACAATGACTAGTGAGAACGCTGTTAGAGCAGCTATAAGGGCTAAGTACAATGCGGGTATTATCCTACTCCTCTTTAACACCACTTAAAGCACCCTTATAGAGCTCTTCAGCCTCCCTTAAACTAGGCTTCCTACGAGAATACATGTCTCTCTCAGATAGTAATAGTAGCCTCCAAAGTATATTCCTCAGTGAGTCACTCCTAGTACTCGGTGCAACTACGTCGGTGTAGTGCTCTCTGAGTGTTTCATAGTGTTCTGGGAGCTTGACTCTGAGTTTTCTAAGTATACTATAGTAGAGCTTCGCTATGCTGGATCCAAGTCCAAGTATGTATGGTTCGAGAATACTCTTAAAGGCGCTTGAAACCCCCTCCCCAAGTCTCCTAGCTCCACGCATACCCCTAGTTCTAAGTGTTAGCATGAATAATCTCTCGTGTTCACGGAGTATAGTTGTAATGGCTGAGCCTCCAATGAGTAATAGTAGTATAGTAGTTGCATTCACTACCGCTACCTGCACTGAGTAAGTGTATTCATCGAAAACCCCGCGTGGATCCCTTATAACCACTGTTAAATTCGCTGTGGATAATGGGAGTAAACTATTGTAAACTATTAAAACACCAGTATTGGAAACCCTTGACTCAAATACTAGTCTATTGTCTAAGTATGCTTGTAAAATATAATCCGAGCCCTCAACGCTGCCAACGTAAACCGGGATGCTGCCAGTCCATGTAATAGAAGTAGATGATGCTTCAACAACAACCCCAGGGGTTCTCGGCTGAACAATGATTGGTTTCTCGAAGCAATGGGAGAGAGTCTTCTCAGTAGCGTTCACACATATCTTCAACACGTTTAAACCAATTGTAAATAGTGGTTTATCGACTTGCAACGGGTACTCTCTGGGATTATTAGTAATAGTTATATTTAGTACTGGTGTTTCAATAGTAGAGTTTTTAACTAGTAGTACACCAGTTAATTCACCAATACTAGAGTACAGAGTTAAGTTGACTACGTCTCCACGAGTAGTAACGGGTGGGGCATCAATGTATACCTGTGGGTAGCTGTAACTCGAGTCAATAAACCTATAGATTCTTAAATCAACACCACTACAAACGCCTCGAATAACAATAGAGTACTTTACAACACCACTCTGAATAACTCCTTGGACAATATTAGCAGGTGGAGTCCTCAGGTAGGCAGTGCAATTAGATCCATTGCAGTTGAAGCCGCTGGATTCGAGTATGGCTTCATTATATACTAGTGAAGCAGTGTTCACACTGCAAGTACTATTCCTCAAAGTCACTTGTACTGGTATGTACTCTCCCGGTTCAAAAGTCTTCTCGGGTATTTGGACTAGTATATTATTGGGGCTTGCTGAGTACAGCGTTATGAGGTCTACTAGCTTAGTTTTTAAACTCTCTAATCTCTGCTTGATCCTAGTTGCAACTGCAACCACACCACTGGTCTTAGAGCACCCTTGTAGTTTACTCATATACTCAGACACTGCATCTATTCCACGGTATATGCTTCTCAGTGAGTCAACACTTGGACTACTAGAGTTCATGGCTGAGTAGTAGTCCAGTATGAGCTTGTATACTTGCCTATGTAGTGACTGTAGGCTAGGATCTACTGGTGTACTTAGCATTATACTGGCCAAGAACTCGCCTCTACGATCTATGTTTACAGCGTAGTTAATGGTGTTCTCAAGCACCGTGATTAAGTAGGTGCAGTCAGATATTGGCTGGGGGTTTCTCACAATCTCGCAGCTCACTAGTAGTGTTGAGAGTGTCAATGCTGTGAGCACAAGCAATGGTATTACTCTATGTGTTTTCACGAGGTGAGCACCTCGTAAACTCTAAAAGACACTATTACAGTGAAGACTGCGAATAGAACTATGTTGAGTAATCTAATGCTTCTCGAAGTGTAAGATGGCCTCATAATAGCGTATGATACGTAGTATGAGAGGATGTTGAGGGATACGTATACATCTACTCTCCTCTCACCCAGTAGGTAGAGGCTTATAGCTGATACAACTACTAGAATAGTGTAGACAAGTATGAGTACACTAAGTTTTCTCTCCAACTTGCTCAACACCTAGAACCAGTAGTAGTCCATCAGGTGTAGCCTTCTTATCAACAAGCCTAATACACCTAGCTCCAAGAATACTCGAAGCCAATGCAAGAACTAACAGTGCGTAGGGGTCTACTGGGCGCTCACAGTATTGTCTAAGAGTCTCAGCTAAACCAGTAATGTAGACTCTGATGAATCCACCTTCCTCCTCAACTCTAACACTTCTACAAGCTGAGTACTCGTCGACGAGTAGAGTTACCAAGTTCCTCTCGAGCTGGGTGACTACGGGCTCGCTCGAAGACTCGGTTAATTCAATAGGAGTCTTCACTGGTATGGCTAAGTATGGTGAGCCACTAGTGAAGCCTAATCCAGGGTCTACTTCGACTGGGCAAGGTGTTTTAGAGTAGACTAGTAGAGTGAGATCGGCTCTCCTAATAGCACATATACTTGGCTCCAGTAGGTCTAAGTCTTCGAGAGCACTCGTGGTGGCGTTTACTAGTATTTCACTATAACTCGTTAGAGCCATTATTGATGGATCTTGCGGTGTAGTACTGTAAACAACTAGTACTCCTCCAACTATACCCAATGATACAGCCACGCCGACTAAGCCATTGTCACTAACTAATACACCGTAAACTACTAGTAGTAGTGATACAACCAGTATATTCAACCCCAAGATCAATAGGCGTGTATTCAAAGGTAAGCCACCAGCACGGGCCTCAATAGGATATCTAGGATCAATACTGCTTTGAAAACCCTCATTCTCTTGAGGAGCACCAGTACTGCTCTCAATATGTATATTGTGAGCATTAGAGTGAAAACCACAGTGCTCTGCATCAATGTTGGCATAGCGTATAGTACTGTGAATACTAGTAGGGTGGCTGCGAGAAATAGCACAATGTCTTCACCAGTAGAGGAAACCACAATTAGTGAAATAGCATCTATTAGTGCTGTAACACTGTATCTGAGTGGGTTATGTAAGCCCACATACACCCCGAGAATAACCGAGGCTATTAGTATTATGGGTAACTCAGCTGTTAGTAATTCACGTAAACCAGTATTATAGTGATAGATTGTTAGAAGTAAGAGCAGTATTACTATGTAGCCTAAGTCTAGTAGGTGACCAGTTGCCTCGAGTAAACCGAGTGCACTCATTAAGCTTACGCAGAAGATGTAGCCGCTATAAACAATTAGTAAACCCCTGTACTCTAGCCCACTAGCTAGTATGAGCGTGGAGTTTAGAACAATGATGGAGGCTATAGCTGATATCGTGTAAGTGGGTAAATCACTCTGGAGTCTCAGGAAGAGAACTGAGGAGGCGAGGATTATTAATGCTAGTAAGCCAAAGTAGCTACTTTGGAACTGGGACACTTTTCAATGCCTCTTCAACAATGCTCTCTGGTTTAACTCCTTCAAGCTCGAACTCCTCCTTTAGCTTAAACCTGTGAACTACTATTGGAGTAAACACCTTCTTCACGTCATCTGGTATTACGTAGTCTCTGCCATCCATGAGGGCCATGACTCTACTTACTCCAAGTAGGTGGACTGTTGCTCTATGTGATGGGCCATAGGCAACTGCCTGGTGGTATCTAATGTAGTTAACTAGCCTCACCATGTAGTCAACCACGTAGTCGCTAACGTGGATTAAATCACTTATCCTCCTTGAAACAGCAAGTACCCTCTTCGGGGTTGTAACAGGCTCAACTGGTATGGTTATGATGTAGTCGGATCTCTGGACAACTTCCACTTCTTCCTCGGGTGGATTATAGTAGCTTGGCGCTGAAATAGCAAACCTATCTGCAAGTGTCTCCATGATCTCGTATGCTCCGCGAGCGTACTTGTATGGTACTTGAGTAGCTATAACCATGAATGGCCTGGGCAACTTGTATGTTACACCATCAACTGTGACTTGCTGCTCCTGCATCGCCTCTAGTAGTGCTGCCTGTGTTCTCGTGGGAGTCCTATTCAACTCGTCGAATAAAAGGATATTTGTGAAAACAGGGCCTTCTACAAATACTCTCTCACCAGTTACTCTGTAAACGTGGAAGCCCAGTATATCGCTTGGAAGTATATCGGGGTGTCCTTGAACACGCTTATAGACACCACTAATGACTTTAGCAATTGTCTTAGCTAGGAGTGTTTTACCTGTACCGGGGTAACCCTCTATTAATACATGCCCCCCACTATAGAGGGCTGCTATGCATAGTTTAACTAATTCTAGTTTACCCATGTAGACTTTGGAAACAGCTGAGACGACATCCCTGATCTCTCTTGACGCTTCATCAAAGCCTATTTGCTCAGCCTCAGCCATGGAAAACACCCTTAACTCTATACCCGTAGAGCTTGTGTATTGCTAAAACCACTAAGTATGCTAGAAAAACTCCAAGCATATAAATAAATGCCTGCATTAAGGTGTTTAACACCCCGCCTCCACGACTCTGCACACTCGAGTGCTCCACAATGATCGAGATTAGCGCGCTAGTGAGTTTACCCGTAGCATTGACCACCTCCCCGCTCACTAGCGATACTCTAGTATATACATTGTAATCCCCACTAGGAGTTCTAATAGTGATGGGGATTAATGTGTATGCTAATACCCCCCTCCAGACGCCTCGCTCAATTACAATGAAGTTTACTCTAGCACCTTCAACATCAGTGCTCCAAGAAGACTTAACATTGTAACCCTGTAGAGTTAAGCAGAGCTCCCACGTGTGGAGTCTAGCGGGTGTATCAACTAACTCAATGTAGCCCGTGTATAGCTCCCCCATGGAGCTCGCTGAAACCCTGTAGACGGATAGCCCTCCCAGTACTCTCGTTAAGAAGGCGTCGTAAACGCCACCTGTGAATACTAATCTGCTAGTTGACAAGTACTTGGCTGGGTTGCTTAGGTATTCTGAAACACTATGTGCTTCAACAATGACGCTGGATACGCCCGACCCGGTGCCAGCACTTTGAACTATTAGACTGGTAGCACCAACGACAATTATTAACAGTAGGAGGACGCCTGCAATGTAATCCCAAGTAGCCCTAGGCGCGAAGTCTTCACGGAGGCTCCTCAACGGGATTTCCTTGAAGTTCAAGTACCTCCTCATAATGTAAACTGCCGCAAGGACTGATATTGTGGAGTATAGTATTGATGGAGAGTAGTGGAAGAACGTGTATGCGTACTCTACACCTAAATTCATCGCCACATAGATCACTAGGATAACTCTCACGAAGTTGCCTACAAGCCCTATCATTAGAGCTGTGAGAATTGATAGTATTGAAATAATTACTTTCCTCAATGGTTTATCCACGCTGAATGATGCCATGTATGCTAATAGTGGTGCAACCGCTATAATACAGCTAGTTGTCACAACACCTGTGCATGCAGCCTCAACACTTAGTCTCACAGATTCACCACTAGCTGATACAACCTCTATTTGAGTAAAGCCAGGCGATTCAATAACTCTAGCACCCGTTACAAACCCAGCTAGTAAGCCAATATACCTGGAGAGCGTGGGTGTGAGGGAGTCAATCATACTTGTTGGCAGTGGAATTAGTAATAGTGGTGTTAGGAGAACTATTACCTCCCTCAAAGTCCTTGGCTCGTAGATGAATACAAGTAGAGATACAAATACACATGCAAAACTAAGCCCCATCAACTGCACTCCACGCTCTAAGTCAACGCGGGCTAACATGTAGATTGCTATGGAGAATGCTAAGAGCGTGGCTGCAAACACTACTTTACTCAACCTTACACCATACGAGAACCCAATATACCTCGTTGCTAAGTAGAGAACTGTGAGAACAGTGAAGAACGAGACTATGATGTAGCTATACTCTTCACTCAACGAGAGCTTAATTATAGACTCAAAGAACTCCCTGTAAGTAGTCTCTAATAGGAATCCAATTAACCCAGCGAAGACTACGAAGCCAGCTATGAGTTTAAATGAATGGTCTCCACGCTCAAGCCAACTAGCCACGTCTCTAACACCAGTCCAGTTAAAGCACTATTTACCTAGGTATAGTTATGGTGGCGAGACTTAGCCCAGCACTCTCCAAGTTAAAGGTAGGTTTAAGTAGCTGATCCCCAGTGTAGTCAGCCTCTTGAGGTTTCTGAGAGCACTTAGTAACCCCTGCCTTAGTGCAACCAATACCCCGTAGAAAACTGCTCTACCCCTCAGAGTATAGAGCTCTATATTGAGGAAAATCTCTCTCAAAATACTATTCAAAACAGGGGATTTAATGATGGGGAGAAAGCGTGCCGCTAAGAGTAGTGCACGGGACTCCCTCCTAAGCCTACACCAAGCACCAACCCTAAGAGCCTTCCTCACATAGTGCTGAACAACATCGCGAGTAATTAATCCAGGTAGTAAGTATTCAGCAACCACACTCCTAGCAGTTTCGAGAGAATCCCTTGAAGCACCATTCTCTAAAGCCACACTCCACGCTGAAGCAATTAATGCCAAGACAATCACGCAGTAGATAATAATGTAGGAAATGACTATAAAAACTTAAAATGTATAAAGGCACTTATTCAACAAATTAAGCTGTCTCTCCACAGTGTCTTTGAAACTATTTACTTAACGCTTTTCACTACTCCATGTTCCAGAGGTTGAAGACGCTTCAAGATCAATACGGACTCTATATCACACCTACAATCACTATAAATTCTACTGTAGACTTTAGATCTGCATAAGTAATATTTATAAGTAGGGGATTTATAATTACTACTTTATAAAGGTGGAATTCGTGGAGGGAGTTGCAACTAAAACTCTAGCTATAGTCCTCGCTGTAGTAGTTGTTTTAGTGGCTATAGGGATTGGATTATACTATATGACTGCACCTCCAGCTCCAACCCCTACTACTCCAACTACACCACCCACTACACCGACAACGCCTCCTACAACACCCACAACTACTACTCCAACACCTCCCAAGGTGAAGGAGGTAGTTATAGGCCTTATTGAGCCCTTAACGGGTAAGTACGCTGTGTTTGGGCAGGAGGCTAGGCAGGCAGCTGAACTCATTGTAGACATTATAAACAACGAGCTTGGAGGTATTAAATCGATGGGTGGTGCAAAGCTTAAACTAGTTGTTGTTGATGCTGGTGGAAGCCCGGATGAAGCTAGAATAGCGGCTGAGAAGCTCATATCCGAGAACCACCCCAATATAGTTCTAGGTGCATATATTAGTAGAATGACTGCAGCTGTAGCTGAGGTTACAGAGAGGGAGAAGACAATACTAGTAATGGATGCACTAGTAGACGACCTAACTGAGCGTGGATGGCAATACGTATTTAGAGCAGCTCCAAAAGCATCTATGCATGGTGCAAGCGCTGTAGACTTCGTACTAGACTCTGCAAAGAAAGCTGGTGTAGAGGTTAAGAGAGTTGTTATACTCAACGAGGACTCAGTCTTTGGAACATATGTATCTAATGGTGCACACATGGAGGCCATTAAGAAGGGTATTGAAGTTGCAAACCACATATCATATCCATACGACATAGCAGACTTCTCATCAATACTAGACACTATAAAGAGGAGTAATCCAGACTTCATAATAATGGTCCCATACTTCTCGGATGGAGTATTATTCGCTAAGCAATTCGCTGAGAGCGGTATGAAGGTGAAATTCATCGCTGGCGCTGGTGGATGTGGATTCACAGACCCAGACTCCATTAAAGCTGCTGGCGAGGCAGTACTATACTACACAAATACATATAGCTTCAACCCATACAGGAACACGGAGTGGACTAAGAAAGTAGTATCAATGTTCCAGCAACGCTATGGAAAACTACCAACCGAGGCTGGTGGAATAATATTCTACTCGTTATTCGTAGTCTATGAAGCACTAGAGAAAGCAGGGCAAATGTTCCCAGATAACCCATTAAACCCCGACAACTTGAGGCAAGCATTCCTAAGTCTAGACTTAAACGACTCTAATAGCATAGCTGCACAACTATATCCATCTGGTAGAATAAAGTTCGCGCCAAATGGAGACAACTTATATGCACTAGCAGTAGTTCTACAAGTACAGAAGATTAATGGCACACTCACACCAGTACTAGTGTGGCCTGAGCCACAGCCAGGAGTCTCAGTTGTATTCCCTAGACCATAAGCTTTTTCTACCCCTCTTCATACTTGTTTCAAAGAGCTGTGAGAGGTTGAATTATATTGTTTGAACCAACAGCTTTTGATTTATCAGCTATTGGTACTGGGGTAGTGAATGGACTGGTCCTTGGATCACTATACGCACTCGCCTCACTAGGGCTTGCATTGATCTTCGGAGTACTCGATATAATAAACTTCGCGCATGGAGACATATTAATGATCTCCTCATACATAGTATACCTAGTAGCACTCTCAACGGGGAACCCGTGGATAGCTCTCCTATCATCTCTAGCTTTATTTGCACTATTTGGAGCCGGGGTTTACCGCGGTATAATACACTATGTTCTCGGTAAAGAGCCACTCATACAAATAGCTATAACAGTGGGGCTTGGTCTAATACTCCAAAACCTTGCACTAGCATTGTTTAGAGCAGAGCCGCGTGCACTGCCATCAACACTCTTCCCATATCCACTGAGCATAGGGCCTTTAACTCTGAGTGCTAATAGAGTATTTGTCGCATTGGTTTCAATAATACTCTGCATACTAGTACACTACTACTCCACGAGGACAAAGCTAGGGCTTGCCTCACGAGCTGTTGCTGAGAATAGAGAGGCTGCGTGGCTTATGGGCATTAATGTACCATTGATCTACATGGCTACATTCACTATAGGAGTACTACTAACAACTACTGCAGCTTTCCTATGGATGCAAATAGGACCTGTAGACCCATACCTAGGGACAATATTTGGACTACTATGCTGGATTATTGTCGCACTAGGAGGGCTTGGGGGAGTAGCTGGAATTATTGCATCGGGGTTCATTATAGGAGTGCTCGATAGCCTTGGAAGCATATTCCTAACTCCATCTGGTAAGTACATACCAATGTATATTGCATTCATACTAACAATATGGTTTAAACCACGAGGGTTATTTGGGAGGAGGTGATCAGGGTGCTGCGCTCCCTACGTAGAAGGGGCTTATATTTAAGGCTCATAGGACTAATAGTACTCTTAGCCGCTATGTACATTGCATTCATGACTAATAAGTACTACCTCTTATTCATTACTAACCTAGTGTTCTTCGCGGCTATAGTTCTCGCATGGAATATTATTGGGGGGTATGCTGGACAATTAGACCTAGGTACAACTGGATACATGGGTGTTGGTGCTATAGTATCATCAATACTTTCAAACAATATTGGATTACACCCATTAATCTCCATTATTCTAGGTGGTTTATCATCAGCCCTACTAGCAGGGGCTATAGGGTTCCCAATGTTTAGATTTGGAGTTAGAGAGGTTTGGTATGCATTGTCTACAGCAGCTATAGTTGTTATATTGAATAATGCTGTGCGCTTGTTGATTGGACCATACGAATACTACTTGAGGGTTAGGCCTATAAAGACATATGATGAACTATACTTGGCAACCTCTATTGCACTAGTACTGGTCTTCCTACTAAACCACGCTGTGAATAATTCACGCCTTGGATACTACTTGAAGGCTATTCGAGAAGATGAGTTAGCGGCTGAAGCTATTGGGGTAGATACGCGTAGATACAAACTACTAGCGCTCATGATATATGCATTCATAGTTGGCTCTCTAGGATACTTATACGTCGTCATGATAGGGTACTTCTATACGTATAGATTCTTCGACACAGGTATCTCGGTGAGTATAGCTATACTAGGCATAATTGGTGGGTTGGGTAGTATTGAGGGGTGCCTAGTCTCTGCATTCCTCCTCCGCGGTGTGGGAGAGTACCTTAGAACAAGCCTAGCACACATAATACCTGGACTACACCTACTCCTATATGGAGCAGTATTAATAACGCTGGGAGTAGTTGAGCCTGAGGGTATTCCAGGCATAGCTAGACGCTTTACAACTCTATTGAAAACAACTAAGAGACCTATGGGTGTTGTTAAGTGAGTACTCTACTTGAAACTAGAAAACTAACTAAGAGGTTTGGAGGCATTATAGCGGTTAAAGAGGTAGACTTCAAAGTTGAGAAGGGAGTTATAAAGGGGTTAATTGGGCCAAATGGGTCTGGTAAAACCACATTAATAAACTGCATAACGGGGGTTCATAGACCAGATGAGGGTAGAGTGTTCTTTGAGAGTAGGGATATAACAGGTTTACCACCGCATAGAGCTGCTAAGATAGGTGTTGCTAGAACATGGCAGATTGTTAGACCATTCAAGAAGATGACTGTACTAGAGGCCGTTATGACGTCTGCCCTTATACGTGTGAAAGATCTTAGTGTTGCTAGGAGTGAAGCTGTAGATGTACTTAAACTACTTGGTTTTACAGAGGAATTAATGAATAGGCGTGGTAGTGATATTACACTAGTACAGCACAAACTCGTTGACTTGGCGAGGGCAATTGTGTTAAAGCCTAAACTACTATTCATAGACGAGATCGCGGCTGGACTTAGACCCGTGGAGGTTGAGGGGTTGATAGATCTACTCAGGAGAGTTCATAGAGAGCTAGATATAACAATAGTTGTAGTTGAGCACTTAATGACTTTTATAATGAAGCTTAGTGATGAAATAGCTGTAATGCATGAAGGCCAATTAATAGCTGAGGGCTCACCCGAGGAGGTGGCTAAGAACCCTAGAGTAGTTGAGGTATATTTAGGGATGAGGGTGTAGTGTGGTGGAGCCACTACTAGAGTTAAAGAATATTCACGCGGGTTATGGAGAGTTCAGAGTACTCCACGGCATAGACATGGTGGTTAACCCAGGTGAAATAGTGGCTGTTATAGGTCCAAATGGAGCTGGTAAAACAACACTACTCAAGACCATTATGGGTCTTACAACACTATACGATGGTAGAGTCTTATTCAATAAACACGATTTAACAAAGACAAGCCCCGATAGGAGGGTTAAAGCAGGGCTTGTACTAATACCTGAGGGGAGAGGGCTCTTCCCCAACCTCACAGTGAAGGAGAACCTACTCCTAGGAGCATACACTATTAGTAGTAGGAGTGAAGTCGAGGAGAGGTTGAAAACAGTCTATGAGTTATTCCCAAGGCTCAAGGAGAGGGAGAATCAACGAGCTGGTAGTTTATCGGGTGGAGAAGCACAAATGCTCGCTATTGCACGGGGACTCATGAGTAGTCCAAAACTACTAATGCTTGATGAGCCGAGCCTTGGACTAGCCCCGAAAATAGTTGCAGAGGTCTTCGAGGTAGTTAAGAAACTACGAGTTGAGAGAAACATTACAATACTACTAGTAGAGCAGCACGTTAAGGAATCACTTGAACTAGCTGATAGAGCATACGTAATACAAGGTGGTAAAATAATAGCCTCAGGTAAAAGCGAGGAGTTGAGAAACCTCGAGGAGCTGAGAAGAATATACCTAGCAGTGTAGCTAGTCCGCAGAGTCCTCAGGGAGTATTACCGAGACACTAGACTTTTTTAAACCCCTCCTCACAAGCTCTCTATACTTCTCCTCTAAAACCATCAATTCACTTGTTTTATAGAGAATAATTCCCTCACTCAGCGCATCCACGATTAATGGATTCCCCTTTGAGAGCATTGATAATGCTTCAATAAGTGTGTAGGGATGCGGCTCAATAGGTAGATGCGTACATGATAGCGCCTCCAATACCTCTCCAAGCCCTCGACCCGGTCAATATGATAGCGTAGAGATTAAACCTCCTCTTTAAACACTCAACAACACTACTAAGCTCTCTAAACTTCAATCTCTTCACCAGGATGGAATATACTGTCTATCAAGTTCTCTGGCAAGAAGCGTCTCATCCAGGTGAGCACTCTGCTTCGCTTCCCACTTTTTTCGCTTTCCTGCGGACCTGTAGTTTTAATCGCTTATATTATTAATTTTCCTGTTTGCTTGTTGAATATTAGTGTTTTCTTGGGGTTTATTTTGAGGTATACTTCCTCTCCTGGCTCTAGCTTCACTGTACCCGGTGTTCTCGCTTTAACTAAGTCTCCTCCTATTAATACATTTACAATGTTCTCGGAGCCGAGGGCCTCTACTACGTCTACTTTTACTTTTATAGTGGTGAATGGCTCTAGTATTATTGACTTAGAGATCTCCACGTGCTCGGGCCTTATACCTAGGTATATTGACTTAGCCCCTTGACTAATTAATTGCTTAGCATAGAGAGGTGCTATTGGAAGCCTAAGTATACCCTGGCAGTCTAGAACATGGCTTGTCTTAACCCTCCCCTCACCTAGTATACTTCCAGCGTACTCGGGTGGGACAACGTACTCTAGTCCAGAAGGTTCTTCAACTAGCTCACATGTAATCATATTCATTGGGGGGCTACCAATGAAGGTGGCTACGAATACATCTTGGGGTCTACTATAGAGGTTATCCGGGTTATCTACTTGTAGAACTCTCCCTCTATTCATAACCGCGACTCGATCACTCATACTCATTGCTTCAACCTGGTCGTGTGTAACGTAGATCGTGGTTATGTTAAGAGCTCTCTGAAGCTTCTTCAATTCACCCCTCATTAACACCCTCAACTTCGCATCTAGATTACTCAGTGGCTCATCTAGAAGCCAAACCTTAGGCTTCCTCACTAGTGCACGTGCAAGAGCAACTCTCTGCTGCTGACCACCACTAAGTTGACTTGGATACCTATCAAGCAACTCCTCAATCCCAAGAAACTTAGCTACCTCAACAACCTGCTTCCTAATACCCTCCTTTGTAAGCCCCAGCTCCCTCCTCCTAGCCTCTAGTGGGAAAGCAATATTCTCAAATACAGTCATGTGTGGGTATAAAGCGTAATTCTGGAAAACCATGGCGACGTCTCTATCACGAGGGTGTAGATTAGTGACTACTCTACCATCAATCAACACGTCTCCTTCATCCGGGAACTCTAAGCCAGCAATAATCCTCAAAGTAGTTGTTTTACCACAGCCGCTGGGGCCGAGTAGAGTGAAGAACTCTCCATCACCAATCTCTAGGCTAACATGGTCTACAGCTATGACTCTACCAAACCTCTTAACAATATCCCTTAACTCAACCCTCGCCATTCCAACCCACTCTAATAAGAATTAATGTAGAAAATCGTAAAAATAATTAATTACAAGGAGTTATGGAGTCCGCTTCCTCTTTACAAACATATAGTATAGTGCTAAGCCAGCAACAACGACTACCACTCCAACAGCCACAGCTATACCAGTAATCTCTGGAGCAGGGGCACTAGTGATAGTTGGTGGTGGAATAATACTAGTCGGCGTCGTAGTGGGTGGGGTTGTCGTTACAGGTGGGCTTGGTGAAACTTGTGTTGGTGAAGGAGTCGTAGTTGTCACGGTGGTGGGTGTAGTTGGAGTAGTTGTTCCTGTGGGAGTAGCGGGTGTAGGAGGTGGAGTTGGCTGCGTAGTCGTAGTAGTTGGGGTTGGTGCTACTCCATACACTTTCGCCTGCTCACCCGTGGCTGCATTGAATGAGTTGAGCATTTGATACTGCTCCTTCGCTGTTGGAGCAAGTAGGTCTAAGACTAGTGGTAGAACACCCTTTAATGACGCTAGTGAGTAGTTGCTTGGAACGTTTACCTGCCACTCTCCTCCACTAATTACAAATGGCCTTACCTTAGTTGGAGAGTATCCATCATAGCTTGTAACTAGTACAGCTATAGTCCACTTATCTATGTTTCCAGAGTCATAGACTATGCTCTTGGAGACCTCGACATATATTGAGTTCGTGGCTTGATCAGCATAAGCCTTTAAAACACCATTCTGGACTACTGGCGTGTCTTTATCATAGTAGTAGAGAGCTGTTCTCTCACCCTGTGGAACTGGGTCACTACCCCACCCTGGAGCAGCTAGAATAGCGAAGTGCCATCCATGTGTAATATTAACGTTGAGTCCAAACGTATCTCTTCTACCCTCTGCTGGCAGAGTTGTCTTGACATATATGTGTATGTATTGAAGACTCCATCCATTAGGCCCACTCCACGGGTTGCCCCCTAGGTTTCTAAATACGAGTCTAAACAATACAGAGCTCCCAGTATCCACCATGGTAAACCTTGTTAAGTCGAAAACACCTGGTTTAAACACCGCATTACCTGGATAGCCATATCCTCCAGGCCCATCATCATCCCCCGTGGGATCCTCCATGTCGAGGATTACTACTCCACCAACCCCTGGTGGTGGCCGCGGAATAGACAACAAGTATGCCAATCCAAGCCTTGAAGACCACTCTCTTGGATTATCATTAGTATATAGTACTATTGCCAGGTATGCAGGCTGACCAGTAGCTAGTTCAACATCCAGTATTCCAGTGGATAATTCTATTGAGTAGTTTCCAGGTGATCCAGCCACCGGTATATTATTAATGGTTTTTAGAGTAATCCACCCTCCACTACCATCAGCCCTAGAGATCACTGCTGTCTTGGCTACTGGATCTATGTAGATCTCCCTCGCTAGGTGTATCCCTAGATCTATTCTTCCCCCGCGTGGATATACATTATAGCCTGGATTATAGGGGGTCATGTTAACTAATGGCGTAGCGAAGTATACCCCTATCTTTAAATTGAATAGAGACTGCGTATTCAACTTGAATGCAAAGTATAGATTAGACTGGTCTAGTGCAATATAGGCTTTCTGTAGAGTGGGGCCAACGGTTACTAGTAGGGCTTTATTAGCTGAAACTAGTTTATCCCACGTATCCTCTATTACACCATCAATAATTGGAGGCGTGTCAACTAATTGTGGTGCAGCCTGGTTAATTGTCCCAATTGGCTGTCCATCTGGATACGCTGTTACATTTAAATACGATGGTGGATTAAGCCCCGATAGACTATATGCTCTTGCAAGGTATGACTTGAAGATTGGGTCAAATGTAACTGGTGAACCCCCGCCATCACCACCATACCACCACCACCAATCACTCGCCTGTGCTTTCACAATATACTTCGCTACACTGGGGTTGTTCTTGTATAGTTCATTGAAGGATGAAGCACCCAGTTTCTTCATAACATCTTCTCTAGCTTTAATCATCCACATGAATGCAACATTCTCCTGTCTATCGCCAATCCAAGTAGCTAGTGCTCCACCACTCCAAGAGCCCTCGGGTAGTCTTGCGGTAACTGTTCTAGTCGGTAGCTTTGAATAGGCGTCCCCGTAGCTACTAGCTGGTAGATCTGATATGTCCCTCCCAGCTAGGTCTAGGTATGTGTATTGCCTCTCTGGTAGTTGCTTAGCAATGTTTGAGAACTTATCGATGAACTCTCCGGGGGTTATTGTTTCAACTATGCCTTGGTTTTGCAGATCTACTAGTTTAGAGTATAGCTTATTTAAGAATACATCACCGAACTCCGGGTAGTTCTCCCAGGGGTTTTCACCATCAAGAGCTATAACTACTAGTCTAGGCCCTTGAGCGCTATTCTTATAGGATAGTAGCTTACCTACGAGGTCGTTGACTGCTTTGTCTTGATCCCAGCTAGCGTACTGGAAGCTTACCCTATTGCTTAGATCAAGCTCTCTAAACACAATGTAGATCCTGCCCTCAGGGAATTCAATATACCAGGGTACACCCAGGTTTTCAATATCACCCGTATTTACACCAGTTGCACCGAGTATTGCTTGATCAGTTACAGTCCAGTTAACCCCCGCTCTCCTGAAAGCATGAACAACATACTCGTTTACCGCTTGCTCAGCTGGCCAAACCCCTCTCGGTGTAACCCCGAGCTTGCTCTGGAATAATTCAATACTGAGCCTCACGTGGATCTCTAAATCCTCTGATAAACCAGCATCAGCGAGTATTGGGGCTAGTGGGTGACTATATGGCACTGGGATTAACTCAACTTGACTGCTCGACGAGAGCTGTTTATATATTGGGATTATATTACTCATTATATCTACGTGTACGTTGAGTATACGGGTTAAATTACTTATTGTAAAACCTGGTTGTGCCTCACTATATGCTCTCTGCATTAAACCATAGATATCTGGATACTTCTCTCTAGCAACCTGAGGGTCTATCCATAGTAGGTTGAATAATACAGCGAGATCCACTACATTCTGGCTCGTTAAATCACCACCCGTAAACCCGTTTACAACGCAGTTTTTATACTCAATGTCCGATGTTGCTATCTTAGAGCATTTGTTGTGTAGGCTTTGGGCTAGATCTCTCAACTCCCTGAATCTCGGTGACTTCTCAACAATCCTAGCCCAGTTTATATCGAAGAATCCTCCAGGTATTCTAAGCATTTCAAATACATCGTCTATTGTAATTGTTCCATTGACTATCTTCCAGGAGATTATTTGCCTCTTATCCATTTTACCACTCTCTACGTAGTCTACTAGCTGCTCTAGTAGTGAGCCGGAGAATGTGAATGTCACCTTTACCTGGGGGTACTTGGAGAGTATATATGCCATTTTATAGTAGTTGCCCACACTGTGCATTCTAACCCATGGTAGTACAAAGTATGATTCATCCGGGCTATAGTACCATGGCTGGTGGTAGTGCCATATGAATGCAACATATATTTTATCATACCCTGCATGCACTACATTCACAGCGGTCAATAGTGTGCTTATAGCGATCAATGCAAGGACTACTATAGAGTACACGCTCTTAGTGGATTGAGTTAAGGGATTCAACAAAGCTCACCCGTTAGGAGGAATGCCTTAATATGGGTAATAAATAATACTTTATATACTTGTTTAAATAATCTAGACAAGTACTTACAGGTGCTTAGTACTTGAAGTGGAGGTGTAATTACTGCGGCTTCGAGGAGGATGCATCTAGAGTATACTACTGGAAGTGCCCTCGCTGCGGCAGTCCATTAAGCTTAGATTACCCAGTGGAGTGCAGGGTCTCTGATAGTAGAGTTGTGTGGGAGAGGTACTCGGGGTTTACACCATTTAAGCCAAGTAGGTGGAGGGGTGAGGGGCTCACACCACTCGTCTCTGAGAAAGCCAGTGGACACACATTACTCTTTAAACTAGACTACTTAAACCCCGGTGGTAGCTTCAAGGATAGAGGTACTGCACTAGCTATTGCATACGCCTACATGCTTGGCTATAAAAAGACTGTTGTAGACACTAGTGGTAATACAGGTATATCTGTAACACTCTACTCTAAGCTCTACAACCTAGAGCCAACTATAGTAATGCCTAGAACTGCACCAGTGGGGAAGAAGAAGGCTGTATTGAAGCTTGGTGGGAGACTTGTAGAGGCTGAATCACGTACTGCTGCAACGCAAATAGTTGAAGAGTACATTGGAGAGCCCGGTGTCTACTATGTTGGACACTTGTGGAGTCCACTATACATTAGTGGACACGCTACAATAGCGTACGAAGTCTATGAAGACTATGGAGTGCCAGACTACGTGATCCTCCCCATAGGCTCAGGGGGCTTACTACTAGGCGTGGTCTACGGCTTTGAGAAACTTAGAGAATGCGGCTTCATAGAGAAAACACCGAGGATTATAGGTGTTCAGGGCTATAGCTGCCAGCCAATATATAGAGCACTCTACGGGGCTGAAGAGAAAGGAGAGGATTCAACACTAGCTGATGGAGTAATGGTCTACAACCCACCGAGAGCGGGGGAGATTGCTGGGAAAATCAGAGAGTATGGTGGAGACGTAGTATTGGTTGGAAACACAGAGATCTCTAGAGCACACAGTGAACTGTGGCAAATGGGCTTCCTAGTAGAGCCAACCTCGGCAATAGTGTACGCAGCATACTGGAAATTAAGGGAGAAAATACCGAGTAATTCAAGTATACTCATGGTTCTAACAGGGTCAGGGCTTAAAACACTATTATAAAGAGTAATTAAACCCCACAACAAAGTATATACTAGCCGCGGGCAGGGGAAGGCCCCGGACCACCGGGGCAGAAACCACGTACAGCCCGCAAACACCCATCACCCCTCACGCAGAGGCAATGAACCCCGCCCCATGGGGCTGGCGGAGGCGGAGCCCCCTCTGGAGAGAGGGGGTGAACCGCCTTAGCTGGGGGAACCAGGCCAGGCCCGGAAGGGAGCAACCTAACCCCGGACGCCAGCGTTCATGGGTCACCGGGGGGAGTCGGCGTGAGATGGCTCTGGTGGGTGTTTGCGGGCTGCACGTGGAGCTCTGCCCGCGGCTACTATATTCTCGCTGTGAATAATAGTGCTGCTATGAGTGCTACTAGTGTAGCGTAGTTTATTATGTCTCCTATTCTCCTACCAGCTACTTCCCTCACTATTCTACCTCCATCTGTTATGAATAGTGGTAGTGTATTGATGAATGCTAGACTGTAGTTTACTATGTAGATCCACGTAATTGCCTTAACTACGCTTATGAATACTAATGGATTGAGTAGCTCTAGGAGGTTTTTTGAGGGTGCTGGCGCTACTAGAACACCTAGTAGTCGCTCACTTGGCTCTTTACTAGCGAATAACTCTATAAACCCCACTCCAGGCCTGTAGACACTCAGTTTTAGAGTCAACGACTCATTCCTAGACATATAGCTTCTCAAAACATCAAGCGTAGCCTCTGATCCATTGATCTCGTACACGATGTCTCCACGCTGCAAGCCAGCTCTACTAGCAGGCGTACCAAACTGCACATCGTTAATCATAAACCCCGTTGGTGAAACCAATAACATTATTATACCCGTGGAGACGAGTGCTACGAGTAGGTTTACTGCCACACCAGCACTTAAAACAGCTACTTTAACCGATTTCTCTGCTTTAGCGAAAACCCCTTCATCAATCTCCACGAAAGCCGCTGGAATAATCAATGCTAGGAGGAATCCATATGATTTAACAGGTATACCAGTCTTCAATGCAGCCCACGCATGTAGGTATTCATGTAGAGTAGCACCAATAGCCACAGCTAGTATAAAGTACACTAAATCCTCCCCCGTGATATTCAACCCAGGCACAAGGATTACAGCGGTCTTAACATTAGCGAATAAACCCGCATATAGCATTTGAACAAGGGTGATTAGTGAGAAGACAAGTGCAAAAGCATATATAGCTATAAAGATGTACTTGAAAAACCTAGTATAGCCAACTCGCGGAACCCCCTCATACCTCCTCTTCACGAGCATTACTAATCGATAGTATAACTCAATAGATGTCCTACCACTACTAAGCCTAGTCTTCAAGAATAAATAGGCAAAGTTGATAAATAGCCAAGTCACCAATACAAATAACAAAAACAACACTATACTCATCAACTACACCCTGCAAAAGAGTATAGTCAAGTACTTATTAAACCATGAATATCCACGGAGTCTCCGCGAGAGTATAATTAGCACTTTTAGTTAATTAATTGATAATTGAGAGAAAACAGCGAGGTAGTAGTGAGCTACATTGACTAGAACAAGGGTTAGAAATATACCGGAGTTCAGGGAAGTAGTGTATGATGAGAAACACTGGAGTATACTCAGGGATCTCAGGAGTATAGCTCGTAGAGTAATGGAGGTTTTCAATAGACACGGCTTCACAGTCTGGCTTCATGGAAGCACTGCTAGGGGTGATGTATGGGAGAAGAGTGATGTAGACGTAGTGATTCCACTAAAGACCCCCGGCCTCATTGTAGAGCACATCCTCGAGGATTCGGGCTTTAAGCCGTTCTCAAGGTACATTATAGCTGCAACACCAACATCCACGCCGAAGGGGATCATATACCTAGACGATGAGGAGAGAGTCTCTGTGAGCTTCCCCCTATTCAACTATAAGCCGAGGGAAGTAGAGTTCTACAAGTATAGTGGTGTATTAACCTATAGCCAACTACTCGCAGATGAGAGAGTACCGGGGGTTAACAAGAACTTGGTGTTGATAATACCCACGGAGAGCGGACACCTAGAAGCACCAGTCCCAGGCTACGAAGACTACGTTGCGAAAGTACTAGGCGTTAGCGTAGATATAGTGAGGGAGAGAGTAGAGGTATTAACTAGGAGAGACCAAGTGGGGAGAACAGGAATATTCGCGAAAATAGCTCTAGCACCGGGAGAGAGCTTCGAGGAGGCGATTGAGCGCCTATTGAGGGAAAAACCATTAATTAGGAGGACTATTAACAACGACGCAGACTAAAGGGCTATACCTCGTGGGAGCATCAACATTCCCGGGTGGAGGCGTCGAGGGAGTAGTGATCTCTGGATTAATCTGCGCACACGACATAATGGGCTGGAAGCACACTAATACGGTGGAGAGATAGAGACGTAGTCATAGCTTACTTAAAACAGCGTGTTTAACTATTGGGTCATCTATAGTGTACTCTCCATTTATCTTCTTGACATATCCATACTTTACAAGCCGCTCTAGTAGTTCACTGAACTTATTGGGGGGTATTGGCCCCGTCCTCGCCTCTACAAATGCTTTAATATCCCTCCACCTCTTGAATCCCATGGCAATCGCTTTCAATATCGCAGTATACCTATCCCTAGATCTCTCAATGACTTTGTCTAGCTCAGAGATGACAATCGCTGTGCCCTCTTCAAGCACCTTGTTCAATGCATCAATATTATTCATCCCCCTCACTACTCTATAGTATCCATA
The DNA here is from genome assembly GCA_028275705.1 of Desulfurococcaceae archaeon. Classification (GTDB taxonomy): domain Archaea; phylum Thermoproteota; class Thermoprotei_A; order Sulfolobales; family Desulfurococcaceae; genus UBA285. The sequence continues at coordinate 12,419 of JAPWUD010000006.1, read as the reverse complement.
GAGAGTCAACCACCCTGGTACACCATTCAGCTTCTTAACTACCTCCTCGATTTCACTAGCTTTAACCTCAACCCCCCTCTCTTCAAACCCCCTCCTAAGAAACTCCACACTCTGCTCAATACTGAATTTTTCAACATACACCTCTCTCCTCACTCTACCTCGAAGTGGTGAATCAATAGAGTCTAATCTCAGGAAATCATGCAGTAGTCCAACTTCGCTACCAGTTAGCACGTAGAGAATATTGTTGAGATTATCAATAGACCAAGCTATCAGTAGATCATACCTCTTATTGGAAAACCTAAGGTATTGTGCTTCATCGAGTGCAATTATGAAGATCCTCCCATTCCTCCTACACCAATCATCGATCAAGCCTAGAACATCAATAAGTCTTAGATAACCCCGTCTCCTACCAACTCTAAGCTCAATAAAACCCATACTAATAGACTCTATTCTAGAGATCAAATCGGAAAGAATGTCCCTAAACTTTTCATATAAAACCCCACTCTCTCTGAGTTTACCAAGCAGGGTCTCCACGATAATAGACTCGGAAACACCCCTGAATCCACTCTCGAAGTATAGTGCTCTAACATCAATTATTGCAAATGGCTCCCCTATCTCCCTTAGAGCAGTATTAACTAAACTAGATTTACCAACTCGTCTAACACCATACACTACGATGAGTTTCTCTCTATTTCTCACGGCATCAAAGATCTCCTCTAACTCCCTCTCTCTGTCAAAGAGGTCTCGTTTACTAGTTTTTACGCCTGGATCAAAGAGCAAACTTACCCCCGGTATCTAACTTACCCGGGGTAAGTTTATAAATACGCTATCAAGGGTGTTTATTTTATACCACCTATGTCCACAAGCACGGTCATTACCGTAGGAATAGGGATAGTGATCAAGGGTTTATTGAATGAGGATTGTGGAATTCGTTAACTCATTAACTCCTTTACTGTGAATTGTTCTCTACGGATTGCTGTATACTTTGAATCTCAGTATTGCTACTATGCCTCCAAAGCCCGCGAGTTCTACTCCTACTTCGCTCTTTGATGGTACAATAACTACTTCTGCTTTCCTCTCATATGCGTGTCTTAGTGCTTCATAGACTGTGGCTCTATCCTCGTCGACCGGGGTTCTCAGCAACTCATCGAGTACTAGGAGTTTTTGAATAGCGCCAATTAACGCAGCTTCTCTCACTTCACGTAGTCCATAAGTGACTAAACCAGGTTCTTTGACAAGTAGTTCTTTAAACTCCTCTAGTATCTCCGCTGCCTTAACTAAGCTCAACTCACTCACAATGTTCCTTACTACATCTCTATTCAATGCCTCGGAAACCCCTTTACAACCACCCGTTGAAGTAGTATCCATGTATACTGGTGTACTAGTGTGCTCACTAAGTAGTGTCTTTAATTGATTCTTGAAGTCGCCGGGTCCAACAACAACTACTGCGCTCACCTCCTCGCTCTTTAAAGCACTTAGAGTATAGTCAACAACTTGCTTCAAATACCCCTTGACAAGAGATTCAGTGTCAACTGAGTAGTGTTTACTCGGTAGTCCAAGATTGGACTCCCATAAATACCTAACACCCTGCTCAGCCACTAGAGCTACACAGACTTCATCGTAGTCTATAGACACAAGCAACAATCTCTCCCCTCTAACCTGCCTCTTCAACAACTCGAGGTCAAGGCTACTCAACTCCTTCTTCTCTATTCTCAATGAGTCTCCAACACCAATAGTCAATGTGTGGTGTTTACCCCTAACACCATACTTCTCGGGTCCATTAACCACTATACCCATAATCCTCATCTTACTACTAAACTCCTGAAACTCCACTTTCTTAACCAAGACACCTAGAGTCATTGGTAGTCGTGAACCCTCACTCCCCTCTCCAATCTTCACCTCCCTCGTTGTCTTCGCGTAGACTACGTCGTTCTCCCTGATCATATTGTAGAGTACCCATAGATCGTCAAGGGTCTCAACTTGTACTTCTACAACACCGTGTTTTAAGTCAACTCCAAGAATCTTCATTCTACACTCCTACACTGCACTCTCTTTAAGATATCTATTTTTCCCGGTTTATACAGTATTATTAATTGAGGAACCCCATTATGGAGGAGCTAGAGTTCTACCTACTCGACGTAACGTACGAGGTTATTGGTGGAGAGCCACACATCATTATGTATGGTATTACCCGTGATGGTAGGAGAGTAGTTATTAGAGACCGCTCATTTAGACCATACTTCTACGTAATACTACGTGAAAACACAGATCCATCACAAGCAGTCTCAAAGGTGAAAACTCTCTCCGAGGCTGGATCCCCCATCACGAGAGTAGACGTTGTAGATAAGAGGTATTATGGTAGACTAGTGAAAGCACTTAAAGTAACAACAGTTATACCGGAGTCTGTGAGGAAGTATAGAGAGAGAATTAGAGAACTCGGATTCGTTAGAGACGTTGTAGAGGCTGATATAAGGTTTAGCATGAGGTATATACTAGACAAAGAGCTCAGACCATGCGGATGGCACACTGCGAGAGTTAGAGAGATCCCATCTACAAAGTCCTTTAGAGTAAACAATGAATACGAGGTAGTGGGCGAAGTAAAGTCACTAGAAGACTCTAAGCCACCGAGAGACCTACGAGTAATGGTTTTCGATGTAGAGGTGTACACAGAGCATGGATCCCCTAAGCCTGGTAGAGACCCAGTGATAATTATTGGGACAGGTGTACCCGGGGGTGGTGTAAAGCAATTTATAGCTGAAGACCTAGACGACAAGAAGATAATAGAGGAGTTCGTCAACTACGTCTTAGAGTTAGACCCCGATATAATAATGGGGTATAATAGCAATGCATTTGACTGGCCCTACCTACTAGAGAGGGCAAAGGTACTGGGAGTTAGATTCGACATTGGGAGGAAGATCGGGGCTCCACCATCAACTAGTACATATGGACACGTCTCTGTGCCAGGTAGGATAAACATGGATCTCTACAACTACGCTGAGGAAATACCCGAGATTAAGTTGAAGAGCCTCGATGTTGTAGCCGAGTACCTGGGAGTGATGAGGAGGGATGAGAGAGTACTCATAGACTACACAGAGTTCCCCCAGTACTGGAGAAACCCAGAGAAGAGGAAACTACTCTTAAAGTACAATGCAGACGATGTAGTCTCAACTCTCGGTTTGAGCGATAAATTCCTCCCATTTGCAATGCAGTTATCATACACTACTAGGCTACCACTAGACCAAGTTGGAGCCGCTAGTGTTGGGTTTAGACTAGAGTGGGTTTTAATGTATGAAGCCTATAAGAGGGGTGAGTTAATACCTAATAGAGAGGAGAGAGAAGCAGAGCCATATAAGGGGGCAGTGGTTTTCAAGCCTATTCCAGGTATACACGACGACATAGCGGTTTTAGACTTCACGAGTATGTACCCCAGTATAATGATCAAGTATAATGTGGGGCCGGACACACTAGTTGAAGATGTATGCAACGAGGAGGAGGACTATAGAGCACCCGAAGTAGGACACTGCTTCAAGGCAGAGCCACCGGGATTCTTCAAGAGTGTTTTAGCAAAACTACTACAATTAAGGAAGGCGCTTAGAGAGGAGTTGAAGAAGTATCCACCCACTAGCTACGAGTATAGAATACTAGATGAGAGGCAGAGAGCAGTGAAGATCCTAGCTAACGCTACATATGGATACATGGGTTGGGCTGGTGCACGATGGTATTGCAAAGCATGTGCTGAAGCAGTTACTGCGTGGGGTAGGCAGTTGATTAAGAGAGCTGTAGAGCTAGCCTCTGGACTTGGCTTAAAGGCTATATATGGAGACACAGACTCCTTGTTCGTCACATACATCCCTGATAAAGTAAAAGTGTTTACAGAGCTTGTTGAAGAGGAGCTTGGTTTTGAAATTAAAATAGACAAGGTCTACAAGAGAGTGTTCTTCACGGAGGCTAAGAAGAGGTATGCGGGTCTCCTCGAAGATGGTAGAATAGATATTGTTGGATTCGAAGCAGTTAGAGGCGACTGGGCTGAAATAGCGCGTGAAGTACAGGAGAACATTGTAGAGATACTCCTCAAGGAGAGGAGTGTTGAGAAGGCTATTGAATACGTTAGATCAATAGTTTCAAGTCTAACACAGGGTAAAATCCCACTTGAGAAGCTAATAATATGGAAAACCCTCACTAAGCCAATTGAAGAGTATGAAGCGACAACACCACACGTTAGTGCGGCGAGGAAAATGATGAAACAGGGGTTTAAAGTAGAGGTAGGTGATAAAGTAGGCTATGTTGTATTAAAGGGATCGGGGTCTGTATCCGATAGAGCCTACCCATACACATTTGTAAAAGACCTCAAGGCAATAGACTACAACTACTACATAGACCACCAGATAATCCCAGCTGCACTCAGAATACTCGAGTATTTCGGGGTTACAGAAGCACAGTTGAAGAGAGCGTCAACGGGTAGAAAGGGTTTATTCGACTACGTTGCTAAAAAATAAATACCTAGGTAAACAGCTCATTGTAGGTTAAAATAGTTAACTCCGGGGGCTTAACCTGAATCTTCCCAATACGGGCAGCAATCAATAGCTTTACGTTTTTACCTAGAGCAGTATCTATAAGCCTCTGTGTTACTATACCATCCATTAAAACAGCGTACACTCTACCGGGCTCGATTGATTCAAGCTCATTTACTAAGTCTCTAACAGGGATTTTCTTCACCTCACTCCAGTCCTGAGAGTATAGTATGGACTCTAATGTTCCCTGGAGGCCCTTAGCTGTAGTGAGTACACTACTCGGTATTTGAATAGTCTCCGCCTCTCTCACCTCCTCAGGTATTTTGTGTAGCTTCTTCTGCACTTGTATTAACTCCTGTACATCCTTCTCACCAGTCTTCAATGCCTCCTCTAGGTACTCGAAGACTGGTTTAGCATTGTTTAAAGCCTCCTCAAGTTCTTTACCAGCTAAATCCTCTACCTCTCTATCAGGGGGTGCTCTCGCAACGTAGTCTACTTTGATAGTCCTCAAGACCTCCTTTATTATTAAGTCCCCTCCATGATCCCCATCCACGAGTAGAATGATCTTCTTCCTCGAGGCGAGGTTTTTAATAGTCTCGGGTACTCTACGTGCTCCACCGAGTGCTATGACGTTTGTATATCCATACCTCAGTAAGTTAATGACGTCTGCCCTACCCTCAACCACTATTACTACATCGTTTTTCTCGACATCAGGACCTGCTGGAAGCCCCTCCGGGCCATAGGACACGGGCTCTGGGGCTTTTAAGTATTCCTGAATACTCTTAATTACCTCCTTTAGATCGGGTGTTTTCTCCTTACCCCACACTCTCAGGATCTCAACTGTTCTCTCAACAATCATTTTTATTTTCTCAAGTCTGAGGTCTTGTATATCCTGAACTTTAACCTCTGCATCGTAGGGCCCTACTCTATCAACAGTCTCAATCATTGCTGCGAGTAGAGCTGTCTCAATTCTATCTAGATTGCTTGGTATGAGGATCTCCCCGGTTGTTTTACTGCCCTGAGTCTTAGTATTTACAATTATTCTCCCAACTCTACCCTTATCTTGTAGAATCCTCAAGTCAAATTCACTTCCAAGAAGCCCCTCCGTCTGACCGAATAATGCCCCTATAATATCGTGTTTCTCCACTACTCCATCCACTACTACTCTCGCTCTAATCAAGTACTTTGCCATAAGTGTAACACCATGACTACGAGAATAAATCTTGTTTGGACACTATAATACCTACTATCTCTACGAGCATAGAGGACTAGACAACCCTCACTCTATTCACTTTCTTGTTTTGCCAACTATACCTCCTAATTCTCTTACTACGTCCAAATCCACATGCAGCGCAATAGCCCTTGGCAACGTTAAAGCTATGCCTACCGCACCTCCTGCATCTAATGTGTGTTTTGCTCCTACCGTGCTTACCCATACTCGTTGTTCCTTTAACCAATACACACACCTCTACTACTCGGTTATTGGAGATATTAGTATTACATTGTCTCCTCTAATAACAACCAATCCTAGTTTCCTCACTGTTCCATCACTCCTAATCTCCTCAGTATCGTCGAGCACTATGTTCAAGTGCTGGTCGAAGCTCTTTAGCTTCCCGCGGAGTGCAACCCCCTCCCTCGTCTTAATCAACACTATGTTACCAACATTCTCCTCGAGTATCTTGTGTGCAGTGTCACTCAAGCCAATACACCCAGATACACATGCAATCGTGTTAAGTGTAATCCAAGACTGTGGTAGTTATGGATATATGGGCTTTAAATACGTTTCCACACTACTGAATAAACATGTACTGTTGGTTTACAAGCTGAAAACTCATAAACTTATAAAGCTTATTTAAACTTGAGTTTTAACAGTTATGGGTTAACAGGGGGTTAAACATGGTGTTTAGTAAAGGAGACTTTTTACTAGTTGAGTACACGGTTAGAGTAAAAGACACGAATGCCGTGATAGATACAACTGATGCAGAGCTAGCTAAGAGGGAGAATATTTTTGAATCAAACAGAGTCTACGGGCCAGTCTTAATAGTGCTTGGTAAAAACTGGCTTAACTCACACGTTGAGGAGGAGATCACCAAACTAGGTGAAAACGAGGAGAGGGAGATAGAGCTACCACCGGGGAAAGCATATGGAGAGAGGGATCCAGGTAAAGTAAAAGTCTTCAGCCTAAGGGAGTTCCAGCGTAGAGGATATAGCGTTGGAGTTGGAGACGTCGTCGAGATTGGGGGACAGCGTGGAATAGTTAAGCAAATCAGTGGGGGTAGAGTAGTAGTTGACTTCAACCACCCACTAGCAGGTAAAACCCTAATCTACAAGGTGAAGGTAGTTAGGAAAATCGAGGGGTTCCAGGATAAGGCGAAACACCTAGCATCTAGGCACTTAAAGATACCGAGCGATGAGCTAGGCATAGAATACAGTGAAGTAGATAAAAAACTCATCGTGAAAATCCCCGGTAAATACATTGCACGGGAAAACCTAGGCTACGCAAAGCTCTCACTAGCTGCAGATGTATTTGACTTATTCAAGGAACAAGTAACATCCCTAATGTTCCAGGAGGAGATAAAGAGGCAGAGTAGCTAGGAGGACTGGAGACTACACGACACCCGTCTCCCTCAATACTTTTACAGCAGCCTCTTCGGATAGCCCCTTTTCACCGAGAATTGTATACCTCTCCGGCCTAATTGTGTGAGCTATAGTCAAAGCCTTCACTAAGACCTCGCTGGGTAATCCAAGCTCCACGCTGGTTGTGGGTAAACCAATTTTCTTCATAACCCCCCTAATCCTCCTCCACAATGGATCTCCATACACATATAGCATTATAATAGTGCCTAGGGCAACGCCCTCACCGTGGAGTACTCTACCAGGGGCAAGTAGTTCAAGCGCGTGGGCAAACAAGTGCTCGCTACCACTAGCAGGCCTACTAGAGCCAGCTATACACATCGCTACACCACTACTCACTAGTGCTTCTACAAGTATTCTCACCCCCTCAGGCGAGCTCCTAGCTATTACATCGTGGTATTTAAGAACATGCTTAGCGCTGAGGAGTGCTAATTGTGCAGCGTACTCTCCATAGTACTCCCCCCTCAATCTATGACTAAGCTCCCAGTCTCTCACAGAGACGAATTTACCCAGTAAATCCCCTATACCGGAGAGTATTAGTCTACGTGGAGCCTTTGAAATAACCTCAGTGTCGGCGATCACAGCGTGTGGAACCCTAGTCATCATGCTGTAGGGTTTGTCACCACCCTTTAAACTCGCAAAGGGGCTTGCTATTCCATCATGACTCGGGGCTAGTGGAACACTAATAACCACTGCACCAGCCTTGAAGCCAGCGTATTTAGCTACATCAATAGATTTACCTCCACCAACGCCTATAACTACGTCTAGTTGCCTAATTGAAGCATCTTCAGCAATTCTACTCGCTGTATCCACCGTGGAATCCCTCACTCTATACACGAATACCTCTCCAAAACCCCTAGCCATGCCCTCAACAACCCATCCACCAACACTATAAGTCGACTCACCCGTTACAATCCCTATTCTTATGGATTTACCCTCGCTGAGCTCTCTCAGTACGCTTGGTATGCTATTAATTGCACCATTACCTACAATTACCTTTAAGGGTAGCGTGATCTCGTGTATGCTACTCATAGAGCTCACTATAGATACTCTAATGTCGAAGACTAATTATAAAGACTAGTACTTTGCAGTCTAGAACTGAGAAGGTTTTTAAGTTGCATAATGAGTTAAATTCTCACAGTATTGAATTATCACGATTGGTGTTCTCCATGGTGAATCAAGAATCTAAAACAACGACTGTCGGTGTAACTACAGGAGACTTTGTTGTACTAGCAGCTGATAGAAGGGCTACTGCGGGCTCGGCAGTATATCATAAAGCGGTTAGGAAGATAGCGAAAATAACTGATAAAGCAGCTATGACGATCTCGGGGCTTGTAGCTGATGCACAAGTATTAGTTGAAAACATAAAGTATATTGCTAGAGACTACGAGGTATCCTTTGGTAAACCAATGAGTATTAAGTCCATGGCTTCAACTCTATCACTAATACTATCAACATACCTTAGAGTATACCCCTTCATAGTACAACTCCTACTTGGAGGATACGATGACGTAGATGGCCCAAGCCTCTACTACCTAGACCTCTATGGAACCATCACGAGGGAGAAGTACATGGCTACTGGTAGTGGCTCACCAGTAGCATTCGGAGTCTTAGAGACGGGGTTTAAGGGGAATATGAGTGTTGAGGAGGCAGTAGACTTAGCTGTAAAAGCTGTGAATGCAGCCTTAATGAGAGATGGATTTACAGGTGAGGGAATAGATGTACTTGTTATTGGGAGACAAGGAGTTGTATTGGAGAAAACAATACAATTGAAGAAAACCATAGCTAGTTTTTAACCTAAGGGATTTATAAAGGACTAGGTATTATACATACATGGATTCGTGTAGAACACCAATCCTAGTGCAGAGAAAGGGGTTTTAGTTGGCATCTGGTAGGCTAATACTAGATAGAGGAAAATTAATGCTGTTAAAGAGTATAATGGAGCAAATACCACAAGAGCTTGAATTATCCAACATAGAGTTTGAGGGGCCGTTGATAGTAATATATGTTAGGAATAGAAAAGCACTTGTAAAGTACCCAGCACTAGCACAATCAATCGCGAAGAAAGTTAGAAAGAGAATTGTTATAAGGGTTTCACCAGACGCTAGGCTTAGCCCAGATGAAGCCAAGAAGATCATAATAGAGAGCTCTCCGAGGGAGGCAGGTGTAGACCCCGATGCAATATACTTCGATGAAGCGAGTGGAGAGGTTATAGTTAAGGCTGCAAAGCCTGGGTACATAGTGGGGAGGGGAAATGTCTTTAGAAACATGCTACTCGCTGAGACGGGTTGGAGGGTTGTACCGCTACGGACCACGCCATTTGAAACTAAGACGCTCAAGGAGATTACACACTACTTATTGAAGCAGAGTGAGTATAGGCTTGAATTCATGAGGTATCTGGGGGAGAGGGTACATAGAGACGTTGTTTACAAGAACAACTATGTAAGAGTAACAGCTCTAGGAGGCTTCAAAGAGGTTGGGAGGTCCTCGATACTCGTTGAAACCCGTGAGAGCAGGATACTACTAGACTTTGGAATAAACGTTGGAGCATTCAACGACCCCAGTAAGGCATACCCAATAATCGATATTCTCCGAGTAGATGAACTAGATGGAGTTATAGCTACTCACGCACACCTAGACCACGTTGGCTTAATACCACTCTTATACAAGTATGGCTATAGAGGGCCAGTATACGTGACAAAACCCACTAGAGAACTCATGGCTATAATGCTGAAAGACCTCATAGAGGTTTCACGTAGGTCGAGTAGATACCTCCCCTATGGTGAAAAAGACTTACTAACCACACTAACACACACTATAACAGTTGACTATGATGAAGTAACAGATGTAGCGCCAGATGTAAAGCTAACAATGTATAATGCAGGACACCTACTGGGCTCCGGGATAGTCCACTTACACATTGGAATGGGATTATACAATGTTGTCTACACAGGTGACTTCAAGTACGCTGACTCAAGGCTATTGAGTAGAGCAAACACGGAGTTCCCGAGGGTAGAGGCGTTGATAATGGAGAGTACTTATGGAGCAAGCCTACAGGAGCCGAGACCACAGGCTGAAGCAAGGTTAATAGATATCGTGAAGAAGGTTTCAGAGCGTAAGGGAGTTACATTAATCCCCGTATTCGCGGCTGGTAGGGGGCAGGAGATACTACTCGTACTAAACCAAGCCATGAAGGAGAAGCAAATACCGGAGATAAACATCTATGTAGAGGGTTTAGTCAACGAGGTAACAGCTATACACCTCCAATACCCAGAGTACTTGAGTAAGAAGGTTAGAGATGATATATATAATGGTGAAAACCCATTCATTACAGACCACGTTAGAGTCCTCGAAGGCCCTGTTGCAAGGCCCGATATAGTGGAGGATAGGCCCTCCGTAATTATCGCTACTAATGGAATGCTTAATGGAGGACCGGCAGTAGAGTACTTTAAGCTCCTAGCTGAAGATCCTAGAAACGCAGTTGTATTTGTAGGATACCAGGCTGAGGGGACTCTTGGGAGAATGGTAAAGGATGGCATGAAGGAAGTCCCCATAGTGGTTGAAAACAAAGTTGAAGTAATTAAGGTTGCCTTAGAGGTTGAGAGTATTGAGGGGTTTAGTGGACACAGCGACCAAAGGGAGTTGGTGGCCTATGCTAGAGATATTAATCCAAAGCCTAAGACAATAATACTAAACCACGGTGAACCAAGCGCTATTGAGGCTCTTGCAACACTATTGAAGAAATCAAAGGAGATAAGGTCTTATGCTGAGAGAATCCTTACACCATCAAACCTAGACTCTATACACTTAACAGCCCAGTAGCGTATAGCATATACTTGGTTGATTTAATTGAAGCGTGTATTATTCCCAGGTAGATTCCAGCCATTCCACAAGGGACACTACGCTGCACTAACACAGCTACTAGAGGAGTACGACGAGGTAGTGGTTGCTATTGGTAGTGCACAGGAGGGCTATACTTGTAGAAACCCCTTTACAGCTGGTGAACGCTGGGAGATGGTGTATAATGTAGTGAAGAGGAATAACCTCACTGGGAGGGTTTGGATGATCACTGTTCCCGACATAAACATGCCTTTGACTTGGACTGCTTACACACTCTCAATGGCTCCAAGAGTGGATGCTGTAGCCTCTGGAAATCCACAAACACTCTACTTGTTTGAGTGGCTTGGTTACCCTGTTAAGAGGATTAGGTTGGTTGAGCCGAGTAAGTACTATGGGACTAGGATAAGGGACTTAATGATCCACGGTAGTGATGAGTGGAGAGAACTCGTCCCATTGGAGGTTGCTGAGTACATTGACGAGATCAAGGGGGTTGAGAGAGTTAGGAGGCTGTGTCTAGATGAGCATACTGCGCATTGATGGAAGCATGGGGGAGGGTGGGGGGCAGATACTAAGGTACTCTATAGCACTATCCGCACTACTTTTAAAACCCATAGAGATCTACAATATAAGGGCTAAGAGGAGTAATCCAGGTCTAAGACCACAGCATTTAACAGCTGTAAAAGCCCTAGCTGACTTGACAAAAGCAGATGTTGAAGGCGCCTTTGTCGGTAGTTCTAGACTAGTATTTAAGCCTAGGGAGAGGCTTTGCGGAGACTTCTACTTCGATGTTGGAACAGCTGGTAGTGTATCACTAGTGATTCAAGCAATACTACCAGTACTACTCTATAGCGATTGCACCTCGAGAGTGGTGATTAAAGGTGGTACAAATGTGCCTCTAAGCCCTCCAATAGACTACATGATCCACGTGTTTTCACATAATTTAAAACACTTCGGGGTTGAACTAGAGATTAAGTTGGAGAGGAGGGGACACTACCCGAGGGGTGGAGGTGTAGTTGAGCTACTCGTAAAACCCGTTAAAGCGCCATTAAACCCCGTAGACATAGTTTCAAGGGGTAAGCCCGTGGGACTATACATTATAAGCCACTGCGTTAAGCTACCCCACCACGTGGCTAGACGCCAAGCCGAGTCAGCACTAGGCTTAATCAAGAAGTATATAAACGTAGAGCCCAGAGTAGTTGTTGAAACATATCCACCAGACAAAGACCCCCACCTAGGCCCCGGTAGCGGGGTTTTAGTCTACGTTGAGACAGATAAAAACGTGAGGCTTGGAGGAGACGCACTCGGAGAGAAGGGTAAACCAGCGGAGAGAGTTGGCGAGGAGGCAGCCTTATCCCTACTCGAAGACTACGAGACTGGTATGGCTTTTGATAGACACATGGGTGACATGCTAATACCATACATGTTCCTAGCTCA
>JAPWUD010000024.1 GCA_028275705.1 Desulfurococcaceae archaeon | reverse complement strand
CTCTTGAAAAACTTCTCAGAGAGAAGTATAATGTTAAAAACGAACTATTTGATCCACCAATAACTACCTGCGAACCCACAATGGTCAAAAACCCCTCTGGATCTCCAAATATAATTCCAGGTGAGCACGAAGTAGTATATGATTGTAGAATACTACCAGAGTATAGCGTAGATGCTCTTCTAGAAGACTTTAAATTGATCTTTGAACAAGTTTCAAGTAAGTATGAGAAAATAATTGGCGACATTAAATACCCAGCACTAAATCTAGAGATTATCGAGCGATCAGACGCGGCACCTCCCACACCACTAGACTCACCTATAGTACAAGGATTAGTTAAAGCCCTAAGAGAACTAAGAAGTATTGAACCAAGAATTGGCGGTATAGGTGGAGGCACCGTAGCCGCTTTCTTTAGGAGACTAGGTATCCCAGCTGCCGTGTGGTCTACAATAGATGATACAGCACATATGCCTAACGAATACGCAAGAATAGACAGCATTGTGAGCGATGCAAAAGTAATGGCTTACTTGATGTTAAACCTGTAGTTTAAAAGTTAAAAATAAGGCGTCTTAAGCGTTTCCCCTCTAACGGTATTTGGTGGTACTTGTGGATACCTGTAATCCGTTAGAGGGGTTGGGCCTCGGCGTGGGTTCACCAGCCTCGCCCACGCCCCATGGGCCCCCGTCGAGCCCAACGCCATGGAGCTCCCATCTGAGTCTCTACGTCACCGCAGAGCGGATCATCCAAGAAAACTACAATGAAATGGGGTATTTAAACATTATTCTGAGAGCCAAGTATTTACAAGTATTCACAGATACTTAAACTTATCATCAGTTCTGCAACAGCCTATTTAAAAGGAATTTTTTACTGTGAGTATATCCTAATCTCACTGTGCTCTCAGCTATTTTTACTGTTACTAGTGTTGGATCTATCACAGGGACTCCACACTCCTTCGACAATTCCTCTGAGAGCCCTATAAAGCCACCGCAACCAAGCACTACTACTTCTACTCCATAGTTTTCAATTGCTTTTTTAATTTCACCTATGAGCATTTCTTTTACGAGTTTCTCGTTCTTTTTCAACTCTAATACTGGTATTTCTATGCCTGAGGTGTAAACTACGCGTTCTTCAATACCTAGTTCTCTCGCTCTCCTACGGTAAGCTACCAGGGAATATTTACCTGTAGATATTATTGCCACGTTATCTCCGAGAGTCAATGCATAGTATAGAGAAGTCTCACCTATGCCTAGTACTAGTATATCTGAGACTTCACGTGAAGATCGGAGCCCTGGGTCGTCGAAGCAATTTATAACTACAGCGTCAAATCCCTCTCTACTAGCATTAATAACTTCCCTCACTACTAGGTGTTCTGCTAGAGTCTTATCATATTCACACTCAATAGCTGGTGGAGCTTCTCTAATACTTTTCACTATAATTTGAGTTGCAGGCTCAATAATCTTCTTAACATGTTCATATACAAGATTATCCCATATAGTCGTCGAGACAGGGTTTAGAATAAGTATTTTCGCCAAGTGATAGTCACCTTCATGTAGTTTGTCTAAGTTTAAGTGCTAAATCTAGTAGTTCTGGGTGAACGTATTCACCATCTTTAATAATAACCTCGCCATCACCTATGAGAGTGGGCCTGGTACAAATTCCATCAGTGTGTGTTGTTGCTGGTCCAAGTTTACCCTTAAATGTAGGTGACTGTGAACCTAAACCCCACTCTACTACACCCCACACTCTCTCATCTTCTAGTATATTGCCTGTTAGTTTTGCACCTGGATTACACCCGTAGGATATGTGTGCTATGTTGAACATTTTCTCGTCGTTAAATGATCTAAGCCACTTCTCAAATAGAGATGCCTCATATCCTCCTTCTACTCTATATATTTTACCGTCTCTTACATGGAGCTTTATGGGTGATTTAAGAACTCCTAGTTCCTCGGGAGGCCAGACACTACCATCAAATACAATAACGCCATTTATGCTGTCTTCTCGCGGAGCCCAGTCTACTTGGCCAAATAACATGTATTCTCCAGGTCCATTGACTTCACCTTCAACTAGTACTGGTCTTGTAGGGTCATTTTCGAAAACAACATCCATTCCTGCTGGTGATGTAATGTGCATATGCCTAGTGTGTGCTGTTATCTCAGCGAGCTTCCTCTGAAACTTATACATGACCTCCACATTCACTCTACCAATCATTCTAACCATCGCCTCACTATACATGCCGACTAAACACATGTACTTAACTCTCCCACGTGTAACAGCCTCCCAGTAGGGTGTTGAGTAGAGTAGCCAGTTTCTATTATACTCGATCCACACATCTGCCGATGTTAATACAGCTGTAAGTGTTTTAACCGGTAAATAGGGGTCTGCTGCTTTACCAACACCAATAGGGGTTTCGTGAAGAAAAATTACAGGTTTGCCTCCGATAATAGATACAGCTCTAGCAGTGGACTCTACTACTCTCCAATCACTAGCTGTATCTGCTGTAATAACCACTTCATCGCCTTTAGAGATCTTGAGTATGTCTCTCACAAGCTTAATAGAGGCCTTCATTAATTCAAAGTCTAAAAACTCCACCATATAGCTCACCTCGAAAGTAGTGCTTCAAGGAGTTTAATTGAAGCCCACGCTGGATCTATGACAGGCACACCTAATTCCCTCTCAATGATCTTAGCTAAGCCTGCGAGACCCGTGCATCCGAGTACTATAACATCTGCACCACTGAGTAAAGCTTTCTTAGACTCAGCTACTAAAAACTCAATAGTACGTTTCTTATCAACATCTATATCTATAACTCCTAATGGTATACCACTAACACTTAAAACTCTTTTTTCAAAACCCAAAGCCCTAATCTTCTCTCTGATTAATTCAAGCCCCTCTACACTAGCGCCCACAGACACTACAGCTATATCTCCATAAATCCTCGCATAGCTCAAAGAAGCCTCCGCCGGCCCAACTACAACTACTTGGCCTCTGAGCTTCTTTCTGAGAACATTAATACCTGGTTCGAGAAAGCAGTTAACTATAATACCATTAAACCCCTTGTAATTTTCAAGAACAAAATTCACAGTCTCCCTCTCAGCTTCAAAATACGCATTTAGAGTCTCCACCGTGCGTGGTCCTCTTGGAAGAGACTTAACAATAACTTCAGTTTGAGGACTAGCGTGAGAGCGATAAATCTCGAGGTCTACACTATCCCACATAGTGTGACCAACGGGGTTTACAACAAGTATTCTCACGCTATACGACACCTCGCTTAATTACAAGCTCTTCTACGGGAACATAGTCGTAGTCGAAGCCAAAGTGACGTGGGCCAAAGAGCTCTAATCCACGTGGTGTTCTCCACACTTTAGGAGCTGGTGCCGCTATAGCTATAACCTCCATACCCTCTTTGAGAACAGTATTTGTAATTGGTATTCCACTGGGTGTTATAAGTGTGAAGAGATCAGGCGGCATCACTAAAGGCTCATTGTCAATCCACACCATTATATGTTCATTCATAATGTATGATTTAACAAGTCTACCAGCATACCTACCCCTACCGCGAATAACTACTTCACCTTTTAAGAAGCCTTTTTCATCTCTCCAAGTATATTTCTCTACAAAGCCCTCAAACACTACCCAGCCATTTAAGAGCTTAGCGATTCTCTCAGCGGGAGACTCTTTACTCTCAATAGCTTTTAAAACTTCATCACCTAGCTTATAAGCAAGGCTAATAGTGTTCTTTACAACAGCCTTATCAGCTTTCTCTCTTGTTAATGGAGTATCAACTACTGCTACAAATCTACCAGCTAAAATAGACAAATACCTAGCTATTGACTCATAGTCATCTATATCAGCATACTCTTTAACAACAATAACATTCCCAGTCTCACTAACTAGAACAGATGGCGCCATTGAGTAGCCAAATATATGAACAGTGCACTGGTGTAGTTCAGGTGCAGCTCTACCTAATAAATCACCATCCACTGCTGGAAGCCCCTTTAAGACACCAATACTGAGAGCTATAGGCGTGTTAAATCCACCCATTTCAGAGGCAACAACACCCACAATTTTACCACCGAGCTCCCTCTCGAGAAGTTCAAAAGCTCTGCTAATAGGATCCACTATTTTAATAGTTTTTCTAGGCTTTAAACCAGGCGCTATTGAACCCACATAGTAAGGTACCACAATAAATCCTCCACTAGGAATATCCTCAACATTAATTAACTCCACAGGCCTATTAGTCGCCTCAACAGCCTTATAGAGGACTTTAAAACCCTCCTCAGGATCTCCTCCACCACCAGTACCCAGGATTGTAGCGCCGAGAACAAGCTTTTTCACGTCAAGCTCGGATTTAAGACGAAGACTCAACTATATCACCACGACTAAAGGCTCATAGTCAATTAAGTCAAGAAGACTTATAAAGGTTGAATAAAATTCTAGACACTGTAGTATACTACCCACAAAAGGTAGGTTCCCGTGATTGGAATTTCAAAACGTATACTAGCATTATTCTTAGTAGTACTCGTAATAGCCATCGCTATTGTAAGTATGGTATTTATTTATAGGCCTCCACCTCCGCCAGTAAAGAAGATAATCACATATGCCTCATTATCTGAAATGACTACAGCTGATCCCAGCACTGAGTTCTCTAACTCTGTATTATGGCTACCCCTAGTTTATGAAACCCTCTTATGGTATAACCCCCTTACAGGCGAGTTCACACCTGGATTAGCAGTTAACTACACAGTAAGCTCGGATGGGCTTGTCTGGACATTTTACCTGAGGAAAAACGCCGTCTTTCACGATGGAACACCTGTAACTGCACATGCCGTTAAGGCTTCTATTGAACGGACAATCACACTTGGACAAGGTGCAGCTTACATATTAGAACCTGTTGAGAGAGTTGAAGCCGTAGATGACTATACTGTTAAATTCTACTTAAAACACGCAGCACCACTAAATAAGATCCTCGCAAGCCCCTATGCAGTCTACATATTTAGTCCTAGAGTAGCTGAACACGCTGGAGCACAAAACCTCACAGATCCTAAAGTAGCAGAGTGGTTTAATAAAGGAAACGATGCTGGTAGTGGTCCCTATAGACTAGTGAAGTGGGATCCCGAGAGCGAGGTTATCCTTGAAAAATTCACAGATTGGTGGGGTTGGAAAGAGGTGGGTTATCCACTAGCAAGTCCTAATGCACCAGATGTTTTTATCGTTAAAATAATTAAGGACGCTGTCACTCAAGAGAGAATGCTACGTGCAGGTCAAATAGATATAGCAGAATATGTCCCACCTGAAACAGTGGAGGACTTTGGAAAAGACCCTAATTACATTGTAGTTAAAACACCGAGTTTTCAAAACCTATTATTACTCTTCAACACAAAGAAGCCCCCACTAGATAATCCACTAGTACGTCAAGCTATTGCTCATGCAATACCATATGAAGACATAGTGAAAGTAGCGAGAGCTGGTTTAGCGAGAGTAGCTAGTGGAGTTATACCATATGGTATGTGGGGTCACTTTGAAAACTTCAGATATGAATACAATTTAACTCTGGCCAGACAGCTATTAGCAGAAGCTGGTTACCCCGCCGGGATCAACAAGACTTTAGTCCTCGTATATACTGCAGGAGATATTTATGAGCAGAGAACCTCGGAGCTCATTCATAGCTCATTGGCACAATTGGGCATAACAGTGGAGATTAGGCCTTTAAGCTGGGAGGAGCAGTGGGCTTTAGCACAGAAGGGGTGGGAGGATCCTAATGCCGCCCAAGACCTCTTTATATTCTACTGGTGGCCTGACGTTCTCTCTCCAATAACATATCTCTATAACATGTTCCACAGTGAAAGTAAATCATTTAATTTATGTTACTATGAGAACAAGGAATTCGATGATTTAATAATGGAAGCCTATAGTCTCGAGGGAGTAAACCCTGATAAAGCCCTAGAACTATATAGGAGAGCGCAGGAGATACTCTATAGAGATGTCCCTGGAGTAGGCTTATGGGATATGGTCGACTTTAGAGTCGCACGTAGTAAAATAGGTAACTTAGATAAGGCCATTAACCCAGCTATACCAACAGCTATACTTGCACAAGTGCTAGATGTAAGAGGGTAGGGAGAAATTTGCCCATAACGAGAACGTATCTCGCTAAGAGAATACTATTACTTTTTCTCGTAGTCTTCGGAGTTCTCATAATTTCTTTTATAATTACAAGAGTTATACCTGCAAGACCAGAATTACTCTGGGTGGGTGCTCATGCTAGAGCTGAACAAATAGAGAGAGCTAGGAAAGAATTACACTTAGATGAACCCATATACATTCAACTCTACTACTATCTCGTGGACTTCTTTAGGGGTAATTGGGGTGTTTCGTGGAGGACGAGACAACCAGTTATTTTAGACATAGTTACTAGTTTACCTGCAACACTAGAGTTAACAATTACTGCTTTTATATTAGCGTTTATTATTGGAGTTATACTTGGACTTATAGCAGCTATTAATTATGGTAAAGTAGTTGATAAAGCTATATCAGTGCTCAGTATAATTGCAGCTTCAATACCAGTATTTTGGCTAGGCTTAGTGCTTCAAACAGTGTTTAGCATATGGTATCCAGTATTGCCGGGTGGCATGAGGGTAGACCCCTCCTTGGTGATAGAAACAGGGTTTAAACCTATTACAAACTTCTACATATTAGACTCACTAATACAGCTTAATATTCCAGTACTATTAGATGTACTTAAACGCATGATATTACCTGTGATAACGCTCATGATGTATCCACTGGGATTAACAATTAGAATGACTAGATCTATGGCTGTAGAATCTCTGCAGGAAATTTATGTTAGGGCACTTGAAGTATGGGGTTTACCTAGAAGTAAAATGCTTTATAAGTATGTCTTGAAGAACGTTATCGCACCTGTAATTGCTTCTCTGGGATTAAGCTTTGGCTACACTATTACAGGGGCTTTAATGGTGGAGCTCATTTTTGTATACCCCGGTATAGGTTACTACGTGGGGATGGCTCTACTAAGTTATGACTACCCAGCCATACTTGGGGGGATAGTATTTGTTGCCATTATATATTCCCTAGTTAACCTCGTAGTCGACATTATACATGCATGGATAGATCCTAGGGTGAAATTCTAGTGGGTCTTATTCCACGTGACTTCTTTAAATTCCTAGTTAAGAGACCGCTCTACACCGCTGGATTCATTATAGTAATAGCTTTTACCATTATAGGGAGTATAGCACCATACATACTCACTAAGCCGGAAGATGCTTGGGGAGTTACATATGACTTAAATAAAGCGTTTCAACCCCCTTCACTAGAATACCCATTTGGGACAGATGCGTATGGAAGAGATATGTTGAATAGAGTTATTCTAGGTTCGAGATACTCACTCATAATAGCAGTGTGCGTTGTTGGTCTCTCATTAATAATAGGTGTTATTGTTGGATTAGTAGCAGGCTATTTAGCCGGCTTCATCGGTACTATTTTAATGAGGCTTACTGATATGTTCCTGGCATATCCACCACTCTTATTAGCAGTAGCATTTGCAAGTGTCCTTGGACGCGGTGTTTTGACTACAATTATGGCTTTAGCTATTTCCTGGTGGCCTTGGTACGCTAGATTAATGTATGTTAGTGTAAACTCTGTTAAATCAGCACAATACGTAGAGGCCGCTAAGGTTGTAGGGCTAAGTAAGTTTACAATTATGGCTAAGTATATTTTGCCCAATTCCCTTATCCCAGTAGTAACTCAATCAATGCTAGATATGGGCTCTGCTATACTAGAAGCATCCGCACTTAGTTTTCTAGGTGTTGGAGTACCACCACCAATACCTGAGTGGGGTAGATTGATAAGTGAGGGCTGGGTTTACGTTAGTAAAGCGTATTGGATAACTTTCTTCCCAGGACTCGTGCTCTTAGTGACCGTTGTAGGTTTTAACTTACTTGGCGACGCAGTGAAAGAATATATGAATCCTAGATTGAGAAGCATTGTTGCTAAGAGGTAGTACTTGTATGAGTGCAGGTAAACCTCTATTATCTATCCGGGGTCTAAGTATAGATTACTACACACTTAGCGGCATAATACACGCTGTTAGAAGAGTAGATTTAGAACTCTGCAGTGCCGAATCACTTTGTATTGTAGGTGAGAGTGGTAGTGGTAAATCAACACTTGGAGTAGCTCTCTCACTAGCATTACCACCCAACGCTGTTGTAAAGAGTGGTAGTATAGTCTATAGCGATATAGACTTGTTGAGAGCCCGCAGAGACATTATTAATAAAATTAAGGGGAGAGAGATAACAATGATATTTCAAGACCCCTTAGCAACTTTTAGCCCGCTACACACTATAGGAGAACACCTAGAAGACATAGCTATTAGTAAGCTTAGAGTATCAAGGAGAGATGCTAGTAACATAGTAATTGATGTATTAAAGAAAGTTCGCATGCCCGATGTTGATAGAGTGTTAAAGTCTTATCCACATGAACTCTCAGGAGGTATGTTGCAGAGGGCAGCTATTGGTGCAGCAATACTCACTAAGCCTAAAATAATAGTAGCTGATGAACCAACATCGATGCTCGACGCCACTATTCAAGCTCAAATTCTAAGCCTACTGAAGGAACTCGTGAAGTCTGAGGGTATGAGTCTAGTATTAATAACACACAATTTAGGTGTTGCGTTAAGGGTTTGTGAGAAAACGGCAATTATGTATGCTGGTGTAATTGTTGAAGATGGAGGTACTCTAGATATTATTAAGGAGCCACTACACCCATATACTAGGAGCTTACTAGCAGCAATACCTAGGAGTTCTCATAGAGTGTCTAGAATAGTCCACATACAGGGCGAACCACTAGATCCACGCTTAGAGGTGTCAGGCTGTCCTTTTGCAGATAGATGTCCAAGTGCACGTGGAGAATGCTCTGAGAGTGTAAACTATGTGAGAATAGGTGATCGCAGGGTCTATTGTAATCTCTACTCGAGGTGATGCCATCTGAGTAGTCTACTTGAAGTCCGGGATTTAAAAGTCTATTTTGCAATAAGGCGCGGATTTTTTGGAAAAATAGTTGGTTATGTGAAAGCCGTTGATGGCGTCAGTTTTACAGTTGAGAGAGGGCAAATACATGCTCTTGTAGGTGAATCTGGCTGTGGCAAATCCACTGTGTTGAGAGCTATTTTGAGACTCGTCGATGTGTACTCTGGTAGAATAGTATTTGATAATGTCGACATAACTAATAGGGGAGAGAGTGATCTTAAGTGGTATAGGCGTAGAGTTCAAGCAGTATTTCAAAACCCGCAGGGCTCATTAAACCCAAGAATGAGAGTATTTGACATTATAGCTGAACCATTGAGACTGCATTTGAAAATACCGCGTGAAGAGGTTTTAAGTAGAGTGCATGAGCTTACCAAGCTTGTTGGGCTACCTGAGAGCATCCTAGATCAAAGCCCACAGAGTCTTAGCGGTGGACAAGCCCAGAGAGTTGCCATAGCTAGAGCTATTAGTATAAAACCAGATTTACTACTACTAGATGAACCCACCTCGGCTCTAGATGTTTCAACACAAGCTCAAATATTAAACCTACTTCTCGACTTAAAAGAGAAGTTGAATTTATCCTACGTACTCGTAACACATGATATCTCAGTTGCTAGATACATGGCTGATACTATTGGGGTTATGTACCTCGGAAAAATCGTAGAGAAGAGCTCTGCAGACACTGTTTTATCAGAGCCATTACACCCATATACTAAGTTATTAATATCATCTGCATTACTACTTGAGGAAAAGAGCCTAGAGAGCACATTAAAGCCTATTGGAGAGCCACCAAGCGCTATAAACCCTCCACCAGGCTGTAGATTTCACCCCCGATGTCCATATGCTACAGAGAAGTGTAAGAGAGAAGAACCCCCCTTAGTGACTACTGGAAAAGAACACTTCGTTGCATGTTGGCTTTACGTATAGTTAAAGGATTTTCTACACTAAGATGCTCAAGATCAATTCTTAGACCTTATGGTTAATCAAACGCGTTTCTCACATACTTAACAACATTGTTTTTCTAGATCTCTGTCTAGGAGTATTATAGAGGAGGTGAGAAGTAGAATTCTAGAAGAACCTATACTCGACTACGTTATTAGCGTTGACATGAGTTTATGATCTAGTGGAGGGATATCTCTCTAGCTATAAGCGCTAGTTTACCCACTAGCTCCACGAGACTCTGCAGTATTCCACTATTAAACTTAATAACTGGCTTGAGGAGTCGTGACTACACATGAGGACCTCGTAGAGGGCTATTATGGCTTTCGCGAAGTTCTCAATTGCTAATTGAACGAAGTGTATTATTGACGCTGAGTCGCCAATACCTAGTAGTCTCTCAGCTCTCGCTAGGTGAGTGGAGGGTTTCCCCGAGGCAATCATTTGTAGTTACCTGTGAATATTTCTAAATACTTCTTTGCCTCGGGGTTCCCGGGCTCCGTTCGGGTTTTCACTGCATCACTGCCCGGGCTATCAGGGCTCCACTTAACCCAAAAGCCCCTCATACGCGTTGGAGACATTAACTTATGTCCCAAGACTCATCATCCACAACAAAGTACACGTGGAGAGGTTAATAAATCCAAGCCAGCTACTCACAGCAATCCACAATTAATCACTACTAATTATAGATCGGTCACAGGCTAGTTTAAAGCGGTATTTAGCTAAGCCAATGGGTCAATGCTCAAATGACTCTCACCTTCTCCATGGGCTTCGTCAATACCCAGTAGTATGCCCATCCATCTCTAGCTCCCTTAAGCCCTGCCTCCATAATCCTCCTCCTGAGAGTGTCGAGGAACTCTACGAGCACTCCAACTCTGTCTAAAACTACTATGGCATCAAAGTAGATCATTGTAATTATATAGGCTCCTTTAACTCTATGGTAAGATAACACTAGTCTAGGGATAGGAGAAGATTACAACTGAAAGCCTCGCCTTTCAAGGCGGGGATGGTATAGAAAAGTTTATAAGTTCTCTCGCTCAATTATTCCTGGTGATGAGTTAATTGGTGGCCGTGGTTGCCCCTAAGCCCACGTGGGATGCGGGGAGTGCAACCACTAGGCAAATACATTATATGGGGGGTTCTCTGACCACCCCGACTGCCCCGCAGAGGACAGATGTAGACCCGAATAGATGCGGGGAACCAGTGAGCCGCCCAAAGGGAACCCTCGCCCCTTAAGGGCGGGGAGGAGGTCAGGTCAACACTCAATCTACTACTGAAAATCTATAAGGGTCTACTGGTTAAAGTTTATTGAGAGACCTCGCTCTCTTCGAGGATTCTACGAGCTACTTCTTTTCATCTCTCCGTATGCTTGAAGTACCTCATCTACCTCTACTTCTAGTGGGTTTCCCTATGCAAATACCTGTGGTTAACTATGAATATTTTTAAGTACTACTCTCCCTCGGGGGAACCCAAAGTTGAAAAATACTTTTTAAAGACTATTATTATAGAGCTATGGAAAAGGGTGCTTTAAGAGCTATGAGCGTTTCTATTGATTGGGGTAGGCTTGAGGAGGTTGTTGAGAGGGCTGTTAGGAGAGCTAGGTCTGAAGATCTAAAGGAGATGGCTGAAGCTATTAAGACACTAGCAGAGTTTATGAAGACTGGCTTTGAGGAGATGCTCGGTAGGATTGATAGGGTTGAGAAGAGGTTAGAGGAGCACTCCGCAATACTTCAAAACTATGCAAAAACCTTGCAAGAGCTTACAAAGGCTCTGCAGGAGCACTCGAAGAGATTGGAGGGGCTTAGTAGACTAGTCACTGTGATTGCTCATAGATTTGGCGTTTTGAGTGAAGAGAGCTTTAGAGAGCTATAAGATATGTTGTTGAAGAGGTCTTCGGCGTCGCCAAGGTTGAGAAGTGGATTTATAACGATGTTGAGGGCTTTGTTCATGGAGCCCCCTCAGTAATCGAGGTAGATGTTGTTGTTAGAGATAGGGAGCATATATTACTAGAGGTTAAGTCTAGGGTTAGTCGAGGAGATGTATACGAGCTGAGCAAAGTAGGGAAACTATATGAGAGAGTAACAGGTTTAAAGCCAAGGCTAGCAATAATAGGGGGCTTCATGGATAAAGGCGTCGAGGAGTTGGCGGAGAAGCTAGGAGTGGAGATAATATCTATCACACCACCATAGTCGACTCAGCCAAGATCATTAAACCCAAACCTCTCTTAGCCAAGAGCTCCGTGAATTCCCTACTTAACTTTCCTCTCAGCAAACTCCATAAAACCACTCCACAATGAAACTGCAATTGCAACACGCCGTGTACCCGGAGGTATTCTAAAAGTCATTGTTCACGCTTTTCTTGTTCAGAGCTTATATAATGGTTTTTATGAGATATGTTTATTAGAAACGTGAGCGGGACTCTCTATAGTAGGTGATGCGTTTTGAGTGTTGCTTCAAGTCCTGTTGGTGTTGGGAAAATAAGGCTTTCTGATGGTGCTGTGCTGAAGCTTAAGATACTTATTGTCGATGTTAGGGAGTCTGGGTTCTCGCCACTTGGTGGTGTGAATTTCGATGTTAAGGTTGTTGGTGGAGTAGCTGTTGGAAGCGTCCCTGAAGAGGTTAAGAAGCTTGTTGTAGATAAGCCTCTGGCTCCTCCAGAGCCTCCAAGAGATGGCTGGGAGATGCTGGGTATTGTTGAGCAGCAGCCCGCAGAAGCATTGGAAGTTGTTGAGAGCTCAAAAGGGGAATTTGTGGTTAGGGTAGTTGCAGAAGCTGTTATGGCTGCGAGAAACACACTGTATAGGTCTATACACAATGAACCTCTATACTTCGTTTCATGGATAAATAAGATAATGTGGAGTCCTAGGGGTGTGCAAAGTGGCTGAAGCTTCTCGTGGCGTAGTTTTATTTAAGGATCTAACCACGTCTACGCAGCCTCTACATATGGAAAAGGAGACGCCGCTTGGTATAGGTGTCTATAGCTATACGGCTGGAGTAGGTGCCGCTACAGCAAGCTCTGACTACACGTATAGCTACGAGCCCGCTAGGTACATAGTTCACGAATTGCGGGAGCTTGGAGACGAAGAGCTTGCAAGGCTTCTCGATGAAATTGCTGATAGAATCGGTAGGAAAATAGATGTCTACACGCTTGCAAGAATAATTGACGAGGACCGTAAGGAGAGGTAAAGATATGCTAATTCTCGATGCAAGCGTCTACGCACCACTTCTAGCTAAAGCCGGTGGAAAACTTGTAAAAGCTGCAAGACGCTACAGCTTCGCTATACTAGATCTAACAATCTATGAGGCTTGTAACGCGTTCTGGAAGCTAAGTGTTAAACACAAGATTTTAAATCCCCGTGACGCAATAGAGTTGTGCAAACTAGCTAAAAACCTCGCTACAAGGCTCAAGGTCTACGAGTTCAGCGATATAGATATAGAGAAGGCTGTGACTATAGCTATGGACAACAACGTAACAGTTTACGATGCTACATACATAGCACTAGCGCAGTCAATTAGTGTCGCGTTGGCTACGGAAGATAGCGATATAATACAAGTGGCCCCAAGATATGGAATCACAACGCTAAGGCTTGAAGACATATTTAAACTCGTTGAAACATCCTAAAAACCAGCACTCACAGAACCTGGGAAACATTTAATTATAAGTATTGCTATTGATGCTTAATCCATTGAGGCCCGTTGTATCAATATTTTTCTCTCGTAGTACCCAAAGCTATGTAGGATTTCGTTTCTACCGTTTCTCAGTAGATGGTGGTTCATCGCCTTTCATATTCGCTAATTTCAGAGCCCGCCATGAATGGCGGGGTTTCCGGTTATAATACTTGCGTATGCCTCGATACCTACATAGTTATAGCTAACCGTTATAGCTAGCTTCTCCTTGTTCTTTCCAGTTTTTAATGACACCTATGTCAAGCGTTAAGAATACCCTACTAATATCGTATTCTCGTGCTTGGTTTCATGAGTCAAGCCTATATATAAGAGCGTGTATTCATTCACACGGTTCGGTGTGCTCCTAACTATACCTTTGCTACTGGCTTAAACCGCTACACTATTAACAGCTTATTAGTGGTTTATTTTACATATATTATGGGGTTGACTATGAGTACTGTTTACAGTTTTCGTATACCTAGGAGGCTTAAGGAGGAAATGGATAAGCTTAGAGACGTGGTTGATTGGAGGAAAGAGATAGTGGCGTTTATAGAGGAGAGGGTTAAGGTGTATAAGAGGCAGAAGGCACTTAGAGAAGTTGTCGAGATCCTCAAGGGGCTTCCAGAGACGCCAAGTAGTATTGCAGCTAGGCTTGTGAGGGAGGATCGTGATAGTTATTGACGCATCTACCCTCGCTAAGTTTGTTTTAAGGGAGGAGAATTGGGAGAAGGTTTACGAAGTATTGTCTAAGGAGACTATCTCAGTAGACCACGTGGTTAAAGAAGTAGCTAACGCCATATGGAAGTACTACTCCATATACAAGGCTTGTTCGCTTGATGTAGCAGTTAAGAGATTTCAATTACTTAGAAAGATCATTGATGAAGAGCTAGTATCGCTGGAGAGCGAGTTAAAGTACCTAGATAAAGCGTTTGAAATAGCTACTCAAAACAATATATCAGTATACGATGCACTATATATAGCACAGGCAATTACACGTAGTATACCACTAGCAACAAGCGACAAGAGGCAAGCAGATATAGCTGAGAAAATCAAAGTACAAGTAGTCTACATACCCTGAACCCATGAGAGCACAGCGTTGATAAAGCATGCGAGCTCTCGATCTTCTATTCGAATAATCACTAAAGCAAGCTTCACTTTCTTCCTACCCATAGCCCTCTCAGTATCAACCCCCGCCACAAATAGGTGAGTTGAGTTTATCTACAAGATCCCCAGGTAGAGAGGGGAAAGTGGCACCCGTATCTACTAGTGCTCTAAGAATAATCCCCCTTAACATCTTCTAGTCTACGCTTCCCAAGATCGAATTCCATGTAATCTATGGGATTATAGAAAACAGGATCAACGTAGACGCGGCCCAAACACGATCACCTCGCATCTTATAGCTAAACCTGTATTTTAAGTACAATAACGGGATAATCGATCCTCTATAGTTAAGAGCTTTATTTCCATGCAAACGCCAGGTTTCAAACTACTTGTCAAAAGGCGTCTAGTTGCGAAAGTACTCTAAGGATAAGGATCAAGATCGAGGCATCGCTTTAGAGTAGATATGCTACACTTTCTTTAAGCTTACCTGTGGTAGGATCTACTTCTAGACGAAGCCATTCAAGCGTT
This sequence comes from Desulfurococcaceae archaeon, assembly GCA_028275705.1. Classification (GTDB taxonomy): domain Archaea; phylum Thermoproteota; class Thermoprotei_A; order Sulfolobales; family Desulfurococcaceae; genus UBA285. The sequence goes on along the minus strand of JAPWUD010000024.1, from coordinate 2,712 downwards.
GTAACACCTATAAGTGCAAAGTTAACTTCACTTGATATCAGCATAGGTACAGCTCTTCTCTTACCCATAATTTCAATAATCCCTATACACTCGTCAAGTTCTACAGGGCCTTTAGCTGTTAATACAGCGCTTTTACCCGTCACTGGTAGTTGAAGCTCTTCAACAATACTCCTAGGGATTACAGTGTCTGTAGCCCCTGTATCCACAAGAGCTCTAATTGATACACTTCTACCTGTAAACGGATTTCTAACAACAGCATCAACCCAGACATGCCCCACTTTTAGCTCACCCCATAAACCCACATTATCTAAGAATTCTTGCCTCTTCTAAATCTACTATATTCAATACAACACTTATAGAGTTTACACCATGCTTAACAACACTGTTCTCCACAGACTTAGAAGAAGGGCTTTAGCTATAGCTTCTAATAATAAGCTTTTTAGCTTTGAATACCTCTCGAGATTTAGAGGGTGTTAAGCATGTATTCTGATACTGATATTGAGTTGCCTGGAGAGGTTTGGAAGCATGTTGAGATCGCTGAGAAGTTCCTGGTTGAGGGTAGAGAGCTTATTGATAAAGACCCTGTTCAAGCATCTGAGAAACTGTATAAAGCTGCTGAAGAAGTTGTTAAAACTCTTGCACTAGCCCTCAACCTACCGGAGGCTAGGAAGGCTACCGAATCCGGTGGTTGGTGGTCGAAGCTCCTTGAGAAAGCTGCCCAGGGTATAGCTAAAGCCCTTGGTGTTAAAGAGTTCATTCCCTGGTGGGATACTGCGTTCAAGCTACACGTGGATGGCTTCCACGAGGCGAAGTTAAGTAGTGAAGATGTCAAAGAGAGATATGAGTATATAGAGGCCATGGTCAACTTAGCTAGGAGGATCTTGCAGAAACAGTGAAGTCCTCGTAAACAACAATGAACAAAAAGTATTATAACGATACTTCATCAACTTCAACCCTTGTTGAGAACCTGCGTGAAGCACGCTTAGCATCTACTAATCAGTGCATAAAAAGCTCCTAGTAGTTGCGCTGGCCTCCTCCTCAGCGATCTAAGAGCAGGGCCTACACTTACTGGATACGCAAGCAATGATGCCTAAGCTCCGAGCTTCTTCAACCTCCAAAACGTAGCGTACTCATCATAATACAACCAAAACTCGTGCCAAAACCTCTACTCCATGCCTATTGATCATTTCTTTATCATTTCTTTCTCGGGCTCTGGGTTGTAGTAGAGTACTTTACCGTAGTGTTCAACTTCATATATAAATGGGTTGTCAATCCCTCTCGCCTTGTACTCTCCAAGCTCCATAACAATATACTCTATTGGTTCTCGAAATTCAACACTAGCTTCAAACGCAGACTCAGCTACAATGCGCTTCACATCTTCATTTACTCTATCAACTACAATGACTGACCTCCTCCCCGCCCTAAAGGGCGAGGGTTCCCTTTGGGCGGCTCACTGGTTCCCCGCATCTATTCGGGTCTACATCTGTCCTCTGCGGGGCAGTCGGGGTGGTCAGAGAACCCCCCATATAATGTATTTGCCTAGTGGTTGCACTCCCCGCATCCCACATGGGCTTAGGGGCAACCACGACCACCAATAAACTCATCACCAAGAACAATTAAAATAAGGGAGTTTATAAGCCTTCCCCTCCATCCCCGCCTTGAAAGACGGGGCTTTCAGTTGTAAAAAGGTTTATTTATCGGTAGAGTGTGTAACCGTGATGTGCGTTCAAAAATTCTTCTAGAACTCTGCGTTAAATTACAATATCTTAGACTTGTAGAGGAAAAACAATAGTGTTGCTAGAGGACTATTCTTCGCCATCTAGGATTCAAATCTTAGTTCTTTGAGTAGCCCGCTTAGACCCACGATTTCTATAGCTGTTACTTCACTTGATTCTTCATCTGTGAAGAGCGTTACAATAGTATTTGTCGCTAGTGGTTCTCCAACCTCTACTCCCCGGGGCTCTTTGAACCTGATAAATAGCAGGTCGTGTTTTTCATCCAGGTACACCTCTATTACTCTTCTAGGCAACTTCAAACCAGCCCTTGATTCGAGACGATCTAGAAGCACCTTCAAGTCGAGGTCGAGTAGAGAAGTCACACTCATAAATAATCACTCTTTACAAGCCATCTCTTTACTCGATACTTATAGTACTTCTCCTGGCTTATAAAGTATGCCGTTATAGCTTCGTCGGCTACAACCACCACGCATAGATAATACCTGTCTGTTTTTCTTCAAGTAGTACTCAACGTCTACTCTGACTCGATCTCTATAGACCTCATCAGGGGTCTTCAGAACTTCTCTCACGTGGTTTTCAATCTCAACCATGGACTTCAATTTCAACACCTCGATCCAATCCTTGTGCCTCTTCAAAACATGTTCTATAAAACTCTTTGAAATCCTAGGCAAAACCATCACATCGATATATCAAGTGAGATATGTATTAAGATACGTATCGAGTGTTAGATAAGTACAATGCCTATTACAATTCTATGGCCACGATCTCGTTTTAAAGAATGGTGATTAATAAGTGGATGAATAGTGTTTTAAAGCTGTATTCATTAACTACTCTGTTATATTCTAGTGTCCCCTGGTATTCCTTTATGAGTGTTTCGATTGTTAAGTATGATCTCGCGAGGAGCAGAAATCACGCGTTCAATATCTTGATTAAAAAGGTCTTGTTGAAGTTGAGAGAGGTTGGGTTCTGGGAGAAC
>JAPWUD010000005.1 GCA_028275705.1 Desulfurococcaceae archaeon | reverse complement strand
TCTAGATCTCTCAATGCTTGTTGAAACCACCTCTTTGCTTCCTCAAACCTCTCCAATAATACATCCCTATTCATAGTATTGACTAGCTAGTTGTTTATCATATAAAGCGGTTTTTATTTATTTTTTATAGATTATGGGGAAGATTACTCTTGGCTTCAAGTGAGATCGTTAAGTCTCTTGAAGAAAAGTTGAAAATGGCCATAGGCCTCGCTGAGAGAATAGGGTATATTGTAGGCTACGTATCCCGCACTAGTCCATCACTAATCAACGAGGAGGGTGGGTACGTTGTATTCGATGTTGACCCCGTTATATACTTTAAGAACTTCCAAATGCTAGCCCAGGCTAGTAGTCTACTTGGTGTAGTAGATATAAAGACACTGAATATTGTTAGCCTCAGAGTTTTAAGTGTAGAGAGAAGAGATGTATTAGCAGAGCTCGATCTACCAGACATGTATTTCCCAATGCCGCAAACAGAGGCCGCAGGGCTACTCACAAAGACTAGAATTAAGGCTAAACCACTCCTCGCCTACAATATTGAGACAGGGGATGTTACTGCTGCAAACTATGTTATTGAGCCACAGAGCCCCGTGGTCTTATTAACAAACACTGAGGTCATCCAGAAAATTACTGGTTTACCAGTAAGCGGGGTTTTCCTAGGGTACTCCACGATAGGTGATGTGCCTGCTTTTGGGGGTAATGCACCACTCTACCTACCACTAAAAGCATTCTACCAACACGTCCTAGTCCTCGGTACTACGGGTAGTGGTAAGACAACACTATTGAAGAACATGATTGCCTCTATGTACTCGGGGTTTAAATTCGATGGTGAGAGGCCGAGCGTAGTTATATTTGACCCTAATAAAGACTATATTACAATACCACTAGCACCCTCATGGTTCATAATGGGGTCTACAAGCGAGGAGGAGCTATCTCTCTCCAAGAAAGCCCTTGACTATGTTAAGGGATTAAATGGTGTAGTCATACTACTGCCAATAACGCGTAGTGTAGTTGAAGAGTACATTGATAAATACGAGAACTGGGCTAGAATACTTAAAGCAATAGCCGTAGACTACTTGAAGAGCGTGTTAAACCCCGTCTCCACGAGGTTTAACTGGAGGTACGAGATCACTGATCTAGACGTTGTAGAGGAGCCTTGTAAACAAGGTTCCCTAAGGTTTGTGAAGTCTCGGGTTAAGATGAACTATAATGGTGTAGAGGGCGAGGCATACTACTACATAGTACCATATGCACTTAGATTCACCGACTTCACACCTAGAGAGCTAGTAGCTTTAAACCCGTATTTTACAAGGCAAGCTAAGGACGCATTAATGAGGATTCTACAGGCTTTAAAGGCTAAGAATGCCTACTTAGAGACTATATATGACCTATATGAAGCTTTAAAAGAAGCGCGCTATAGACTGGAGGAGCGCATCCCCAAGTCGCGGGGAGTCGTGCTCGATCCTAGTAGAGAGTACGTTGTTCAAGTAATTAAAGACCTCGCAATACATAAGAGCACTATTGAAAACATGATTAGACAAGTAGCCGCGATTATAGACACCGGGATATTCGATGTATACACAAAGGGGGTTGGAGAGGATAAGTATCTACATGAGCCACCTATAGGGGAGATCTTGGAGAAGCACGTTGAGTTGTTTAATGGGTACCCAATTGCAGTCGACTTAGAATACCTCCAAATACACTCTCATGCGGATCCCGAGAAGGTGATTAGTATAGTGGCGTTTAGAATACTAAATAAGATCTTCGAGTGGAAGCTACTTGAGACTAGGTATAAAGCAACAGCACAGCCGATATTGATATTCATTGATGAAGCACACAGGTTCTTCCCAAGTAGGGGAGGGGTTGAAGAATACATTGAAAACGTTTCAGCAATGATTGATAGAGTCGCTAGGCTCGGTCGATCCCGTAAAATGGGGTTAATATTCAGTACTCATAGTCCACGAGATGTACACGATATTATACTTCAATTAACGAATACAAAGATCACTCTTAGAACTGATAAGAGCCACTTGGGAGTACTAGATCTACCCGAGGAGTATAGAGACTTCATTACTAGAGCTGGAGATAGAGTTGGAGTAGTTAAAAGCCATGTCCTACGCTTGGGATATGCAACATTTAAAACCCCGCTTCCCCTAATTGGACACTATGATTTATCAGCTCTTTAGCTATCTGTCCCCAGAAGCCTCCAAGCATGAATAAATCTCTCCAATACAGTAATTCCCGTTAGAGTGGTTAAGACCAAGAGTGCTATTTGTGCACTAGTGTTGTTGAATATGAATACTACTAGTGTAACTACAAGTCCTATGAGCCTCTCAGCCCTCTCCATTAATCCAACACCACTCATACTAACTCCAAGCGACTCCCCCCTAGCCCTTCCATAACTAACCATCATGGATAATCCAGTGTAAGCCAGAACCAATCTAGGTTCAAAACCTATTTCAATTAGTGAGAGTGAGTAGATGACTTCGCATAGTCTATCAATAATAGAGTCTAGAAACGCCCCTCTCTTAGTAGCCATAGACTTCAACCTCGCAAGTGCTCCATCAACTACATCTATAAACCCTGATACCAGTATTGTAGCTACTAGGATCAATGGGTTTTTATAAACAACTACCAGTAGATACCCCACAATAGCTACGATTAATGATGTTGAAGTTAATTGATTAGGCGTAACCCCCGCTCTAGATATAAACCCTGCTATGTATTGGAAAAACCCCTCAATACTACTCCGTAGTTTGTTCAACAATGCAGTTTTCCCCACACACCTCTCTACAAATTCTCAGCATGACCAAAGCATCTTGCTCTAGTATAGGGCTCTCACTAATAATCACCGAGTCTACACCTGCTTCACATAGAGCTGAGCAGACATAGGTGAAGTCGGGTCCATACCCTTCTTCGTCGAGTCTATGGTGTTCTCTCTCACCACCCTTCCCATACTCGATTTTCGAGAAGTGTATGTGTAGGGGTTTTAATGCCCATGAGCCGAGCTCCTTGTTTATTTTCTCGACGACTTTCAATACGTCTTTTTTACCCACTATGAGTTTCCCACCACTCCTAGCATACATGTGTGCAAAATCCACTACTGGTCTAACACCCTCGACTTCACTTGAAATCTTAATAACCTCGTTTAAATCACCTACTTGACTAGTCTTCCCAGTTGTCTCTGGTCCAAGCCAAACCTCTCTAGCACCTATTTGAACCTTATACTCCACTACATGTTTAAGAGCCTCTATCACCCTGCGTAGAGCCTCCCTCTTAGATGGTGCATCTTTGTAGTAGCCTGGATGGAATACGACTACATAAGCCCCCATCCAATTAGCTGCCTCAACAGATGCTTTAAGCCTCTCAATACTCGCCTCAACAACGTCTCTCTTACCAGCTAGGTTCACAAAGTATGGTGCGTGTAGACTAAGCTTAATACCATTTACACGCGCCTCCTCTCCAAACGCCCTCGCTTTATCCTCCCTTATATTAACTCCTCTAACCGCTTCATACTCCATCGCGTTTAAACCCATTTCCTTCAGGAAAACAGGGGCTTTAAGTATATCACTAGACTTCATCGTTATAGGCTTCCCAGCAGGGCCAAACCAAAACCTCGGCATACAAACCCCTAGGTATTTATATCGTTGATTACACTTTATAATCCAGTGGCGATTGAATTGAATAAACCAGTTTTAGTTGAAGAACGAGAGTTGTTTAAAGGCTTAAGATTCAGCGTCTCGAGGAGGAGGTATGCGAAGGAGGGTGGTTTATTTGAGAGAGACGTTGTTGTATTTCCACACGCTGTTGTCATCCTACCATTTATATCTAGAGGCGAGGTTGTATTAATTAAGCAGTTTAGAGCACCCTTCAACGACTTCATAATTGAAGCGCCTGCCGGAGTAGTTGACACCGGGGAGTCTCCAGAGGATACTGCTAGGAGAGAGCTTGTCGAGGAAATAGGGTACTACCCCAGAAGACTCCACAAGCTTGGATCATTCATGCCCTCCCCTGGGTATAGTACCGAGATACTCCACTTCTACACTGCAGAGGACTTAGAGTACGTTGGAGCCAGACCAGAGAAGTATGAGGTTATAGAGCCTCTTAGAATAACCCTTGAAGAAGCCTATAAGATGGTTTTAGAAAACAAGATAGTGGACGCTAAGACTGCCCTATTAATCCTACTATATAGGAGTATTCAGGGGGTTTCTCAATGAGTATAGATCCAAGTGTATTAAAGCGACTACTAAACCTCAAGATCATTGTCGAGGGTAGTGCAAGCTGGGCTTTCAGGGAGCTATTAGACTATATCCTCGAGATCCTAGAGGAGAGAATGCCCATTATTATCAACGAGGCTGTAGAGCCCTATGAATTGGAGGCATCGATTCTAAAGGGGAAGGGATGCGATGTATTTCCACAGGAGGATCGATGTGGAGATATAGTTGTAGTTGGATTATATGAGAAAGATTCTGATAAGCCACTAGTGTATGCAGGATACTTAATTACACGAGGGGACAATATACTGGAGGTTAAACTACTGAAGATCATTGATGCCCTCACGGGAGAAGCTATTTAACATATATTTTAAACCGGGATGCAAAACTCAGTATGTGGACAGTTCTTCCTCTACTTAGCGTTAAATGAAGATCATTTTATCCTCGTACCTCTAGTTTTCTCTTAATTTTAATAGCTCTAATTACCTCTTCACGGCTTAACTCATCAAACTTCATTGTGAGGTACTTTATGGTCTTTTCAAGCCTCGGTATATAGACTTTTTCAAGCATGTTTACAATTCTCCTCAATCTCCTGATCTCTGCCCCTACATTCACTAGGGTCTTCTCGTACTCCGAGATCTTCGCTATTAACTCAAGTATCTCCCTCCTATGAGATTGTATATTTGAGAACTCTATGGGGAGGTGCGGTTGTGGGTCTGGAATGTCGATGAATTCATACGTGTAGCACCATACACCCATGACGTTCTTATAACCCACTTGCAGCTTTAACGTTGAGGGGACTGTGGCGGAGTATGCTTCAACTGCCTCCAATCCATGTAGGTAGAGTGATGTGTAGTAGTTTGAAAAAGCAGTTATTAATAATTCATTTAGTCTCCTCCTAGCTTCAACGACAGCTTTCAATGTCTCTCTAAAGGTCTCTAGAAGATACAATTCCCTATCCCTTAGTAGGTTGTAAAAGCGCCTTGCAAGTATGAGCCTTTTTCTAAGCTTTAGAAGCTCTATTCTAGTTGGCCTCGGTATTCTAATGATCTCCATGCTCATGTCTAAGACCTATACTTGGGGTGGTACTTCTTGATCAACTCTTCTCTAATTGCCAGTTCTTCCTCGGGGAGGATACTAAGGAGCTCCCAGGCTAGGTCAAGCGTTCTCTCAATGCTTCTCCTTTCATACTCACCCTGATTTATAAACCTCGTCTCAAAAGCATCTGAAAACTCAAGGTACTTCTTATCTCTCTCTGTTAAAGACTCTGTTCCAACAATAGCTATTATTTCACGTAGTCTCTGCCCCTCAGCGTATGCTCTGTAGATCTGCCCGAAGACCGCAGAGTGATCCTCCCTAGTCTTACCCGGCCCAATGCCCTCCTTCATCATTCTTGACAAAGAGAGAAATACGTCTACGGGTGGGTATACGCCTTTACGCCACAAGTCCCTCGAGAGTACTATTTGACCCTCTGTGATGTACCCAGTTAAGTCTGGTATTGGGTGGGTTATATCATCGTCTGGCATTGTGAGTATTGGCATAATCGTTACACTACCCTTCTTCCCACACACTCTCCCAGCTCTCTCATACATTGTTGCGAGGTCTGTGTACATGTAGCCTGGATATCCCCTCCTACCGGGAACCTCCTCCCTGGCGGCAGATATCTCTCTGAGGCTCTCACAGTAGTTAGTCATATCTGTTAGAATTGCTAGAACGTGCATGTCGTGCTTCCAAGCCAAGTACTCTGCTACTGTAAGAGCTGTTCTTGGGAGTGCGAGCTTCTCAACAGTTGGAGCTGCTGCTGGTGCTATGAACGCGGCTGTTCTATCAATAGCACCCATTTTCCTTAATTCATCTAGGAAGTACATGGCTTCCTCGAATGTAACGCCAACAGCTCCAAAGACCACTGCAAAGCTCTCCTCGCTACCCCTCACTCTAGCCTGCCTCACAATCTGCATAGCGATCTTGTTGTGTGGGAGCCCACTACCAGAGAATATTGGAAGCTTCTGACCCCTCACAAGTGTAAGCATAGCATCTATAACGGAAACCCCTGTTTCAATGAACTCTGATGGAGGCTCACGTAGAGCAGGGTTCAATGGCTCTCCATGTATATCAGCATACTCCTCGGGCACTACTGGTGGTCCACCATCGAGGGGTTGTGCCAGTCCATTGAAAATCCTACCCAACATGTCAACTGAGACAGGTATGCTTAGTCTCTCGCCCCGAACTCTAATAGCTGTTTTACCCGGTGTAATACCTAGTGATGAGCCAAAGATCTGTATGATGGTTACATCCCGCGACACGTCAACAACTTGTCCAAGCCTTACTTCGCCTTCAACATCTAACTCTACGAGCTCACCGTAGCTTACACCTGGTAGGGATTTCACGAATACTAGTGAACCACGCGCACTATATACTTGCCTCGTGATCCTAGCGTAGAGCTTAGTCTCCACGAGCACCACCCATTAACTCCTTAACCTCGTTCTTAAGAGATGCTTTAAACGAGTTGTAGAGCTCCTTTACTTCCTCGAGTGGGTAGAGCTTAAATCTATATATTAGATACGGGGACTTCAACTCCCTGATCTTGAATACTGGAATACCGCTTTTAACTAGCTTGAGGGCTGTGTTGTAAAACTCTACAATAGCCTCCATTATTAAGAGCCCTTTCTCGAGTGGAGAATATGCGTCATTAGGGTCATACTCACTCTGCTGGAGGAAGCCCTCTCTAACCATCCTTGCAACCTCTAGTAGTAACTTATCCTCCTCAGGCAGAGTCTCAGGCCCCACTAGCCTAACAATATCTAGTAGCTCTGCCTCACGCTGGAGTATCTTCAAGAAGAGGTTTCTATACTCATACCACTTACCCCCAGAAGCCTCGTTCAAGTAGTCCTTTACAAAGTCTACGTATAGACTATAGCTCATGAGCCAATTAATAGCGGGAAAGTGCCTTCGAGTAGCTAAGTCGTAGTCTAGTGCGTAGAGAGCTTGTATATACCTCAACGTATTCCTTGTAACCGGCTCACTGAAGTCTCCACCCGGTGGTGAGACAGCTCCAAAGATAGATAAACTACCCGTTCTCTGGGGCTCCCCCAGTGCAATGACTCTTCCAGCCCTCTCGTAGAAGTCTGCTAATCTACTAGCTAGGTATGCGGGAAACCCCTCCTCGCCTGGCATTTCCTCCATTCTACCACTAATCTCCCTCATGGCTTCAGCCCACCTACTCGTGGAGTCCGCTACAAGTAGGACATTGTAGCCCATATCCCTGAAGTACTCACCTATAGTAGCGCCAAGTAGAACACTTGTTTCTCTAGCTGCAACAGGCATGTTGCTCGTATTAGCTATAAAAACCGATCTCTCCATCATGGGTCTACCGCGCCTAACATCATAGAGCTCTCTAAAACTCTTCAATGCATCAGCCATCTCGTTACCACGCTCTCCACAACCAACAAATATTGCTACATCCGCGTGACTCCACCTAGTTAAAGACTGTAAGAGAACGGTTTTACCGGTGCCAAAGCCTCCCGGTACAGCGGCCTTTCCACCTCTCGCTATTGGAAATATAAAGTCTATCACTCGCTTACCCGTAATAAATGGCTCACTAGGTGGTAGTTTCTCCCTGTATGGTCTTGGAACTCTTACAGGCCACACTTGGTGGAGCTTAACCTCAATCTTTGCTTCTCCCGTGGAGATAACGGCCACTGTTTCCTCAATGGTGTAATCTCCGCTGTCGGCAATCCATTGAAGTACGCCTCTAACTCCTGGTGGTACCATTACTTTGTGTTCTAGTATAGGGGTTTCTTGGATAAATCCGAGAATGTCTCCTTCACTAACCTTCTCGCCAATCTTAACCCCGCTACTCCTATTGAAAACCCACTTTCTACTCCTATCGAGGGAGTTTACTCTTATACCTCTCTTAATGAATATATCGCCTGTTAGCCTCCCAATCTCTAGTTCTGGTCTCTGTAGGCCATCGTATATTGTACCTATGAGGCCTGGACCCAGCTCAGCTGAGAGGAGTCTACCAGTTGCTTCAACTCTCTCTCCAACAGTGAGTCCCGTGGTTTCTTCATAGACCTGTATGTATACTTTTTCGCCCCTAATGGCTATAATCTCCCCGATCAACCCTTCGCCGCCAACATATACAACCTCGTACATTCTCGGGGACTCCAAACCCTCAGCAACTACTAGTGGCCCAGCGATCCTATAGATTCTACCCAGTCGAGTAGGCAATTTATATTGACACCTCGTAGCCGATTATTCTCAAAGCATGCTTCTTGTAGTATAAACTAGGGTTTCGTGTTAAAAACTCCTTTGTATCTGGTATAGTGGTTATTAGTGGTGTTAAGCCTTTATCGTTGAGGCTCATGTGGTCTAATCCCAGTTCATGCATTATGGACTCCTCGATCATGACTACTCCTACGTCGACCATGGATTTGTACTCATTTATTAATCTAAGGGCCTCGCTCGGGCTACTTACACCGTGAACTATGCTGAATCCTAGTAGTTTATAGAAACTCGCTGTCTCCTTATTAGCTATAACCACGGCTTTCTTAAGCTCGTTCACCAAGGCTTTAACCACCTTGAGTAAATTACTCTCAGCAATTTATACCTTAATACTCTATCAACACCATATAGTGTAACGAGATCTACGAGTCTATTAGTGTAGTAAAGCGCGCTCTTAGCTACATCGTAGAGTACTTGAACCCCATTAACCCACGCCTCCAGTGGGTCTCTCTCGCTCCTCAACGCCTCTAAAAGCCTTGCAACTCCAGGCTCAAAGTAGTAGCAGTCGATAATTAGATCCCTCATGGCTACATCCTCCCCTAGCTTGAGGGCTTTTAAGTTATTTAGGTATCTAGCGTATAGAAATGCATCTAGCAACCCAGCTACTCCTAGAGCACTATAGTAATACTCGTCGATCTCGCTGTACATCGCCTTGATCTTGGAGATGTGCTTTGAAATTATGCAGCTAAATCTATTAGTGCAGTTAGCGTAGTCTACGAGCTTTGCGTATCGTAACGGTTTCTCGTCTAGTATTCTAGATGCGATCTTCGAGTACAAGATCTCTAGTTCATAGGCCTCCGCTAAGGAGCTGAGAATCCTGGCATATTTATCAGGCAGGTACCAGAATGCATTCTTCAAGTCTAGTGTGAGTAAATCAATTAGAGTTATATCTAGTTCTTCAAGGTTCTTTACAAGAGCGAGTTTGGCTTGTATGCTTCTATGGGCTTCGAGAGCGGGGACTCTACTTGGCGGGGCCTTCTCTTCAATGAGCTTTGCAAGATCCTGTAGGAGCGGGGGCTTTGACAACTCTATGTATAGTGTAGCCTTAGCAGTCTCTTTGTCACCGATACTACACACCCCTGAAAACTTCTGTGAGCACTGTGCGTAGTAATTTCTCCATTCTAGCCTCGTATGTATTGTCAATGGAGATCTCTCCATTAGGCGTTGATATTAATAATCCCCCACTAATCCCTCGATCCTCCACTATTTCCGCGTTAACTCCTAGTTCCCTGAGAATGTCTGCTATAATACTCTTATCCCTGGGTGATACATGCACTACGACGCCCTCAACTCCAAAACCACACTTCTTCAACTCCTCTAGGGACTCGTAGAGGAGTTTTTTCAGAGAATCCCTCCTACTCTCCACACTCATATTTTCAAGTATTTCCTTAATCCTCCCCTTAATCTCATCCACTACCTCTTGCTTGGCCTTGGCAATGATAAGTCTTGCCTCCCTCCTAGCCTCAGCTAGCTTAGCCTCTAACCCGAGCTCACTAATGCTCTTTCTACGCTCCTCCTCAATAATTGCCTTCTTCTTCTCCTCGGCTTCTCTAATAATGCTTTTTGCCTTCTCATAGGCGTCTCTTATTATCTCCTCAGCCTCTAACTTAGCCTTGTTCAAAACTGTTCTTTTTAATTCCTCTAGGCTCAAAGAGATAGCACCCATTGGCCGCTAGACTATAACCACGAATAACACCAATAGCCCAAACACTAAGCCTAGAATGCCGAATAGCTCCTCAAAGATCGCGAGTATTATGCCAACGCCGAAAATCCCTCCACGCGTCTTAATAAGCTGTGCCCCCACCTGACCACAGATTACGCCTTGCTGCCACGCTGAAACCATCTCTGCAAGGCCCACGCAAATGCTTATACCTAGAATGGCCCCAGCTATGAATGGTGGTATAGCACCACCATACTTAGCGAGTAGACTAGGCAATACCACGAAGTAAGAGATAAACATGTATGCAAATCCATAGACAAGAGTCTGCGTCATTGGCAGGAACGCCAAGATAAATATTTTACCCCTCATACCAGGTTCTTCAGCTAGTGTTGGGATGCCGGATGCCGTTGCCGCTGCTATTCCCAAGGTAGTTCCAGCTGCAGCTAAACCCTCTGCTAACCCAGGTCCCAGCGCTGCTATAAGGGTATATATATCGGCCATGGAAAATCACCTATGGATACTATGAGGTATAGGGTTAAAAACAACCACTTTACTCTACAAGAACTCTCACTCCTAAGAGTAGTGAGACGAGTTGAGATCACACCTCTCTCTGAAGGGTATAATAATAAGCTGTGTCTTCACTCGTTGATCCCACCTCCCCTGGGACTTAGAGTTAATAACTAATTGTCCATCGCCAATGGCTCGTAGATCATAGTTACTAAGCACCGAAATTAGTGAATTCAATAAAACTTATATGCATTCTACCTGTGTCTTAAAAGACACGCCTTTCAAGCCTAGTTTAGCCAATCGTCCCTATTTTTACTCTGAGTAGTGGTGTAGCTGCTGGCGATATTCTTCTACCGGAGCCCTCGTAGAATTTCGAAGAGAGCTCATACATTACTAGTCTTAGTGAGTGGATGAAGGGACTTAGCGATGAGAAGCCTAGGTTTATAATGTGGAGTAGTATCGAGATCAGCGCGCCTACTAGGACACCTAGCAAAAAGCTAAGTCCACTCAGCGATGAGTATACGTTAAGTATTAAGCCATTAAAAATCTCCGCTAGCATAGCACTACCCAAAGCTATACCAGCTATTCTCACAAATGAGAGAACGTCCGCAAGTATTCCTATAACGTCGAAAAGCCACAAGATAGCGCCAAAAGGTCTATCGAAAACACTCCTCAGCACTGCGTAGATTATGACGAGTAGAATCGTGGCGTAAATTACCTCTTTTTGATTCAAGAACTTCAATAACCCCCACACATCAGTACTAAGTCCAATACTAGCCTGTATAGCTGCTGGTCCAAGTACCGCTATAATTACCGTCAATACCTCATAGAGGAATCCAAACTTGTTCTTAGCAATAGCGTTTTTCAAGGCACCCAACACATGGGCAAATAGTACTACATAGTATCCAAGAATTAGTGTAAGTGCTATATAGCCTATTACAGCTGACTTCATGGCGATGGGGTCGGATAGCCCAGCCGGGATACTTGGCAGTAATTTTGGAACTACTAGCCCTATGTAAGATCCAAGCAATGAGCCGAAGAAGCTGTTAGCTAGGAATCCAGTTATACATCCAACTATACCTGCGTACGTCGCTATGTTTATCAACCTCTTGAGGGTCTCCCGGTTCTCAACAAAGTATGGTAGTACGAGCCTTGCCCCAATAATCAAGCCAATGGAGTATCCAACATCTGGGTACATTAGCGAGAAGAATATCAAGTAGAAGTATGTGAGTAGTGGCGTGGGGTCCCACTCACTCGGGGATGGTAAACCCATAACCTCCGTGATTACCTCGAATGGCTTGAATGGCTTGAGGTTATTGAACTCCACGGGTGGATTTGGATCTCCCTCGTAGACTACGTAGCCACTATTTGCACCCACTATTTTCTCCAATTCGCTCACCCGGGATTTAAGAGTCCAGCCCACTACAATAGCCATGTACTTTGAGCTCAAGGCCTTACCGAGAACGCCTAGCTCTGAGTTAATGACTTCTGCTAGGACTTTGAGTAGTGCTAGCTCGTATAGCCTACTCTCTAATAACTCCTCAAGCCTATTCTCAATAGCACTCAACTCCGCTTCAACTTCTCTAATAGCGTTATCTACATTGTGTAGACTTAGTTGCTCCTCGCCTCCCACTAGGTCTCTTACTGGGACCTCCAGTTTCTCTATAAGGGACTTATTGCTCTCATAAACTTTCTTTTCAAGTAGAACCACGGCAACAGCTTTCTCCTCACCTAGAGCACGGTGGAAAATAGATTTCAGAGACCTCGAGGCTACGTACTCTAAATCCTTAACACCTCCATAAAGAGTCTTTGATGCTAAGTACACTCCTTCATAGTCTAGTAGTGACTTGTCAAGAAGTCCCTCTCTCGAAAGTTCCGTGACCACTATTCTTAATGCTTGAAGCTTCTCTAGCTTTCCCTTAAGCTTCTCGGATTCGCTGATTAAGCGTGTAACAATATCCCTTAACTCCTCGAAATCAGCAACGAGTTTCTCGAGTGCTTTATCGGTATCCCATGGTAACTCCTTAACCTCTACTTCAACTCTCTTCTTAACCAACGAGCTCAGTTCTCTAAATAACCCAATTGCTTTCTCAGATAACTCATACCTTTTCTTAGCAATCTCCAGTGCTTTACCTGCTTCTTGTGGTGGTAGTGGCTCGAAAAGTCCTTTTCTTACAAGCTCTTCAACAAGGGTTTCAGCACTCTCTTTTGGCGTAATAACGTATGCTCTTAAAGCGATATCTGGCTTGTTTAAGGAGATCTTTGAGAGAAGAGACAAGCGTTATCGGACCTCGACACCGGCAACCATTGAGGCTATTCGCTTAGCTATGCTATCAATTCTAGTTTTCATAGACTCTTTTAAATCACGGGCTTTCTTATGTGCCTCCTCAATTATTCGCCTAGCTTCACTCTCGGTTTTATCCTCGAGGCTCTTCCTCTCAGCCATTAAATCCACAAGATAAGACTTATCTTCAAGTATCTCCATAGCCTTCCTCCTAGCCTCTCTCAATATCTCCTCAGCTTTCCTCTTAGCATCCTCAATAATCTTTGCAGCCTCAGACTCAATGTCCTTCACAATACTACTCGTAGAAACCACCTTGCAGTAACGTACTCATAACTACTAAAAAAATTCTAATAAATACACAGGCATTATTGTAAATTACTATTCCAAACGACTTAATCCATGCCTTGATCCTGTGGTAAACAAACCTATATTCGTCAGAAACGGCTTTTATAGGTAGCTCGATCATTGCCAAAGGCTCATAGTACTTAATACCAATCACCAGGAGCAGTTTAAATCCCGAGGGCTTATAAATATTCCTTTTCCAGTTGAAAATGACCATTGACTTTTATTTTAACCTCCACGACTGCACCACATATTTTTATCAATGTTCTCCACAAGCACCTACCACGTTGGTTAAGTGTGAGAGTTAACATAGTATATCTTTCACCTCTTATTAGTTTTTGAAGAGAACACTTTTTATGTACAAAAAATACATTTAGTTTATTAACTATGAAACCCTCCCAAAGCAATAGGTGTTGGAGTTGAATAATGCTTACATATTGCTACTTGCTTTACTAGCAACACTGCTGGTTAGCGTTGGATATGGATTGTGGAGTAGTTCTCTAAGAGCTAATGTATATGTCTACATTGTTCCATCTAGACTAGAGATTGGGTCTTGGAGAGTCTTCGCAACTTATCAGGATTCCTCCTGCCGTGGATTCAATGCCACACACTTATCGCCTAAGAATGATACACTGTACATAGATATAGGGAATACTGTTGTTAACTCCATGTGGATAGGCCTCGTAGTAGAGAACAATGGGGAGATCGGTGTAGACCTCGCTGAGATCAATATTTCTTTAAACGACTCTCTCGGGTCATACAATATTACTCCACAATACTACCTATATGAACCCATTAAAACAGGTGTTGGAAATATGCCCTACTGGGGAGGTATATCATGCAGCGATCTCCCCGTGAGTGGATACTCTAGTACCCTCCCTATTCACATTCCAGTCGGTTATAAAATGGTTGCATGGATTTATATAAACTTAGGGTTGAGTAATACGGAGATCGCTGTTAAAATCACTTCACGTATTTCATAGCGTACATACCACAAAGTACTCGAATATGCTTGTAAAGTGAATGAATGATACGTTAAATTTATATACCTGATTGGTGTTTAATACACCTATATCATTGATTTAACTTAGAGGTTTTATTGCTTGAACAATTACAGAAGTAAAATTGAGATCGTTGAGAGAATACTTGGATATATTGCCCGTAGAGATAAAGCACTCAAAACACATATACTATACTCCTCAAACCTAAATACAACTAATCTTGAGAAGTACCTGGACTGGATGACTAAAATTGGATTAGTTTCATGTGTGAAAGAAGGTAGAAACACTGCTTACGTTCTTACACCAAAGGGATTTGAAGTCCTCGAGAAACTGAGGAACCTCGTTGAGCTATTAGAGTTGAGGAGTGAGCTGAGTAAGGATGACTCAATGATCTCTAATCCATCACTAAGTAGGACGCTGGGTGTTGAAGACTATGTATTAATCTATAAGACTCTGAAGGGTAAAACAGGGTTGGACTATACACAGTTGACTATTAAATATAGAGGTGGTGAGTACTTAGTTCTCCTAGTAGATGAGAAATCCCTATCTCAGTATTCTCTTAGAAGCCTAGGTTACTCACTCCTCGCATCAAATGACACTGGGATACCACTACTAGTAATTGTTAGGAATAAGAGCCTAGTTGACTCTATTGTGAATATCTTTTCCACTTCTAAACCACTCAATGAACCAAGAGTTCTACCACTTAGAGATGTATTATTTGTCTAGATAGTTTGTATGTATAACTAAGGCGATATGTTTTAAAACAAAAAGCCTAGTATCTCTAACATGCAAAGGTGTAAAAACATGATAGGAATAACAAACATAAAGGGAATAACCCTCGTAGGGTTAATCCTCCTAGCAATAGGCGTAGCGTCAGCAATGTGGATGGAGACACTAAGAGTAAACACATACGTACACACTGGTGAAGTCAAAGTAGCATGGGTCGATTGGACTTGCTCAGATACAGGTCCAGACCCTCAGTCTGGAGATCCATACCATAATTCAGAGGGCAAAAACGTAGCAGAGTGCATAGTGGAACCAGAGGTATATGATGAGGAACAAAACGTAGTTAAAGTTAATATAACTCTCGTAAATGCGTATCCAGGATACGCACCAGAAGTAACTCTAACAGTGAAGAATATTGGAACAATCCCAGTTAAACTACTAGACTACACTACAACAGGCGTGAATACAACAGCACTATCAGTGGACTTAAACATACCAGAGAATACGCAGATACACCCAGATGGTACACTCGATCTGGGCATTAAGATCGCTGTAGAGCAAGGCGCGGAGGAGCGTACAACGTACACGTTTGAAGTAGAATACACGTTCGCACAGTGGAACGAGGTACCATAGTTTTTTAAAAGCGTAAATAGTGCCTGTGCATAGCGGGCACTTATCCATAATGAATCGAATAGGTGTATGTATATGAATAAAAGCACTCGAAATGCGTTAATAGCTGGATTCGTAGGTGTAATGGTGTTAGTTGGAATAGCGATGTGGCTAACAAGTATAAGAGCCAATGTATACGTAGCTAGTGGTGAACTCGACTGGGAATTTATGTCTGGTACAGCAATATATAAAGATGCATGTGGACTACCACCAGGATATGGTGACTTTGCAGGAAATGACTGGAATGCAACATATCTACCGGGGCCGGGTGCATTACAGCTCGACAAAGACGTTGGATGCACAACTGTTACCCTAATAGACTCTGATGGAGATGGAGACAAGGACACGTTGAACATTACAATGTATAATGTATACCCATGGTATTACAACCACATTGCATTCAAAGTACACAATGATGGTACAATACCATTAAAAATATGGAGAGTCGTATTCGATGGAAATGAATACTACGAAATAAACAGAGGTACACTCCAACAAGGAGTAGAAGTAGACATAAATAGAGATGGAGAACCAGATATACTCGTATGGTGGGGAGACAACTTCGGTGTTCAACTCCACCCGTGTCAATCAGCTGATATCAGCTTAGACTTGACAATACTACAAACAGCACCGCAGGGGGCAACATTGTCGTTCACAATATCGCTAGACGCAGTTGCATGGAATGAATACTACGTTCCATCCGGAGGTTAATGTAGCCTGCGAGGAAGGTTTAATTGAATCTTTTTTTAACCCGTATCCTTCCATTTGTCAACATTGTATTTATCTTCACAATTATAGTTTACTTCTTGTCCTTCAAGGTAATCTATGGGTTAGCCTACTACTTGATCCCATCAATCATGATGCTAATGGGCTTCATAATTAACGCAAAGTTTATGGAAAAACACGGTGACTATCAAGTAGTGTTCATGGTTTTATCCTTGATCACCTATGTCGTATCTTTTATATTTTCAGGACTGATTTTTGGAATTGGATTAAACATCTTAATTCTCTCACCCTTAACCCTAATACTAAAGATTACTCTCCTCGCATCCTCTATATTGTTCATTGAATCAACGAGAACACTTCTAGTAAAAAACCGTGTAGTCTATACAAATCCATTAATTGGATTAATTATTGCAACTATCGTATCAACCACATTATATATTTATGTATTTGAGGAACCTCCCACGGGGATCAACTGGTTTATTAAATATCTAGCTCTACTATCATATAACGCGTTATTGTCCATTATTGCGTGGATCTATGATCTAAGAACTCTGATCATGCATGTAGTGGCCTTCACTGGATTCTACAAGGTTTCACCGATTCTCCCATTGAATACAAATTTAATGAGCTATATATTCCCATTAATAATTCAAAGTATTTTTATCGCAGTAGTACTGTATATTGTAGCAAAACCATTTAATCTAGACAATGTAGTAATTTACCAGGTTGTTAATCCAAGTAAATACTCCAAGATTATTTCTACTGCTAGCTTAGCTATTTCAGTGGGGTTCCTTATTTCATTCCTTTGTGGAACTAGATTCCTCGCTATTACAAGCGGTAGTATGACTCCAGAGATCAATATTGGAGATGTAGTTGTCTCAACTCCTGTTTCAATAAGTGATGTAAAAGTAGGAGATATAATAGTCTTCAAGGGAGACTCTAACCTCGTCGTCCATAGGGTAGTTGGGTTTAGTAGAGACAATTGCTTTATAACTAAGGGTGATGCAAATGAAAACAACGACCCACTATGGGCTTGTGGAGACAATGTGGTGGGAAGGGTATTTCTCAATATTCCACTAGTAGGGTATCCCGCTGTACTCCTCTTGGAGACTACGGGCAGTTTTATAAACATGATATCTCTAGTGCTTAGTTTATTATCCCTAATTTACGTCTATTACATAGCTAAAGAGGTTGTTTTATATTGAGGAATATTGGTTTAAAATCTATTTTCTCCAGTTCAATTGCTAGAAAACTACTTCTAGCTCTAACTACTCTATTCATTGCTTTACTCTCCATTAGCTGTTTCTACTTTGCAGAAAGCTATAGAGTAGAGCCCGTCACCATCTACAAAAACACGTATAAACTAGCCCAGGTAAACACGAGTATATTATATAATGTAAGCGTAAAGCCCTCAATGATATATGACTACGCCGCAGTCGTGAATTACCCCATGATCTACTTATCACTAGTGCAGAAAATCCAGTATTTATTTGTCATAGCATGGGTAGTCTACAATGATACATATAGTGGAGTAGCATCTAATATAAACTATACTGTAACCCCTGCAATGGCCATAAACACGCCCGCCTGGAGCAAAAAATTCCCACTAAAAGCCTATGTAGTTAGTGAAGATAAACGCGTATTAATTCAGGGAGAGTTAAATATGAGTGATCTATATAACCTCGTGAGAGCAATAGACTCAGAAGTACTTGTAAGCTCTAGGAGATACGACGTCAATATCACTATAAGTTTTGAGATTAACGTACTATATGAGAGTGGGGAGCGTAAACGATTTGATCTAAATCCATACATGCTACTGAGTGTAAATGAGCTAAACAATATATTAGTAATAACAGTAAGCGGGTCTTCAGAGGCATATACAAGTAGTACTCAAAGAAGTGTAGAAAACACGTTGAACCTACCAATGGGCCTAAAGATCAGTGTTGCGGATTCGAGGAAAATAACGCTATACTCTACGCTTTCGCTGGGTGCGGCATCAATAGCATTCCTATTCATTACCATGAATACATATAAACTCAAAAACACTACAAGTAAGCCAAAGCCCCGTAGAAAAGTACTAAAAGGTTTAGTAGATGAGTCGAATCTCAAATTAATTCAAATTAGCAACTACAGAGACTTCGAGGATATCTCTAAGAGATTCAATGCCCCTGTAGTATACTCAGAGAGTATGGGTAAATACTACATTGTCGTCGGAGACGTAGCATATGTATACATTGAAAACGAGCCTGGGGAGGGAAACGAATAGTTTTAGCACTAATTAATTATCAACTATATAGTCAATACATCGCCGGTTCCAGCATCGATAACATCAACCTCGCCTGTGCTCTTTAATAATTCAATAACCCTACCTCCACTACAGTGTAGTGGCACAATAAACTCTGGTTTTACTTCATCAATAATCCTAGAGGCAAATACCTTGATTGAGTCTTTTGGTGCATTGTACAAGTGGAAGCCCCCGATTAATCCATGTATCCTCCTATTGAAAGCCTTAGATATATCCAATAGAGCGTCGATGCCTGGGTGGAGGCAGCCTGTAAGCACTACTAGTCCCTTTGGTTCATTGAATACTAGTAAGTGCTCGTATGGGGGTCCATAGTATGGCTTAGATACATATACGCCTTCATTTATTAGAGTCCACTTCACTACCTCTACTGGTCTTAAACCATATGATCTAAGCGTGTTTCCAAGGGACTCCATTGAGCCGAATGGTATGTACACTGTTGTATATGGAGCTTCCTGGGATAAGTACCTGTAGCCTCCGTAGTGTGGTGTGTGCTCGTGTGACACTATAGCGTAGTCTACAATGTCGAGTGGGGCTTCCAGAATTCTAGCATTGACCTCTAATACACTCGGCTCCACTCCTAGGCCAAATAAGTAGCTTTCACTATTTCTCTCTATGTACAGGGAGAATGAGTGCTTGGCGACAAGACCTGGTTTCCCGGCTTTATCACTAGATAGTATTGTTATTTTCAATAATCAACACCTCTATATACTTCTAAATATTCTTTTTAAACAGGATTGGAGGGGTTGGTTTTGAAGGCCGCTGTATTATTTACTGGTGGTAAAGACTCTGTTGCCGCTCTCCACTTGGCGACTAGAGATGGATTTGAAGTCGTTGCACTACTGTCAATTATACCACACTATAAGTATTCAATGCTATATCATCAACCAATATACCAGTGTCTAATAGCTCAAGCTCAATCACTTAGAATACCACTAGAGTCCATTGGATTAATAGACCCCTCCCGCGAGAGAGAGGCCTTGAAGTATATATTGGAGAGAGCTAGAAATAGACTTAGTGTTGAAGTAGTTGTAGCTGGCGCTGTGAAGAGTGTTTTCCAATATAGAGTATTCAGCGAAGTCGCTGGTTTATATGGATTGAAGCTCTATACACCACTATGGGGTGTCAATGAAGAGGAGTACTTATATAGCTTGTTAAATATGGGAATAGAATTTACATTGATCTCTATTACGTCGATGGGTATCCCACACGATCTACTAGGAAAAACCATAGATAAGCAGGACGTTGAGAGAATTATTAATTTATCAAAGAAGTATGGTTTTAACCCCTCATTCGAGGGAGGTGACGCTGAAACACTCGTTGTTAATGCACCCTTATTTAAATACAAAATTGCCTTACGGGGTAGGAGGGTAATAGTCTCAGAGTATGAAGGCTATTTTATAGTCGAAGAAATCACTCTCCTTAAAAAATAGGTTTTATACCTTGCACATTACTTCCTCTGCGTGGTGTAAAACACCTTGATCATTTCAGCCAAGTGCTCTGGTTTCGTATACCACTTATCATATTTAATCGACTGGCTCCCATACCTCACTGTAACATAGTCTCTTTCATCTCTAATTCTAACCTCTGGAAACCCTTCTTTAAACACACTGATTTCTACTGGCGAGACATCTTGAAACTTTATCCCATGTACTTTACTAACAATCTGTATCTTCAGTTGCTTTAAGTACTCACTCATACCTCATCCCCTCTCAAAAATCAAGCTTTTATGAAATAAGATAGTATTCCCCTTATAACTCTTCTCGATCAATCTAGAAGCATATAATTGATAAATTTACACTATTTTTCCTCAGTATGTTACACCGAGTAAAGCCCACTTTTCCGCTTTCTTACCACTACAAGTAGTATAGTTAATTGGTGGTGGGAGTGTTATTGGAGACTCTGTAATCTCTCCGAGAACCCCTTTATTAAATGTCTTCTCCAGCTCTTCAGCCTCCTCCCTACTTCCATCCCATGGTGCAATAATTAACCCCTTTGAATTCTCCAATGGCGTACACGATGTCGCTATTATCGATAACTTCCTCAGATGCTCTAATGCCCTCTCTCTCAGAGCAGTGTTTACTTCCCTAAAGACCTCGTTGATTATAAGTATTAATTCATCTAGCTTAGCAACAACCCTAGGTGCTCCATCCCTCCTCGCTATTGTAACAGTCTTCTCCTTAACCTCTCTAGGTCCCACTTCAATTCTAACAGGTACACCCTTCATCTCCCAGTAGTAGTACTTCCAGCCAGGGGATCTCTCTAGGTCATCATCAATGAAAACCCTAATCCCCGATTTCTCCAGAATCTCCCTAACCCTCCGTGCATACTCAAGCACTTGTACATCCTCTGGTTTAGCTATTGGAACTATTACTACTTGTATTGGCGCTATCTCGGGTGGGAAGAACAATCCCTTTTCATCCCCATGTATTCCTATCACAGCCCCGAGAACTCTCTCACTCACTCCATAGCATGTTTGGTAAATGTACTTGAATTGCCCATCAGTATCCATGTACTTTATGTCAAATGCCTTTGCAAACCTCTGCCCTAGATTAATCACGCTTCCGAGCTCGAGGCCCTTTCCATCAGGCATTACTGTTATGAAGTCATAGTTGTACTCGGCTCCAGCAAATGTATCCCATGGAGGAGTCTTCACAATATAGTATGGTAGTTGTAGTCTATCAAAGAACTCCTTGTATATTCCAACAGCCTCCTTGACCTGGGCTTCAGCCTCTTCAGGGGTTGCATGTGCTGTGTGAGCTTCTATAAACCCCATTATCTCCCTCACTCTTAGAATAGGGTGCGTCATCTTTGTCTCATATCTAAAAACATTGACTACTTGGTACATTTTCAATGGGAGATCTCTACGTCCCTTAATCCATAGATTCCACATATAGTACATAACAGTCTCACTAGTAGGCCTCAGGTAAAACCTCTCATTGAACTTCTTCGTCCCAGTACCCTCTACTACAAAGCTTTCACCACCAAAACCCTCTAGGAAGTCCCTCTCCCTAGCAAATAATGACTCAGGGATTAACGCTGGGAAATAAGCCTCCAAGTGGCCGGTTTTCTCGAGTAGATCCATGAGTATCCTCTGAGTAAGCCTCAATGCCTTTAAACCATATGGTTTCCAAACAATCATTCCTTTAACAGGATACCTTATATCAACTAAGTCAGCTTCTCTCAGTGCATCCTGGTACCAGTCGTCGAAATCCACGTATTTATCAATGCCTATCGCCTTCTTAGCCAATAAAACCCCCTTTACCTAGATGAGTTAGCGTTGACTTAATTAACTCATTATCAATACGAGTCTTTAATTTTTTAAGTGTAATACCTCTAACCCCCCTTAAAACATCCTCAATGAAGCCAATTACACTTGGGTATGAAACATACCCCTCTTCACTACCAATAAACAAGAGGCCTCTACAACCCTCCAGTAGCTTCTCCAACCCCTTAATGCTCTCCCATGATAAACCAGCCCACATCGAGGAGTCGAGATAGTATTCCAACGGGTCTATACAGGCAGCGTATAGTAAGTTATGGGATAGTCGAGTAGCTTTATAAACCCCTCTAAATCCTTCTCTTTGAGCAATATCTAGTAGGCGCGTTACCTCAATTCTAGCTTCTAATATAGCCTCACCTACTCTTTCATAAGCATGTCTTCTAAGAACATTCACCCAGTTATCCAAGGGCTCCAGGTGTGTAGTGAGATATGTTATTGTGTTGACTAATTCACGTAGTAGCGTGGTGGAGGAGTCCTCACTTATTTGCAAATTAGTGTTTCTATAGATAAGAGACTCCCGATTAGTTAGTGTTATAGAGGGGACTCCGTGCTCAATGTATGGATGTGACTCCAATAGAGCTGTGTTTTCACCCCTAGCTACTCTAGTCTCCACTAGTGGTTTTAAGAGTAGTGGATGACCCCAAGCCTCTAAGCTCCCACCATAGATGAGCGGCCCTAGTGCAATAGAGTATAGTATGTTCTCGATACCGCCCCTCTCCGCTATTATCTTCAATAAGTAGTGCTCAGCCCAGGTATAATTATACTCTCTTAACTCGGGATCACCCAGCTCTCTAGCAGTGTATGAAATGAAGACCACGTTCGCTATTTTAGACAATTCTCTAATAGCCTTATCCCTCGCTAATTCGAGGAGAAGCCTGGTTGATGTACTCTTGAATCCCCCTAGGATTGTGTCGTGATGTCCTATAATGTGTACTTCTTTATCACCCTTTCCATTCAACCCCCCTATAATGATCCTGCCTCTAGACTCCTCTACGTTGGCTTTTACCCTGATAACAACTCCTCTGCTTTCAGATAGATCAACTGAGTCTAGAGGAACCGCTACCACCGGGATACTTACAGGGAGTGATCTAACATAGCTGTATCCAGGTGAGCCAACTACCACGCTTGCTTTTAAGACTCCACGTTGTTCACTCGTTAATATTAATCCCGAAGCACCACGCACTACAGCTAAGTATACTACAAGCCTCAACAATTTTTCATCTAATGACTGCCTTAAAATAATGACTTTACCCCTTACATCTACGAATAATATTTCACGGGGGTCTCTAATCCACACAAAATCCCCATGTTTAAACTCTCCATGAAGCCCACTACTATATGGTAGTAGAATACAGGAGGACGCCTTATTACCAGCCTCAATACTACACTCACAACTCCACTTCAATACAGGGACATCGATGGACTTAACCCAGTCCAGGCTCTCACGGAGATCAGATAATACCCTACTAGATAACTTGCCTTCCTCCACACTACCCGGTATAATGGAATTATAATTCAACATAAACCTCTCCACGCTCCTAAAAAGAAGGGTATTTTGCTGTAATTATATCCGTATAAAAGAGTTGATATTATTAATCGCTATTGAGGCTATTGGATTACTTATCTTTAACGATATATTGCTTTATGGCTCTATTATGGGGGTTGAAGTGTCTAGGATAATAGTCTTCGATAAGGTGAGGAACTTAGAGAAATTTATTAGTGAACTACGTGGATTAGGGTATGTTGTCGAGTATGGACCTCACGCTGTCCTCGAGGATCACAGCGAATTGACGACTATTAAAGTCTACAAGGATGTAAAGTTAGTGGCTTACATTATTGCACACTATATAACTCAGTATTATAGAGCTGTAGCTAGTGCGAGCTACGAGGATGATGAAGCTTTCCTCAGTAAGCTATATGAGTTGAAGTATTCTGGGGAGAAGTGGAGTATACCTGTTAATCCCCTATACATAGTTAAACTCGTTGAGAACGAGTTGGATAGACTGCTGGATTCCTATGGAGACTCCTACCCAGTCGAGGATGGTGAGAGCCTTGTTAAGGCTTACCGGGAGAGGAATCCAAACTACACTAGAATCCCGAGAATACTCCTTGCGAGATTGGTGGAGTAGCTATGTGGATGCCTCCCCGGTTTCTACTGATAGTTTAGAGCCGCAGTATGGGCAGTATACTGCATTATAGGGTACTATATTTCCACATCTTGGACACTGCTTAAAGCTCGGTAGACCCCCCATTTTCTCCTCGTATTCGCGTTTAACGTCTTCTATAGTCATGTGTAGGTAGACTTGTGTAGTTCTAATATCGCTGTGTCCGAGTAGTCTCTGGAGACTTGGGAGGCTTAGCCCCTTTCTCAAAGCCATTGTAGCGAATGTGTGTCGTAGAATGTGTGGTCTAATCTTAGCTGGATCTATACCAGCTTTAACTGCGAGTTTCTTCAGTCTTTTGTATAGTGCTTGGTATGTTATATTGAACAACTTGTCCTTGGGCTTTAAGTTATTTAGCTTAATCCAAGCGTCGAGGGCTTCAAATACTTCTCTAGGTGCTGTTATAAGCCTCTCCTTCCCATACTTAGCAACTCTTACCCTTATAACCCCCTTACTTAAATCTATGTCTTCAACTCTCAGCTCTAGTAGTTCTCTACTCCGCAACCCCGTAGTTAATAGCAATTGGAGTATTAGCTTATCCCGTGGATTTCTAGCAGCCTGAAGTAGTGCAGCTACTTCTTCATCCCTCAATGCCTCAATCTTTGCTGGAAGCCTCTTAACCCCCGGCATTTTAACCTTGAGTCCAAGCCACTTGAAGAACCTCCTTAATAGTAGAGTGTAGTAGTGTAGTGTCACCTGCCACTTGTACTTATCCATGGTTTTAGCGCCTGGAAATCCATTACTCAGCCTTTCATTCCTCCAAGCAATAACATCTCGTAGAGTAACTTGGCGTAGTGGTTTTCCATTGATATAGAGTAGAAAATCCCTTATAGCGGCTGAGTAAGCTTTTATAGTGTCTCTTGAAGCGCCAGCTGCTTGAAGAGTCTCTATGAACTCTTTGAGTATTTCTTCATTACTTAGCTCTATTATGCCCTCCGGTGCTTCACCAAGATCTAGCCTTGGCAATTAGTCCCCGATTTATTAATGGAGTAGTTGAAATAGTTTAAAGAGATGGGGGTTTAAAAATACAATATTAAAGCAGATTCTGCATTTTATCTTTTATCAACTTCTCCGCTTCCTGCGGTGGTATCGTGGTTGGCTGTATTTTCTCCAAGTCGCTTATTAATCTAGATGGGTTCTCACTGTACTCACTCAGTTTTACACGAGTCCTAGTTAGATACCTCATTGAAGACCCTGCATGTATTATAATAGCGTCTATAACAAGCTCCTCCCCACTAGGCGATACTGAAGCCAATCCTACAGACCGCTCTTGACTATCGCTTAGTTTAAGCAGTAATCCCCCATCAATTGTCTCTCCGAGAATGTCGACGGATGCAACTATATCCCTAATGCTCACTGGCTGTGGTGGTGGAGGAGGAGCCTCCACCCTCTCCTCGGGGATTTCAAACGCCTTCACCTTCTCTTCTACAGCTCGAGGTGCACGTGAGAACTCTTCAAGGATTTTTGAAAGCTTATTTCTCACCACGTCATTAACAATCTCCAATACCCTCTCATCTGGTATCCTCTTAAATGCCTCTATTGAGAGAGTGTTGTAGTCCCAGATTATCCTCTTAGATCCTGGGTCAATGCGGTAATTCACCCTAATCCTCACTACATCCCCCTTCTCTACTTTCACCTCCTCGACGAGTATGCGGTAGAGAACAGCATTGAGTTCGCCAGCCGCTCTCGCAATCTCTCTAGCGAATTCCTTATCCTGCCTCATAAGGTCTCTTAATTGTGCGAATAGAGTCCTCCTGACTTTATCTGCATATGCTCCTGCAATAACTAGTCCACTACTCAGACTCCTTGATTCTAGAGACGCCTGAGACATGGTTTCACCATAACCAATCTAAATATAACTCTCCCATGTATAAAAATAAATGTTCATGGAACGAGGAGATTACTATTCTATCCACCAAGTAGCTCCATTGATGTATTGATGGATTGCATTCCCTGAAGATCTCAGCGCGGTCTCACAATGAGCTTTGCATTTAATACCTGCCAGTACTCAACCTCTTGGTCTACAGTAAGCTTACCTCTTATAGACTCGTCAATAGTGTCTTTTGAGACTTCAAAGATCTCAAAGCTCTCAACGTCCATAACTTGAAACTTATCACCGAGATCTGCTATAATCCTCCCAACACGCTTCTCTATAATTGGGACTTCAATCTGCGTATCTACAGGGGCTACTAATACCTTCTTAGATTTTGAAAACAAACCAACAGCTGTGACAGTGGCTTTTGCACTTCCATGTTTACCCGTTTTTGCCTTAGATATATCAACTACTCTACAGGGCTCGCCGTCAATCATTACAAAGCTACCAACCTTTAAGTTTCCAACGGACTCATAAGTTTTACTCATCTCTATACACCTCAACGTGTTTAATGTGTACTAGAAACTTAATAAGTTTTAAAGAACGCTCAGCCGGCACTAACCTTTACTACAATGAATCTATTGTAGTCGACGAGAACCTTTACGTAGCCTATGAATTTCCTATCTATACTGGGGTCTCCAGTATCAACGAGTAAGACTGGTGTATCCCTAATTTTATTCTCTGTTGCAACAATAATTAAGTCGTCTTTACTTATTTTCGCTAAAACACGAGGGGATAGTTGTTGATTACCTCTCCCAAGTAGAAATCCCTGTCCACCAATGGGTGTTAAAACTACCTTGACTCTACCATACTTATCAACTACGTCTAGTATATCCTTCTCCCAAGCATCCTTCACTAGTAGCTTCTTGTTTAAAACTATGTCGAATCCTAGAAGAGTGCAGTTTAAACCTAGTTTCACACAGATCTTCTTAACACTTGACCCCGGCCCAAGTATGTATGGAGTATTCTCCTCCATGTTTTCAATAATGTATTCAGCAATGGATTCCTTAGCGTATTCTTCATCTACACCCGTGTAAATTGTTTTAGATGATTGAAGCAAGCCGTCTGCCACCGGCACTAGTAGGTATCCATAGAGCTTTATATTGAGCTCATCCCTCCTATACGACTCTTCATCAATATCTAGTACTTCACGCTCAACTATAGATACCTCGCCATTTAAGAACCTCTCAAGTATGTATGCAGCTGCAACGGGATTTATAGCGAAGACGGAGCTAAACATCTTCACACCACTAGGTACACCTAGAACAGGTATTGAGGTATTAATAGCCTCACATATGTCTCTAGCTGTTCCATCACCACCCACGAAGACTATTATATCTACTTGGCTACGAAGCACTCGGGCCGCGTTTACAGTGTCAATTCTACTCGTATACTCCTTCTCCTCGCCAACTACACCCATTAATTTATCTCTATGAATACTCTTTAACACATACTCTACACCCATTTTACCCGCAGCAGCGTAGATCTCGAAACCACTTGATTTAATGGAGTTAAGGAATTCAAGGGCCCTTCGCGGTGAGACTGGCTTAGCACCACGCTCAATTGCTTTATAATATGCTTCTCCATCAGTCCCCTTCAACCCCACAGACCCCCCCATACCCGCGATTGGGTTTACAATGAAGCCTACTTTCCTCCTAGTCAAAGTGGATCAACCCCTACAGGACTATAGGTTAAATATCCTCGAGATACACTCAGGTGTCAACTTGTAAATCCCTGGTTCTAGTACTTTAATCATAGCTTTAACATCGCCCGGTAGGTAGTTCTTAATGGTGATTGAGCAGGATGCAGTAAAACCCCGTGTTTCATATGCAATTATTGAGTAATACTCCCTCCTAGCATCACTACCTGGATTTTTAACCCAGTGTGATGTGTAGAGCTCACACCATGTATTCCTCGATATGAGTAGGGATGTATTCAAAGCACTCTTCTCCAGTATATAGTCCTTTGATACACTATAGGCTCTATATACGCAATCCTGGATAACCCCTCCACTCCTCACGCATTTATCTATCTCTAAAACTAATAGTCTACCCAAGAGCTCTGAATCCACGTGTGTTCTTGGGTCTAACCCGAGTTTATCTCCAAGGACTTTCTTATCCGCGCTACCATTGTGTATAAACCACGCTTTTAACCCATCTACCTCTATGTAGAATGGATGTGAGTACTTCTCCCCAATGGGTTCGCTACGTGATGCTTTACGCGCGTGAATAATAACTAGTGAATAGTCATGTTTCTTCAAGTTATTAACTATAGACTTCAACGCTTTCTCCGAGCTATCTGTGTATACGGGGTCAGCTGATTTATAGTAGTAGACATGAGGCCTGTTGTCTTGAAAACTAATGGATGCTATACCCCATCCATCTCCATGTGAGGCTTCACTGCTTAATCGCTCTAAGTATGGGTCATATCTGGAGGCTTTAATGAAGGCATTTATAAATAAATCTACAAGGTTTGATTTCTCACTCGTAAACGCTAGCGACATAATCCTACACATAAAAGACCCTATTTTTACTAAATTAATTAGGATTAATAATGGCGTGATGAGGGATCCGAACACTGATTGGTGAGGATTATTGCTTGCTGAACTACTTGGATAAAGGGTGATCTATTGGTCTACATTGTGGAAATAAATGGAAGTAAATACTATGCGTGCAGTATATGTAGATCGCTATTTGTAAGTGAAGAAATGGCAAAAGCGTGTGAGGAATACTGCAGTAAGAACCCTGGCTCTAAGAGCCCTGAGTCCACTCGAGATTCAATTGGATTTATCAACCCCGAGGGGGAGCCTCAAAAAGTCTACTTTAGAGTTGCGCCATTAAAGGGATGTACAAAAACAGTGTTTAGGCTTTGCAGAGCAGGGGTTAACATATATTCTAGTTGTTGACCCCCCACTATGTTGTTTTTTCCTCCTTCTTTGCCTCTTGCTCTAGTTTCTTGAGTTCCTCCTCGATTTCCTTTTCAATTTCCTCAATTGGTTTTGGAGGTGGAGTAGTTGCCAATGTATAGCCAATCCACCCCAATATGCCGAATACTCCTATAATGGCTACAACTAGGGTGATTTTTGTGAGTATTTCCCAGTGGGGGGTGAACATTATGTAGGTATACACTATGATCACGACGATTGAAACCACAACCAAGATCCACCCAACCACTTGATCCCTACTCATAGATCAAGCACCCGTCACTCATAGCGAGAACATAGTATGTAGGGTTGAGAATATATACTTTTCACTCAGAGTGAAGAAATCACAGTGCTATCCAAGTTCTGCAACTATCTCAGCGTCAACTATTTTTGCTCTACCACCACTCGGCTTTACTATCTGCGAACCACATACTTTACAGCGTGCTGGGTAGGATGCGTGGCTAAATACAATGTTTTCAGCACCGCAATTCTTGCATACAACTCTATAGAATCTACTCCTAGGCATTGGTATTAGTATACTCCTCTTCCTCACTACTTAGTCACCTCCACAAGCTCCGCCTTCTTAAGCCTAATCCCCCTCCTATGAGTAACATAACCACACTTACTGCACTTCAACTTCAATACGACTTTCTTTGTTGTCTTAGCAAATCTCTTCTGCTCGGGCTTTCTCTTAGATCCATACCCCCTCTTCTTCCTAGCATACCTCCTCTCCCCCTCAGCAAGACTCCTCCTTTTTCCATGCTTATAGATTGTTACAGAGTGCTCTGTGTGTGTTCTGCACTTCGGGCAATAAGTCACTATAACCTTTGGATACCTCGCCAAAGCACACACCTCTAGCGTATATAGCTATAATTGCTTTATATAATTAAAGCTTTGAGTGTTTTAAACCTAACAAATAGGCGATTAAATTTGTCCCAACGTGGAGGGTGAAGACCACTATAAGCATTAACAATACGAAAAGAGGTTTACTATAAACCTGTGTAGTACCCGTAATATAGTAGAAAAATGTAGATCCCAGTGCGAAGTCCCATTGATCGAGGAATAAAGCCGGCTCCCCCGGCTTCAACCCAATCCTCCTCTTAATGAAGGCACCGAGTATGTCTCCGAGTAGGGCAAATAAACCAGCACCTGTGGATAATAGTGGTAATTGTGGATCACTATATATTACCGAGAGTGAAGACCCTGCTATATATGAGGCAACTAGCCCTGTAAACAACCCCTCCCACGTCTTGTTCTCGCCTAGTAGTGGTTTCCCATCAATGAACACCCTCCCCGCATCTATTCTTTTAACACCCTTAACAAGCACGGGTAGAGCGTTAGCTATCATTGGTGGTAGGTAGTACTTGATCAGCCACTGAATGAAGCCATTATCACTAAACATACCACACCACTCCACTCTCTGTAATTGCAAACTTCAACTCGGCTGCCTCTTTAATGGTTTTAACTGGGGATTTAATAACTCTAAGTATTCTCTTATTCTCACTATCAATTAATATGCTTACAATTAAATCAAAGTAGTAGTCTAGTATCTTAATCCCCGACGCCTCTACTTCCCCAGCTTCGCTAGACCTAACCTGGGCTGATGCAAATAATTTTCCACTATTTCTCTCAACGGTCTCCAAGAGGAGGCTTGTTATGAAAGCTAGTTTTTCCACAGAACCCTCCTTGAGTGCTTCCAGTCGAAATAAAGAGTTTATACTATCTATGAAGACGTACCTTGGTTTTAAAGCACTAATTGCTATTGCCGTCTTCAATAATTCGTCATAATCATAAGCCTCTGTAAACAAGGCTTTTTCATACTTATCGGGGTTTTTTGCAACTCTCTCATAGTGTAGTGTTTCCTCGGTTGAAACATAAACGCAGGGGTGGTGTTTACATAGCTCTCCAGCTATTGTCAAGAGGAGTGTGGTTTTACCCGCTGCCGCTGGCCCGTAGAATAGTATACTAAGCGACTCCTCAATGTATTTGTCCAGTTCACTGTTCCCTGTATAGTACTGCACTTTAAACTACACCCAGATTGTTATAAATCACTCTCTTACTCTAATATAGTGTAATAGGGATTAGTTGGTTTTGCAGAGAAGGCCATTAGTCATAGCTATTTATGATTCAAAGTGGTTTATGAGGGTACTTGATATTGTAAAGAGAAGGGGGATTATATTCCACCACTACTACACTCCTACAGATGTCCCCTATGGAAGTGTAGTCTACACGGATCTAGAGGCAGTTAGTAGAGATCTCTCGCATAGAGGAGACGTACTCGTCGTCTACGACCCTGAGAAATCCTGTAGGAGCCTTGAGAAAGCATTACTTGCAACAATGTATGTCACGGGTTTTAAAAGCATTATTGTCGGTGTAGACCCCGGGGAGTCTATAAGCTACGTGTTCTTAGGGGATGAAATACTCTTATTATACGGGATTGGTGGAGTTGGGGATTTAATTAGGGATGTAGAGTACGTGTTGTCTTGTATGCCATTTAAAGAACTAAGGGTAAAGATAGGCTCCGGCTCTAATTCAAGCGATGTAATACACGCTATTAAGGCTAAGTATAGGGATTTACACGTAGAGGTTGTCGACGAGTATAGTACAACCCCCAGTAAGAATAGAGTGGAGGAAGCTACATACCTTTACAAAAAACTTAGAGGTTTGAAGCCATTTAGGTATAGAGACATTTATGCCGCGTATAGAATTGCACTAAGTAAGGGTGTAGAGGTACTATAAAATGCCTCTCTTAAAACTAGACCCAGGTGAAGCCGTTAAACTATATGGACCAATGCACGTCACACTGAGAAGTGGGTGCTTAGATGTACATGGAAGAATTGTAAAGCCGGGTGAGAAATTCACTGTACACAAGACTAGAAACTACGTCGTAGTAGCGGATGAAGCCTCCGAGTTGGAGGTATCAATGATCGAGGATTCACAAATACAGTCATTAGATCCCTCAGACCCCTACTTATTAAAGATAAAACTAGTAGATGATGCATTAAATAAAGGCTATAGAAAAATAATGGTGTTAGGGTGTGTAGACTGCGGGAAGACTTCTCTCACAACAATTCTATTCAATAAAATGATCTCAAGGGGCTTAAAACCAGTTGCAGTAGATAGTGATGTTGGACAAGCTGATATCGGCCCACCCTGCTTCGTCACTATGGGCTCTTCTACTAAGCAAGTATACTGGCTCTCAGAGCTAGAGCCAATATACATGAGGTTTATTGGAGACAATAAGCCACAGTACTATGGACACGCAATAATATATGAAACCATACTACTCTCAAACATTGCTCTAAGCAAAGGCTATAACTCAATCGTGGTAGATACCGATGGTTGGGTTAAAGACGAGTCTGGAATACTCCACAAAGTGTTATTCATTGAGAGGTTTAAACCAGACGCAATATTCGTTTTGGGTGAAGAACTGCAAGGCGTGTTCAGAGATCTCTCCAAGGTTGGAGTAGGTGTTTACGAGCTTCCTGCACCAATCCACAGGAAGACTCGGAGTAGGGATGAGCGTAGGCTACTTAGGAGTTTAAGGTATAGTGTGTTCTTGGAGAATGCTGGTTTTACTAAGTTGAAAATGGATGATTTAGTTGTTATTGGACACCCATTATTCACTGGTAGAGAGGTTGATGCAAACACAATATCTCAATTCATAGATGGTAGGGTAATCTACGCCACTGGCTTCTCAGGGGCATTACACATATATGGTGTTGTTAGAGGCTATAATGTAGAGGAGTTGAAGAAGCTTGGATTTGAGAAGATCAAGGTTTACACTCCAGGTTTTGAGAAAAACCTGTACTGCTCTATTGGAGAAGCAGGCTCAACAGACTACCCATGTTTAATCGAGAAATTTAATTTTGAAAACCGCGAGATAGTTGTAAAGACAAAGTATACTGGTAGAGCAAGGGTGTTGAAGTTGTCTAGGATAAAATTAAGTGAGAACTATATAGAAGAGTACTTAGAGGTTGGTGGGCAGTGAACCTGGAGGATTTACACATATATGCACTGAGGCTTGGCAAGGAAGTCATTGATGTCGGCTTAGTAGACCCCGAATATGAGTTGACAAGATTGAGTTCAAGGAGGAGGGGAAGTGTTTTACTAGCTAGATTGAAGAATCGGGGGGATTACCCAGTATACTCGAATTTATTCACTAGTAGAATTGATTTTGTTAAGTTGCTCAGTGTTAGGGGCATTGAGGATGTGTATGATAAGGTAGAGGGATTTAGTGTGAGGGATTCATTACTAGAGACTGTTAGCTTCTGGGATTTCTTCGAGAGTGTAAGTGTTGACCTTGGGGTTCTACCATTTATTAAATACTATGTAGAGGATGGAGGATACTACCTCACAAGCTCTATCTATATAGCTTGCTTCGAGAAAATATGCAATGCCAGTTACCATAGAACAATGTATCTATCACGTGAGACAGCGACACTGAGGATTGTTCCAAGACACTTACACTACATTTACTCAAAGTACTCTGAGAAGGGGTTAGATACGCCTGTCGCAATGGTTCTAGGCTTGGATCCAATTCAAGAGCTAGCTGCAGCGTTGAGTCCACCTCTCGGGGTCTTCGAGGTCGAGGTGGGGGCTTCGCTTGGGGGTGAACACAGAGTAGTGAAGACCCCTAGGTACGGTATACCTATTCCAGCAAGTGCTAGTGTAGTTGTCGAGGGTGTTTTATCGAGGGATAAAAAGAGTAGAGAGGGGCCTTTCACCGATATTCTCCTACTACCTGATATTGAGAGAGAGCAACCCGTCTTCATAGCGGAAGAAATGTACGTCTCTAAGCGTAGGCCACCCATCATACACGCTATTGTGCCTGGGTTATGGGAGCACTTACTACTCATGGGTTTACCGAGAGAGGCCCGTATGTATACTGACTTGAAGCGTGCAGTTCCATGTGTTAAAACCGTGAGGTTAACTGAGGGTGGGTCAATGTGGCTTCACGCTATTGTATCTATATCTAGGAGTTGTAGTGAGGGTGATGCAAGGCTTGCAGGCATTGTCGCTATATCTGCTCATCCTAGTGTTAAACACGTTGTCGTTGTAGATGATGATATAGATGTAGATGACCCATTAATGGTGGAGTGGGCTATTGCAACGAGGGTTAAGAGTGGTGAGGATGTTATTGTGTTGAAGAATATTAGGGGTAGTACACTGGACCCCAGGAGTTCTAATGGTGTTGGAGACAAGTTAGTATTGATCGCTATCACTCCCCGCAATGAGCCATATGAGAAGTATAGGAGAGTTGGGATTCCATAGTGTATTTAACTAGAGAGCAGGAGAGATTACTCAGAGGGGATTATGGCTGGGCTATTGCTAAAGCAATGGAGCTGCTTGTTAGAGTGGGGGATGCTGTAGGGGCCAGTGAGTTAGTTGAGGTAAAGCATGCACATATATCTGGGGTTTCATACTCCAACATTGGTAAGCATGGATTAGACTTAATTATCGACTTCTACAAGGGTGGTGGGAGAGCACGAGTATATACAACAATAAACCCTGGTTGCATAGACTACTCTGGGTTTTCAAGGATTATTGATAATAGGTATTACATGGAGCAGAGAGCTATAGATAATGCACTAGTAAATATGGGTTTTAAACCAGTCTTTACTTGTATTCCATACTATTACAGGCCCCCATTGCCAGGAGAGCACTTAGCGTGGGGTGAGAGCAGTGCTGTCATATATGCAAACTCTATTTATGGTGCATATACTAATAGAGAGGGGGGTCCCATAGCACTAGCATCTTCTATAACGGGTTATACCTATAAGGCTGGATTACACATTTTGGATAATAGAGTTGGGAGGATACGTGTTAGATTAGATCCAATGGTGGAGAAGTACCCTGTAGGAGCTATTGGATTGTGGATTGGTGAAAATATACGTGAGATACCTGTTCTAACTGGTTTTAAAAACATGGGTTTTGGAGATCTCAAGGTACTACTAGCATCTATGGCTGCTAGTGGTAGCCACGCGATCGCTATTATTGAGGGTGTTACTCCGAGGAAAACATTCTCCCTTGAAATTAGAGACGAGGTATTTATTGAGAGAGGCGATCTAGAGGATTACATTGGTCCCGATGTTTCAAGTAGAGATAGTGTATTAGGGTATATTGGATGCCCTCACTTACACCCATTTGAATTACTTAGAGTTAAAAACCTAGTGGTTAAGTATGGTGGTGTGAAGAGAGGGGGGTTACTCATCACTATTCCACCAGAGTATCTAGCTAAATTCCACGATATTGTATTCTACTTGAAATCTAGAGGTGTGGATATAGCTACTGGTACGTGTCCGGTTGTCTCTGTCTTCAAGCAAAGGTATGATGTTGTATTAACCAATAGTGGGAAGGCCGCTTTCTACCTTAGGAGGATACATGGGTTGAAGACGCGGATTAGCCCACTCGAGGAGGTTGTTAAATACGTCTGTGGCCACTGATTTAAAGGCTAGACCAGTTGTTCCAGGTAGCTGTAGTGGTGAAGTGTTGGTTTTAAATAGGTATTTAAGCTTCTTCGGGGAGGTAGACCCAGAGACTGGTTGCTTAAGGGAAAATGAATTAATTTGTATTAGTGGAAAAATACTTGTTTTTAAGGGTAGTAGGGGGAGTACTGTCGGCCCATATGTAATGTATGCATTGAAGAAGAGTAATAAAGCTCCATCTTGCATAATTGTCGAGGAGGTTGAGCCTCTCCTAGTTGCTGGTTGCGTTCTAGCAGATATTCCTTTATTTACTATGAGTAGAGATGATATTTCTAGGCTTCAACCCGGTTTAGTCATTGAATTGAAAGAGTGTGGTGGACTATACTGTGTCGAGTATAGAGTATAGTGGGTTATTTGTAGTTTTAGAGGGTATTGATGGTTCAGGTAAAACTACTATTAGCAAAATGCTTGTGGATAGACTCAATGGATTAGGATTTAAAGCAGAGTATACTTTTGAACCAACAGACTCTGAGATTGTTGAGGTTGTTAGGGGTAAGTATAGTGAATATAGAGATGCATATGTAGATGCATTGACTTTCGCACTTGATAGATTATTGCACTTAAAGAGGAAAGTTATTCCACTACTGAGGGCGGGGTTTATTGTGGTCTCAGATAGGTATATGTATAGTAGTGTAGCTTATCAAGCAGCTAGCGGCGCGCCAATAGAATGGGTTCTTTTAGTAAACAAGTATGCTTTGAAGCCAGATGTTACAATATACCTAGATGTAGACCCTGAGACGGGGCTTAGGAGGAAGCAATTCAAGACTACTAGGTTTCCAGAGTTTGAAGTAATTGATTTCGCAAGGAGAGTTAGAGAAGTATACTTAGAGCTCGTTAAAAGAGGGTTAATGATCTCGATTAATGCCGCTAGACCAATTGAAGAAGTATATAGAGACGTGGAGGCAGTTGTTTTGAATGCTTTAAGTAAAGTGCTCACTCCCTAGCCATAGATCTAATCCTCCTCACTCTCTCAAGAACCTCAAGCCACTTAATTAAGTCAGTGGGGTCTGCATCGGGAGTACTCGACAGCGACTCAATAGTCCTCAATGCAAGTGCTTCGAGTTTCTCGAGTACGAGGACTAAGTATGTCTTTGAGAAAATCTCCCTCGCCTCCTCCTCTGTTTTAACAATGTGAACTCTCCCATGAACCGGACATACAACCTCCCCACTTCTCAGTTTAAATAATGGGAGATTACAGCCTTCAACAGGGCATGTTTCAGCTAGCATTACAGCGCCAGACTTCAATAGCTCCGCCATTATTTTAACAGGGTCTCTGCCCCCCTCCAATTACCCCACCATATAAACCTCTCTACTCCCACCTATAAAAGCGGGTTATTTCAACCATAAAAACATATTAATCTAGGTAGCTTAAACAATTTTAGTGTGTATTAGACTCCACTTATAACTCACATTCCAGGGGGTGGTTGGATTGAGCCGTGTAATGGATAGTGAAGCGAGGATCAAGAGTGCTGTATACATGCTTATAAGTATTATTAACGACACCGCTGTACCGAGGAATATTAGGAGGGCAGCTACAGAGGCCCTCAACCACTTGAGAGATGAGAAGTATTCACCAGGTGTGAGAGCTGCTAATGCCATTAGTGCACTAGACCAGGTGAGCCAAGACCCAAATATGCCTCTCAGCGCTAGGACTAAGATATGGCAAGTAATTGCACTACTTGAGACTGTTAAAGACTAGACTAGTTATCAATAGAGGTTTTAAATTACGTGGGTTTAGGAGGTATGGTATACGTTAGAGTTCGTGGAATATACTCTACTGCAGTTTCAAAAATACTCCATGATGAAGGCTTTAAACTAGTTGAAGCGAGTGAGAAGATCCGTGAGAGACTGGGCATAGAGTTTGATACAAGTCCATGCGATGTCACTGTTAAAGACACTGAGAACCCTGATGAATTACTCATTGTTGGGTTTCCAAGGGAGGCTAAGAGTGTAGTAGACTCCATTGTCTCTAAGCTAGTCTATGTCTACGAGTGGGAGGCAAAGCCCGAGCTACATAGTGTCTACCTTGGGGTAGTGGTGGAGAAGCGTGGCGATCAATGCATCGTTGATATTGGGGAAGCTAAGGGTGTTTTAATACCTTGCAGAGAGAATGAGGGGTCAAGGGTAATTGTTGGCGTTAAACACCCTGTATTAAAACCCGGTGAAAACCTTGTATTAACGAAGAACTTTAGAATAGTGGGTAAGAGGCTTGCTCTAATTCATGGAGAGAGTAAAGTATCGTTTTCAGAGCATATACGTGAGCCTGAGGTTAAAGCAAGGCTATCCGCGATAGCTGCTTCAAAGCTCATGGGTTCTGGAGTTGGAGTACACTTTAGGAGTAGCTCGAGATATGCAGGCGTTGAGGAAATAACCCGTGAAATCAACTCACTTATAGAGGAGTATAAGAGCATATTGAGTAGAGTGGAGGGTTTCAGGGAACCATTGAAGATTAGAGAAGGGGAGTTTTTAGGGATTATTGGATTAACGAGTCTAGCGAAGTTGAAGCTCGATGAAATTAGGAGAGGTGTTTCTTTCACTATAGATTACCACCATAGCTTAAAGTCTATGGGTTACAGCGACTTAGTAGACTTTGCTGAGTACGTTTTAACCCCGATTCTAAACGGTAGAGGGGAGAATACAGGGCTTGGTGTATTAAACTATATATATAAATCCATTAGAAACACCGAGAGAGTAGATATATACCACATTAAGCCAACAGGTGAAGTCTTAAAACTACAGCCCGGTAGAGTGTTGAAAGCCGAGTTCAATAGTAGTGAACTACTCATTATTCTCGAGAGGTATATGCGCACTCCAGGAGTCTATGATGGACTAGGCGTTGAGAAGAAAGCTGGAGACGTAGACTACATGGTGGTGAAAACTGGCTCTCCATACGTAGTGCACAACTACTATAGAGGCGGCAACTGGCTTGGAACATATATAAACATCAATACACCACCCGAGATTTCATCAACAATTGTGAAGTATCATGACTTACTCATAGATATCGCTATCACTCCCCCAAACGAGGTGAAAATAATTGATGTAGAAGAGCTAGAATCGCTTTATCAGAGGGGGGCAATAACAAGGGAGTTATATGAGTATGCTGTTAAAGCAGTTAGAGAAGTAGTTGCAAATCCACTAGACTACGTTTATAACCCTGCTAGAAATCAATTAAAAAAGGATGCGGGGGTGCCCGAGCCTGGTCAAAGGGGTCGGGTTGAGGACCCGGTGGCGTAGGCCTGCGTGGGTTCAAATCCCACCCCCCGCACTATTATCCAATGATCCCACCTGGTAGTTTATACTCTATTATCCCTTGTATCGGTCATAGTGATTAGGTATTTTTGACTTTGATTTCTCCAATATAATTGGTGGTTTTAATTGAAGCTCTATGAGTATGAGGCTAAAAACATTGCTAAACAGTATGGTGTACCAGTGCCGCGTGGGAGAGTTGCTTTTACTCCACTCGAAGCTAGACAAGTGGCTAGTGAGGTTGGTGGAGAAGTTGTTGTTAAAGCCCAGGTTTTAGTTGGTGGTAGGGGTTTAGCTGGAGGAGTTAAGTTTGCATCTTCACCTGAGGAAGCCGTAGAGGTTGCATCTAGGCTACTATCTAGTGAAATACGTGGTGTTAAAGTTAGTGCTGTTTTAGTGGAGGAGAAGATTTGTATATCGCGTGAACTATACCTATCGCTAACTATTGATAGAGCTGCGCGTAAGCCTGTATTCTTGGTCTCCGAGATGGGTGGAGTTGAAATCGAGGATTTGGCGAGGAGGTATCCAGGTAAAATCAAGCGTATATACATAGACCCAGAGGTTGGCTATACAAGCTACATGGCTAGGATTGCCCTTACTGCTTTAAACCTACCTTGGAGTCTTATCGGGGACTTGGATTCCCTACTGAAGTCTATGTATAGGATCATGGTTGAACACGACGCTGAACTAGTCGAGTTCAACCCCCTCGTACTCACATGTGATGGGAGAGTAGTCGCGGTTGACGCCAAGATCATAGTTGACGACAATAGCCTACAGAGACACCCTGAACTCCAGAAACTACATGGTAGAGAGTACTTGGATTTCGAGAGGAGGGCTAAGGAGTTGGGTTTTAGCTACGTAGAGCTTGATGGTGATATCGGGGTTATTAGTAATGGAGCGGGGTTAACTATGGCGACTATGGATTCCATACTCTACTATGGTGGGAGACCGGCAAACTTCCTGGATATTGGTGGTGGTGCTACGAGGGATAGAGTTAAAGAAGCTGTTAAGCTAATGCTGCAGCATCCGAGGAGTAGAGTTCTACTCGTAAATATATTTGGAGGTATAACGAGGTGTGATGAAGTAGCATTGGGTATTGTTGATGCATTGGGAGAGGTGGGTGGGTTAAAGCCCATTATTGTTAGAATGCTTGGAACAAATGAAGAGGAGGGGAGGCGTATTCTCAGGGAACACAATATTGACTCCTATGTAGAGATGGATGAGGCTGTTAAAGCAGCTGTAGAAGCATCTAGGAGGGGGTAGTTGTGGGGATTCTTGTAGATTCATCGACAAGGGTTATTGTACAGGGTATTACGGGGAGAGAGGGGGCTTTCCACACTAAGTTAATGCTTGACTATGGAACAAAGATTGTTGCTGGAACTTCACCCGGTAAGAGAGGTATGTATGTACACGGGGTGCCAGTGTATAACACCATTGAGGAGGCCATTAGAGAGCAGGGTTCTATTGATGCATCCATAGTCTTCGTACCAGCTAGGTTTGCACCCGACGCTGTATATGAAGCCGTAGACTCTGGGTTGAAGACTGTGGTTGTAATTACTGAGGGTATTCCACTACACGATGAATTAAAATTCATTAACTACGCGAGGAAGAAGGGGGTGGTGATTGTGGGGCCGAACACGCCTGGCTTACTAACAGTTGGGGAGTGTAAACTGGGGATAATGCCTGGACACGTATTCAAGAGGGGCTCAATAGGCTTGGTCTCAAGGAGTGGGACTCTAACTTATGAAATTGCACGTGAACTGGGTAAACAGGGTTTTGGGGTGTCAACAGTTGTTGGGCTTGGCGGAGACCCTGTTACGGGATTGGACTTTATTGATGTTTACGACATGTTTCTAAGAGATCAGGGTACTGAGGCTGTTGTACTAGTTGGAGAGATTGGTGGTGATGCTGAGGAGAGGTTTGCATTGTACTATAGGGGGCTCAGTGTGAGGAAGCCTGTGGTAGCCTATATTGCTGGTAGAACAGCGCCTCCAGGTAAGAGAATGGGGCATGCAGGTGCAATTATATCTATGGGTATTGGAGACTACTCATCTAAGAGGAGGACGCTTGAAGAATCTGGAATAATAGTGGCTGACACTCCATCCCAGATACCGAGTCTCCTGGGTAGTTTATTGAGGTAGTCTTTAAGGTTTTTATTCTACGCCTCAATAGTATTGTAATGGTGTATACTATGAGTCTACATGGCAAAATAGGGCCTGGTGAGAAGGCGCCCGAGGAAGTGAATGTATTAATTGAAATACCCATGAATAGTGGGGTGAAGTATGAACTAGACAAAGAGACGGGTGTTTTATTCGTAGATAGAATA
The DNA here is from genome assembly GCA_028275705.1 of Desulfurococcaceae archaeon. Classification (GTDB taxonomy): domain Archaea; phylum Thermoproteota; class Thermoprotei_A; order Sulfolobales; family Desulfurococcaceae; genus UBA285. Next base: position 32,728 of record JAPWUD010000005.1, on the reverse strand, counting down.
CTATACACCTCGATGGTGTATCCATTTAACTATGGATTTGTACCTGGAACTCTGGAGGAGGATGGAGACCCCGTTGATGTACTGGTGATTTCTCAGGATCAGTTGCTACCGGGCTCTGTGATAAGGGTGAGGCCCATAGGGGTTTTAGAGACGCAGGATGAGAAGGGGTTTGATGCGAAAATAGTTGCTGTCCCCGCGGACAAGATAGATCCTAGGTATAGGAATGTAAGGGACATAGCTGACCTACCAGACGCGTTGAAGGAGAGAATTGAGCACTTCTTCGCACACTACAAGGAGCTTGAGAGGGGTAAATGGGTTAAGGTTATAGGCTGGAAGAACAGGGAGTTTGCTCTCGAGAAGATTAGGAAGGCTATTGAGAGATACCGCGAGTCCTTGAAGTAAGTGGTTTTATTGGATTTAACAATTCGAGAGCGAATAATCCAAGTCTTGAGAAACACGAGTAAGCCATTGACGGTTGATGAAATATCTAGTGCTATAGGAGTAGAGGTTAATGCTAGAGAATTATACGAGCACTTAGTCCACATAGCTAAATCAATTAGAGCGAGGAGTGGTGGTAGAGAGTACTTAGCCATGGATCCTCCATTCTGCAGGAAGTGCGGCTATGTATTCAGGGATCTCGATAAACCAAGGAAACCGAGTCGTTGCCCTAGGTGGAGAAATCCACTCGCTTCTACACCTAGGTTCATTATTCTAAGTGTAGACTAGGGTATTATTGCTTTTAAAACATCGCTTGGTTTTCTCCTCTTTACTCCACCCGTTACTAATCCATGCGTTATTATTGGTAGTGCTATTGTTGCATCTACATGTACAACTCTCTTCTTCGCTCGTGGTGAGACTTTGCCCCAGCTTACAGCCTCTTCTAGTGTTGCCCCACTTAATCCACCCCATTGTGGTAGGTCTGTTGTAAACTGCACTATGTACTCGAATCCCTTGTAGTAGTCGTGTTTTTTCTCCTCGTACTCAGCTATTAGTGTTTGAGCAACTGTCATTAGGTTTACATAGTCTTTCGGTACTCCGCCGCCAATATATATTGCTGAGACTTTCCTAGCTATTCTCCCAATCTCTACGAGCTGGTAGAAGTCTCTAACCATGTCTATAGTTATCCTCTTACCCCTTCTATACGCGAGTAGTAGGGCCATGCCATACCCACTATCAACTAGTGCTGGTGAGAATACTGGTACTCTAGCTCTATAGGCTGCCGCCACAATACTATCTACACCCCTCTCATCTAGGAATCTACCAAACTCGTATAGAAACTCTGGTGTTGAGTAGACGCGGTCTCCGGGGAGGGTTTCCACGAACTCTCCTATAAGCCCCTCCATCCTCCTATAGTCTAGCTCACTCGCAACTGTGTCGTAGAATCTATCATACTTCCTCTCGAGTAGCATTTCATCATCTATACATGGGTTTACCTTGTAGTACTTAAAGCCCATTGCTTCATATATGTCCTCACTTATAATAGCCCCTGTGGATACAACTACATCTACATATCGCTCCTCTATAAGCCACTTAATAATCCTCCACATCCCAGCAGTACTCATAGAGCCCGCTAAACCGAGAAATATAGTGTTCTCGGGGTCGTCGAACATATCTATTAATACCCTATACGCCTCACCAAGAGCTCTACCCTGGAATGATGCATTACTCATCTCCAATAGTAACTCATGTATACTCCGCTCACGCACATCTAATGCCTTAACCAATCCATATGCAAAATCAGGTATTTCACCCACGAGTAACACCATATTCTAGTAGAATCCTGAGCTTAAAAACAAATTGCATTTAACTAGAATGCCGCCGCCGGGATTTGAACCCGGGACAACCGGATCTCCCCTGGGCCGACTCCGCTACTACACACAACCCGTATGAGTCCGGCGCTCTGCCGGGCTGAGCTACGGCGGCTTCTCTATTTTACTTATTATTCTCTAGGTGGTTTTAAAAATTACTGTTGTTATTAGTCTATATGTGTGGATGAAGGGTGTTTTAAATGGGTGAAAAGAGGATTGTAATTGAGTTTTCTCGAAGTGGCCTATTGGTTGCTTTGTTGTTTTTAGTGTTTGCTGTAACTTCGATACTTGTGGTCTACGTTGACTACAATACTGAGTACACTTGGATTTACCCCTTAGATACTGAGAGGGTTTTCTTCACTTATCTCAAGCCGCAGGTACTTGTCTCAGTGCAGAGCACTATTGAGACTAGTGGAGTGACGGGTATTGTAAGCGGTATTCCAGGGTTGATTAGAGTTCGCGGGACAGGGGACTACGCTATTGTGCTTGCAAGGGGTCCAAGTATCTATGTTCTCGCAGTAGTGGCATTGTCAACAGTACTCTTTGTACTCAACTTTCAAAGATTTAGAAGGATTCTCTCCTCTACTTCACCTATGCGTATAGCACTACTAGTTGTCCTCACATTATTATTCCTAATGCCAACTCTCACCCTACTACTCTATGTAAATGATGGATTTAATTGTGGATTCTCCTTCCGCGAGGACTTTAAGAGTGTTTACTTCAGGGATTTAAAGTATGGTGTGGTAAACGAGACGGGTATACCGCAGATTGTATATAATGTGAGGGATGATATTGCTGGTGGTTTCGGCAAGGTATACCTAGTGGCATTTAGAGTCAACCTACAGGATCCAGTGGTGCCAATAGTTGTTTTATCTATTAACACCCCTAGTGGAGTTTACCGAGAGCTAGCCTTGAGTAAGTCATTCTACCTCACCTCTGGTTCACTAAATATAACAGTGTTTTCGAGTAGTCCACTTGTAAACACCACGCTTATATACTATAAAGCAGAGTTCACGGAGAAGCCAGGGTACTCTATACTAGCTACATTAATCCCTACAATACTGTTAATCCTAGATGTAGTTATCACTACGTTTACCTATAGAAAGCTAAGACGAGTAATTGAAGCTAGGAGGTCTGGGTAGAGGGTTTAAGGAGGGAGAGGGAAAAAAGATTTGTGTTTTCCCCGGGCTCTAAGCCACTACTTTGGAACAACGGACTTCCTAATTGTGCTGTATCCTAATAGGGCGAATATCATTGCTAGTAGTGCGAAGAATGTTGCAATTACTCCAATGTACATGCTGTTGGAGGCTGCTCCGCTTGCACTGTCTACTTTACTAGATACTTCGTTAAATCTTGTGTCAACTTTGCTGTCGAGTGATGTGATCTTTGCTTCTAGTCCCTTGAACCCACTGTCCATCTTGCTGTCTAATCCAGTGATCTTCGTGTCTAGTCCTGCAACTTTGCTGCTTAAGTCGCTTATACTACTGGATACACTGTTAACAGCGCTCTTTACATCGTCTAGTTTACCTGATAGTGCATTAATACTACTACTTATTGTGGATAAACTGGTTGATATATCGCTTAACTTACTCACTATGACGTCGATCTTGTCTAGTTTGATCATAGCGTACGTCATGTTTGTATGGATGTCGTTGACTAAGCTCAGTATTGTATCTACTTTACCACCTTGTGATAATATCAATCCATACACTGTGTTCAACTGAGTACCAATACTGCCTATCTTACTCGCTACGTCGCCAATGCTCTTGTTTACACTATCTAGCTTACTGCTTATCGTGGATAGATTTACTGTTATAGTGTCTAATTTTGCGGATAACTTAGTGTCTAGTGTTTGTAACAAGGCTTGGGTATTAGCGAATCCAGAGCTCACGAGAGTGTTGAGGTTGTTGAAGCCTGTGTTGATTTCATTGCTTAGCTTTTCAACATCTTCCTTGGTAGCTACATATGTTAGGTTATTAACTACATAGATATATCCAGGATCTGATAAATTCGGGGTTGTTCCATAGTAGTATAGTAATCTAACCTCGTACTTGCCCGGCTGCAGTACAGGGAATAATATCGCTGGATATATATCCTTGCCCTCTACACTTCCACCAGTAATTATTCCATTAGAGTCCACACTCCAATACCTTACACTAGTATATAGTGTTCTAAGTGCATCAGTCATGTTGACTAGTATAGTGTCAAACGATACTCCAGGCGTGAACCCTGTTCCAATAACTCTCACAATCCCCGAACCAACGAGCACTGGTAGCACTCCACTGCCACTCGTTACATCACTATCTAGTGTTACTAGTAGTAGCTTTGGCTTAACCACAATATAGTTAATGCTAGGGCTCCTTGCCCAAGCAACATTAATCTCGCCGGAGACGCTCGTAACTACCTTTATAGTATACGCACCCTCCGGTATTGAGGGTACTAGGAATTTGAATACCATAGTGCCTAAAGCATTCGCCGTGGTATTGCCTATTATTAGAGTGGAGGGCACCTCTGTAGTATTGAGGTATAGTTTAACGAGAGTTTCGCCTGGTTGTAGACCATATAGTGTAACATCAACATAGTCGCCTACATAGTCACAGGCACCTGCGTATACCACGCAGACATCACAGAATGTCTTACCTTCATACACTGCACATGGGCAAGCCTCTACGTGTGTGTTATTGTAGCTTGCCCATACTTCATTTGTCCCGGGCTTTAACTCTATTACAAATACCGCTTTCGCACCAACTACTATTGCAACACTATACTCGTAGCCTCTAGAGTCAATGCCGTGTATGTAGTGGCTGCCGAAAGTGGTTTCAGGTGGTATTGTTATCGTGAATGTAACATTACCATCTCTCCCAAGCTCTACCACTGTAAGCGGTGATACCATGTCAAGAGTAACTGTGAGATTATTGTGTAAGTCGTACCAATCGTAGCCGGGAGAGTATCCGAACGCCACCATAGTTATCGCAGTGCCCGGCATTACAACTACCGGATAAGTCTTGTAGATCATGCCATTATATAGGAACAATAGTATAGGTCTAACCAAGTAGTAGGCGTTTCTGAACTCGTATGATGTATCAGGCAGGTATACTACTGGTATGTATAATCCAGCAGTCATGTTTGTTGGCATAATAGACAATAAGTCACTCACCTTGAAGTATCCATATTCATCAGTCATATTTGCGAATTCTGGGTCTAGTGGATATGGGAAGTCATAGTATACCGCTGTGAAGTTGGTGTTACTTAACCTTATATTCGTCACATTAGTGTTTGCAGGGAACCCATATCCCAATACTTCAATTTTATCATTCCCAATATCATATCCTGGGATACTTGTGAATATGCCGTTGCCGCTAGATGGAATAATTACTACTTGTGGTTTAATTGTTAATGTAGTATTCCTAAAGTACTCCGGGGGTATATCGTAGTGAGCTATGAATGATACTGTATAAACATCCATCGGTATACCCTCACCAGTTAAATCGAGTAGAGTTATTGGGATGACAACCATTCCATTTTCATCTGCTACTGCGTCTACGGGGTAGTATGGATATGGACCAATATCCACTTCGTCTACCGACTTACCTTCTGGTAATCCATAAACTATTGCTTTAACTGTAATAGGGGTTCCAGTACTATCAACTATTGTTGTCACCGAGGGTGTTACCTCTATTATTGGTAGTACAGATAAGTATCTCCAGTTAACAACCGATCCAGCCACCACTAATTGTACTTCCAGTATGTCTATCGCTTGAGTTAATCCCGGTAGTTTCTTTGGAAGTGTTAGAGTCACATTTACGTATCCCGGCTCCGGGGGTTTAACTGTTTGAGCAACGTATACTATTGAGTCATTATATGTGTTTACAATTCTAACGGTAAACGTGGCTGTGGATGGTGTATATACCTCCACTATAATTGTGTCGCCAGGGTAAACTCCATTATCGTGCGTGGCGCCACTTGTATCGGTGAAAGTCGTGGTTCCGTATATGTTGGTTATAGTATAGTTTACTTGCGCGGTCGCTATTGGTAGTACTAGTAGTACTGGTGTTAGTATGGGTATTAGTAGGGAGATTAAGGCTATTGTGAATATTATGGATTTATAGTTCATGTCTAGGCCTCACCCGTGTATTTTGGATAATGCCTGGGTGTTGTTTTAAAGATTGTGTCTACAAGTGTGTATCCCTAGTGTACACTCTTGTGTACACTCTCTCCATTACGGATTTAAATATTCACGTGTATACAATAACTTGAGGCGTGGTTTAATGCCGGGGGAGCAGAGGAGGAGGTTTGTACCATTACCTGAGTCTATTATTGAGGAGGCTGTTAAGGTCTCTGAGAGGGTGGGTGTTCCATACCTTGTCTTAATAGAGAAGATTCTGCAGGCGAACCTCGGTATCATGAAGTATAAGCCAACAATACTAAAAGCACTACTCATTGCGGATGCTATAGATGACTTGAGGAGGACTGGCTCTGCTATACTACCATGGGGCTTCGTCAAGTACTTCCTTGATAGAATAGGAGAGGATGAATTCATTAAGCTAATGGGTGAAGTCGAGAAGACGTGTATGTGGTTTGGTGAAGTTATGCGGGTTAAACACGGCTCATCGCCGGGTATTTTCGAGGCATCACTCTCAGCTCTAATATCTAGTGCTTTCATAGATGTATTACAGGAGGGTGATGGCTCATATAGGTATGTAGTATCCTTCATGGATCAATCCCAGAGAGCACTCAGACTCGCTGAGGGTATTGCAGTTAGTTTGGCTAGGGGCTTCCACTTGAACATCATAGATGTAAAGAGGGAGGATAATACAGTCTCAATAAGGGTGACCGGTTTCTTTGAGAAAGAGTAGGAAGACTATTGGTGTTGACGCAGAGTATGTTGAGTTATTGAAGCAAATAGCTGTGAGTAGAGGTATGAGTATTGCATCATACCTCAAGAGGCTCATTGAGGAGTCTGTAAAACTAGAGGAGATGGGTTACTTCGCACCCCGCGCTCTCTCGGAGAGGAGGATTGAATTAATACTCTCAAAACTAGGCTTCACTATTATACCATGGGATATAACCAGTGAGCCTGCAAGCGATGAGATTGCATTGGAGCGTGGACTAGTAATTGGTAAAACCCTCCGTGAACTCGAGTTAAACCCCGTGGAGGTTATCGAGTTAATTGGTTTAAGCAATCAATTAATTGTAATGCAGGGGGATAATATCATTATTCTACCACAATACGATCCGCTGAGGAGGAAGCTATCTCTATTATTGAAGGGTATTGCGAAGGGGGCTGGTTTATCAATCATGGAGGGTGGAGAGACAACAGTCATTATGCAGTCGAGGAGGACGAGTGTTCTATAAATTAGTAATAGATTAGTATTAGGTATTTTTATTATATTGACGTACTGGAAGCTATATTAGGCTTTGGATTAATAACAGTGTTATTGGTGAGTCAATGCCGCTACTAGAGCTACTAGGGCTGAGTGTATGCGTGGACAATAAGAGAATTATTGAGGACACCTCACTGAGTTTAAATAGTGGAGAAGTACACGTAGTCATGGGTCCTAATGGTAGTGGGAAATCCACTCTATTATCAGCTATAATGGGTTTAAGGAATGCTAGGGTTTGCGGAGGCTCTATATTGTTCAATGGAGTAGACATAACCAATATGCCTAGTTATGAGAGGGCAAAACTAGGCATTGCCCTCGCACACCAGAATCCACCCGAGATTAAGGGTGTTAGACTACGAGATGTCGCTAATGCAATGGCTAAGAAGTATGGTTGTAGCGACTGCACTCTTCTAGCTAAAACACTACTTGTAGAGTCATTTATGAATAGAAGTCTATTCGTTGGATTTAGTGGTGGGGAGAGGAAGAGGACTGAGTTATTCCTAGTTATGCTGCAAGACCCTAAATTAGCAATGCTCGATGAACCAGATAGTGGTGTAGACGTGGAGAGTATTGAGGTAATTGCACGCGTGATCGAGAGCTTAAGGTCCCGTGGCACTGGAGTAATACTCGTCACACACACTGGTACAATAACGGAGAAACTGAGTAGAATTGATAAAGTACACATATTGATAGATGGTAGAATAGCATACACGGGATCACCAGACGTTGTACTACCAGTAGTCTTCAAGTTTGGCTTTAGGAAGGGATTAGAAGTGCTCTCTAGGGGTGTGTAGTGTTGTCTACTCGTGAACGCGCCTTAAGCGCTATCAATAAGCCTGCACCCTACGGGCCGGACATCGATTTATCCAAGTATAGAATCGATGAGCCGGGGGTTGAGGAGGCGGGTGAATTAGACTCCACAGTCTTAAACGCCGCCTCTAGAGTTGGCTTGGAGTCTACTGGTTTAGCCTATGTTCAGTCAAATGAGCGTGCACTATACACAGCTATAGCTAAAGCTCTTGAAAAATACAGTGTCTTAGTTCTCCCAACGAGGGAGGCTCTTACTAGGAAGCCTCATGCTAGAAGCCTAGCGTGGAGGCTTCTAGACCCCGCGAGCGATAAGTATACTGCTCACGCCTACCTATATGGCGGTGAGTTGGGTTACTTTATATATGTTCCGCCTGGTGTTAAAGTTCCAATACCTATATACACATGCCTAGCTATAACAACAAACAACACTATTCAATTCACACACAACATTGTCTACGTTGATGAAGGCGCTGAAGCACACTTAGTTACTGGCTGCGCTATACCACATGGTGTTAAAGATGGAGTCCACATTGGCATCTCAGAATTCTACGTTTCGAGGAGTGCTAGGTTAACTTTTACAATGCTACATGCATGGGCTGAGGGGCTGCATGTTAGGCCTAGAACTGTTGTAAGCGTTGAGGAGGGGGGTGAGTATGTTAGCTACTATGTAACATATAGTCCAGTAGCCTCTATACAGACTTATCCAGTAGCCTACCTAGGGAGGAATACAAGGGCTTACTTAGCATCTATTATAGCTTCTAGTGGTAGGGGTGTTTATGATATTGGCTCAAAGGCGGTTCTTGAGGGGCCTGGTTCCTCGGCTGAGAGCGTATCACGCGTAGTTGCTAGAGACGAGTCACTTGTATATACACGTGCAGAGTTAGAGGCTTTAGAGTCTGATACGAGGGGGCATATTGAGTGTCTTGGATTACTAATATCACCTAGTGCATCAATATCATCTATACCTGTAATCACCTCGAGGAAGCAGGGTGCTGTACTAAGCCATGAGGCAGCTATCGGGTTAATAGCTGAGCGTGAACTAGACTACTTAATGAGTAGGGGCTTCACCGAGGAGGAGGCGAAGGCAGTCCTCGTGAGGGGGTTTATGAATGTAGATGCCCCACTACCAACCTCGATTAGGAAGCAAGTGGACTACATCCTCGACTTAGTCGCAAAGCACGCTGTTGGCTAACTACCCTCACTACTAAACCCCTAACTACACTCTCCTCTCTTGGATGGAAAGGTTTATTAGGGTTTTAGATATATCAATCGATATATCGGGTGATATATTGTGAAGAGGATTGATTTCAAGGAACGTGGATTAATTGCTTTAGCAATACTTCGAGAACTCGAGAAAGGGCCTGTTCACGGCTATGCGTTAATGACGAGGTTTGAGGAGATGTATGGGTTTAAGCCAAGCCCTGGAGCAATATACCCTGTTCTCAAGAGGCTTACAGATATGGGTTTCATTGATGTAGAGGTGAGGAGTGAGGATGGGAGGAGGGTTAAAGTCTACTCGATTACTGAGGAGGGGAGGTTGTTTCTAAGTGAGAGGAGGGAGGCTCTTGCGAGACTAGAGGAGTTTGCAAACAACATGAAGCTTGCGAAAACATATGGTTTCACTAGGCTAGTTAGAGACATTATGTGGTTATTTAGAAACATTGGTAAAGTACCGAGGGATAAACTAGAAGAGATCTCGGTGGATGCGAGAACACTATCTGATAAAATCGAGAAGTTGAGGAGTGTGGAGTAGTATGGAGGCCGTGATCGTTGAGAACCTCGTGAAGAGGTTTAAAGACGTAGTAGCTGTTAATGGTGTTAGCTTCAAGATAGTGAGAGGAGAGATATTTAGCCTACTTGGACCAAATGGAGCCGGGAAAACAACCACTATACACATTATTGCAACAATATTGAAGCCCACATCGGGTAGAGTATTGGTCTTTGGGCATGACGTAGTGAGGGAGGCTGACATTGTGAGGAAGAAAATAGGTATTGTATTTCAAGACCCAAGCCTCGACAATCAATTGACAGCTTATGATAACCTCTACGTACACGGGAGACTCTATGGGTTGAGGGGGAGGGAGCTTGAGGAGAGAATACTTGAGCTACTTGAGTTCGTTGATCTCAAGGAGTATGCAAATAAGCAAGTGAGGTATTTTAGTGGTGGAATGAAGAGGAGGCTTGAACTAGCGAGGGGTTTAATGAGTAACCCCGAGATGTTGGTTCTAGATGAGCCAACCATTGGCCTAGACCCTCAATCTAGAGCAAAAATCTGGGATTATATAAGGGAGTTGAGGAGGAAGTATAATGTGACAATCCTCATGACTACACACTACATGGATGAAGCAGAGGAGTTAGCTGATAGAATTGCAATAATGGATCATGGGAGGATCATTGCTATGGGTACAGCAGACGATTTAAAAAACATGCTTGGAAGCGATGTAATATATGTAAAGTTTGATAGAGAAGTCCCTGAGGGCATTTGCAAGGTTTTACCCAGTCTTAGGGATTGTAGGAAGATCGGGGTTGACACATTAGAGTTACTGGTTGAGAACGCTACGAAGTCCCTGCCAGAGGTACTTAGCAATATATATGTTAATGGATACAGAATAGTCGAGGTTAGTTATAAGAGGCCTACTCTAAACGAGGTATTCCTACACCTTACTGGGAGAGAGCTTAGAGACTCACTAGAGTCTAATCCATTAACGCAGAGGCGTGGGAGGTGGAGGTGAGTTTTATGGATTTGTCTCCATTTATCGCGATGGTTTATAGGCAGGTTAAGAGGTGGTGGAGTGCACGGTCGAGGGTTATAACCACTATTGTCAATCCACTGATCTGGATAATCTTCCTCGGCCTGGGCTGGGGTGCTGTTTTCCAACCCGGTAGCATTAATTCTCCATCTATACCTGGAATACCAGTTAATGTTATCGCTAAGACTATTGAGGAGTACTTCAATAGATTGTTCGGTGGCGTAGACTACATTACATTCATGGTTAGCGGTATGGCCGCTATGACCGTCTTCATGGCTAGTTTCCTAGGGGGTATTAGTGTTATCTGGGATAAGCAATTTGGATACCTCAAAGAGACCCTTGTTGCTCCAGCTCCACGATGGCTCGTTATAACTGGGAGGATTGTGGGTGACTCTATAGTGAATACTCTGCAATCATTGATCATAATACTACTCGGCTTCGCAATAACAACGAGGATAAATCCAATCGGTATACCAGTAGCCTTAGTCTACCTCTTTACAACCTCCATTGCATTCTCATCACTCGGAGTAATAATAGCTTTAAAACTTGGGAGCATTGAGGGGTTCCAAATGATAGTAAACCTATTAACAATGCCATTGATGTTTATGAGTGGAGTATTCTACCCAGTCAACACAATGCCAGACTGGATGAAGGTTTTCGCGCAATTCAACCCACTAAGCTACTCAGTGCACTCGGTTAGATACTGGCTAACGGGAGCCAATGTTGGACTAGAATACATGAACCCCACTATAGATATTGCAATACTCGCAGCGGCAGCCATAACACTACTAGTAGTAGCGGGGTGGGCCTTCAACAAAGCAACAGTAGAAGACTAGCTATATTAACCAGCGTCTCCTCTCTAATTAAATCTCCCTCAACTTTATTTTCCAATCTACTATTCCACGAGTTGACTTGCATAGACATATAAACAATTGTTTTTAAATTACTTCATGGGGTTTAAGATGGGTTCTCTAAGTGGAGTGAAAGCTCTTGTAGTTATAATCCTACTTGTTATTTCTATAGGAGTTCTAGCTGGTTACACATATGTATTAAACATCCAAGTAAGTGAATTGAGAGGTGAGAATTCCGCTTTAAAATCAGAGATTGCAATTAGAGCTAACATAATGGATATGCTGAGGTCACGTGTAGCTGAACTCGAAGATGAGAAGAATCTTCTCCAATCATGGCTTTGGGGAAACACAACTCTACTTAACTCCGTGGCCATGGAGAGGGAGAAGCTCGCTTCGTGGTTAGAGGGGAATAAAACACAGTATGAGTCGCAAATAGCGGTGTTGAGTTCCCAGGTTGAACAACTCCAATTATGGCTTCAAAGTAATCAAACCCTTCTAAGGGAGACACAAGCATGGCTCCAAGGGAACATTACATACTATGAATCACAAGTAGCTATGCTGAAATCCAAGATAGACACGCTCAACTCACAGATAGCTATACTTGAGGATGAGAAGGTTCAACTGCAAGCCTGGCTACTGGGAAACATAACATATTATGAACTACAAGTATCTCAATTGAGTAAGCAGATTGAGGATCTTAACGCAACTCTCCAAGCATACATCAACGCCTATCAGGCTTTAAGAGATAGAGTTAACATGAGGTGGAATCACGAGAATGCTACACTCTTTATCACGCCCACAGATCCAATAGTTCAAAGCACAGTATACTCTATCACAGGAGGGTGGAGTAATACCTCAGACTGGAACGAGTTCTGGATAGATGTAAAGGCCCTCTACGACTGGGTTGTCGAGAACATAGAGTATAGGTATGATGGATTATACCCAATGCTCCCAGGTACACCCTTTGGAAGCTTAGATTTCTTGGATGAAATGTGGCAATTCCCCAACGAGACATTGAAACTCAGTATGGGTGACTGTGAAGACATGGCAATACTCCTAGCCTCCATGATCAGGAGTTACAATGACATGAAGTACAGCGTCGAAGTCGTAATAATCATAGGTGCGAAGGGTGCACATGCAGGTGTTCAATTACCAGTTCAGGGTGGTAAAATAGTAATACTTGATCCTGCGGGACACTACTACACACATGATGCATGGGGCAACATTGTATCCAAGGACATAGAGACCGAGATAAACAACTGGCTCAACTACTGGAAGCCATACCTTGGAAGCGATGTCCGAGTAGTCCGTGTATTCTCAGACTACATAGACAAGGGGTTTAATAACACGAGTGATTATTTGTCATGGATGTATAGTAGAACAAAGTAAAACTCCATTTTTAATTTCCACTATTCCACACACTCCCAAAGGACTGATCCAAATAGGTCATCTAAATACCCTGGATCAGGGGGAACTATACTCTACTAGGCGCTTTTAAAAGCTCTATTTATTTTAAAGAGAGAAGTAGTAACCCCTAAGCGAACACCTAACAATCTTTAGATGCATTCATGCAGAGAGTATAATCTGTGGGTAAGAGGATGCATAGTTCATAAATGGCTTTTCTCATCCTAAAAGTTGAATATTTCCTTTATGAGGTAGTCCATTAGTGCATCACATCTACTTGACTCCGCATTTATAAATTATACCAACTTAAGTCTAAGACCTACGTAGTACTCTAGTTCCACGATAAAGCCAAGCCCTGTGGGAATTCATTAGGCTTAGTGCGGCGGCCGGGATTTGAACCCGGGATCTCCGGCGTGGCAGGCCGGCGTCCTAATCCAGGCTAGACTACCGCCGCTCCTCTCTAAACTTATTTCTTCTATGCTTATAAATTATTACTTTCGAGATCATTCATCGGGTCAGGTAGTATCCTACATCAATGTGCCTGCGAGTTTTTACATTGATGTTTCAATCTAATAGTTCTTAAAGTTAGGTCTTGTCGCTGAGCAGCCTATTGGCTGTATAATTTATTGTTCTCCACTCATCAGCAAGGTGGTTCTCTCTATTTTGGAATATTCTGTTTTCTGCAGAGTTGCCGAGGAGCTGGAGATCTGCGTGGTTTGTTTCTTTACAAGTGCATACTCTGTGTTTTTATGATGTGTTCTAGGCTTGTCACAACAATATAGATTCATCAATGAGAGAACTTGATATAGAGAGCTTGCTTTTTCTACTTTGATTTCATTATGGAGAAATATGTGTTTCAATTATAAATATTTATAAACTAAACTCATATTTATTTCTCCATGTTAAATGGGGATTTTCGTGGAGAAGACTAGTTTTACAAGGAGGTATTGGCTATTAATTGCAATTCTATTGGCGTTTGTCCTAGGTATAGTAGTTGGGTATGCATTAACTCTAGCTATTCCCGAGGCTGCGGCGAGAAGCGATATTAATAACTGGTTGAAGGCTTTTGGGGATATATTTGTGAGGTTGATTAGGATAATAATCCCAGTTTTAATATTCTTCACGATCGCTGCTGCTACATCCTCTATTGCAAATGCTAGGAAGCTAGGCATTATACTACTCTGGATGCTAATACTATACATTGGCACATCAATACTAGCTGCATTCTGGGGTTTGCTCGGGGGACTAGTATTCCAGCCCGGCTCAGCGGTAAGATTAAAACCACCACCAGGCTACACTCCACCCAAGCCACCTAGCGGTGTTGACATACTCTTAAGCTTCTTCCAAACAGACTTCAACGCACTACTAGCAGTTGGGGGCTCTATGACTATGATAATATTTGCAATAATACTTGGAGTAGCCGCTGTTATATTTATGGGTGAGAGGGGTAGAACTGTAGCGAGGTTTCTAGAGCTGGGTTCGGATTTGTCAGTAAGCGTTGTTAGAGTGATAATGTACTATGCACCCGTAGCTGTATTTTGCTACTCAGCGTGGTTGATCTCGCAGTATGGTCCGCAAATGCTGCAAGCATACGGTAGCTTCCTACTAGTACAGTATGGATTCACAATCTTCCACTTCATCGTAATATACTCAATTATAGTAGCCCTCGGGGGCCTCAACCCCATTACGTACTTCAAGTACCAGTTGACACCATTCATAATAGCGTTCACAACTAGATCCAGCGCAGTTGCACTACCATACAATATGGAGGCATCGAAGAAAATGGGTGTACCAGATGAGGTTTACAAGATAACGCTACCAATAGGAGCAACCGTTAACATGGATGGCACTGCACTATACCAAGCACTAAGTGCACTATTCATAGCGCAACTATATGGAATACCCCTAACACCAGCACATTATGGACTAGTATTATTTGCAGCAACAGTGGGCTCTGTTGCAACGGCTGCAATACCGGGTGGTGGAACAGTAATGCTTGCATTTGTATTCTCAGTGGTTGGGCTACCACTCGAGGGTATAGGAATAATGTGGGTTATTGACGCATTCGCAGACGCTATAAGAACAGCTATAAACTGCAGTGGAGACAATGCCTGTACAATCCTAATAACTAAGCTAACAGGGTATAAACTCATAAAGCCGGAGTCCCCGAAAACCCCATAAAAGCCCCAACACAACACTTTTTCTCCTCTCCCATCATCCACTACATACTCGGCTAAGAGCCATTTACAACCGAAAGCCTCGTCATTCAAGGCGGGGAGGAGGTCAGATTAATTAATCTCTGCATAATTTAAATCCCCGAGGGGAGCTATATGAAGAAGGTTATTTACACTGATAAAGCACCAAAACCCATTGGTCCATATAGTCAAGCTGTTTGTATTGATGGATGGCTATTTATCTCGGGTCAAATACCACTAGACCCCTCCACCGGCACCCTAGTAGCACCTAATTTTGAGAAACAAGTTGAGAGAGTACTCGAGAATTTGAAAGCCATTGTGGAGTATGCAGGTGGCTCACTATCAAGCATTGTGAAGACAACTATATTCCTCAGAGATATATCAATGTTCCCAGTCTTCAATGAAGTATACTCCAAGTACTTCAAGGAAGAACCCCCAGCTAGAAGCGTCGTCGAAGTCAAAAACCTACCGAGAAACGCAGAAATAATGATAGAGGCAGTTGCGAAAATAAATAAGTGCCCATAATACCACCTTACCAAGCAAAAACATCAAGCCACAAAAATGCAACACTCAAATACCTTAACAACCCATAGTCAACACCAATAAAAATTTAGAAGACTCAATACCCATAGAGAAATAAAAGGGCCCGTAGCCTAGCCAGGAGAGGGCGCCGGCCTCCGGAGCCGGAGATCCCGGGTTCAAATCCCGGCGGGCCCGCGTCACCTACTCATTAGGCTTTTCTTCATTAAGGGTGGGAACCTGGAGTTATAATGCATGCTATATTTCATAGGGGAGCGTGGGCAGGGGTTTGTGGGGTTTTTTATGAAAGGCAAAATATAAAGGAGCGTGCTCAATTAGAGATCGTGTTGTAGGGGTTGATACGTGGGCTTTAATCGTGTTGCTTTAATAGGTAGATTTCAGCCTTTCCACAATGGTCACTTATACTCTGCTAGGCACATTCTCAACGAGTTCGACGAGCTAGTTGTAGTTGTTGCGGCAGCGCAGTTTAACTACACAGTTGAAAACCCCTTCACGGCTGGGGAGCGCGTTGAGATGATCAAGAGGGGTCTGGGAGATCTGTATGAGAGGGTCTACATAGTGCCTGTGGATAATATACCAAATAACTATGCGTGGCCCCGCCACGTTCTAAGCTACATTCCAAGGGTGAAAGCTATTTTCAGTAATAACGCGTTTGTCCAGGAATTATTCAGGAGTTATGGGTATGAAGTTAGATCTACGCCTACGCTGGAGGGTGTAAGCGGCTCCCTCGTGAGGAAGTTAATGGTGGAGGGAGGTGACTGGATGAGCCTAGTCCCAGGCCCCGTGGCAGAGTTAATAATTGAAATTAATGGCGTTGAGAGAGTTAGAAAGCTGTGGAAGATGAGCATAAAATCGCCTGGTGAACGCTATTGAAGTATAAGTCTACATGTATAGTAGCCATAGGGACTGAGCTCACTAGAGGAATTGTTCAAGACACAAACTCTAGTTGGATTGCCTCGCGAGTTGTTGAACTAGGATTTGACGTTAAGAGAATAATTATAGTTCCAGACGATCTAGGCGAGGTGAAGTGGGCTCTCACAAGTTGCCTCGAAGTGGCAGACGTCGTGATCACGACTGGGGGCTTAGGCTTCACTAGTGACGACATAACTCTCCAAGGAGTCTCAGAAGCCCTTGGAATCCCCTTGACCCCTTCCGAGGAGGCTTTAGAAATGGTAAAGTCTAGAGTGGGTCAAGTCACACCACAATATCTAAAAGCAATATACATACCCCAGGGTTCAAGACCACTATACAATAGAGTTGGAGTATCGCCAGGTGTTCACATAGTGCTAGGCAGTAAAAACATATTCATACTGCCTGGAGTACCAGCCGAGATGAAGGCTGTGTTTGAAGACCACGTTGCAGAAGTATTATCAAGGCTTTCAGGCCTCATCTCGAGGAGACTCCACGTTAGAACACAGCACATGATTGAGGCAGAAGTCGATCACGCACTGGAAAAAATAAGGAGCAAGCATCAATGGGCATACTTTAAAACACATGCCAAGAAACCAGTGGAGATCTCAATAATCATCTACGCTCAAAACCCATTAGAGCTCGATGAGAGAGTTAGAAGAGTCCTTAGCGACCTCGTCAACGAGGTCAAGGTAGATCATGTAGACTACTTGTGAGCCATGCATAGACTAATATAATTACTTCTACACTACCTTAGAGAATTACAAATCCAAGGCGATATATTTCACAAGTTTATGTAGTCGCGACCCTAGAGAGTCGTAAAGGAATCTAACATAGCATCTAATTGCTAAGGTTGTGTGTTGATCCCAGCGTACTTTGGCTTTATAGTTGGGTTTAAACTGTAAGTGATTACTCCTACAAGTCTTAGAATTGATATAACGCTTTGAGTGTCTAGATTGCAGACATCTGCTATTTTCTCGGGTGGTTTAACCCTGTTCGTAATTACACACTCAACTCTCTCATCAAGCTTTGGGAGGATTTTTGACAATACCTCTGGATTTGGGATAACCAAGTACCTCTTCTTCCTCCCACTCCTACCTATTTTCAACTCGATTACCAACCCACTCCTCGTTAGGATAAAAGTGTGCCACTCAACCACAGCTTTTCCACCCAGCTCTAGTACTTTCGAGAAGGGTACCGCACCATTAGATCTCACTAATTCATATATTTTCAACCTGATGGGGTGGTTTAATGCATCCTCCACGCTTACTTTCTGCCTTAGTATAATTGGTATAATCAATGGAAGTGGAATTTTGATCCTGCGTATGACGTCTTTAATGTCATCCCATGATGAAGCAATAAATACACTTGCAGCAACAGTGGCTATAGCCAATACACCTATTGTTGGCGCTAGAACAGTAGTACTTTGCTGCGTCTTCACACTTTCAATAATTCCATTAGCAACGCGCTCTAGGGCCTCTTGATCACCATATAGACAGTAACTCCATAGATCACTACTATTCAAAGCCTCCTTAGAGGACACGACATCAGTGGAGGCGACTAAGCCATTAAACCTTGATAAATACCCAACTACATCACTATATTCACCTCTCGATATATTCGTAGCTAAAACCACTAGTGGAGATTCAATTGTCTCGTTTAAATCAACTGGAAATAAGATCCTTCCATGGAGCTCGGGGTATTTCTTAACTAAATCCCTTGCAACCTCGTAACTACAAGAATCGAGTACAATATAGGTTAAAGTAGGGTTTGAAGTGTGAGGATAATTTACCCCATGAATAAGTAGAGTTACTGACACCAACAATACACTAAGTGAAACCACCTGCATAACTCTAGATATAACACCCATTAAAACCACACTAGTCATCAGCCGGGTTTAGACTTGTGTTAACTCCACTACTATGTACTAAATAATATCTATAAATAAAATATTTAAGACATAATCCATTAACAAGGATCCACAAGTCTAGCTAAATAAAGCACACTTTAACTCGACTACCCCTAGCTAGATCCATTAAAGCTTCCACAGGGCTACTAGATCTCTCGGCATTAATTAACAACTCGTAGTCACTAGTGGTTAGTGGACCAGCACGATAAATTGCAATACTTTTATTAATCGACACGATGAAGTGTGCTAACCCACCATTGGTAAATAAATCCCTAATAGCGGAGAAGTCGCGGCTACTGGGTAATGGGGAATGAGATGGATGAGTGTGAGCTGTGAGACACTGCGGAATCCGCGGTATAGAAACACTGTTCACTCCACCTTCTAGTAGGAATCCCCTTCCATCGAATAAAACACCTAAGTAGTACTCGATCCCGGTTTCATCTGTGAGTACTGCGTAGCTTAATAAACGACTGTGAAAACCCCGTTTATAATACTCAATGATTCTTCCATATAGATCACCTAGTTTAAACCTACCAAGACCTATTGATACATTAATATCGTATTTTCTCCCATACAGCTCAAGACTCTCTAAAATAGAGTATGTGCAGCCGACACCTTCTATTATTACAACACTAGTGGAGTCTTCGGAGTAGTCTACTAGTATATCTCTACAATCTGACTCCTCCAATAAGTCTTCAAGGAGGTTTATGAGTCTACATAGAAACCCTATTTTACGAGTATAGTTGTTTTCAAATACCTCATGGTATTTCAATACAACCACTTTTCGCGTAATTAAGTAATAGTGTACTTGATACTATCTACCCTCCCTCGTAGAGGGAGGTTGACAAAACTACTTCATCGCCACTATGTAGTATTACATCACGTGATGTTACATCAACCCCGTTCACACTAACCTGTATTAATGGGACTTTACTAAGCCACTCTGACAGTGAACTATGCTTCTCACTTAGAATAGCTATGAGTGATCCCACGCTAGTGTTCTCAGGTATATCTAGGTACTCAATAGACATCCCCGTGATGTCTGCGAGAATGCCTAAAAATATTACTTTAACCCTTATCAACCCTCTCCCTTCCTCTACCACTCCCCGAGGCCTTCAATACCGCTTTAAATATATTCACGTATCCAGTGCACCTACAGAGAACTCCCTTCAAGTACTCTCTAACATCGTCTATACTCGGCTCTGGTTTACTTCTAACTAAGTACTCAGCCATTAATATAAAAGCTGGTGTGCAGTAACCACACTGTACGGCACCCTCCTCTATAAATGCCTTCTGCACCCGCGTCAACTCGCTCTTAGACAACCCCTCAACAGTTAATACTTCGCAGCCATCAACATCCACAGTGAGAGTTAGGCAAGCTAATACTGGTTCACCATTAACTAGCACTGTGCAATTACCGCACTCACCAATCCCACAGCCATACCTAACACTAGTTAATCCTAGTTTTTCACGCAGTGTATTTATTAGTAACTCACTTGGCTTAACATCAAACTCCACGGGCTCACCATTAACTCTAAAGGAGACTCTAACCATGAACACCACCCTTCAACCTTGCATAAGCTACTTCAAGAGCGTCTAATACAAGAACCTTTGATGCATACCTCCTATACTCCGCTGTAGACCTAACATCCGTTATAGGTGAGATTTCCTCATCTATAGTTTTCAAAGCATTTAACACCTCTCTAGAATCAATCCTTAAACCCCTCAGCAAAGACTCTGTTTTCACCGCCCGCAGAGGCTTTGGGGCAACAGATCCAAGAGCAATTCTAGCATTCCTAATAAAGCCATCCTCGACCTCAACGTATACAGCAGCACTAGCTATTGCCAAGTCCACTGCAACCCTAGAGACTTTTTTGAATGCAGATGACCCAGCTATACTCTTCTCAACAATAATTTCCCTGAGTAACTCATTAGGCTTCAACATCGTTAATCCAGGGCCCTTAAAGAACTCAGCCAGTGGTAAAACTCTATCGCCACCTACACTAGACAATACTACTTTAGCATTGTGGACGAGTAGTGGTGGTGCTGTATCAGCTGCTGGGGATGCATTACATAGATTCCCACCAATAGTAGCCATATTCCTAATCTGAATACTACCCATGGATTTCACTGCGTCGTGGAGTGCCGGTATGTATTTTTTAACTAATTCAGAGTTCTCAACGTCCCTCAGCCTCGTCAATGCACCTATTCTAACTTGCTCTCCATCCTCAACTATGTATCTTAAACCATCAATCTTCTTGACGTTAATTACGACTCTTGGTTCTACAAGTCTAGCCTTCATCTTCACCAATAGATCTGTTCCCCCTGCAAGAATCCTCGCTTGATCCCCATATCTATCCAAGAGCTCTAATACCTCCTTAAGGCTCCTAGGCTCGTAGTACTCGTATTCAAAGGGGATAATCCTAGTATTGCGTGCTGTGATGTTAATTGGCGGTATTTCAGACACTACCATGGAGTCTCACCACGCTCTCTCAAAGCCTTAACCACCTTATCTGGAGTTACGGGTAACTCGTAGAATCTCACTCCAATAGCATTGTATACAGCGTTCAGTATTGCACCAACAGCCGGGTTCATGGCTGCCTCGCCAAGACCCTTTGCTCCAAATGGGCCTGATGGCTCGTATGTATTTGCAATCAAAACCTTGAACTCCTCGGGTGGCAGCACGTCTTGAGCCGTTGGTATCTTGTAGTCCGTTATCAGCATTCTACCCATGATCTCCCCTGTAGATGGATCGTATTTCGTGTCTTCACTGAAAGCCATACCCCAAGCCATTGCAAAACCCCCATGCAACTGTCCCTCAACCATGTCTGGGTTTACGGGTGTGCCAACATCTGCACCAGCAACTACTCTTACCGGCTTAATCTTACCAGTCCAAGTGTCAACTTCGACCTCAACGTAGTAAACTGTGAAGCTTGGCGGTGCAGAGGTGGCTCTATACGTTACAGCCGCTACTAGTGTACCCCAATTCCTCTGCCAAGCTGTCCTAGCGATCTCTCGGAGAGTGATCTTTAAATCACTCCCCTCAACATACACAACTGTCTCGCCTAGTTTCTCATCATATCCGATTCTCAGAGCCTCTGGATTTACTACTCTACCCAGGATTCTAACAGCTGTCTCGAAGATCTTCTGCTTTAATATCTGGGCAGCTCTCCTAGCACACTCTCCACCAACAAATGTACCTCGAGATGCGTGAGTACATACATCGTACGGCGTATTCTCAGTACTCGCACTCGCTAGGTTTATCAAGTCTGGCGGTACTCCAAGCTCTTCAGCTATTATCTTGACGTGAGCATCTAGGGTTCCACCACCATGATCTTGGAGAGCTGTGAGGTAGTCTAGAGATCCATCCTCATTAAGCTTCAAAATACACCCAGTGTAGTCAATAACTTCACCACTTATTGGGCCCCCCGCACCAGAAGTGTGAAATCCCCTTGCAACCCCGATTCCACGCCTATACCTCCCCTTCTTCTCCTCCGGCCTCCCCCGTTTATCCCAGTTAATCAGCTCTCTACCCTTCAACAATAACTCGGGGACACCATCCGACTTTATAACTGAGCGAACAGTTGGGCCCTGACCCCAGAATATATCTCCACGCCCTACATAGTTCTTGAGCCTTATTTCTATTGGGTCTATTCCAAGAGCCTCCGCTATCTCGTCAACCATTGTTTCAACAGCCCATTGAACCTCCGGAGCACCATACCCTCTGAGAGCACAGCCAGGTACTTTGTTTGTATACACTGCTATACCCCTATACCTTAAATTCCTCCACTTATACATTGAGACAAACCAACCTAGACTCGTACCTAGTAGTGGGTATGGTTGTACCTGGTGTGCACCCACGTCAAGTATGTTTGTGAATTCAGCTGCTGTAAAAGACCCATCTCTCCTCGCGCCTATTTTTATCTTAAAGTGGAATACGAAGTTCGAGTGGTCGAGCATGTCTTCTTCACGGGTATAAGCTATTTTAACCGGCTTCCCCGCCTTCAAGCATAGAGCTACCGCTATTGGTACCAAGTAGTTGGTTTGTATGCTTGAGCCGAATGAGCCCCCTATTGGTACCTTAACAACATTTACCCTACTCTCTGGGATGTTGAATAACTGGCTAATGAGGATCCTCGTATTGTGAATACTCTGAGTAGTTGTGTATATAGTTAGTTTCCCACCGGGCTCCGGCACACATAGAACCGCCTTTGGCTCTAGCTGCATGTGATACCTCTTACCAGTCTTAAACCCCCTCTCCAATACATAGTCTGCCTCACTAAACCCCCTCTCGACATCACCCTCCTCGTAGTCTAGCCTCGCGGCAATATTGTTCTCAACGTCAATCCACTTATCACCCTTCATAATCTTCTCGTGTATTCTAGGTGCACTAGGGGACATTGCCTCAAATGGATCTAGTATTGGCTTGTAGACTCTCTCAAACTCTAATCTAATAGCTTCAGCCGCGCGCTGAGCCAACTCCTCCGAGGAGGCAGCTACAGCGGCCACTGGTTCACCTAGATACCTAGGCTTATAGGTTAATACATAGGTGTCTTTAAAGGTGACTTCATCAACGCTAACTAGTCTAGGGTTAAATGGCTTCTGAGGTATGTCGTCGGGGGTTATAACCACAGCCCCCATTCTAACTGCTTCACTTACATCAATCTTCTTTATGTCCGCGAATGCATAGGGGCTCCTAACTACTCTACCAATCAACATACCCGGGTACTCTAAGTCATTAGTGTACTTGACTAGACCCCTTACCTTTGGCTCAGCATCCTTCCTCGGGGTCCTCCTAGCTAGAAATCTAAACCCCAGTTGACTCATCTCCCCGCAACACCTGTCGCGGCTTTATATATGGCGTTAATGATCTTCACGTAGCCAGTGCACCTACATAAGTTAGCAACATATTCTCTAACATCATCCACCGACTTAAAACGCCCCTGCTTTAAACCAGCCCACGCTGTTAGTAGAATTCCAGGTGTACAGAAGCCGCACTGTATAGCCCCCTCCTCAATGAAGTAATCAACGAGCTTCTTGAATAAATCATCCTTCTCCAACCCCTCAACTGTTGTTACCTCCCTCCCCTCAACCTGTAGAGTTAGAAGCATACATGAAGTAACTGGTTGACCATCTAGTAGTATAGTGCAGCTACCACACTCACCCCTCTCACAACCCCTCTTCACACTCTTAACCCTCAGCTTAAACCTTAGGGTATTCAATAGTGTTTCACTTGGTTCAACATCTACAGCTACTTTCCTACCATTGAGTATAAACTCCACTCTCACTCCTGACCACCCCTGAAAGCACGCTTATATGACTCTAATAGTAGATCCTCAACGAGGACCATTGCAGCGTGCAACCTATACTCAGCTGGAGCCCTCACATCGGTTATTGGAGATACATCACTAGATACTAGTTTAGAAGCCTCTCTAAATACCTCGATACCAGGTCTTCTACCAACTAGGTACTTCTCCACACTCCTAGCCCTAACAGGTGTTGGTGCAATAGAGTTGAGGGCTACTCGAGCATCTGCAATTAAGCCGTCTTCAACCCTGATCGCGGCAGCCGCGGCAACAACTGATATATCGTGACCCCTCCTCCTACCAATCTTAGCGTATGCAGAGCCATACTTCTCAAGGCTCTTATAGGGGACAATGACCTCAACTAATAGCTCGCTTCTACCTAGACTTACATGCCTCGGGCCCAGGAAGAAATCCCCTATTGGAATATACCTCTCCCCACTAAGACTCGCAGCTTTAACAACCGCATTATATACTAGTAGTGGTGGTGCTGTATCAGCTGCTGGCGATGCATTACATAGATTCCCACCAATAGTAGCCATATTCCTAATCTGCCAGTATGCAAACCTAATAGCCGCCTCCCAGAGCAACGGGGTCTTCGAGTGCACAATTGGAAAGTCAACGAGCTCCTGGATTGTTGTTAATGCCCCTATTCTAAGTGCTTCACCAGTGTCGATAATGTACTTTAATTCCTTTAAGCCCCCAATATCAATTACACTTCTAGGTTTATACCTACCAGTCTTCATGTCTAGAATTAAGTCTGTCCCACCAGCCAATATTCTAGCATCCCCAAGTTTATCTAAGAGCTTCAAAGCCTCCTCTAGATTACCGGGCTTATAGTAATCGTACTCAGGCAGCCTATACATAGTTCATCCCCTTGGAGATCGCTTAATATACTCCAATAACCTCCATGGAGTTAGAGGAGTAGAAGTAATGTTTACTCCGAGAGCGTGCGCAACCGCGTTCGCTATAGATGCTGGGCCAGGTATTAACGCCATTTCACCAACTCCCTTAGCTCCAAATGCACCGTGTCTAAACTTATCCTCCACGTACACCGGCTTCTCGATCTCTGGGATGTCTTTAGGTGTCGGTATAACGTAGTCTGTAAAGTTTGCATTCAACACTCTCCCATATTCATCGAAGTATAGGTACTCCATGAGTGTGTAGCCTATAGCCTGCGCGATTGCCCCCTCTATCTGCCCCTCCACCTGCTTTGGATTAATAATCTTCCCAGAGGCTAGGCCAGGGTATACTCTAAGTACTCTCACAAGACCCGTCCGTGTATCCACCTCAACCTCGGTCACCAAGACTATATAGCTGTAAGCTGGGTATGCAAACCCCTGCCCAGTTGACTCATCAAACCTCCCCTTTGGGAGGTAGTAGTAGCCTGTTGCACTAACTTCAACACCTCTAGCATAAGCCTCCCTCACTAGGTCTCTCCAAGAAATACTCTTCGATGGATCCCTCCTAGAATAAACCCTTCCATCCTTGAATTCAAGCTCACCCGGATCTACGCCGAGAACTCTACCAGCTAGAGAAGCCAACCTCTCCCTTATCTTAGCAGCAGCTACGAGTACACCGAGTCCACCTATACCAGTGCCTCTGGAAGCATGAGTTGCACCAGAGTCTGGAGCCTCTGTTGTCGCAAATACAACTTTAACCTTGTCCACGGGGACACCGAGTATCTCTGAAACTATTTGGACATGTGATGATGTTGGAGAGCCCTGACCCATCTCCACAATCCCCGTGTAGACTGTGACCGATCCATCTAGCTCAACCTTCACATATGCATTAGACCAGTCCGGGACAGCTCTCGATGTACTTATACCATGCCATGCAACCGCTACTCCAATACCCCTCTTAAACCTCTCACTAGACTTGTTAAACTCCTCAATCTCCCTCCTCTTCCTCCACCAATCAGCTTTCTCAGCAACACGCTTCAACGCCTCTCCAACTCCAACAGAGTGGTCTAGGAGCTGGCTCGTCAAAGTGTAGGAGCCCTCCCTCAATATATTTCTAAGCCTAAACTCCACAGGGTCTAATCCAAGCTTCTCAGCCAGTAGATCCATTTGCCTCTCCACAGCGAACTGTATTGATAAATTACCAAACCCCCTGAAGGAGCCCTGGTATACTTTATTTGTGTAGACAGCGTATCCATCAACCTTAGCATTTGGAACCTCGTATGGACCAGACGCATGCATAGTTGCCCTCCAGAGTATGAAGGGGCCCCTATTAGCATAAGCCCCCGTGTCATGGATTATAGTGACCTCTATTGCTGTAAGCTTTCCACCAGCATCCACACCACTCTTATACCTTATTACAGCTGCCTCACGCTTAGGATGCACTCTTATAGAGTCCTCCCTACTGTAGAGTATGAAGGCTGGTCTACCAGTTAAGTACGCTACGAGAGCTGCTTTTGCACATGTTAAGGGGCCTTCATCGTCTTTACCTCCAAAACCACCCCCAATGTATGGTGCAACTATTTTCACTTTACTCATGGGTACTCCGAGAACACGGGATACTATTTTCTGCCCTAGGTGTGGGTATTGAAGTGCACCTATAACTGTGACCCTCCCCTCACTCTCGGGTATCGCGAGGGCGGCCTCAGTCTCCAAGTACGCGTGCTCTTGGTGGTGTAGTCTATACTCATTCTCAACAACCACGTGTGCCTTGGAGAAACCCTCCTCTACATTCCCCTTTCTCACACGAGTCTGGAATGCTATGTTTGAGCCCCTCTCCTCGTGTACTAATACATCCCTCCTCTCCATAGCCTCCAATGGGTCGAGTAATGCTGGAAGAGGCTCGTAGTCAACTACAACCTCCTCAGCACCTCTAATAGCTTTATCAAAGTCGGAGGCTGCTACAAGTGCAACCAACTCTCCAGCATACCTAACTTTACCCTCAGCTATGAGGGGTTGGTCTGGTATTGCATATCCAACTTGATTCTCACCGGGTATACTACTAGCTGTGAAAACCCCGTGTACACCGCTAATAGATAGTGCTCTAGAAGCGTCAATCTTCTTTATCCGTGCATGAGGCATTGGGCTTAAAACCTGCTTAATAAACAATGCATTAGCCAATAAGTAGTCGACGTAGTAGTCCTCCGTGAACATGGCTCTACCAAGAGCTTTATCCCATGCATCCACCCTCGTAACCTCTCTACCAACAACTAGGTAGGATTCAGCCGATATCCACTTCTCAAGGAGCTTGTATGGATCCTCCAGGGTGAACCACCATATACTTAATATATCTTATCCAATGGGACTAAAATAAATACTTTCATCCAAATACTAAGCAATGGTGTCCCAAAATGACTAGCATACTAGTTAGAAATGGACTCGTCATCACTTCTACTGGTATATACCAACTAGACGTAAGGATCGAGGATGGATTAATCATGGAGATAGGTAGGGGGCTCCCGGCTAGTGGAGTGGAGGAGGTTATTGAAGCCCGTGGACACTACGTATTACCAGGTGTTGTAGATGAGCACGTACACATGAGGGAGCCTGGATTAGAGTATAAAGACGACTTTGAGCACGGCTCTAAGGCAGCGGTTAAGGGTGGAGTAACAACAGTTATAGAACACCCAAATACAATACCACCCGTGGATACTCCAAGTAGACTCAGAGAGAAAGCAGAGATCCTCAAGCCCAAGGCCTATGTAGACTTCGCGTTAACAGGGGTACTCCACGATGGAAACACTCACTTATTCGAGGATATACTAGCCGAGGGTGCTGTGGGTTTTAAGGTCTTCATGGGGCCGACAACTGGTAATATACCTCCACCAAGCGATAGCTCACTATACGAGATACTATCTAAATCAGCTAAGCACAATACTAGGATAATGTTCCACGCTGAAGACCACGCACTAGTAGTGTACTTCACTGAGAAAGCAAGGAAACTCGGTGAAAACCCCATACTCCACCGCGATGCTAGGCCTCCCGTTACCGAGGTGTACAGTATCGCGAAGATCGCTACTATAGCCAAATACACTGGTGGAAAACCACACATAGTACACGTCTCCTCAATAGATGCACTCGAAGCAGTAATGAATGCGAGGAAATTAGGCGTCGACATAACTGCTGAGACATGCCCACACTACCTAGTACTCGGTGAAGAAGACTACTCTAAGTACGGATCCCTTGTAAAGGTGAATCCACCAATAAGGGGAGGAATTCAGAGAGAGAAGCTACTGGAGGCTGTAGCAAAGGGCTACTTCGACGCTATTGGATCAGACCACGCACCACACACACCAGAGGAGAAGTCTAAGAGTATTTGGGAGGCCTCAGCGGGTTTTGCAGGAGTCCAGACAATGCTGCCATTAATGCTAGACTTAGCTATTCGTGGTTTTACTCCACTAACAACTATACCAAAGCTACTATCAGAGAACCCAGCCAAGCTATTCAAACTATGGCCATTCAAAGGCTCAATCCTCCCAGGCGCTAATGGAGACCTAGTCATAGTAGATCCTAATACAGAGTTTGTAATCACACCCGAGTGGCTCGAGTACAAGTATAAGATATCACCATTCATCGGCTGGAGGTTGAAGGGTAGAGTAAAACACGTTGTGTTAAGAGGATCCATTGTGGTTAGAGATGGGGAATTAACTGGAGTAAAAACAGGTGTTTGGTTGAAGCCAATTACTAAGTAACTACTCCTCCCTTACTTCTCCCAGGAGTTTTTGTATTTTCGCGAGGTACCTAGAGTACTTAACAGTCTTCTCTGAAGCCTCCACTACTTTATCCTCATATACAACGAAGTGTCTACGGGCTCCAAGGGGCTTCATAATCTTATATACCTCCTCCAGCATCCAGTGTAGTTGAGTACAGTGCATACTCCCATCAATAGTCAATACTGCTACTTCATCAAAGCTACACCTAGCGAGAACACCTGCTAGTTTGAAGCCAAGCATATTCACGTGCTCTGCCTCAGGGCATGCAGTGACTACCTGATACCCCTTCTTCCTAAACTCCTCTATAACCCATGGTTTCTCTAATTCAAGGCACCTACTCACAATTACTAGTTTCTTGGAGTCCCTGAAGACCCTTGACTTTGCATTAATATCTAAAAGCCTGGGTAGAGTGTACATTGTCTTCACCAAAATAAATATATACTCGCAGACCCTATACTACATCACGGTGCATCCACATGTATAGGGGAATGGATGTATTATCAGCCCTCCAATTCAGTAGGAGTGATATAGAGTACCTAGTTAATTTAGCAGAGAAGTTGAGGAGGAGGGTTGAAAGCGGAGAGAGACTTGAAGTAGCTAGGGGGAGGATTTTATTTACAGCATTCTTCGAGCCCAGCACTAGGACAAGGCTTAGTTTCCAATTTGCAATGGCGAAGCTAGGGGGTTTAACTATAGATCTGGGGCCCGAGGAGGCTACAAGCATGGCTAAGGGTGAGTCTCCAGAGGACACGCTTAGAACAGTTGACAGCTACAACCCTGACTTAATAGTTGTGAGGCATAGAGAACCGGGGTTTGCAGCTAGAGCCGCGCAAATCTGTAGAGCCCCAGTTATAAACGCTGGTGATGGATACAATGAGCACCCAACCCAGGCATTGCTAGACATCTACACTATTTGGAGAGTATTTGGTAGAGTTGAGGGTACTCGTGTTGGATTAATGGGTGACTTAAAGTATGGGAGGACAATATCTAGTCTCTCATATGCACTCTCAAACTTTAGAGATGTTGAAATACACTATATTTCACCAAGAGAGCTACAGCCACGTGAGGAGGTATTGAAGATACTAGATCAGAGGGGGGCGAAGTACGAGCTACATGAAAAACTAGACGAGGTAATTGAGAAACTAGACGTTCTCTACGTTACAAGACTGCAAAAGGAGAGAATGAAGCCCGAGGAGTATGAGAGGTTAAAGGGCAGCTACATAGTAAACTACGATTACCTCAAGAAACTCAAGCACATACCAATAATCATGCACCCGTTACCAAGAGTCTGGGAGTTGACAACAGACGTAGATGCACTACCACAAGCAATGTACTTCGAGCAAGCCAAGAATGGACTATACATACGCATGGCTCTAATAAAGACAATACTTGGTGTTTAAAACAAATTTTTACACTATTAGAGCACGTATTCTAGTGGAATCAAGTATAATTCATCAGTACCCTCATCGCGTGCATATATGAGGTTATTAGAGTAGTATTCAAGTCTATCCCCAGGGCTAACGGGGCCCGGCCATAATAGTATTGGGAGAGGATATGTTTCACCCGTCAATGTGTCGAGTCTATAGACTCCACCATAATCCCCACCATATGGTATAATAAAGTAGAGGTATCTCGAGCCATCATGCGTCAACCCATATAACCTATAGTCTCTAATGGAGTAAGTAGCATTCTTGGAGACGACTCCACTAGATACATAGTATGCAACTATCACGGGTCCACTACTACCAAGTAGAGACACGTAGACTGTGTATCCACTACTCGCTAGGCAAGTATACTCAGTTACATCACCATCCGTGACTAAGTAGAGAGTAGTAGAACCAGTAGTCATGTTGTAAATGCAGAGTGAGTTATTGCCAACACCAGGTACAACAATTACTCCGTCTCCAACCACACCTATACCAGCCCCTAGCCCACTAGCCCTACAAGCACTCGTTACAAGCCTCCACATACTCATTGAATAGTCGTATGTATATACACCACTAGTATTCAACAAGTAGATTGTACCGGAGCCTATCACTATACTTGAGGATCCATTAAACACTGAGTTAGCACTTATGCTCTGAACAAGCGAGAGATTGCCGAGATCCGTTATATTATACAGTATTACAGTATCAAATTGTCCAACACCTACAGCGAGACCATTAAACTCGACGCCAGGTGTGTAAGTCCCGGTGATAATGTATACTTCTCCACCCATAACGTAGTCAAAACTCCTAGACACCTGTAGATAACCCCGATCATCGTAGACTTCGAGCGTGGCATTCTTCACGATATAGATATTGTAGTTTCTAAGATCGAGCGTTACATTTCCATTTACAGACGTACCGCTACTAACGATATTACCACTCTGATCCCTCAGTACAATACTCCACCCTACCGGTACACTCGTCACATTTACGAACCATGGCGGTGCATTGAGAGTAATCAATAAATTATCTAAATAAACCATGATGTTTGCCTTCTCCCATAGTACTCCAAGACCAGCGTGAGTAGGAACAACCGTTTTATCTGAAACAGGTCCATAATAGCCATTATTCAACCATAAACTAAGGTTTCCAATATTAAATACATACATTGCAACTATGTAGTAAGGCGCACTCACTGTAACACCACTAGTATATAGTACATAGCGATTATTCAAAGTTATATTGACGGCGTCTGCACTATCTCCCTGAAAGCGTGCACCAATAGTGTAAAAGTAGTTAGTGCTGTTATTGTACAAGATCGCATCTACTCGTCCCCAGGCTCCCATAACTCCAGATGTTGAATTAAATGCAATGTAGACTGTACCCGTTGAAGGTAGTGATTTATTGACGAGTATAATGCACTCATCTACTATTTTATCACCGCGGTTTATCGAGATATATATACTCTGTGATAGATACTGCCATTTATCAGTGCAATTTACCTTAATTATCCTCCCCGTCGTGAAGGGGTCTGTGTCGAATGTGTCGTTGTAGAATACGTTTTCCCGTGTGTATAGTCGTATGTCCGGCTTCATGGCGACTGTCTTGATTAATCCAAGTGCTAGTATTGTACCTGTTGATGCTGTTAAGCCTAGGTTTAGTAGTGTTGTTGGGTATGGGTATGTTATAAATGGGCATTTCACTACTTGGAATGTGAATACTGTGTTTCCAGCGTCGAATAATACTACCC
Source organism: Desulfurococcaceae archaeon (assembly GCA_028275705.1). Classification (GTDB taxonomy): domain Archaea; phylum Thermoproteota; class Thermoprotei_A; order Sulfolobales; family Desulfurococcaceae; genus UBA285. The sequence goes on along the minus strand of JAPWUD010000005.1, from coordinate 1,016 downwards.
CACTATATGTTTTATTAGGTGTGAAGTATCCACTGGGGAAGATCATTTTTACATATCCTACTTGACCCGGCCCTAGTCTCCCATTAAACCCCTCCATCGTCACATTGATATCGGCTAAGCTCCCGCCTGGAGTATATACTACTGCACCATTATCACTATACACTTCTATCCTCTGTAGGTTAACAATCAACCCCCTCTCATGCTTAATTGTTACCTCCAAGTATGTTTTATTATCGACCGTGTAGCATGCCTGTGCATACGTGGATAAAATAGGGGTCTTCAAAGCCTCTGTGTAGGTGTTTATGAAGAAGTAGATTAACCCCGATACAGCCATTGTAAAAGCTATAACTGCCAGTATTGCTAGATACGGGTATTCAACACCCACAAACACCACACTCAATTATACACTATGCTAGACAACCTTAAATCACTTAAAACACCAAGCACTAAACTCCAACATAGAGACAACTAAACACATTAATTAAACCAATAACCAATATAGAGTGCAAGTAAATGAGAACGACTACAAATATTTTAAAGACTTTGATTACTTATATAGTAATGGTGGTAGCCGTGAGGAAAATACGTGGAGATCTAAGTGCACCAGTTCTAGCAATAATAGTAACAATTGGAATAATAGCAGCAGGACTAGTACTAATGGCTTGGTTCTGGTGGTTTGCACCAACAGCAAGTAAAGCGGGAACACTAGAGATAATTGGACAGCCAGCTCTAGTAAACTCAACGGGAAACGCATATATCTCAGTGAGGAATGTTGGGAATGCCGCTGTAACAGTAAGTGGTGTTATAGTGAATGGAACAACCTGTACTATCACAGGTGGTTCTATAACGCTAAATCCTGGAGAATCCAAAGCACTTGAGGCGACTTGTAACGAATTACAAAATAGTATACCACCCGGTGTATACACAGTAACTGGCGTTATTCAGACTGATTCTGGTGTATATACTGTTAATCTAGCTGTTGTCTAGTCTTAAACATTTTTACTTTTTTTTTTTTT
>JAPWUD010000023.1 GCA_028275705.1 Desulfurococcaceae archaeon | reverse complement strand
AAACCCCTATTGAGCGAGCACTACACTATAAGCAACTAGCTGAGAGCCTAGAGAAGAAGTACTCCTCTCCTAGATATAATGCTTGGCTTAGGAGGAGGGGTGTTGGGAAAAGGATATCATACTTCCATGCAAAGGCTAGACGCATAATTGAGGACTGGGTTAAGAAGACGTCGTACAAAATTGCAACATTGGCTAGGCAACACCAATACGCAGTCGCTAGAGAGGATTTAACTGGGCTGATAGAGAGCTTGAGGAAGCTCCCCCGGGAGCACAAGGTGTCTCTGTTAATACTTAGTTATAGGAAGATCTCTGAGTGGATTGACTGGCAGACTGAGAAACACGGAGTCCCATCTACAGCAGTAGACCCCATGAATACATCCACTAAGTGTCCAAGGTGTAGTAGTAAGATGAGGGAGAATGGTTATAGAGTATTCAAGTGCCCCGTGTGCGGTTTCGAAGCAGATAGAGATACAGTAGCAGTATTAAACATCGAGAAAAGAGCCCTAGACCAGATGGGGGGATCTCTGACCACCCCGACTGCCCCGCAAAGGACAGATGTAAACCCGAATAGATGCGGGGAACCAATGAACCCCCTAAAGGGAACCCTCGCCCCTTTAGGGCGGGGAGGAGGTCAGATGCTCTCAATGAACTTAAAATATGTCTAGAAGAACATATATTTAGTCCTTGATTAATAGTTAATTGATCACAAAGCAATGGAAAGCACATACACCCTTTGAAGGTGGAGGGATCAGTGGTCATGGATTGACCGCTCGATATTTGAGATCTGACTATTGCTCATTTCTCTTAGATTTATTCCTGCTCAAATAATTTTACACGTGGTGGTGGATTTGAGCTTTGAGGATAAGACCGGTAAAAGATCGGAGAGAATAAGGAGGATCGAGGAGGCAATTAGTAGAATAAGGGAGATAATTGAGGAGTTGAAGAAACAGGATGTTTCAAACCGCGATGTCCTACTCAAGCAGCTTGAAGAGGCTATTGGGGATTTAAGGATCATTATTGAGGATACGAAGAAGAGGGTTTCACCAGAGTATGAGTTAACATTGATAAGAGAGTCTTTGAGGGAAGTTACTAATATGTTCAAGACTATTGGGGAATTGGTAAAGGACTCTATAATTAGCTTCATGGATAAGCAATTTAACGCTAAAAAACTCGGTGAAGACATAGCATCACTATACACTAGTTTGAAGAATGCTGGCCTACCAGATCAAATGATAAACGATATAGTTAAAGAATATACTAGGAAAGCTCTCTCGGGGTTGAATATTGGAGAGCTCATGGAAAAGCTATTGTCAATGCTGCAGAGGTCTATATCGATTCCTGGAGCTGGAGGAGGCGTGCATGGCGTCCCCGAATCCATGAAGAAAGAGGAGGAAAAAAGAGAAAAAGAAGAAAAGGAATAATCTAATGTAGAGATGACTGCGGTAGCTATATATGAATTATTCAAGCAATGGGAGTGACGCTTCAACGAGCATTGAGAAGATCTTGGAAACTCTGGATAGACTAACACGTAGGATTGATAGATTAGAGCGATTAATAAGGGTAAGTAGTACCCGTGAAAACCAGAACCTACTTTTTAATTTTTTATCTCTTGCTAAGACCCCTTACCACGTGGTTTTCCAAAGTGTTCTCAGAGCATGGATTGTCCTCTTTAGACTTGGTAGAGTAGACCCTGTCACCGAGTCAATTATATACGTTCTCTCAAATTGTAGTGCACAAAGCATCTCCGAGGTTTATAGAGGTGTTAAGCAATTGAGGAAGAAAGCTTCTCGTACAGTAGTATCGAGGAAATTGAAATTACTGGAGGCTAGTGGTGTGGTTGTTAATAAAGGGTCTTCGAAGAGACCGAGGTATATACTTAAGGAGTGCGTCACGGTGGAGACTAAGTGAGTAGAGTAAATAAGAATTTCTACACGCTCGCCACTATAATCTATGCTTTCTCGTGGCTAGTGATCCTAGGAGTGTACTTCACGGCGTCATTTATTAATCTTAAATTAAAGTTATGGATGCATCATAGGCGTAATCTCCATAAACTCAAGTCTACTCTAAGAAGGACTGGGGTCCCGCCAGACCTAGGGAAACTTATTATGGAGATTTATGAAGACCAGTGGAGGTTGTTTTCATCCACATTATCGACTAAGTCATTTATACGCTTCATTAAACAAATATCAAATATCCGCGGAGTCGAGAATACGTAGTATTGAGTTGTGTTTATTTGGAAACTCTTCTTCGGCGTCCCGCATTCACAAGTACTATAATTACTCCTCCTCTAAAGGATTTTTACGGGTTTTTTACTAAATATGCTAGTGGGATGAAGAAGGCTGTACTCTCGGATTTGTGAAGAATTCATTGAGTACTGACCAGTCGAGTTAAAGCAATGTGTGTATATGATAGTCGGGTGTTTCTTCATTGAAGCTTACTCGTCTATACGAGTCTCTTGGTGGTGGTTCTGCAAAGTGCTTGGTTTGTGAGAGAGCGTGTAGATTGCCGAGTGGGGTTTCGGGGATTTGCGGCAACTACGTGAATGTTGGTGGAGTGGTTTATCACAAGGGTTATGGGAGGTTGAGTGCTATTGAGAGTAGGCCTATTGAGATAAAGCCGTTGTTTCACTACTGGCCTGGTTCCACGGCTTTGACTTATAGTAATTATGGGTGTAATTTCTACTGTCCATGGTGTCAAAACGATCACTTGAGTTATAGAAAGCCCCGTGGAGATGAAGAAATTACTCCACCCGAGAGACTAGTTGAGTTAGCAATTATCTATGGGGATGAGGGTTTATCAGCTAGTTTTAATGAGCCTATTACAAACCTAGACTACGTAATAGATGTAACCGAGATCGCTGTAAAGAGTGGATTGTACTCGATGATGGTTACAAACATGTACTTCACAGAGAAATCGCTTAGAGCTGTGATCGAGGTTGGTGTTGATGGATTCTCCGCTGACATAAAGGGTTGTCCTCAAATGAAGAGGGCACTGGTGGGTGTAAACCATGAGGTTGTATTTAGAAACGCTAAGTTAGCTATTGATAGTGGTGCACACGTTGAAATGGTGTACCTAGTTGTAACTAATACAAATGACTTTGAGGAGTGCTATGAGTGGATTATTGGAAAGCACTTGGATTACCTAGGGCCAGATGTTCCACTACATGTAAATCGCTATTACCCAGCACATAGATGGATGGAGCCGCCTACACCTATAGAGAAGCTCATGGAGATCCGCAATTACGCATTGAAGCAGGGTTTAAAGTATGTATATGTTGGGAATGTGTGGGATCCAGATCTTGAGTCAACGAAGTGTCCGAGGTGTGGAAAGACATTGATATATAGGAGTGGCTATAGGGTCTTGGAGTTTAAACTAGATAAAAGCAATGAGAGATATAAGTGTCCTCGTTGTGGTGAGTTAATACCAATAAGAGGACGGTACGTTGAGAAATCTAGGTATTCTCGATTGTTTATCTAAGAGTAAATAATTAAGTGCGGGGGGTGGGATTTGAACCCACGCAGGTCTACACCAGCGGATCTCTCCTGGACCGCTGGATCTTGAGTCCGCCCCCTTTGGCCAGGCTCGGGCACCCCCGCTTACTCCAATAATTACTTAGTTTGAGTAAGGGTCTTTTAACCTTGTTTTATTGAAGTACTATATTTGTGTAGGTATAAGCTATTTAAAGGGTTGATGGAGTTTAAGTCAATAAAGGTGTTTAGTATGCCTTTGAGGCCTGCAAGGTGTTATACGAAGTTTAGTGGGCCGCCTTACACTAGGAAAGAGTATATTCCAGGTGTTCCGCCGCCGAAGATCACTAAGTTTGAGCTGGGTGATATACGCAAAGACTACGACTATGAAGTAATATTATTAGTGGAGGAGCCGGGTCAAATAAGGCATAATGCACTTGAAGCAGCACGTATTGCGGCATCTAAGAGACTATCAGTCAAGGCTGGTGAAAACAACTACTACTTAAAGATAAAGGTGTATCCACACCACGTAATTAGGGAGAACAAAATGCTTGCATTTGCCGGTGCAGACCGTCTGCAAGAGGGTATGAGGTTGTCTTTTGGAAAACCAATTGGAACAGCTGCAAGGGTTTACCCCGGTCAAGAGATAATGATTGCAAGGGTTTTAAAGGATCATGTTGAAGCAGCGAAAGAAGCTCTTAAAATAGCGGCTTCTAAGCTACCAGTACCTTGTAGACTAGTTGTAAAGCCGTTGAAGGAGGGTTTGCCACCAGCGGGTTAGTAAAAGGAGAAGTACTGCGTGGACTCTGAATTATTAACTTGTGGTAGCTATGAGGTTTCAGTGAAGCCCATTTTAAGCCTACTCGAGAATAGGAAGGTCAAGAGTTTCCTAATCCATGCTCCTAATGGATTAAAACACATCTACGCTTGTCTATCGATTTTCCTCCAGGAGAGGGGGTTCGAGGTCTACGCGTCAGCTGCACCTGGCTATGGGTCATGTGATATTCCAGTGGATGAAGCAGAAGCCCTAGGGGTAGGCGGCATAATACATGTTGGCCATGAGAAGTATGAATTGACTGAGGAAACCCCGGGGGAGTTGCCAATACTATATCTTCCAGTCTACTATAAGGGTGGTGTGAGTGAGCGAGTGCTTGGAGAAATCTACTCTTTGGTTAAGGAAAAGAAGTATCTTAAACTAACTATTTCCTCTACACTAACGGATGTTTATTCGAGGAGAATTATAAAGGAGTACTTGGTGGAGAGAGGAGTCAATGTTTTCGAAGTTGAAAAGCCGATCTTGGGTTGTCTATACGGACACGTACTAGTCTATGATGGCATTGTAGATGCACACTTAGTAGTGGCTGGCGGGGTATTCCACGCCTTGGGGTTGGGTTTAGTGTCCAATAAGCCGGTGTTAGCGATTGATCCATACATGAGTAAGGTATGGAATGCCAGTGTGGAGGCGTTTAAGATTCTTAAACAAAGGCTATTCAAGATATATGAGGCTCGGAGTAAACCAGGTAAAAAGCTTGGTTTAATAATTGGGTCTAGGCTTGGCCAGTATAGGCCAAAACTCGCTAAGTATATTGAGGAGGAGGCGATTAGAAACAATTATATCGTCTACAAGATTACTGCAGGCTACTTAGATAGAGAGAGGTTGATTGCGATAGATGATGCATTAAAACTAGACCTCTATGTAGTTACGAGTTGCCCTAGACTACCTATAGATGACCTTGGAGATTTCTATAAACCCGTATTGACTCCTGGAGAGTTCTTGATGCTCACGAGGGGTATTGAGAAGTATGTTTACCCATGGTGACTACCCTTGAGGAAGCCAACTAGTGTAGATGAATTAGAGCTACAATTAGCCCCCTACTCTAAGACGCCTGCTTCTTTTTTAATGAAGAAGCATCTTGAACAGTATCAAACACCGACAGATATAGCGGCTAGGATGGCTTGGACTGCTTACATGAAGAAGCACTTAGAGTCTTCAACCGTACTCGACATGGGTTGTGGAATGGGGGTTTTAACTATTGCAGCTGTTTTGAACTCGGCGAAGAGGTCTATATGCTTAGATATAGATGTCGAGATTCTAGAGGCCGGCTCTGCTTTTATTAAAGACCACTATAGTAGTGTTTCACCCAGGATAATTTTTGTAAGTGGAGACGCTACAGAGCTAGAGTTTAATGGAGTAGACGTTGTATTAATGAATCCCCCTTTTGGAGTAGTACCTGAGAATAGAGGCTTAGATACATTGTTTCTCATAAATGCATTTAGAAACTCTAGGTTTATCTACAGCCTACACAAGTACTCTAAGGGGCTTGTTAATTTATTACGGAGGCTTACATTGGAGTATGGATACGTAGTAACCTGGTTTGAACTACTGGATTTTAAGATACCAATGACTTACCCTCGACATAGACGAAGAGTCTACAGAGTTAAAACACTCTTTATTGGATTAGAGAGGAAGTAGGTGTGAGTATGAGTCTAGTGACACCCGGGGAGCCCATAGCTGTTGAGGAGGAGGCACTACCAGCGGGGGGTGCTTACATATCACGAGATGGATACGTAAGATCCATGGTTACCGGTTTACTCCAATTTGATAAATACAGGAAACAAGTTCTTGTTAAGCCATTGGTTAGGAGGGAGTTGACTCTAAAGCCAAATAGTGTTATAGAAGGCGTTGTTACCAACGCGTCGGAAGATGTAGCGATGGTCAAGATTTACGCCTCAGAGAACAATATGCGTTTCAACGCTATTGGAATTCTACATGTCTCCCAAGTAATGGATGGATATGTATCAGCTATGTACGATTACATTAAGCCTGGAGACGTTGTTAAAGCGAAAGTACTTAACTCTACGCCTCCATACCTTCTAAGTGTGAAAGAGCCTTTAATGGGTGTTATAGCTGCTCAGTGTAGTCACTGTGGTTCAACACTACACCTTCACCCATCAGGCTACCTTGTATGTAGGAATTGCGGTAGACAGGAGAAGAGGAAGATAGCTGTTGGCTATCTCTATGTATTGAGGTGACTACTTGCCTCTTGTTAAGAGAAAGTTATTTATTCCATGTAGTGGTGAAGAGTGCTTTAAGCTATACGAGCTACTGAGAGATAAAATGCCGCCTGTAAGCTATGTCTCTTTAAACTTAATGGATAAGGGACTATTGATCGAGGTTTATGGCTATGAGACGGATGTTAAGGAGACTTGGTTTTTAATTAAGAGGCTTCTAGCCCCTCTCAAAGAGGCCTCTAAGAAGAGTGGTTTGAGAAGAATAAGTGTGGATCTCATTTCTAAATCAATCCACGGCACTTTTCCACTAAGGGCTTTAATTGAGGTACTTAGGAGAATGAATTATCTAGTGGAGTATTCCGTGGAAGAAAATACTATAATTACGAATGCGTCTTTCGAGGTAGTGGTATCTATCGCGTCAAGAATTGCTAGTTTAAATAGTGAAGCATCTAAGGTGGCATCTAATACCTCTACAAGGTACTACTTGGCGGCAGCATCAATCATCACAGGCCTTTCAATGGATAAAGTAATCGAGGTCTCCCTTACGATTGGTTTTTTAACGCAGGATCAATCGGGTAAATATGTATTAACACACGATTGGCGCACTGCTCTAGATTTGTTTTTAAAAGCCGTGAAGAAATAATTAGAAGAGTTATGGGGTTGTGCTTAATGGATCTTAGAGTTATCTCTAGGAAGGATAGAGAGTTGGTTTTAGAGATAAGGGGGGAGGATCACACGCTGGGAAATTTATTGATGAAAGAAGCTTTAAAAAACCCTAATGTAGAGTACGCAGCGTATAGAATACCCCATCCACTGAGAGACGTTATGGAGTTTACACTTATAGTTAAAGAGGGGGCAGATGTGTCGAGAGTGCTGAGAGAAGTCATTGATGCACTGCGTAGCGAGGTATTGGAGTTTAAGAAGAGTGTAGAGAGTGTGCTGGGACAGGATTAATGAAGGAGGAGGCTAGGATTCTTGTATATGGATTGGGTAGATTCTATGGTGTGTTCTTAACCTACCGTAGGGGTTTCCTAGAGGAATTATACATTGCTAAGTTGCAAGCTTATAGTCTATGGAGGATACTAGAGGAGAATTTGAAGACTTTTAATGAGGTTACATATGTAGTTCCATGTCTTGGAAGTAAGTACGAGTCTGTGTTGCTACCAGGCTTTAGGGTTATTGAGGGGGGTGAGGAGTTGGTAATTAAGAAGCGTTATTGTAGACTAGTAGATCTGCTCATACAGTTGCTTGATAAAAGGGGTTTAATTATGCAAACATATATAGGTCAGGTTGTTGAAATAGCGTCAATTGACACAATACCTGGTTGATATCTATGGTTAAATTATGCCCTAGGTGTGGGGGTGTAATGAAGCCTATTAGGGAGGGGGGTAAGTCTATACTAGTGTGTACTAGGTGTGGTTATAGAGAGGAGTCTTCGAGTACGCAGTCTATGAAGATCTCAAATAGAATAGTACATAGTGCTAGGGAGAAAACGATAGTGATAGAGAGAGAAGGGGATTTATCAAAACTACCAATTACGAGAGAAGTTACTTGTCCAAAGTGTGGTAATCACGAGGCGTACTACTGGGTATTGCAGACGAGAGCTGCTGATGAACCCCCCACGAGGTTTTATAAGTGCACGAAGTGTGGGCATGTTTGGAGAGAGTATGAGTAAGGTTTGTTTTAACTATGTTGATTAATTGACATTTTTATTTTAATGCCTCCTCTACCTATAAGTTATATGGTGGAGTCTTTGAGGCTTAAGTTTAGGGAGGCAACGGTTTGGAAGTACTCGATTGTGGCGATATCCAAGATAATAGAGGAAGCGAGTTTCAGGATTAACCAGGATGGAGTTAGGCTTAGAGCAATGGATCCCTCTGGCGTAGCACTAGTTGACTTCTATATCCCCTCTACAGCTTTCTACGAGTTCGACGTTCCGGGAGAGGTTACACTAGGGGCTAATATGGATGAGTTATCAAAGGTTTTGAGGAGGGCTAGGAAAGGCGATGAATTAGTGTTGGAGTTTCAACAAGCTGGTAAGCTAGGTGTGTACCTTGAGGGCAGGGGGTCTAGGAAGTTCACGCTGCCGAGTATTGAGTTATCCTACCAGGAAATCCCCGAGATTAGTTTTGAAGAGGCATTTAAGTGTAAAATGCTCCCAAAGCTATTTAAAGACGTTGTCAAAGAGCTTGAGGCAATTAGTGACGCTGTTGAGTTATATGCACCTGCAAATAGTGATATGCTTTACCTAATAGCTGAGAGTGAGATAGCGGAGGCTGAAGTTGTCTTAAGTGGGTCTTCGGGTGCTTTAATAGAGTACACTTCGAGCGGTGAGGCTAGGTCTAAGTACACTATTGACTATCTAATAGACATAGCCACAGCGTCTCAAGCTGCTGAAACCATGGAGATCGCTTTTGGAGTGGAGACCCCGTTAAGGCTCACATATGAATTACCTGGAGGAGGAATGCTCCAATTCTATGTCGCGCCTAGAACAGACTAGTCGTTTTATCTTTTTAAAAAACATTATTAGAGAATACTACTCTAAGAGACCCCTCGAGGAACCCAGTGAGCTCCATAAAAGAGAAATAGCCTTGGAGAGCTTAGAGGATGGAGCGTACATTAGGCATTTATCTTTCCCATACATGCATATTCTCTACGACTACATAACTAAAGTCAAGACTCCAATGCACCTATACTACTCGTCAGCGCTTTACAGTACCCCCGACGCCAGTAGAATGGAGGATAAAGGATGGGAGGGGTCTGAATTAATGTTTGACATTGACGCAGATAAGTATCCGGGCTGTAACAACAAGGTTTGGATATGCCCAGTTAGCGGAGATGTATATGCTAACGAGGTGGAGAAGTGTCCTCGTGGTGAAAAACCAGTTGAGTACTCTTTCCTCGGCTGGGATTGTATAGTGAGGGCTTGGCAAGATATTTCCACACTGGTCGACATACTATCAACAGAGTTTGGTTTCCACGGTGTAAGGGTTTATTTTTCAGGTAATAGGGGTTTTCACTTAAAGGTTCATGATTCTACGGTGTTTGATTTACCAAGAGAAGCTAGAAGGGCTATAGCGGATTATGTATCTTGTGAAGGCTTGAATAAGGAAGAGATTTTTCCAGTTTACAGGGGTTTAGTTATATTCATACCACCAGAGTATGGTTTGAGGAGGCGTGTTCTCGAGATTGCCTCGCAAATGGGTATTGTGGTGAAGAAGGAAATCAGGGGTATTAAAGGAGTTGAGGCATTTAGTGTAGAGCATCTCGATGAAGTCTTAGCTAAGGCATGTATTCAGGTTGATAAAGCAGTGACTATGGATCCAACTAGGTTGTCGCGGTTTGGAAATAGCTTAAATATGAAGGCTGGTCTACGCGTAGTGGAGATTGATTTGAATAAGGGGCTTGATGGATTAGACTATTTTTCATTCTCTCCCTTCAAGGGCAGTATTAGAGTAAAATCCCTTGTCACCGGGGACTTTGAGGCTCTTGGAGCCAGGATTTTTCTAAAACGTGGTGAAGTCTATAAGCTGGACGCCCCCATAGGTATATACTTGGTTTTAAAAAACGCGGTTTTACCACTAGAATATAGTGATTTAGAGGTTGGATTATGAGTGATCAATACTTGAGGATTCTACGTGAAGAAGTTAAAAGCAAGGCTATTTCATCTATTCCACGTGCAAGGCTAGACGGAATTCTCCAGGTATACAGAAAAGCGTTCTCAAGCATCCCTTGGTTATCCCCTATTGCAAGGGAGTCTTTACGTGTAATGCTTGAAAAAGTATTAAGAGATGTTGACTCACTAGCTACTGCTAGGCTAGTAAAGGTTATTGCGAATAGGCAATATGATCAAAACTCCATTGATGGAGAACTTGGAAAGTCCTTGATAAATATACTAGAGGTTGAAAAGACTTTACTATCACCGCTTACTGTGAGACACGGGGAAAAGTACCTATTCAGGTTTAACACAGAGTGCCAAATACTTGGAAAAACCTATAGGAGGGGTGAGTTAGCAATGCTATCTCTGAGGGAGTTAATGATGGCGATGATAGAGGAGTGTGGAGTACCATTTACTCAACCCATATGGAGGGGATTAAATAAATGACGTGGTCACGGCGCTAGATCAACATGCGTCTAGGAAAAAACCAGTGCAAGGTATATCATAGATGTAGATAATATGAGTAAGGACAATAGTTTCAGCACAGAGCTCTGTAAACTAGTCTTTTTCTTTATGTCGCGCTCGGCTTCTAGTGAGGGCAGGCGGTTTAGAACAATATATGATATAATGGATGCTATTACTAACAGCGTGGCTCTCATTATTAAAATGCCTAGATTGCTCACTGTGAGATCTACTAGCGTTATACCGGTTAGAGACAATATGTATAAAGTTAATACAGTGAGGCCCGCGGTCTTAAACATGATTTCCGCTAAACCACCATACTCGAGGAGTCTTGTAAGCGTGGTTAAACGACGTTTCTTCAATAAAACCACCACTTCAGAGTAAACTTATAACTTCGCAGGGGGTTTTATACTAGAAGCTAAGGAGTTGTAGGTGTTATTGTATGAGTGAATCAGGGAGGAGTTTACACATAGGCTTAGTATTGCTTGGATTAGCTATTGTAATGCATATTCTACTAATTCAATACCTAGGTGCTAGTGGATACCCACTACTTCTTAATGCTTCACGCCTCTATGGGGATTATAGAGATTTATGTAATTCTATTGAGGTGTTCGATCGGTGTAGTGGGTATTTAGTCTACATCTGGGCTTTATCTAGGCTTCCAGGCATCTTGGCGTTATTGCCGCAAGTATTAGTAATTATACTCATATATCTATCCTCTTATGTGATGTTTAGAAACCACTTGGTGTCGGGGCTTCTCTCACTGCTATACTCTACGACGCCTGGGTCTATGCTCGTGTACTCTATTGATCAATCGGGATTGATTTATGCCTCCTCTCTCGCTGTAATTCCACTACTGCTTATACTGTCTAGTTTTGTATCAACTCGATTACTCTTATTGCTTGGATGTACATTGTACATAGCTTTAATTTATTTACCTATAACTCCCATAGTGTTGATGACTTATTCACTTACCGCTATATTTGGAGTTAAGAGAGAGGATTCAAAAATCCACGCACTGGCTTTAATAATATTGTCTACTTTAACTAGTTTATTTATCTATGTTAACGGTGTTTCCTACTATGGAGTATACGCGTTGCCGGCGCTAGTTCTGGGTTATGCAGTTGGTTTGAGTCTTCTCTTCTACGGTGCTGCATTCTTTGAGTCGGGTTATAAGTCTCTCTTTACTTTACTATTGTTGCTTTTAGCCACGACCTCGGGGCTGCTCACTCAGTATATAGGTGGATTCGCAATTATTGGTTTTAGAGGTTTTAATATATTGATCCTGTATGGCGTACTGGGGGTTTTAGCGGTTGTGAGCTTTATTTACATATTTACTCGTAGAGTAAGCATGGCTGTGATTTTAGCTGCTATAAATGCACTCTCTCTAGTCTTGGTTTCAAGTATTGATCAAGGTGTTTATCCACTAGCACTTGCAGGTCTAGGGGTTTTAAGTGGAGTGGTAGTGGATACTTTTGCCCGCTATTTATCTACGTTACACGCGACGCCGAGATCACTACATAGAGTGTTATCAACTGGGACATTATTGGTTTTAATTATTGTAGCATCACTAGTAACCCCTATACTATTAGCGAGAACAAGGAGTATTGGCTTAGTTGACTCTGAGTTATTGGAGTTATCTAAAGCTGGTGTTTTCACTGCAAGACAGCCAGACCTATACTCTGCGTTAAGGGAGTTTGCAAATGCAATTAAGGAGAGATCAAAGGGTGGCAGTGCTCTTGTAGTAGCTCACTGGGATTATTCATATATCATCTTAAATACTGTAGGTGAGAATGGTGTGCATGCTAGAGTAGTGACTCACGCGCATGGTGGATCAGCGGGTAAAGTCCTCTTATCCTCCATAATGGTTAGCCACTGGAATTCCTCCAGGAAGCTACTAGTTAATCTAAGTAGTGAGCTTGGAGTGCAAGATGTGTATGTCTTAGTTGCTTTTGCATACTCTGTTAGTGGCAACTACTCGTATCTTGGTTTACCAGTGACACTAAACTTACCTGGTCAACAATATCCTCAATTGGCGTTTGAGGCTTTTGGAGACACGTATAGGTTGCTAGATTACTTATCATATGCTGGTAGATCAATGGGGGATTATGTCTTCATACCTCCAGAGGGGTCTCAAATAGTCCTCCCTACTAGAGTAACTGCTCTTACGTGGAAGACTACTACTGAGGAACTACTTATTAACCAACTTGTTGTAAAGACTTTAGAGGCTAGGGGGTGTTCGAGGATTTATCTACAGGAGGGTATGGCTGTGTCTAGTGGTGTTAGCGGTTTTGAACTTGTAAAGTATGTTGACTGGGTTGGTGGTGTAATCACTGCTGGTTATTACGGGGATTTCGAGGTTCATTATTCAATAGCTTTGTTTAGATTAGTTGGTTGAGGGGTGTTAGTTGTGGTTATTGCTAGGAAGGAGCTTCCAGATGTTGGAGAGCTTGTTGTAGCTACAGTGCAGGAGATTTATGACTATGGCGCCTACGTGACTCTCGAGGAGTATGGTGGTTTAAGGGCTTATCTACCGTGGAGTGAGGTTTCATCGAAGTGGGTTAGGAGTATTAGGGATGTGATTAGGGAGGGTCAGAGGATTGTTGTAAAGGTTATTAGAGTTGATAGGGCCAAGAGAGAGGTTGATGTATCACTAAAGAGGATTACTGAGAGTGATAAACAGAGGAAGATGCAGTGGTGGAAGAGGTATTCTAAAGCGTGTAAGATTGTGGAGATTGTTGCGGGTAAGCTTGGTAGGAGTATTGAGGATGCATATAGAGAGGTTGTTTGGAGACTTGAAGATGAGTACTCAGATGTCATGTATGCTCTTGAGAGGGCTATTGTTGAGGGTAGAGGGGTTTTAATCGATGCGGGTGTCCCCGAGGAATGGGTTGATCCGCTGATCGAGGAGGCATCTCGCCACATTAAGCTAAGAGAAGTCGTTGTTAAGTACAAGCTAGTTGTTCAATCCTATAAGCCTGATGGTGTTTTGAGAGTAAAGAAGTGCTTGGAGTCTATTGCGGGAGTCCTCGAATCCAGAGGGGTGAAGTATAGGCTCTACGTTGCAGGTGCTCCACGCTATATTCTAGAAGTTTATGCAGGGGATTATAAAACGGCTGAGGAGCTAGCTGGAGAGGCTGTAAGGAGCGGTGAATCCACCGCTAAACAACTAGAATTACTATACATAGCTGAGCGTGAGAAGCAGTGAATTGGTTAATGAGGAAGTGCACTAAGTGTGGAAGATACACACTAGCCAGGGATAAGTGCCCAAACTGCGGGGGAGAGCTAATAGTTCCACACCCACCCAGGTACAGCCCCGAGGACAAGTATGTATCATATAGGTTGAAGATGAAAATAGAGAAGAAGCTAGTGAATCTAGATGAAAAACCACCATACATACCCTAACACACTAAAACATAGAGAAACCAGAGGATAGGATTTAAAAACCACTCTACTCTATTAAATCCATAAAGAGAAGCCGCCGTAGTATAGCCCGGTTGAGTATGCGGGCCTGTCGAGCCCGTGACCCGGGTTCAAATCCCGGCGGCGGCGCATACTCCTTTAAATACCCAGATGAATTCTATGGTGTTGTCTCTAATAATTCACGCCTCTGTAGAGACTAAGTGAACCACTAGGCGAATTCATGTCTGTTAATCCCTTGCATACTAGCGGCAATGTTGTGTTCTAGGTAGCGTAAAGAGGCTTATCCTCGAGCGGGTTAGACATAAAGCTGGGTTTACTATGGATTCTCGTTGCTCTCATCCATAATTGTACAATCGTTAAGTACTAAAAACAATGGTTGCCACGATTATTGCCAAGTCAATTAGCATGGTAATAATTCCGGTTATGGTTTTATTTCTACCCGTACACGCGCCTAGTTTATATCCAAGAGCAAACAACATACCCAAGCCAATTATATTGGAGACTAGAATTGCGGAGTTTAAGTCACTTATTAATAAAAAGAACGGCGAAATTACAATAGAGGGGAGGAAACAAAGAAGATGCATATAAGAGCTGCGATGAAATGATCTCTTGAAATTCTCGGCTTTTCTAAAGCGTCTTGAGATATTGAAGAAAGGCTTTTCAATACCATTTCGACAATTTGTCTCCTTGTCTCTTCATAGCATCTGCCTATTATTGTGTTATCTAATTCCATCTTAATTATTTCAGATGCTAGATTTTTAACAGATGATTTTACACGTGTAATGATCATCTTATTACATCTTCCCTCGGTTAAAAGATTTGTAAAAACCAGCATCCAGCCATCAAATATTCCCCAAATTAAATCAATGGTTAATATATTGAAAACAAAAAAGAGTCGGTTAGTTGATAACGGATCCATCGATGAAAATCTTAAACTATTAACCATTAACTAGAACTATAAGCAAGCCCAATACTATTTCCCAGGTCCACCTTAAACTTTGAAACTTAATTTCTATTATTGATTGATACGAGATCAACCAGGAAGATAACCCTCCTATCTCTGGGAGACTACTATTTTAATAGGCTTATTCTCCACCAATGCCCTTGCAATTTTAAACCTCGCCTGCTCCAGGATGCGCCAGAAAGTGGCCTTGGACAAGCCCATTTTGACAGATGCTTCATCGGTGGTTAAACCATCGTAGTGGACGAGCTTGAATGCCTCGACTTCATAGTCATGTAGCTCCACGTAGTCCGCGACAACGAGAGACTGCGATGGCTTAACCGGGATATAGAGCGATTCTTCTATTTTAAGCTCACCCTGGTATCCCGGAGAACCCTGAACCCTCCACCACTGACGCATACAACGCCTTGGCAAAAACCTCACCATGCAAATAAAGCCGTATCTACACTATTTACTAGAGATTAATATCCTAATATGGATTGATACTTCATGTGGTATAGGTGATAACGTAGATGTTCATTCATCGACCGGTTAGACCTGTCTTTTTGAATACGAGCACTTTTATGGGGTCTATGCTTATTGTGAATATTGTGGAGTATGCCAGCGAGGAGAAGACTGCGTTAGCTGAGATAGGCTCTACTATGAATCCCGTTATTCCTAGTAGCGTAAAGGCTATGATCACTCCGACTATAGATATTACGAGCATTTTACCTGGTTTACTCCTCCAGAAGTAATTTCTCTCCCTGAGTATGAGGACTCTGAACTGGCTTGTATAGACCATGTTGAGTAGTATGAATGTTTGCATTTGTTTCATATCTAGGTTGAATACTATGAGTCCTATGTAGATAGCTAATATTGCTTCTATGAGTAATGATATTCCTACAACTAATGAAGATGCTAAAAGGCTCTGTATCCTCCACTTTCTTGGACTAAGCGAGGGTGATGCATTATCTGTTGAGAGAGACATTGTTGCGAAGTCGTTGGCAAATATGAGTAGTGCCATACCCATTAATGACAATACATCGTAGTGTAGCCACATCAATCCAAGTGGTAGGAGAAGAGTGAATTGAATGACCTTTGCTACTTTATTTAAAATCCACGTAAGAGCCCTCTGATAAACTCTTCTACTAACATCTATAACGTCAACTATTCCTCTTAGTCCAGGGGCTAGAAGTACTACTCCGGCCGACCTCTTGGCAACGTCCGCTGCTCCACTAACAGCTATACCGAGCTCGGCTTGGCGTAATGCTGGAGCATCATTTACTCCGTCCCCAGTCATGCCAACCATGTGTCCTTTCTCTTGAAGGGCCTTGACGACGAAGTATTTATCTTCGGGGTAAACCTCTGCTATAAAATCAATGCTCTCTACAATCTCCCCGAGTTTCTCCCTTATATGTAAGAGTGGATGTCCTTTTTCACCGATTCCTACTTTTTTCGCAATCTCTCTAGCTATTGGGAAGCTATCTCCGGTTAACATTAATGGCTTTATACCCAGCTTTTTTAGTTCACTTATGAGCTCTGCCGAGTCTGGCCTTGGAGGATCAGAGAGACCAATAACCCCGGCCACAGTCATAGCCTTCCCTTCTTCACCATAAGCAACAAGCAGAGTTCTTAACCCCCTTTCAGCGAGTTTCTCCAATATTTGCTCGAGGCCTTGTGGGGTTTCTCCACACAAACTAATGATTACTTGTGGTGCTCCTAGAGCCACCCTTATTCTCTTCCCTCCGAGCTCGATGACTCCTTCACTCCTTTTAATTGAAGGCTCGAATGGTGTGAGTGAGATTTGTTTTCCTCTCCTGGTAACCCTGAGTTCTTTGGCTTTTTTGTTTATTGCAATGTCTATTGGGCTCTCTGAGTCCTCTGGTGAGGCGTAGAGAGCAAGCTCTAAGACTTCATTCTCACTACGTACACTAATTGGTATTAATTCACTTACCTCAAGAGACCCCATTGTAATTGTACCTGTTTTATCTAGGCAGAGTATGTCCACCGAGGCGGCATCTTCAACTGCATCTAGCCTTGTTACCAAGACGCTTTTTTGTGCTAGTTCACGTGCTCCAGCAGCCTGCATTATTGTCATAACTGCTGGGAGAGCGACGGGTACGCACCCCATTAATATAGCTAAGTCGAAGGTTATTATTGAAATAACTTCGTTCTTTAAACCCGATAAGTAAATATATATGTCTGCGGCGATCATCACCATTACTCCTATATACATGGAATACTTAGTTATCGCTAGCATTACTTCCTCTGTGTGTGACTTCGGTTTAGCTACTCTGACAAGCTCTACAGTTTTCCCAAAATAAGTGTTCCTACCTGTGTTTACTACGAGGCATCTAGCTCTTCCTCTCTTAATGATTGATCCAGCGAAAATAACTCCACCGGGAGATACTTCAACTGGTAGGCTTTCTCCGGTTAGAATCGATTGATCAACTGAGACCTCTCCCTCTATAATCTTGCAATCAGCTGGTACAATATCGCCAAGTTCGACGAGTACAACGTCGCCTGGGACGATTAAAGCTGCCTCTATGTCTCTGAGGGCTCCATTTCTAAAAACTCTAGCTCGAGGAGCCAGTCTAGATTTCAGCATTTCCAGGACTTTTCTACTGGATTCATGGTGGAGGAACCCGATAATTGCATTAATGACTAGAAGAAGTGCAATTATGGTGGCTTCAATAACGTGTCCAATGAAGAGGGAGAGTATTATTGCGATCTCCAGAAGCCAGGGCATAGGCCCCCAGAACCTCTTTAAGAACTCTAGCACAGGACTTTCTTTCTTTTCTTCAATAACATTAAGTCCATAAATACTCAGTCTCCTCTCTGCTTCTTCATCACTCAACCCATTAGGCCTCGAACTAAGTAATTCAAAGGCTTCTTTTAGCGAGAGACCCTCAAAATCCCTAGTACTAAGAACCTTATTGCTCAACTCAATCACCGTGCATAAGACAACCTAAATACATAGTAAATCGGGAACTCTAAAATAGTAACTTCGATATGAAGACAAGCTTTAAATGTAACCTGAGAGTAGATAGACCTTTTACTGCCGAGTTGAGGGGGTTTTTAATTATATCTTAAAACCCCCTCAATGATCGATCATAGAATAATTTCGCTTTTAATAAAAGATTGCTCTATTAATGCTATGATCCATGTTCAAATCTCGCTCTCGTTTATCTAGGTTTTAAAGTACCTCGGAATAATTCTTCATCTCAATATACGAAGCTTAGGGTTTTCCTTGAGGGATTTATTAGGTAATTTATACTACATACCTATGTAGTAACTACATAGGTATGTAGTATAGGGTTCATTGAAAGACCTGCCGAGAGACCTAGTGAGTTGTTTGATAGAGAGAAAGAACTCGAGGACCTCAAGAGGTCTATTTCCTCACATACAATAACTTTGGTGCTTGGTGTTAGGAGAGTTGGAAAGACTTCACTTGTGAAGGTTGCTACCTATAACATGCCTAGAGTGTACCTGGATATTAGGAAATTCGAGACAGCTAGTTATATTACATATAATGAACTCTTAGAGGAGTTGAGAAGAAGTTTAAACAACTTCATCTCGTTTTCTAAGAAAGCTAGGGGTTATCTTGGGAGAATACGTGGTGTGAAAATACTTGATTTCGGCATAGAATTCTCTACTAGTAGACAGCGCCCTTCTTTCTCATCAATTCTAGAAGCTCTCGATGAATGTGCAGGTGATGAAGGAACTAGGCTGGTCATAGTATTTGATGAAGCGCAGGAGTTGAATAAATTGCGTGGATATACAATACTACCATCACTTGCATACGCATATGACAACTTGAAGAACTTATCTTTTGTTTTCACAGGCTCCAAGGTGGGATTACTCTATAGGTTCTTGAGAATAAATGACTCTTCTTCACCCCTTTATGGGAGGTACTTTGAGAAAATAATATTGAGCCCCCTAAGTAGGGATTTAGCATTAGAGTTCCTGAGGAGGGGATTTGAAGAACACGGTGTGAGTGTAAGCGAGGACTTTCTCCACTCCGCTGTAGATGTCCTTGATGGGATCATCGGGTGGCTTACATTTCTGGGTTTGAGGACTTTAAGAATGAGGTTTGACAAGTCAGTAATAAAGGAGGTTCTCGAAGAGGCATCTAAGATATCAATTAATGAATTCTGCAACTTCGTTGAGGTTATGGGCACGAAAAGATATGTGGAGGTACTAAGAGCAATTGGAAAAGAAGGTGCAACATGGTCTCAGGTGAGGAGGTACTTGGAGTTAAGGGTTTCCCCGAGGCAATTATTTGTGAATACCTGTGAGTAGTTGTAAATGCATGGTTTCTTGCCCCGGGGTTCCCGGGCTCCGTTCGTGGTGTCATTGCATCACTGCCCGGGCTGTCAGGGCTCCACATAACCCGAAAGCCCCTCATCCGCATTGGAGACAGTAACTTATGTCCCAAGACTCATCATCAACAAGAAAATACACGTGGAGAGGTTAATAAATTTAAGCCGACTATTTACAGCCACCCACAACTAATTATAGATTGGTCATAGGCTTGGCACTAGAATATACGACTCAGAGCTCTCGAGATTATTGAAAAACCTACTAGACAATGGATTTATTGAGAAAAAAGAGGATTTATATGTAATTCCAGACCCCATTCTGAGATACGCATCTTCCTTCATTAAATGTTAATAAATACTTTGAAAAACACAACTAG
>JAPWUD010000022.1 GCA_028275705.1 Desulfurococcaceae archaeon | reverse complement strand
AAAGAGGCCTTAGAGGAGAGTCTCCGTAGACACGGTGTTAAAGCAGATATAACACTACAGGGTAGTATAGCCCACGATACATGGCTCTCAGGGGATCGAGACCTCGACGTATTCGTCTTGTTCCCAAGCGACTGGAGCCGTGAAGACCTCGAGAAGAAGGCATTGCCAATTCTCATAGAGGCTGCTAGTGGAATAGGGGTGTATGAGTTGAGGTATGCAGAGCACCCTTATGTTAGAGTTAGATTTAATGGCGTTGAAGCAGATATTGTAGCAGGCTTGAAGCTTGATAGACCAGACCTTGCGAAGACAGCTGTGGATAGAACTCCATTCCACACATTGTTCCTAGAGAAGGCGTTAACTCCAGAGTTGAGGGATCACGCGAGGCTATTGAAGAAGTTCATGAAGTCTATTGGTGTGTATGGAGCAGAGGTTAAAGTAAGGGGGTTTAGTGGATACGCAGTTGAATTACTCATTGTTACGTATGGTGGCTTCCGGGAAGTCCTGAGAGAGGCCTCAGAGTGGAGGCCCCCTGTAATCGTGAACACTATTGGGGAGAAGTTAACGAGGGATTTAATTAAAGAGCTTAAAGCAAAGTATCCAGATTCAATTATATATATGCCAGACCCTGTAGACTATAAGAGGAATGTCACTGCAAGCGTTAATGCAAAGTCCTTATTTACATTTATAATCGCATCTAGGTGTTATCTACGGAATCCAAGCACTGTCTTCTTCGAGGAGCCCCGTGAGCCGTCGCTAGAGGAGTTGATTAACGCGGTGAGGGATCGCTGCATAGTATTCCTCATATATGAGTTGAGGGAGAGTCTACCTCCCGATGTAATATGGGGTGAGGCTTGGAGAGTAGCATCTACGGCTCAAAGAGCCCTCTCTACGCACGACCTCAGGGTTATTGATTACTCAGCTTGGAGTAATGATAGGGATACCGTCGTGATTGCACTAGAGCTGGAGAATTGTCAGTTGCCAAGGTTTAAACACTATATTGGCCCCTGCCTCCCACACGAGGAGGATAGAATAGTGAGTTTCCTCAGGAAGCATCTAGGTAGGAGGGTTGGCCCGTGGATCAATAATGAAGGATGCCTTGAGTCGATAGACGAGAGGAGGTTGGTTGATGCAGTGGGGATTATATCTGAGAAGTGGAGCGAGTTTACTGTTTCACCGCATTTAAAGACGATCAAGCCGTTAGTAACTACACCAACCCTAGAGACACTCAAGCACCTTGTAGGTATAGGTGCTGGATTGTGGGTGAGAGACTTTATTTTGAAGACTCCTATTTGGATGGAGAAGTGCATTTTTTAGAGGCTCTAGACGACTACGTTACTAGAGTACTCTGCTTTCCCCAGGAATCGTGCGGATTACTACGAGATAGACTGGGGGCTTTGTTGAGAGACGGCTTTATTTACCTACTTGAAACAGGTGCTAGCTTCATGGGTATGAGGATACTTGGAAAGGGGTATACGGGTGTTGTTAGTATTGCGTATAATAGGGTGAAAGGACTTGGAGCAATTAAAATTCTAAGAGTTGACGGTAGAAGATCTAGTTTAATTAGAGAAGCGGAGTATATGGAGAAGGCTTACTCAACGGGTTTACCTCCAAGGCTTATGAGTTATAGGGATTTCTACGTCTTCTACGAATACCTACCCTTATACAAGTGTTTTGGATTTGAGAAGTTGCTTGTAGAGTTATTAGAGAACAATTGTTTACCCGAGTTAAAACAATTGATTCTACAGGCTCTCTTAAAGCTCTATAAGCTGGATTTACTAAGAGTAGACCACACAGAGATCAATAGACCCCGTGGACACATGTATGTTTGCGGTGGGGATATTAAGTTGCTTGACTGGGAGAGTGCCAGGTCGTCGGTTAGGCCTGGAAATGTCTCGTCTTTTGTTTCATACATTCTATTCAGGTTTAAGCGGAGAGATGAATTGATCAACATTCTCGGGGTTAGGGTAGAGGAGGCTCTAAGAGCTCTTAGAAAATATAAGGAGTCGTATTCTGGGGAGGATTTTCAAAGAATAGTCTCGGCTATACTCCCTCAGTAGCTACATGTTGTTTTAAACCATGTATTGAGTACCTAATGCTCTCCCTTAGAGCCTGTGGAGTAGCCTGCTTTATAATAACTTTGCTAAATATGGACTCCGAGGAGTTAATAATGGATTTGCAGTTTGGGCAAATATGTCCAACTAGCTTAGCTACTTCGCTTGGCGTTAGTAAACCCATATAGCTTTGTCCAACACCGTTGAATTCGTATAAGATATAACCACATTTACTACATCTATATCTAACAGGCAATTAATCACCGCAATACCTAGCTCCAAGGTAGGTATAACTTTAATGAAATGCGTATAGCCTAAATGCTTGCAATCTCTTAATGAGCTCTTTTAAATACCCCTATTTGCGGGTATTTTGTGTTACACCATTTTTTACATAAGAATTTAACATGTTATAATGGGTCTTAGTTTTAAAACTTGAGTGGTGGCTGAAAGTATTCATTCACTCGAATATTATTTAGAGGAATCAAGAGTGGCGAATAAAATAACTCTTTAAAATCCAGTGTATATATTAAACACCGATAGGGGCCGTCGTCTAGCTTGGCTAGGATGCCGGCCTGGGGGGATGTCCCCCGATCCACGGGTTCCCGGAGCGCCGGTGGTCCCGGGTTCAAATCCCGGCGGCCCCATTTAATCAAGGTATTTAAGTACGTGGATTATTTGTTGATATGCTTGGTGTTTATAGTATGAGTGAGAAGAAGGAGGTTTTATTTGTAGTCAAAGTTGGCGAGAAGGAAATACCTGTGACACCCGAGGTATTGAAGATCGTTAGGGAATACGTTAAAACACCAATGACTCTGGAGGAGCTAGCCGAGAAACTTGGTTTCGACAGCTGGGAGGAGGCCTATGAGTTTGTTAAAGCACTACCACTATGGATAATGTGGACTCCTCCATCACTATGGGAGTATAGGAGAAGGTGGATTATGGAGAAAGCCGGTCAGAAGAAAGAATAGGATTTTCATTTTATAGTCTTCTACATCGGAAAAATTATCTAAACATAAAATCCGAGGGGAAGAAACGTATTTTCATGAAACCTCTTTAAATTGTACTTAATACACGCGGTATGCTTGTATTGTGAATCCTTGTCTATCTTAAAGTCTAAATTTCGACACGTCTTGATCTCCAGCGAGTTAAAAGCATGAATACAAATGACAAAAGGCCGACCAGTATACCTATTGAAGCACCCTTGATTATGGATTGCAATATTGGTGGAGGTGGTTTGTGTAGAATGATCAAGGGTATTAATGAGTCTACCACGATAAATGCTATTGTAAAACCAATAATGCTGGTTAATATTTGAACTATTAATATCTTGACTTGCGTCTTCATGGGATCACATTAAGTACACTCAACTTCGAGAACTATGATTAATAAGAGTTAAAATGCACTGATTACTTTACTTTCGCTATTTTACCTATTCTCGGCTCGTATAACTCCCCACTATTCTTCAACTCCATGACCACTTCTCTCACGAATTCCTTTTCAAACCCCTGATCAGCGGCCTTCTTGTACAACTCGTTCATCTCTATTTCTCCACCTACTTCCTCTAGTAGTTTAAAGAGGAATTGTGTAAATCTCTTCTTTTTCTCCCTCTTTGATGCAGATACCCCTGTCTCCAGTACATCGATGTCTAGTCTACCCGTCTCAACATCTATTCCAACAATGGATAGAGTTGTCATCATTATCCTTATAGCCTCTTCAGCGTCTTCAATAGTGGCTTTCTGCTTAAGAGCCATTTTCGCATGGGCCTCTGTTAGCCTAATTAACGCCTCTAATTGCCTCGGGGTAATAGCTATTGCTGAAACCTCTCCTTCACTCGTTGTTAGTGATGCTTGTCTAAGACTAACATAGAATTCCTCAATGAGTTTAGCTGCCTCCGGGGTTAACTGAGGCCTTATATATCTCCTAGCGTAGCTAACATACTTCTTCAATAACTGGGGGTCGATGAAGCTCCTTGCTCTCTCAGCCTCTGCGTGTATTCCGAGAATGTGTTTCGCCAGTTTCCTATCTCGCTCTTTGTGGGGTATATCTCTAACTATGAAAATTAAGTCGAATCTAGATAGTATTGTCGGCGGCAGATCTATGTTTTTACTAACGGGGATTGTAGGGTCATACCTCCCATGCTTTGGGTTTCCAGCTGCTAGCACTGATGCACGTGCATTGAGTCTAGCAACTATACCAGCCTTCGCAATGCTAACAGTCTGCTGCTCTAGAGCCTCATGTATAGCACTCCTATCCTCCTCTCTCATTTTATCGATTTCATCAATGCAAGCTAATCCACCATCAGCCAGTACGAGTGCACCAGCTTCAAGGTAGTATTCACCAGTTAGTTTATCTCTCAATACAGTAGCGGTTAAACCAGCCGCTGTTGAACCCTTCCCACTCGTGTATAATCCACGAGGAGCGATCCTGGCTGTAAATTGCAGTAGCTGTGACTTCGCTGTACCTGGATCACCAGTTATGAGGACATGTATGTCCCCCCTAATCCTCGTCCCATCTGGGAGTAGTTTTGGAGATCCTCCAAACAGCATTAATGCTATTGCCTCCTTTATATCCCAGTAGCCATAAATACCGGGTGCAATACTGGAAATTATCTTCTCGCGGATCCACGGGTCTCTCGCCAACTCCCTTATCCTCTCTTCGTCCTCCCTTGTAATCACTATCTCCTCTAAAACCTTCTCCTGGACCTCCACGTGGTTTACGTCTATGTAGAA
The DNA here is from genome assembly GCA_028275705.1 of Desulfurococcaceae archaeon. GTDB lineage: Archaea > Thermoproteota > Thermoprotei_A > Sulfolobales > Desulfurococcaceae > UBA285. Next base: position 15,171 of record JAPWUD010000022.1, on the reverse strand, counting down.
TGAAAACAAGCTTCTAGAGCTACGTGCTTCAGGAGAGCCTGTTAAAGGCTGTACTCTCAATACACCTGTTAATATCACTCGGTCTCCAGGTCTCACAGAGTCCACGATGTCCGCTGTTAAAATAGCCTCTATACTCCTGGGTATTTGCCCACCTGGAACCTCCTCTGGTTTCTCCTGTACAACTATCTTCTGCCAGTCTATGAACTCGCTTTTCTCAACTACTAGGTCGAATTTACCTGGTTTTCTACAGATTAGGCAGTATGGTGGTTTTTCAACTTTCTCGGTTATTGACCCTTCTGGTGGGTACTCGAACTCATGTATCTCACCCTCTGCTACGTGTCTATATACTGCTTTCACTAGCTTTGCATCAATCCTTGTAACTCTAGTCACTATTCCCTCTATCGCCACTAGTTTTCCTATGTAGTCGCTGTTTAAACCCCTGATCTTGAAGATCTCTGGTGGATTCCTAATCCTCACGTAGAATCTCTTAACTAGTCTAGCATACTCGGGGTTTTCTCTACTTACAATGTCTAGTAGTGCTTGTGAAAAAGCATTTAGTGCCTCGAGGGGTTTGTCTAGTACGTAGTTTGCTAATTCGCGGTCATGTAGTATGAGGTCGTCGAAGTCCACTATAAGGCTCTTTTGATTCATTCTTATTAACTCATGTATTCTCTCACGGTACTTCAACACGCCGTCTTTAGACTGGAATGTCTCTAGGAAGGCTTTAAAAGACTGGACGATGTCAACTATTCCCACTGCTTCTTCACTCATGTTTCTCAACCTCGAAAACCATTGAGTTATATAAGTCTAGAATAGTCCTTAGTATACTGTATAGTTGCTTCTCCTCCTCACTTAAATTAACCAATAAGTCTGGGCCAATCTCGCTTGTAACTATATTTAGGATTTTAGTAAGCCTAGTCTTGTATAGATCGCGGGTTGCAGTCGACAACTTAGTTATCGATTGAAGAACTTGGTGTGCTTTAGACAAGTCATTTATCTCCTTGTAGGACCTAAACATCGAAGACACTTGATCCCTGATCCTCGAGTAGAAGTACCCCTGTAGTTTCTCAAATTTCAATTGACCCCTACTACGAGACTCATTAAACTGCAGTCTCGCAACCATAGTCTCCTCTACAGGTGCCTCCTGTATCCTCGCAACACCCTTCTCACTGAGGAATTTAGCTAGCCACCTCGGCAGAGTGTACTCAGCACCCTTAACTAACTCAACAAAGTCGTCTTCAACAAATAAACTAGTAGATGGGCCCATGTAGGCTACTTTAACCTCCTCCTCTTCATAATCCCTCTCGATAACTCTAACCCCGAGGAGCCCTATTAACTCTAATAAACCAGTCAATTCTAGCATCTCCCTTTGAAAATTCTGCTCTCCCCCTTATTAGCCTTAAATAAAGTTATAATTTTAAAGAAGAGTACTCTATGGGTGTATTTTATGAGTGAGCTTCTCTGGGCTGAGAAGTATAGGCCTAGATCGCTTGATGAAGTTGTCAATCAAAAGGAGATTGTTGATAGATTGAAGAGGTTTATATCTGAGAGGAATGTACCTCACATGTTGTTTGCGGGTCCTCCCGGCACTGGGAAGACTACTGTTGCTCACGCTATGGCTCATGACTTATATGGTGAGAACTATAGGCAGTACATGTTAGAGCTTAATGCATCGGATGAGAGAAAAATCGAGGTTATAAGGACTAAGGTTAAGGAGTTTGCGAGGTCTAGGGTTGTAGGCGAAGTACCGTTTAAAATAGTATTACTTGATGAAGCAGACAACATGACTGCTGATGCTCAGCAAGCACTTAGGAGACTTATGGAGTTGTACTCGGCTAATACTAGGTTTATTCTAACTGCTAATTATCCAAGTAAGATCATTGAGCCTATTCAAAGTAGGTGTGCAGTTTTTAGATTTACAGCATTAAAGAGAGAGGATGTTGTATCTAGATTAATGTATATTTGCCAAAGCGAGAAGGTTAATTGCGTTGAGAGAGCTCTCGAGGTTATCTATGATCTATCAGAGGGCGATATGAGGAGAGCAATAAATATACTACAGGCAGCTGCAGCTTTAGGGGATGTAACCGAGGATATTGTGTATAAAGTTGTTGGATTAGCTCATCCAAGGGAGGTGAGGGAAATGCTTCAACTAGCTCTCTCAGGGAACTTCATGGAGGCTAGGAAGAAGCTACGAGACCTCATGATCAACTATGGATTGAGCGGTGTGGATATTGTGAAGCAAGTTCATAGAGAGATCTTTAACCCCGAGGTGAAGATCCCAGACGACTTGAAAGTCATGATCGCTGATTACGCTGGTGAAATACAGTATAGACTCGTGGAGGGAGCTGACGACGAGATCCAGTTAAATGCATTCCTCGCTAGGTTAGCACTTATGGGTAGGAGGCTCAAGGTGTAGTTGTATTTGAGTACTCAGAGGCTACCCTGGATTATAAAGTATAGGCCTAAACACGTTGATGAAGTTGTTGATCAAGACGAAGCCAAGGAGAAGCTGTTAGAGTGGTTGAAGTCTTGGGAAAAGGCTCCACCATCGAAGAAAGCCATATTGCTTCATGGACCGGCAGGTTGTGGTAAAACAAGCCTTGTAGAAGCAGTTGCGAAGACCTATGGATATGAATTATTTGAAATGAATGCCAGTGATAGTAGGAGGAAGGAGGATATTGAGCGATTAGCTAAAGCAGCTTCTCAAACATCTGGATTGAGGGCTAGGAGAAAAATTATTCTACTAGATGAAGTTGATGGATTAGACCCCAAGTCAGATGTTGGTGGTGTTGAATCACTCATAGAGGTAATTAAGAACACTAGAAACCCAATAATAATGACCGCGAATAATCCATACAGGGAGCACTTGAGGCCTCTTAGAGAGCTATCTGAAGTAATTGCTATGAATAGATTAAGAGAGACAGATGTTGTCAGGGTATTAACAAGAATTTGCGGCGCTGAGAAGCTTGATTGCGACACAGAGGCTTTGAAGGAGATAGCTAAACGTAGCGAGGGTGATTTGAGGAGTGCAATAAACGATTTAGAGGCAGCTGCCGCGTTGAATAAAAAAGTTACATTGGAGACTGTCAAGGCGATATCTACATATAGAGATAGAACACATGCACCTTGGGAGGCGTTGAGAAAGCTATTCTCAGCTAGATTTGTTTTCCAAGCGAGAGAGGCTATTACATCCACAGATTTAACTCCAGAAGAGTTCAAAACATGGGTAAATGAACACATCCCTAGTTGGTATGATGACCCATATGAAGTGTGGAGAGCTTATGAAGCACTCAGTAGAGCAGACCAGTACTTTGGCAGAATAGTTAAAACACAAAACTGGGATCTGCTATCATACGCACTTGACATGATGGGGCCTGGAGTAGCATTTGCAAGGACAAAGTATAAGGGTAAATTCGTAGCGTTCAAAATGCCCGAGAGAATAAAACTACTCGCAGAGACTAAGAGGTCGAGGGAGTATCGTGAAGCACTTGCAGAGCATTTAGCTTCAAGGCTACTAACGAGTAAGGCAAATGTAAAGTCTGACTTCATCCCATACTTAAGAGTCATATTCACAAACAACCCAAAGTACGCTGCTAAAATAGCTCAATCATATAAACTACCAGAGGAGTTAGTCACTTGGCTTGCAGGTCCAAAAGCCAAGGATGTACTAGCGTACATGAAGAAAACTAAGAAGTAAACTCTATTGTTTTCTCACATAGAACTACTTACCCCTACTAGTCATAATCAATAACTTGAATCTACACACCGTCTACTTATAGCACGAATTTCCATATAGGTCAATCAATTTTATTGGACAAGTAGCTATAAAAAGACTTATATATCCACCTCCATGTCTATTTTCATTGATTGACAAAAGTGGTGTAGATGAAAGGGAAGTTTGGTTTCCTAACGCCTAGGCAGATCAAGGTGTTGAAGTACAGGCTTCAAGGATATTCCACCAGGGAGATAGCTGAATTAATTGGTGTATCCCACCAAGATGTGGCTGTCTCAATTAAGAGGGCATTGAAGAACATTGAGAAAGCTAGATACACCCTCCTTGTTTATGCATTGCTTTATTCACCGGTTAAAATAGTTGTTAAAGAAGGAACTAGGCTTGTAGATATACCGAGCATCGTACTTGGAGAAGCCGATAAAGCGGGGATTAGAGTTAGAGGTGACTTTACAATTATATTCAAGTTATTGAGGTTTAAAGCTAGTGATTGTATTGCAGGTAAAGTTGTTAAGAAGCCGGTTTTGATCCTGTTGAATCCTCGAGGTGAGGTTGAAGTTGTTCCATTTAGTGAAGTTGCTGGAATAATTCAAGCTATAGAGGGTATTGGGTGATTGAATTGATCACTGCTGTAAAAACTAGAGAAGCTATTGGGAAGAGAATAGCACAGGACTACACATGTATAGAGCCCGGATTCAAGGGTGCTGTGAAGAGGCGGGGTGAGATCATAGGCGATAAGGATGTTGAATTACTAGAGAGATGCGGTCACTTCATTGTCTATGTATATAAAGATGAGGACTCGCCACATGGATACATACATGAAGATGAAGCAGTTGACTTAATGGCTAAATACATATCTGGCCCGGGTTTAGTAGTAGAGCACGTTGAGGAGGCAAAGGCCTACCTTAAAGCAGGCGAAAGGGGGTTACTAGTAGTGAACTCCACGGGTTTAAGGATTATTAATGAAACAGGGGTATTTGTCGTTGCAACTCGTAGAACAGGGTCTTTCCTTGAAAAAGGAGAGTTAGCTGGTGTCGTTGATTTAATACCTCTATACGTATCCGAGGGGGTGTTTAGTAAAATACTAGATTCTATTAGACAATACCAGCCAGTGTTGACTATTTACCCATCGCGTGGACTTAAAATCGGAGTTGTTGTCACGGGTACTGAGGTTGCTACAGGCCTTGTAGAGGACTATGCTTCACCAGTTGTAGTCGAGAAGATCAAGAGGTATGGGTGTATACCTGGTGACGTAGTCTATGCTCGTGACGATGAAGAGGAAATAGTGGGCAAGATACTCTCTACACTGAAAACGCACGATGCTGTTGTAGTTACTGGTGGCATGAGTGTTGACCCCACAGACTACACTCCCAGCGCTATAAGGAGTGTTGCAGATGAAGTAGTTATCTATGGACTGCCCATTAAGCCGACCACGATGACTATGCTTGCTTATAGAGATGGTAAGGCAATTATCGGCGTGTCTGCTGGTATTATATACTTCCGCGAGGAGAACGCACTGGATATACTACTACCATGGGTTTCAGCTGGGGTTAAGATTCCAAGAGACTACCTCGTCTCGCTTGGTGAGGGTGGTTTAATGAGGATCTTCATCGAGAAGCGTTCAGCGAGGTGATTATTTATTGGATGATTATAAACACGTGCTTATAGTGCTATTAATACCTGGGTTAATTGGTATTCTAGGTCTTACATCAATCGAGTTTTTAATCGACACACATGGATATGTCCACAGCGATCGAGTAGAAGAGATCACAGTATATACTCCCCCTACACTATCAAAATTGATAAATGACTACTCTGAATTGTTTATGGCTAAGCATGGTGTTAGAGTCAACGTAGTGGTCGACGCGACTGGGAGGCTAATTAATAAGCTTGAATTAACAAAGAAAGGTGATGTACTGATAACAGCGGATCACTACTTCATGGAGTACGCATTAGAGAGGGGACTTGTATACCCTAGTTTAAAGAGAATTACCCTGATTATACCTGCTTTAATGGTGTCTAAGAAGAGCAATGTTGAGTTGAAGCAAGTAGGAGACCTCGCCTACTTGGCGTCTAAAGGATTGAAGATAGGTATTGCAGATCCCGAGGTAGCTCCCTTTGGTAGAATAGGTGTTGAGTACTTGAGGAGAGCGGGGGTTTATGAGTTGATCAGGGATAAGCTATACATATATCCCGATGTAGGGGTTTTAGCTAGGTACCTTCAAGTGGGGGTTGTTGATGTAGCGATTCTACCGCATATTATTAAGTACTGGTATCCTGGAGATGTTGAGATCGTTTGGCCTAAGCCGGAGGAAATTAGTGGTTTAGCTAGCTGCCAAGTTGGGGCAGTAACAAAGTACTCCACGAGGAGAGATCTTGCAGATTTATTTCTAAACGAGCTTGTTGAATACGTAGAGGGCTTAGATCCTGTTAAGGCGGGGTATGTAGGCAAATTGAGTGACTTGTCTAGAATAGTTCCATATGATTATGGAAAAATTGATTTGCCATGGGTGTGTCTTGGTTGAAGAGGGATGATACTGCTTTTAAATACTTAGCGATAGTTGCTTTATTATTGATTCTATTACTCACTTCTACGCCTATTATGGTTGCTTTGTCCAGAGGGTTTGCTATTGAAGAGGAGTTCATGCGCGACTTCATGAACTCTCTTCTCTTATCTGTATTTTCATCTCTCACGTCTTCCTCAATTAGTACTTTACTCGCTATACCACTATCATACTACACGTCTAGGTTTCTACGTGGTCTTAGCCGTAGAATAGTGTACTCTCTACTAATGATGCCTGTTGTTATAACTCCCTCCGCTATAGGCTCCCTCCTCTTAGAGTTCTTCACAGTTAATCCAATAGGCATATTCATGGATAGGTTTATTGGGGTAGTAAACAGTGTTGTAGGCGTCGTAGTTGCGCAAGTGTTTGTTTCTCTACCAGTTGCATTTGCATATTATTCTGGTTTATTTACTGGAACACCTAGAGTCTACGAAGAACTCGCACTGGAGGCGGGGTTTAGTAGGGGGAGTTACTTGTATCGTGTCTTACTACCAATGCTGAAGAGGCAGGTTATTGCGGGTTATGCCTTGACCTATGCTAGAGCGTTTAGCGACTTCGGGGCAACATTGATTCTCGGTGGTGGTGTGAGAGGTAGGACTTGGACTCTGCCTATTCTAGTTTACTCTGCAACATACATGGGTGGATTGTCAACAGTGTCTGTGGTTTTGATTATTTATATACTCTTAGCGTTCACTACATACTATGCACTAACAGGGCTTGAAACCATGAGGAGGAGTGAAGTAGGGGTTTAAATGCCGCTACATGGATTAGTATACATGGTTCTAGGGTGGTTTAATTGAGTAGTGTGGAGGTTTTACAGTGGATCCTAGATGAGTTGTCTAGAGGGAGGCGTGTAGCACTAATATCAATTACAGATAAACAGGGCAGTGGCCCGAGGGATCTTGGGGCTATAATGGCTGTGTCTAGTACTGGTGAGAGAAAGGGGACTATTGGTGGGGGAGATGTAGAGAGAATACTGGTTGAAGAGGCTAATAAAGCGATTAAGGAGAATAAGCCGAGGAAGATAAAAGTTACTCTTGGTGCTGAAAAACCACCAGAAGACGCTGTCCCCGCAAGGGCTCTCTGTGGTGGAGTTATTGAGGCGTTTATAAATGTATTCTCTCCTAAACCCCGCTTAGTTATCACTGGTGGTGGTAATGTTGGTAAGCCTATTGGCGATCTTGGATACATGCTTGGTTTTAGTGTAATTGTATTTGACACAAACCCTCAATTAGCTAGCCGTGAGAGGTTTCCATATGCGGAGAGAGTTGTAGCTGGAGATGTGCCAGAAGAGCTTGGTAAACTAGACCTTGGTGAGGGAGACGCTGTTATTATTGCACACGGAGACCCGGAGGTGGATTATCAATCGCTCAAAAAACTCATAGTGAAGGGGTTTAAGGGGCATATATGGGCTCTTTGCAGTAGGAAGAGAGCCTCGTGGATGCTTGAAAGACTTCAACGTGAGGGCTTTAAAATTGAGGCGTTTAAAGGACGTATTCACGCGCCTGCGGGGCTTGACATAGGCTCTGATACACCGGAGGAGATTGCAGTTAGTATATTAGCTGATGTCATATGTGAGTATAAAAAGTGCGGGAAACCCGTTAGATCACTGAGTATTGTGTAGTTCTTGCCACTCAGTGCTAGTCTAGCTCCCTTCTATATGGTACACCAACACTTTGCGGTGGCCTAGATCTACCTATAACTCCTGCAACTACTATGAGGGTTGCTATATAGGGTATTGTATTTATAAGGGGCATTGGAATAGCCCTCGTGAAGTATTCTAGGTTCTTCATATACTCACTCGCGGTCCATAAGAAGCCAAATATAAAACTACCTAGTAATCCATAGAGTGGATTCCAATTAGCGAAGTTTACTAGTGCGAGCGCTATGAAGCCCCTTCCAGCTGGTAGCTGCTTTGTTATGGATGCAAGCCAGTCTATACTTAAGACCGCTCCAGCTAAGCCCGTTAAAGCTCCCCCAATAATAGTGGATGTGAGTTGCATTAGTTCAACTTTTACTCCAACAACATCAGCAGCCTCTGGGTTCTCCCCGCAAGCTCTTATTTTTAGACCTATGTCGAATTTGTATAGGATTATAAACAATACAATTGTAATGGCTATTGTAGCGAGGAAGAGTGGGGAAACCCCTATTGCTGGCAGCCTTGGTACTTTAGCCTCGGGTTTAGGCGTGTAGTAGCCTCTCACACCCCAAAACACTTCTATACTATATGCTACGAAGCCTGCTGCAAATGTATTTATTCCAAGTCCACTGATAATTTGATTTCCCTTAAGGTAAACTGAGATAAAGCCATGTATTAATCCAATGAATGCACCAATACCAATAGCTGTTAATACACCGAGCCATGGATTAAGTGTTTTATCAGCTACAAATACTGCGAATAATGCAGAGATAAGCATTATACCCTCTAAGCCTATATTCACTACTCCACTCCTCTCGGTGAGGATCTCGCCTAGTGCCGCTAGTAGAATAGGCATCATTGCCCACGTAGACTGAATTAATACTCCACCCAAGAGATCAAGCTCAGGCACTTCCGCCACCTCTTAGGGCTTTCTTAATTCTCCACCTCCTGTAGACAAATGTGAAGCCTGGAACGGATAGAGCTATGATGATCAATCCTTGAACAGCCATAACCATTTCAAGTGGAACCTTTGCTTTTATCTGCATTCCACGGGACCCCGCTAGAAGGCCCCCTATAATCACAGATGCTGGTATTATTAATATAGGGTGGTTTAATCCCAGGAGAGATACGGAAATACCTGTAAACCCGAATCCAGCTATATTGGATGCAGCTGTTGTAATTGCGTATGTCGGGGGTCTACCGCAGATCTCTAGTGCTCCTCCAAGCCCTGATAAAGCACCACCAATAATGAAGACATATAGTGTAATAATGCGTGGATCTATTCCAGCGTATTTAGCTGTTTTCACTCCTGCACCAAGTACTCTAATATAGTAGCCTATTTTCGTTCTCCACATGAATATGTAAACTAGTATTGCAACAATTAATGCTATTACGAACGCCATGGACAACTCAGTGTTTTTCACTAATAGGGGGAGTCTACCTTCAACAGGCATACTAATTGTTTTCTCCTGTCTCCTTGGATCACCAAGACCATAGTTTCTAGCGTATTCAATTATCCAGAAAGCAATCCAATTAAGCATTATAGTAGCTACAACTTCATTAACGTTTCTAAGAGCTCTAAATAAACCAGCTATTAAACCCCACAGAGCCCCCATAAGGGTCCCGGTGATTAGAGCCATGGGGAGTATGAGTGGAGATGGTAGATTCATCGAGGCTACGATAACTGCGCCAAGAGCCCCCATGTACATTTGACCTTCAGCGCCTATATTGAAGATCCCAGCTCTACTAGAGATCGCAAATGTTAAGCCTGTAAAAATTACTGGAGTAGCGTAGCTGAGGGTTGTAGCGAAGTAGTAGTAATCTGATGGATTGAAAGATGTTTCAAATAGCCCAGTATATGCTTTAACGGGATCATAGCCTCCCAGCCATATAATGAGAGCGCCTAAGGCAAGTCCTATTAATATAGCGAGTGCTACGTTACCAATATAGACTAAGTACTCAGTGAATCTCGAGTTAACCATTAAAACTACACCTTTCTAGCTTTAATCTCTTCATATGTGTAACCACCCATCATTAATCCTAGTTCCTCATCTGTGACTTTATCTGGCTCTAAAATACCCATAAATCTTCCATTATACATAACAGCGAATCTATCACTCAATCCAAGTATTTCATCCAAGTCTGATGATATAAGGATAACGGCCTTACCAGAACTCCTCATTTTTACGAGTAGGTTTCTAACATACTCTGTTGCAGCTACATCTAGGCCTCTAGTTGGCTGAACGGCTATAATGACCCGTGGGTCTTTCATCAACTCGCGTCCTACAACGAGTTTTTGTTGATTTCCCCCACTGAGAGATCTTGCGGGTGCATAGATTGATGGAGTAACAACACCGTATTGCTTAATAATGCCCATAGATTTCTCCACTATTCGCTTGATCTTCATAAAGCCCATTCTATTAACTAGTTCCTTATTGTAAGAGATCTCTGTTAGTGGAGTATTCTCTAAAACAGAGAACTCCATTATCAACGCAACCTTCCGGTCCTCAGGGATATAGGCTAGTCCACGATTATACCTCTCTGAAACATCCAGCTTTGTAATATCATCTCCATTCATTACTATCCGCCCCCTCAAAGGCTTCCTTATCCCAGCCAATGCCTCAGCGAGCTCTATTTGCCCATTACCCTCAACTCCTGCAACTCCAAAAATCTCTCCGTAGTTAACGCTGAATGAAACACCTTTAACGGCTGGTACACCGAGATCCCCCATGACTTCCAGTTCGTCTACGATTAAAGCAACTCCATTTGGTCTCCACGGTGGTTTCTCAATTAACAATTCAACATCGCGTCCAACCATCATTTTAGCTAGCTCCCGGGGATTTGTTTTCGAAGTTTCAACAGACCCCATAACTCTACCCTTTCTCAATACTGTGACTCTATCTGTAACCTCCAAGACCTCTCGTATTTTGTGAGTTATAAATACAATAGACTTGCCCTCCTCTCTTAGTTTCTTAAGGCTTTTGAATAGCTCACGTATTTCAGAGGGGGAGAGATTTGTCGTTGGCTCGTCTAGTATGAGGATATCTACGTTTAAAGCTAGCATTTTCAAAATCTCGACTTTCTGCCTCACACCAAATGAGAGGTTTTCAACAACAGCGTCGAGCGGGACAATTAAACCCACTTCTTTCATTAACTTCTCAACGAATTCTCTACTAGGTTTAGTACCCCTAGACCCCAAGACAATGTTCTCATAGGCCGTGAACACCGGCACCAAGGATAGTCCTTGCATAACTATACCAATGCCAAATCTAAGTGCATCAGCAGGGCTTCGAAACTTAACTTTTCTACCCTTGACAATAACCTCTCCTCTCGTCGGCTTTAATAGACCAGCGAGGATCTTCATTAGTGTTGTTTTCCCCGCGCCATTCTCTCCTAGGAGTCCATGGATTTCTCCTTTACAAAGCTCGAAGTTAACGCCTCTAAGAGCTATTGTTCCATCTGGAAACACTTTAACTATATCCTTCATTAAAACTAGTGGATTATCTACACACATCTCACTCAATAATACCCCCTAAGCAAGCTATTAATAATAAAGAGGATTTAGTTAAAAAATTACTTTAAGAAAAACCTACTTTCTCCTCTTTAATAGTGCGAGAACAGCTATGGCGATTATTATTATGATAACTACACTCACAACGTATACAGTGTAGTCGGGTGCACCAGTGGTTGTTAACGGTGTCGCCGTTGTTGGCGTCGTAGTCGGCGTAGGTGTCGTTGGCGTTGTTGTCGTTGTTGGTGTTGGAGATGGTGTCGTTGTAGTTGTTTCTACTATTTCAACTCCAACTTTTAATGTACTTCTCACTTGGGCAATAGACTCCGATGTATATGGTATTTTATCTGCAATATCTTTAAACGTCAATCCATATATACTTACACCCGCTGGATTTGTCTTCAATTGATCTGCTAATTTACTTATTTCATCCCACATCCATGAGGGGATGGACTCTCTCATAGCTTTTACCTTATTGTATATTTCATCTCTATTGACTTGCCTACCAGCCTGGATTGCTATTTGTAGGAAGGTGTCTAGGTCTTCGAGAGTACTAACAGCGATACCTCCTTCTTGTAATCCTAGCTCTAGTATTCCTCCATACTTGTCTATTTTACCAGCATAGTAGTCTAGTGCTCTCTTAGTAGCAGTATATACACCTACATCAACTCTCTTCATCATTGAGGCTATAATAAAGCCTGGTTTAATCCAGTCCTGGTCAGCGTCTACTCCAATAGCGAATGGAGGCCCCTGCGTTTTACCACTAGATTTACAGTACTCCTCAACAGCTTCAAATATTCCAAGGCCCGTTGCACCAGCGACATTGTAAACCACTCCAGCACCTAGCCCTAGCTGGGATTGTGTAGCGATTTTACCTCTAGCTGGGTCATTGAATGCACCAGTATATGTGTATAGTATCTTCAATGGTGTAATGCTCTTACCAGTCTTCTCCTGGTAAATCTTCTCACCGTACCTAATACCCCAGTAGTATCCAGCTTCAAACTTATATAGTACTGGTATCTCCATACCAAGTACTACGCCAACCGCTTTGTATCCATAGTGGTGTGCTATCATAGCTGCTAGCGCTCCAACTAGCGCGCTACCCTCGTGCTCCTTGAATAAGACGCTCAGTACGTTTGGCTTTTCAACATATCCATCAATGATAGCGAAGAATTGATTGGGGTACTCGTCTGCAACGGTATTAACAGCGTCAGTCATTAGGAAACCAACAGCTACTATTACCAAGTACTCGCCACTCTTAGCGAGCGTTCTTAAGTTTGGCAAGTAGTCGGCCTCGGTAGTGCTCTGGACTTCGACTAATTCGAGTCCAAAGTCTTTGGATGCTCTAGAAGCCCCTAGATAGGCCATGTCGTTGAAGCTTAAATCTCCTCTCCCACCGATATCGTATACAACTGCTATCTTCTTCTTTGTTACTTGTGTTTTCATGGATTGCTCTAAGGATACTGCGTATGTGCTCACTGTTGAGAATACTATCATAGATAGGATTATTACTAGTAGTGTGGTTTTTGCGAGTTTATGGATATTCATGCCTACACCCCGCAATTTATAATATTCCCCTGGAGTTATATATTCTTTCTACAAATCCAGTGAAATTAGGTGATAGTGTAGGGTGTGTGAATGAAGCAGGGTAAGTGCAGTGTTGTTGCATATGGAGACGCTGTCCTCGATATAATCCTATATCCTCGTCGTGGATTAATAGGTGAATCAGTATTTGTAGATGAAGCCTACTTATCTCCTGGTGGTGCTGCGTCAAATACGGCTGTAGGGCTCTCAAGGCTTGGTGTGAATTCCTGTATATTAGTGAGTATTGGAGGAGATGTAGTTGGTAGAATGATAATTGAGGATTTCGAGAAGGAGAGAGTAGATACGAGCTATGTGAGAGTTCTGAGTGATCACCAAACGGGGTTAGTGGTATCCATAGTCTTGGAGAATGGTAGAAAGTACTTGCTGTCCTTTAGGGGGGCCTCGAGGATGAACACTATTGAGCCGGAATTAATGGAGCGTGTTTTAGCCAATGCAAAGCTACTATTCATATCTGGATACGTATTTGATAATATTGATGGAGGCGAGTCTGTAGTCAAGCTCGTAAAGGCCGCATACCACTACAACATACCCGTATACCTAGAACTTGGTGGATTTCCATTCGAGGAGAGAAAAGATATAATCCCACATTTGAGGGGATTTGTTAACTTTCTCTCCCTAAGCCTAGATGATTTGGGTTCACTAACCCCATTTAGCAATGTCGAGGAGTCGCTAAGTTATGTATACTCCTTGATCAAGCCAGGCTACATATTCCTCAAACTCGGGAAGCAGGGTAGTCTGGTTTTCGATGGAGTAGAGTATCGATATGTAAAGCCATGTAGTGTTGAATTAGTGGATCCAACGGGTTGCGGAGACGCCTTTAACGCTGGTGTAGTATACGCTCTCTTAAATAACTACAAGCCTTTGGAGGCAGCCCATGTAGGGAATGCTATGGGTGGCTTCAAGGCTATGGGTAAGGGGGCTAGGTACTTGCCTAGGAGTATAGATGAATTAAAATCGTTTATGCAGGATAAATGTAGCTATAATAGCTTAGAGTAAAGTGGATTATTCACAGCGTAATTTAGGGCTGACTGGTTTTGAGGCAGACGTGTCTAGCTATATTGGCTTCGGAGCTGGGTTTAAATTACGCACGTAGTCTATGGGAGAAAATAAATAGAATAGTAGAGGTTGACGATATAGCCTATGATGGGGTATTACTCCCCGAGAAAGCTGGTGATGTAGAGGAGTGTGCATTTAGAGTCGTGGTTATTGCAACTGGTGGAACAGAGCATGGTGTGCTAAAGATTGTTGATAAGTCGAGTTACACGGTTCTCATTGCTCATAGATACTATAATAGCCTAGCAGCCGCACTAGAGTCTATTTCTCTACTAGGCACAAGGCGCATTGGCTTTGAGTTAAGGATCTCAAGTAGCGAGGAGGATATTGCAGAATCAATTAATAAAGCCATTAGAGCATATAGAGTCGTCTTAAAGCTTAGATCTGCGAGATTGGGGTTAATAGGTGGCGTTAGCGAATGGTTGATTTACAGCAGAGTGGATCGAGAGTTACTTGAAAAGAAGATTGGGGCTAGACTCATTGAAATACCCATGGAGGAGCTTATCGAATTATATAGGGAAGTTAGAGATGTAGATACTGGTGTTGTAATGCGTAGTGCACGCTCTATTAGCATCCCAATCGAGAGCGTTAAAAACTCACTGAGACTCTACCACGCGGTTAAAAAGTTAATTAATAAATATGGCTTAGACGCAGTCTCAATAAAGTGCTTTGACTTAATCAAGGAGATCGGGGTGACGGCCTGTCTAGCCCTATCACTATTAAACACTGAGGGGTTTCCAGCTTCCTGTGAGGGTGATATACCACTATTGATCTCGATGTCTCTGGGAGCATGGGTAACAAGTAAACCCGTATTCATGGGTAATGTCACTTATGTAGATGATGAAGGAGTATTGCTAGCACACTGTACAGCGCCGTTAATCGGCCCCTATGAATTCCTAACACACTTCGAGTCGAGGTTAAGCACGGGGATTAGAGTAGAGTACCCTATAGGCGAGAAAGCTACATTATTCCGGGTTAGTCCAGATTTAACTGTAATGCGTGTAGGTGTTGGTGTAATCAAGGGAATCAACTGGAGTCGTATGCTCTGTAGAACACAAGTTAAAGTGAA
>JAPWUD010000021.1 GCA_028275705.1 Desulfurococcaceae archaeon | reverse complement strand
ATGCCGTTGGGCTCGACCGCCACCCATGACCCCACAGTAGTCACTAAAACCCAGTGGGCGAGGTGGAAGCCCCTAGATGCAATAAATAAACATAAACCAATAAAAATGAGCATCTAGGGACAAACGGCACCACCATGGTGGGGGTTGATAATATTGATATCTACTCATAGCCATAGTCACGTTTTCATATATATTAAACCCTATACCATTATAATTACCTTTGTTCTCTAAAACTCCACTTACACGTATTGATGCCCCTGGTGTAGTTGCTATTATAATGTCCCAGCTGGAATATACTTTAGAACAGACTAGTTGCGCTCTGGTTTGAGGGTGTAGATAGGGGCTATTTGTATTTCTTAACTAGTACTCTTTTCTTGTTCAGTGTTTTAGTGTACTCGTTGAATTCCTCCTCGGTGAGGATCTTTACGTCTAGTGGAGTTTCAATGGGTACACCTAGTTCTTCTGCTTTTAATTTAACGTCTATAACAGTATCTATGTTCTTGTACTTTGGATTTGATACTACTAGCACGATGTCTATATCACTGTAAACACCTGCTTTGCCCTCCGCAATGCTTCCAACAACGTACACCGCCATTAAATCCTCTCCAATGACTCCACGTGCTGCATTAGCGACTAACTCGCTTATTTTACGCCAATTCCTCAGCAACTCGAGTCTTTTAATCGCTTCTCGGGGCCAACTCCGACTCAATTTTCTCAAGCACCTCTAGTACCCGCCTCGACACTTCAACACGTGTCCTACCCTGACTCTCTAAATAGGAGACCTCCCCATATCCACCCTCAATATAGCTCTCCACGAGTAGTTCAAGCCTGTGACCGATCTAAAAATAACTGTAATTAGCTGTAAGTATTTGTGAATACTTTTACTGCTAGCTCTCGATGACTGCTATTACTTTGATTTTTCTCCCATGGAATTTCTCTAGTTTTAACTGGTATTCTCTTGGTGGGTATATAATGTACCTGTTTTTTGAAAACCTTACTATTTTAGCCTCAAATACGTATACTTGGCTCATTTTCACACCACCTAGGCTATTATCCAAAAAGATTTATAAATTTGTCTACAATAGATAAGTAGTGGTGTCTCGATGAGTCTCCCTGTGAGGGCTACTGTGACCGCTAGAGTGGAGGCGGTCACCCCTAAGGGAGATGAGGGATTACTAGTGGAGTTTTTAAGAGTATACCGTGACTCAATCCAGTTAGTTATAGATGAGATTTGGGGTTTAGATGAGACACCATCGTGGACAGAGCTACACAACATGTTCTACAGTAGATTAATAGGAATGGGTTTTAGAGCACACCATGTATCAGAAATATATAAACGAGCTAAGGAAGTTGTTGAGTCAACAAGGGAGAATAATGGTTCGAAGCCAATACTCAAGAAGCTAACAGCTAGAATACACACATTGGACTATAGACTAGACTTAGACAAAAAGACACTGAGAGTAGCTGTATTACGTGATAAATGGGTTGAATTAAAGCTGGAGTGGTATAGCTACCTCGACAAGTACCTTGATGGCTCTTGGAAGCCTGGTGAAATACTATTGAGCTATAGGTATGGTAGAATATACGTCTATATTACACTCCATAAAGACATAGTGCCCAGAGAGCCTAGAGTAGTTATGGGTGTAGACTTAAACTTCAACAATATAACATACACTATACTCGATTTAAATAGTGAACTAGTCTCTATGGGTGTAATACCGTTTAAGGGGTTGAAGAGAGCACTACATCTACGTAAGCTCGCTGAGGATCTACAGAGAAGGCATCCAAGGAACTGGAGGTTCTTGAAGTGGGCTAGAAGGATTAGAGCTAGGTGGCTTAATAAGGCTAGGAATATCTTAGTAGACACAGCACATAGAGTATCTAAAAAACTCGTAGAAGTAGCTAGAGAATACAATGCCATCATAGTGTTCGAGGACTTGGAGGAAATAAAGAGGAATAATAATGGTGGTAAGAGACTCTCGTGGATGAAGCCACTATGGTGCTATAGGAGAATACAGGAATACACAGAGTACAAGGCATTGATAGATGGCATTAGGACAGTATATGTAAACCCAGCGAAAACATCTAAGAAATCGCCAAATAACAGGAAGATAAAGTTCATAAACTACAGGTTTGTAGAGCTAGGAGACACAGTAACATCGAGAGACGTCGTAGCCTCATGGAACCTAGCGTTGAAGGGTTTAAAGCGGATGAGGGGCTCAAGGGTTAAGTGGAGCCCCGATAGCCCCCGCAGTGAAGCAGTGAAACCCCGAGCCAAGCGGGGGAACCCCGAGGCAGAAAAATACCCAAAACTATTTACAGCTATCCACAAATAATTACCTCGGGGAAACCCACCCAGCGAATAAGAGGTATCTCTTAGTCTCATCTGTGTTACTTAAGAGACGGGGCAGTATCTTCTCCTCGAAAACCCTTAGTAATTCACTAGCTACTTCTTCAACTTTAAAATCCTCTCTTCTCTCCCCCATTCAACCACCTCGAGGTATGCCTGGGAGAGCTCTCGCGCCATTGCTGCAAGCCTAGTGCTCTCCTCAATACTCCTCCTCGTAGTTCTGAACCTCCCTCTCCTTGTGTAAATTAACTTAAATACATCTCTTGAACTTAGTTGCCGCATATTGTTTTCCCATAGCTGTAGACAAGTTTCGACTCGTAATTCCCTGCATTGAGAAATCTACGTAGAGGTATTTATGCATAGGGGTTTAACACTGTGATTTATTCTTCAAGGGGGAATGCGTAGAGGGGGAGGTGGTGGAAAAACGAGTTTGTTAATATGAGATCCCGCCTAGGTATCTTAGTTCTGGTAGTTGGTAAGTTATTGTCTTGGAGTAGGCTACTAGGTATAGTCTGTTATCTATGTAGACTGCTCTCATAGGGGACTCTAATTTAACTAGTTCTCTTAGTTTCAATATATTGCCTTCAGCATCGAACTCTATAATCGCGAAGCCTCTCCAACTCCACGCAATGGTCACTGGGATTGCAATGTACTTGTATCTATGGTCAATTAATATTGCGTGGTGATCTCTAAAGACCTCGGAGTCCACGTAGTCCTTTAATAGTAGTTTTGCAGCTTCACTCATATTAATTGGATTTGATATATCGAAAAGACTGATCTTCAATGCACTGTTCTCTCTTCCCACACCGAGCAATTTACTCTCTGTAAGTGGATGGAGGTATTCACTAAAGCCAGGTATCTTCAAGTAGCCTAGTACTCTTGGCTTATAGGGGTCTGAGAGGTCTACTGCGAACAGTGGATCTACCTGCCTAAATGTAACTAGATATAGTATATTCTTTAATAATCTAGCAGCATAAACTTTCTCCCCTGGAGCTAGTTCTGTTAGATTTGAAACTATATTTAATTCATTGTTAACGATGTATACGTTGTTTACAGTACTAGATGATTGAATACCTGTAAACCATGAAATAGGTTCGCACGTCAACCCCGACTGCGTTGTATTGAGTTTTACCTGCCTCGTAGTCCTCGCTTCTCCCCGGGCTTCCTCAACAGTGACCACTTGACTAGGCTCCACCCGGCAGTATTTGTTGTAGTAAACAACTGCAATATATTTACTAACTGTTGTAGCAACCACCATAAACCTCTCATCGCCAACGTGATACTCCTCCATTGCAAACTGATCTAGCACCCGCCCCGGTACTTTGAAAACCCCGCGTTGAGACGCTTCTAGTCCATTAATATCTAGTACTAGAAATGCTGTCTCATCCGTGTAATTTAGTGGAATGTACTCCTCGTGGAATGTAGTTGCATTATAGTACTTATCTAGTGTGAGCGCTAAGTCTTTTCCAACTTCCTCCACTCTACCCTCCTCGATCATTTTCATGTATTCATAGAGTTTCAATTCCGATATAACACCCTTAGAGTGCAGGTGTTCTAAAAGCCCCACTAATGCAATGTAGTTTATTAGTGGATTACTCCAAGCAATGTAAAGCCTATCTGGAACCATGTAGATCCATTCTACGCCACCACCTAGGTACGCTTTAGCCGTGTAGGCTCTACTATTTAGATCTAGGGATAATAAGATTACATATGAAGAGTAAGCCCCGGTTTCAGATATATTCTCCCTCGGTATTGGCTCTCCATTAACAATGGGTAGTAATGGTGTTAAAGCCCTGTCTCCACCCTGATCCCATAGCCTATAGGCATCCATATATCCAATAACGTATAGATAGTTACCGACAAGTCTAGAGCCTGCAAATACACCCGTGAAGTTAACTCTGTACTTGTAAATAGGGTTCAAAGGATCTTCTAAATCATAGACAACAACCTCGACTAATACAGGGTAAACTATGGATTGCTTCAACTCATTAGATCCTAAGATGTAAAACAATGGCTCTTCTCTCAAGGCAATTAAATCATTATTGACTAAGTACAATCCACGGACATTGTTGATGTAGATATAGCTTGCCACTTTACCATTAAGAGCATCGACGACTACTATATCTTTATCTCTAACTATGGCGATTACCCGGCCATTTGTTTTAACAATATCCTGCTCATCGACGCCTGCTACTTGAATATTTGTCTTCGAATACTCGGGTTGCTCTGAATAACCCAGAAGATGAGAAACGGTGGTTTCAGGTGTAACTACAGCGATTGGTAGTGATCCCGTTGAGGCCTCTCTGATAAGATCCAATTGTGGAGAAGCCCAAAGCCCTCTCGAGTTTAGTAAAGAAGGTGCATATGTGGTTAATATGGCTTGCCTTACTATTTTATCTAATAAATCTCTATATACCTCTAGTTGTGGAGCTTGCGGAATTAAAATTGAGAGCCTGGGGCTACTGAGTGTCCCCGCTACAGTGGTTTTTTGGTAGGGTGTAGTGGGGAGTATTGTGAATGGTATTATTACCCCTATTGAAAACGCTAAAATGCCTATTACTAAAATTACTTTCCTATCCACTCTCCACACCCATATTAGAGTCGCTGATGGTTTCTTAAAACACTAATACCTGGACGGAGTTGTCCAAGTGATTGGACATTGATTGAATTAAAATCGAACAATTAGTAGTTATTAATAGCAGTGTGGTTGTATTTGAGTAGTAGAAGACTCACTGATACCCAGGTTAGAATATACCTTTATATATTGACGCGTGGAGGAGACGTTAGTGTAAGAGATATCGCTAGAGACCTAGATTTATCTCCAAGCACAGTACACTATAATCTAAAACGCCTAGAGGAACTGGGGTATATCGAGAAAAGCATTAATGGCTATGTTGTTAAAAACCCCGTTAAGCTAGGAGACTACATTATAGTTGGGAGACTGATTATACCGAGACTACTAATATACGGCTTATTCTTCACGGGCATTTTCGCGGGGACAGTAATTTACACTATATTAACAGAGTTCACAGCTGATAGATTACTAACACTCCTAGTCTCACTTGTTGCAGCTGCCTTGTTTTACCTAGAAGCACTTAAAACACGTAGGGAGAGACTAGTCTAGATAAATCTAGGGGTGGTAAATGTATAAACTCCTCGAATATATATTTAAAACTAAGGGTGTTTCATTGTCTAGGATCTACAGCATTATTAAGAGAGAATTAATAGATAAGGAGATTCTAATCGAGAAAGAACTCGAATTAAAGCTAATAACTTCAGCACTGCTTGCTAGAGGACATGTTTTAATGGAAGGGGTTCCCGGTGTTGCGAAAACTTATACTTCTAAAGCTATTGCAGGTCTTCTTGGTCTAGGATTTAAACGAGTGCAAATGACGCCAGATCTCCTGCCCTCCGATATCATAGGGTATTATGTCTACGACCAGAAGACCAGTTCCTTTGTATTGAAGAAAGGCCCTATTTTCACAAATATACTGCTAGTTGATGAGATCAATCGAGCCTCTCCGAGGACTCAATCAGCCCTGCTTGAAGCAATGCAGGAGAGACAAGTAACTATTGAAGGAGAAGTCTTCAAGCTTGAAGAACCATTCATGGTTATCGCGACAGAAAACCCCATTGAAATGGAAGGCGTTTTTCCACTACCAGAGGCTCAACTGGATAGATTCTTATTGAAAATAGAAACAAGCTACCCCTCAAGACCCGGACTTATAAGGATCACTAAAAAAGCCGATGAAATAGATGAAGCTATTAGAAATATAAAGCCCCTAATTACTCGTGAAGAAGTATTAGAAGAAGTTAAGATTGTATCCTCAATCTACGTAGATGAATCAATATATGAATACATGGCGAGCCTAGTCGAGGAAACTAGAAAACACCCAGCAATTAAACTAGGTGCATCCCCGAGAGCGGCAATCGCGCTGTTAAAAACAGCCAAAGCCTGGGCTTTCATTAATGGCAGGAACTATGTAATCCCTGACGACGTTAAAACCGTTGCTAGATACGTCTTACCACACAGATTAATTATTAAGCCTGAGCTAGAAATACAAGGGGTCTCCACCACGAGGATAATAGAGGAGTTAATAAGCAAGATCCCGGTGCCTAGGCCTTGACACGCTACTACCTACTTCTATTACTATTATTAATATTAATCTCCTCAAAAATAGCATTGTGCCAAGTAGATAGACACACTATGGGTTTCCCTGAAAAATATGATTACCCAGGCGGAGTAATTATTATTTCAATAAATAATACACAAATAATCACCGTAGAGCCAACAATGCAACCGAGTAAAACTCCCTCAAACCTCAGTGATATCGAGAGGATCATTGAATCCGGGAAATCCCCATTGACTACTCTGGATAAGTATAGATTAAGAGATTTAAGTAAGATTAGCGCTCTCGACGCCATACTGTGGATAAACAATGAAGAATTAAAAAACATTCTCTTTGAGATGTATAGAGCCAATAAATCAATAACTCCAGAGGAGTTAAAATCCATAATGAGTTACATTAAATCACTCAAAGCCCAGGGAGCACTGTCTCCAGTTGATGAAATACTAGCATTGAGGGCCCTCATAGATATGCTTGGAGAGAGCAATGAATACTACACCAACTATCTCCTAGCAGAGATGTATGCTGTTCTCAGGGAATTGGAGGCTAGGGAATCACTCACAGACTTCACTCGGTACACACCTCCACTTACAAGCCAAGAGCACGGAGGAGGCGAGAGTACTTCTCTCTATCCACAATTTCACTTCCCACTACCACAGTGGAGTTTACCGCGTTTCCTCGGAGCTTTCAATATCCCAATGGAACAAATAGTTACATACTTAGCTTTATTCGCTGGAGCCGCTGGATTTTTGTTTCTACTGCGCGTATTCAATGTTAATCCTAGTGTTGTATTTAGTAGGGTTAAACACGGTGTTTATGCATTACTCTCCAAATGGTTCATGTTCAAGTCTACCCCTACTTATATAGCAACTAGTGATCTATTACTCGACATGTACTGGAGGTCTGTTCACGTAGTTGAGAAGTATACTCGAGTAAGGCTAGAACCGAGTAATACTCATAGAGAGTACTTAGAGTTGGTACGTAGTAAGCTAGCACCTGAATTATTTGAAATCTTTGATGAAATAACAATGGCTTATGAAATGTACAGGTATTCCGGTAGTAGAGAAGCAGGAGAGCTCATTCCAAAGCACTATGGTGACTTGGTGAGGAGGATTGAGGCTGGAATTAATCCTAAAAGGGGCTAAGCGAGTAGTTATCGCTGCTACTTTATACACCCCCTTCTTTACAGCTCTGAATAGTGTACTTACTACCCCGCAATTGACGACCATTGGATTGGAAGGATTAGTTGTTTTATCTACTAATATACTTATCGTGTTTTCCACGGTGCTTGCTCTATTAACGGGGAATATTTTTGCCTACTTAATTCCAGTAATTGCAAGCACTATGTCTCTGGGGCTGAGTTATCTCCAAGTAACAATATTGGTATTCTTCGCGACGTATCTCGTACTAGATACTCTAACCATGGTTTTAAGAGGTGGAGAAGTGAAGTACTTGAGATACTCTATAAAAACGTGGATGAGGGCAATACTTACGCCATTAATCATAGTTATCCCGGTGTTTATAGTGGCTTACTTCACTACACATACCTTAGTCCTCCTATTCATGAATACTACAATTCAACAATCATCACTTAACCCTAATATATTGATTATACTTACATCACCGATAACAAAGATCGTCCTAGTACTTGCCTGCGTAGTATATGTATACTTGACTGTTGAGAGAATTGCCGAGATCTTCACAGGCTTTATTAAGCCATCTTACTCCATTTCCATTAATAAACTCCTCGAAACCAAGGATATTGACGTATTTTATACTCCTCTATCCAACTGGATACTCTATGTGAGTGTAGCTTTTCTATTCTACCCAGTTATTTACACTATGGTATTTGACATACTATTAGTGGATGTACGGGAGTACATTGTGACTCATACTCCGGAGTTCTTTTCTAAATACATAGTTCCATTCCTATTCTTCATACTATTAGTATTGCTTGTGAGGTATTTACACACGATTATAGATCCTCTTGAAGCACCTAGGCGCCTACTATATGCATCACTCACTCTATTGCTCCTTATCTATGCATCCTCCATTAAACTAGTCTACCCTGAGAAAGGATGGCTCGGAGTGATTCAACCCGGTTTCCAAGAACTGGGTGTTTTCCTAGGGAAGAAGTTTGTGGATTATGGCTATGAGGTTATAACGGTACTTGATTTACTATTTAGAATTCTAGGTGTAGCTCCATGAAGAAACTTGATGTTAAGCGTAAGCTAATGCCAATTCTACTCTTATTGGGTATTATAGTAATGCTCCTTTCCCTCTACTTATTACTATTAGCTATTGGCTACATGGAGAGAGGATACGTTGGGACTTCACTACTAACACTACTAGTTGGATTCTCGCTATTATCGTCTTCACTATACTTATTGAGGCTGAGTACATATGTCTACGCTACTGAGCGAAAAAGTGAAAAAGAGTAGCTATATATCTCGCACTCTACTTGTTCTCACTCTACTAATAGGGCTTATTACACTAGTTGAGAAAGGACCCCTCGTCCCCGGTATCCCTGTAGGGGCATCGCCTATTAGCCCCCTTCCCCTAGGGACATTAAGACTATTTGAGTTACTGAGTAGGAATTACACAGTGTACATAGTTTTGGATTACAACAAGCTTGACTCCATTAATGGAGAGATATGTGTTTTCACTACAGTATCGCCTGAAAAACCATTCACTATTGAAGAGTCCCTTGAGATTGTAAATAATTTGAAATCCAAGTGTAGAAGAGTAAAGCTATTAATAGCTGATGAAACAGTGAACTCTAATAACCTCTTAGTAGCTGTGAATTCGAGTATTAGAGTTAATGGAGATAGAATTCTCGTAGTTTTTGGAGTGATATTAAATAGTGGATTTGGGCCTCTCCCAATAGAATACCCTCGATACTACTACCCTAAAGCTATAATTCACGTTATTAAAGACCACTCGCTTACACTGGATAAAGCCTCCAGCGTTACTGGAGGTGTTCAAGTGGGATACGTTCAAATGGAAGACGAGGTTCACCCGGGAGCAGTCTACCTCTTAAAACCAAGTGGAGAATTAATTCAAGTCCGTAGTGGTGTAGAAAGAGTTGCAGTTGCTTCCCACGAGGTAGTGAATGAGACTGAGGTTTTAGTTATTGGTGATGGCTCAATATTTCTAAATCAAGTCCTCGACTCTAATAGAACGGAGTACCGTGTATTCGTTGAAGACGTATTTCAATACTTGTGCGAGGGGAGAGTAGATTGCACTATTGCTCTAGATGCAGTACACTACCCCGCGGTTAGTTTAAATACCTCGGATGCTTTGAGCTACCTAGCGAGTCAAGCTATGAAGGGGGACATTAGGAGTATTCTATACACCGCTGTACTCGTATCCCCAATAATACTCCACCCATCCACATGGCTACCCCCACTCTTAGTGTCAGCTACAGACGCGTATCTCTCTCTTCTAGGATTCCCCATGGTGAAGAACCTATTTTTACTTGCACTAATGCTCTTCATATACGACTTATTCTTGAGGAATAAAACAACTGCGCGAGATAATCGTTTAGAGGAGCAGAGAGAGGAGGAAATAGGGATTTTTGCTGAGTTAAGGAAAGACGTGTTCGCAAGGAAGATCAAGCTAACGCCTCGCGACTACATTAGTGTGTATAGTGTATTAGATGAAGTAGCTCAACTCTTATGGAGTGCGAGATTTGAAGACCCCGTCTCGCTTGAGAAGCTTGGTGAGCTTCTTGGAGATCGCGAGAGAGCTGTGAAGACATGGACTTGGAGTGTAAAGCTCTACATGAAGGCTTCAGGGAGGAGGAGACTACCTATAGTCTTATTCTGGGGTAGAGCAGTGGAAAAGCTCATTGAATTCACTAGTGAGTTTCTAGAGAAGCTTGTAGATAAGTATGGGGCTGAGTATACATGGACATCGTCATTACCCAGAGAGGGAGAGCGTATTTAGCCTTATTATCCTTCACTGCTTCACTAGCTATTATTGCTGACTATAGGCTACTAGTTGTTTTCTCAATATTACTTTCGCTATATGTTTCAATGAAAACTTATGTAGAGATAGCAATGGGGTTAATTGAAGATCTAGTGGTTGAGGGGAGTTCTTCATACACTACGGAGAGAGAGCCTTTACTAGTAAAATATAGAATAGTAAATAGAAGCAGCCACTCAATCCTGCTCTTAGAGTATAGTTTAGAGTATGAGAGCACTCTCATGTTGATAAATGGTGTCAAAGCAGGTGTACTTACAATACCGGGCAAGACTACTGTAGTATTAGAATTTGAGTTCAGAGCTAGAACGGGGCTTCATTGGATAGGCCCCTTTAAAGTAGTTATACGAGATCCCCTAGGATTATTTAAATCACCGGAACTCAAAATAGGGAGCAAACTAGAGTTATCTATACCCCCGGCAATAGACCCTGTTATAGTGCGTAGACTATATGCGTTCACAAGAAGTATTGGACTAGTCAAGACGAGGACGCCGGGTGAAGGCATAGAGTTCTACGATATTAGAGAGTACAGGCCCGTTGATGAACTAAAGAGAATTGTGTGGAGAGTCTACGCGTCAAGTGGGAGGCTCGCAGTGTGGGAGGCTGAGAGGGAGTCATACCAAGGAATACTATATGTGCTAGATGCCTGCAGAGATATGTGGACGGGGCCTTATAATCAATCGATCTTCGAGCAATCTGCCAGAGTTATAGCTTCTATAGCTCGATATGCCGCTAGAAGAGGCTATGCACAGTCTATTATAGTCTTCAATGAATCACAAGTACTAGACTCCGGTAAACTCGCTCACGGAATTATCGGGTATAATAGAATAATGAATGTAATTGCTAACACGGTAATTAGTGAAGTGAATACGACGCTTCACGCAAAGAACTGGAACCAAGTGCTTGAAAAACTCCTCTATATGTTGCCAAAAGAGAGTACTTTCATCTTTATTTTTACAAGAACTAGTAGTGGGAGAATAGATCACTTAATACACTTGGCGACTAAACTACGTTCTCTTGGACACCAAGTCTACGTTGTCACCCCGATTGTTACAACCTATGATATAACCAGGGATCTGCCGCAGAGCCTACATGGTGTCTATAGAGCGAAACAATTGTTAATACTTAGAGAAGATTTAGAAGGCGTTATAAAATTGAGGCAAACTGGTGTAAGAGTGATTTCAATGACCCCTCTACATGTAGCTCAAAAAATAGTGCAACTTATTGAATCCACAACACCAGTCCACAGTAGCTGACGGCTCCCGCCATGAATTGCGAGGGTTCTGCACCCACTGGGGCTATCCCTCACCACCCAGGTGTCCCCACGGGTGCTGCATCATTGTTCAGGCCCCGTCGCCAGCTCAGTGGAGGTGTGGGCTCACTGCCCGCTAAGCTCACCCACACCCAACTCCAAGCACACATATTAGGGGGAAAGACTTATAAGCCCTCTACACCACCGCCTTGAAAGGCGAGGCTTCCAGTTGCAAATCCATTGATCAACAGTCTACTAATGAAAATAATGGGCTCTAATCGCTCGTGGCTACTTGTGAATATAAGCTTAAAACGAGCTCTTATGGTACCTTAGATCATCCCTCTAAGGAAACCTAAAGAGTCTTTGATTGTGAAACCCCTTCATAATACGACTCTGTCTCAAACTAAGTATAAATGAGGATCTCCATTACCGATGGGTGTTGTGATACTTCAATATACTCCTTTTTCTTAGCTTCAATATATGTCTCTACAAGCTCTCGTGTAAACAAGGGTTTTAGGAAGTCATTGTCGTTCTCTAACTCCTCAATAGCCTCTAGTAGGCTGGCTGGAAGCCTCTTCTCCCTAGGGACTTTCGTAAATCTATATGCACTCGTGTCCAGAGGATCTCCAGGATCGATTGACTTCTTCACACCGTCTAAGCCAGCTAAGATCACTGCTGTTAATGCTATGTATGGATTAGCCGTAGGATCTGGTACTCTGAACTCAATTCTAGCAGCGTTTCCACTGAGTGCAAACGGTACTCTAATGCAAGTACTCCTGTTCTTATACCCCCAGTACGCGTATACAGGTGCTTCATATCCAGGTACTAGTCTTCTATAGCTATTGACTGATGGAGCCACTAGAGCCGACAACGCCCTAACATGTTGCAGAATACCACCTATAAAGTACCTCGCCACTTGTGAAACTCCGTGCTTGTCGCTGGGATCGTAGAATAGGTTCTGGGAGTTTCTCCATAGACTAATGTGTACATGCATTCCAGAGCCATTTTCGCCTGGTAGTGGTTTTGGAGCAAAAGATGTTTTAAGTCCCTTAAGCTCAGATATTTTTCTAGCAACATACTTAGCTGTCTGTACGCTATCAGCTAGCACTAGTGGTTTACTAGGGTTTAGTGAGAGCTCTAATTGACTAGATGCAACTTCGTGGTGGTGTGAATTTACATTGATGTAAAAACTCTCTATGAGTGTTTTAACTAACTCACATCTATAAGATTCCAATATATTGTTGAGTGATTGATAGCAATTTGAAACTCCTTTAATTGACCTATCGAGAGGGCTAACCACGTATGTATGAGTAAATGGGGGGTTGTAGTTAACAACAATATCTCGAAATACAAAGAACTCTAATTCAACCCCTACGAGAGGAGTTAAACCCAGCTCTCTCACTGTGTACTCCTCAACACGCTTAGCAACGCTCCTAGAGTCCAGTGGGTGAGCCACTTGCCTACTCTTATGTATATCTCCTATAACTCTACCCCAGTCAATACTCCATGGTAGCTTTCTAAGAGTCTCAAGGTCTCCAATAACTAAGACATCGCTACTTTCAACGTTTTCAACGCCAATACTACTTCCATCAATACCCACAACTAGGTCCTCCGTGAAACTGGTGGAAATGGATCTAAGTCTACCCATGAGGTCTGTGTAATGGACTTCAACCCACTTAATGTTGCCCAAGTGAACGCTCATGTATAGATCGCCATTATTACCTCGATAATCTTTCTAGTATCAACATGGATTAATTGGACAATTTTTAAATACAAGTATTGTGTATTAATGAATAAATGTACGTGTGGAATTAGAACTATGCAAGAGGCTGCTCAATATGCGTCTAGATTCACATAGTATGTACGTGGACAACTTAGACTTGGAAATAATTCGGCTATTAATTAAAAACTCAAAGCTAAGTATTCGTGAGATTGCGAAATCCCTTGGAAAGGCGCCTTCTCTCATTCACTCGAGAATTAAGCGCCTTGAGAGAAATAACTTAATTAAGGCTTACACTATTCTATTAGACTACCGGAGATTAGGATATGATGTTTATGCATTAACACTACTACAAGTTGATGGAGCACACATTGTGGAGGTAGAAGAAGCCCTCAGTAGGGAACCAAACGTGAAGGCAGTATACGATATAACCGGTGAATACGACATTGCAGTCATCAGCGTGTTCAAATCCGTTAGTGAACTAGATTCATTCATTAAGAAGACACTTAAAAACCCCTACATCAAGAGATCTGTTACAAGCATCATACTCAGAATAGTCAAGGATACACCACACATAGAAATACAGTGACTATAGCGCCGGGGGCGGGATTTGAACCCGCGCGCCCCGCTAGAGGGGCAGTGGGTCTCCCACGTTAGTCAGCGCTGGAACAAGGCTCGAGCCCACCCCCTTAGGCCGCTCGGGCACCCCGGCATCCAGTATATTATTTCCTAAATCCCTCTTAATAGCTTAAATGAGTGCACGTACTCTATTTCTTTATAGTCACCTATATAACAAAAATTACATAGGTGATGAGCTTTCAGCGGTCTGAGAGGTGAGGAGGAAAGCCGCAGCTGATCAACTGTTTATTGTTTTAAAGGTTGATTTCTTAAATATATTATAGACCCGATGATGTACCGTTGGGAGACTACCCTCGGACTGGTGAAGAGTTCCCCGGCTTCGAGGGTTTTCTACTATGGGGTTTGGGTTTCATTGGGCTTGATATTGCTTGATACTGAGCCCTCAACCCTTGGCTTCACAGCCCTCAGGATCCCTTTTCACCGGGATCCATATCACAGGGCTCCACCTACTCGGGGTAACCCCAGCCCACAGCTCCCCCTTCACAGCTTCCTCCGGCTCATCGCTGTGGGGAAACCCCCGCATCCTGGCCCCTCAAGACACACCCCTCTTGGGTCTCCACAATACACCCGCATCTCGAGGCGACTCCACAGTAGAGGAAGCATCAACAATCCTTATAAACCTTTAAGAAACTCGAAACAGTCGCAATAGGCTTCGTCAGGGCTTCACTGTGAAGTATATTCTCTTCTTGTTCTTGCCCTTGTTCTCTGCCTTAAGGAACGCTATCTCGCCGATCTCGCTTGTTCTCCTCACGTGGGGTCCTCCATCTGCTTGTATGTCTACGCCTGGTATCTCAACTATTCTCAACTCCTTCACTTCGGGGGGCATTCTCTCCGCTAGCTTTACTACGCCTGGTATGCGTAGTGCCTCTTCTCGTGGAAGCCAGTAGATTTTTACTTCGAGGTCTCTCCCAACCACTTCATTAGCTTTCTCAATTACCTTAACCAAGGTCTCTTTGTCGAGTTTCTCAATAGTGTAGTCGTCGTAGGCGTACTCGGGGTTTATGTTTCCACCTGAAACCAGAGCATTAAATTCACTGTACATTATTGCCGATATTATGTGTGCAGCTGTGTGAAGCCTCATGAGTCTATACCTCCTCCCCCAGTCTAAGACCATTTTAACCCTTGTGCCGGGTTTAGTAGTTATGCTTTTGGAAACTCTATGAGCCACTTCACTAGTCTCTTTATCTATGAAGACCTCTACAACTTCAACTCTCTCCCCATTCACTATTAGAAATCCCTTATCGTACTCTACTCCACCACTCCTAGGGTGGAAAATAGTTTCATCGAGGAAGACTAGGTCTCCCAGAACTCTCGTAATAGTTGACTCATATTCCTTAATATATGAGTCGTATTGATAAACCAACTTCGTAGAGACATTCATAGTCTAAACCCCAACACTTCAAGTACTAGTATAGAGGGGGCCATTATATCCTTAATTAACCAAGTAGAAGGATCCAGAGTAGCCGGGCGGGGATTCGAACCCCGGTCGCGGGGGCCAGAGCCCCGCATCCTTGGCCGCTAGACGACCCGGCTTCCCATGTTAAATTATGATTAATACTCGTCTTTTAAGCTTCAATCAATAGTGAACACACTCATTTATTTTTAAACCCTCTTATCAGTATTATCATTGAGACGGGGCCCGTAGCTCAGCTTGGTAGAGCGGCGGGCTTTTAACCCGTAGGTCCCGGGTTCAAATCCCGGCGGGCCCGCAGTCCCGCATACTCAAGTGCCTTATTTACTGTGCTTTTCACTCGTTGAATCCAATATACTGCTCATGAAGGGATTTATTTTAATGTTATTCGTTATTGCCTACTGGTGTTGACATGAGGGTTTTACTAATCTCTGATATACATGGGAATTATGATGCATTGAAGAGCGTCTTGGAGAGTGCTCGTGGGTTTGACTATGTGTGGGTTCTAGGAGACCTAGTAGATTATGGTCCTGAACCACACATGGTTATAGACTTGGTTAGAGAGATCAAGCCGGAGGTAGTGCTGATGGGGAACCACGACTATGCAGTAGCGTATAATACAGACTGTAGGTGTGCACAGGAACTCCACGATTTAAGCGTGTACACGAGGCTCAATATATCATATAGGCTTCTAACCAGGGATCAATTGGATTGGCTTAGAACTCTAAAACACTATGAGAGAGTAAATACGCCTCTGGGAAGAGTATTCATAGTACATGGAGCGCCAAGCAATCCTCTCTATGGATATATAAAGCCAGATCTACCCGTGAACGAGCTGGAATCCCTACTCTACGAGCCGAGAGAAGGCTTCACCATCAAGCACAAACTAGTCAGTGCAGACTACGTTATAGTTGGACATACACACATGCCAGTCTCACTCACTCTTAAAAACATTAAGGTATTTAATCCCGGCAGCGTGGGGCAACCCAGAGATGGCGATCCACGGGCTTCATATGCAATACTAAACCTTGAAAACATGGAGTTTAAACACTACAGAGTTGAGTATAACGTGGACAACGTAGTTAAGAAAATGAGAGAGCTAAACATTGATCGCTTAGTAGTTGAAAAACTAGGGAAAATACTAATGACGGGCAGAGTACAATAGTGGTTTACTTAAACCCGAGGAACTCTGCATACGTCTTTTTATATAGCTCATGAGACTCCATTCTCTTGACATCTCTTAAGTGCTTGGGAAACGCCTTCTCCCTTGGTAAACCATATTTCCTAGCATAGTCATCTAGTGATAGACTATACTCCTTCATTACTTTATCTCTATAGACGTCTTCGAATATGTTGAATGCACAGAACGGTATTAGTCTACCATCTGGAACACTGTAGTGTATATTACACCTCTGCACTCTCTGAATATCGTAGTTGTATAAGTCCATGAAGTGCATTTGACCCAGGAATAGTAGCTTATAGTGTAGTTCTCCAAGTGCCTCATAGCTCCTCTTAACTATTATATTGAAGAGCAACTTGTAGATATCGAACTCCCTTGGAGCCTTCTCTCCATCAATAAACTTCCTAATAGTATATAGTAGTTTAACCCCCGCGATCAACCTACTAGAGCCTGTAACTAGATCCACCCACTTATCCCGCAGATACTCCAATAACCCCTCAACATCAATAAACCTAGTTATAGGCGTTAGCTTCAACCCCTCACCACTCCTCTCAACATACACGTATGTTCCAACACCACATATTGGGTGATTAGACATCTCGAATTTGAATTCACCACTAAAACCCTCAATAAACCTCGAGAACACCGCACTCGCATTCACTGGAAACCAGTCTTCACGCGAGACCTCTCCCCCCGTTTGCTCCTCAATTAACTTTGCAACCTCCGGTATAGTGATCCTGTACTTCTCCCTCTCAAATCTCTTCATAAACCCAGTTAAACTAACTGGCTGGAAGTTCACTGCTCTAATAATGTCTATGTTTCTAGCTCCAAACCTAACAATATCCCCCAGTTCATCTGTATTTACACCCTTAATTACCGTTGGAACCAGTACAATACTAGTCATCTTGGCTTGCCTAAACACCTCGAGTATAAATGGTACTTCCCAGTGGTTCTTAGGGTTTGTTCTAGGGGATACACCGTCAAAACTCAAGTAGACTGTGTTAACACCGTTCTCTCTGAGTTCTCTCGCGTATTTAATCGCCTCCGCTGGGTCTTCGAGGAACAGCCTTGCAAATTTCAATCCATTGGTATTTAACTGTATGTGCCTAACGCCTTCATCGCGCATTAACTTAACGATCTCGACTAAGTCCTCTCTAATCAACGGCTCTCCACCAGTAAGCTGTATAGCTATCGTGACACCCTGCTTCTTAATACTCCTAACCATCTCCCTTATCTGATCCAGTGTAGGCTCGTAGACGTATCCAGCCGCCTCGGAGTAGAAGAAGCAGTACCAGCAGCTTAGATCACACCTATTAGTCACAACTAAGTTCACTAGTGCAGTGTGTTGCTTATGCATAGAGCATAGTCCACAATTGAATGGACAGGTAGTTACGGCGGGTGTATATACGTGTCTAGTACCCCTCCCCTCCTCGTGGAACCCTAAAACCCTCTTATAGAATGCCACATCCCCATAGTATAGCTCCTCCACCTCACCATGCTCTGGGCAAACCTTCCTAATGTAGACTCTACCATCTCTTTCAACAATAACTGCTGGTAGTACACGGTAGCAGTATGGGCAGACGCTTGTAGTTACTGAGAGTAATTCCTCACCTGTTCTGAGCCTCGGTATGACGTATGCTATTTCACCAATGTGTTTAAACGCCAATGTACATACACCACTATAAACATGTTATTAGTCTATAAGGGATTAAAAACCATGTTTAATGCAGAGAGTGAGGTGGGTTAATTCTGGGTAAATTAATAGTGATCGCTGGAACCCCGGGAACTGGGAAGTCCACTGTGACAAGGCTTCTCTCGGAGAAGTGTAACGTTAGAGTTATTAATCTAAGTGAACTAGCCTTAGAGAAGGGGTTTATACTAACATATGATCAAGATAGAAAAACCTACGTGGTTGATGAAGATAAACTAGTTAACTACCTACGTGGTTTAGCCTCTGAGACTAGTGGTATTGTAGTCAACACGCACTACCCGGAGATCATACCACCAGACCTCGTAGACAAAGTATTCATACTCCGAGCTCACCCACTAATACTCGAAAAGAGGCTCTCGAGTAGAAACTGGGACCGGAGGAAGATCAATGAAAACGTACTAGCAGAGATTATTGGAGTAGTGGCAAGTAATGCTGCGAGTGCATTCGGCGAGCACAGAGTCTACGAAATTGACACAAGCTATTCAAACCCTGATGAAGTAGCTGATTTAATATGCATGGTTTTAAAGGGGGAGAAAGCATTGGAGCCAGGGGTCAAAATAGACTGGTTGAGTATAATGGAGCCAAGCGAGGTGTTGAAATTTGAGGACTACCTGGGGAGCCAAAACTAGCCCCGGGGGGATAATATTAGCATCCTGGGGGCAAATTGATAGGATTGTATCTAGATCAGATGTAGTACTACACATCCTAGATGCAAGAGACCCCCTCAACACGTTCAGCGAAAAACTAGTTAAAATAACGGAGAGGCGTGGAAAGAGAATCATCATAGTCTTGAACAAGTGTGATTTAATACCAAGAAGCATTGCGGTGGATTGGAGAAACTACTTCGAGGAGAAGGGGTATTCTACGGTTTACATAGCTGCTGCCCGTAGAATGGGTACTGTAAAGCTTAGAACAACTATTAAAAAGACGGCTCCATCCCTCCCCGCAGTAGTCTCTGTTATAGGCTACCCAAAAGTGGGTAAGTCCACGGTGATCAACGCATTGAAGGGAAGGCACTCTGCTAGTACAAGCCCATATCCAGGTAGCCCGGGCTATACGAAGACCTTTCAACTCTATAGAGTTGACAAAAACATACTCATGATCGACACTCCTGGAATACTACCAGTGGAGGGAGACCTTGTTGAGAGAATTATTAGGGGTTATCCACCGGAAAAGCTCGAAGACCCAGTAAACCCCGCAGTACTATTAATAGAGAGGGTTTTAAGACATAACCCCCAGGCATTTCTCCACGCATATGGAATTGAAGCCCAAGAGCCCTTGAAGATACTCGAGGAAATAGCTATTATGAGGGGCTGGTTCTATAAGAAGACTAAAGAGCCCTTAATAGAGGAGGCGGCAAGAGCTGTTATAAGGGACTTCCACGATGGGAGAATAGTCTACTATGTGAAGCCCGTTGAGGTGCAGGAGCGTTGATCAGGGTAAAGGTGCTGGAAGCAAATAAGATCATTGAACTAGGGGATGAGGAAATCATAGTCAAGAACCTACTGGAGAGATTGAGGTTAAAGCAATCCGAGTGCATTGTTCTACGCAATGGAGTAGTTATCACGGAAGAAGATGCCGTTAGGAGTGGAGACGAAGTAGTGGTCTACACGGTTAAATCTGGTGGTTAGCGAGGGTTTGAGAGTGATCTGCGTTAAGGTGATTCCACAAGGATTCAAAGAGTGCTTTGAAGGAGATAAAATCCCAGTTAAGAGAATACTCGAGAAGATCCAGGAAAAAATAGGGGAAAGCCCCGGCTTTATAGTCCTCGTAAATGGGAAGCTTGTTGAAAACCCAGAATACGTGGTCGTGGAGGGTAGTGAAGTCGTTATTGTCCAAGAGTTTATGGGTGGCTGAACTACCTTGGCGGCCACACTCTATCAAAGTATATGTTTTTGGATCTAGCTGATAGCGGTATTCCATAAACTACATCTGCGTTGAGTAGTTTAAGCTCCTTCGCGGCTACCCCTATTGAGTACATTACTCTATTGTCTACGTTGAGTAGTGAAGCTGTTTTAACTGCTGAACCAATGGCTATTCCTAAGTTGACAATAGAGTTCACTAAGTCAGGGTCTATTGGTGCTCCCTCGGGTTTCTTTAATCCAAGACTAACTATTCTGCACCCTATTAAGACAACTGCATCGCTCTTCCTCACGTTTTCAGCGTCGCGCTTGAAGAAGTCTCCATATAGTGGTGCAAGCTCCTCCATTTTCTCCGCAAGTGCTTCTAGCTCCTCTTGCTCTGTTAGAATAATTGACTCTATGTTGTCTACTCCCCGGGCTTTTGGAGCCGTTTTAGCTGATAGAACCATTAACTCGGCTACGTGCACTACTGATTTCTTTAATACTTCTTTCTCCTCCATCAATCTCAACACCTCTCACTTTGATGGATTATCACCTTTGAGTATAAATCTCGCATCTACTACGAGTGCACCATTTGGATAGGCAAATACAGGGTTTAAGTCTGCTGACTCTATTTCTTCATGGTCCTTCAT
>JAPWUD010000025.1 GCA_028275705.1 Desulfurococcaceae archaeon | reverse complement strand
CTGTTCTCGACAACTTCCCAGGTCCATGCTCACTTCCAGCAATCCATACATCTCTAAGCATATTCACACTTGGAACACTCACAACAAACTCTCCATATTTCTTGATCAATTTATACGTGTAGCGCGTCGGAGCAATAGCAATTGCGATGAGAAATGGATCAGCGGAGACTATGGTCAACCAATCCGCAGTCATTACATTGACCTCTTCTCCAACTCTACCTGAGACAATTAAATAAGTCCTAAGTGGGTATAGAAGCCTATACAATACAAACCCCATGTATATTATAAAATACTTAAATAAAAGAACTATAGCATAAGCAAAGCTATGATCACGAGAATACATGTCCATTCTAAAGTCCTTTTCCTTCGAGATCAGGAAAGCCGAACGCTTTTTACTCTACTTTCCTCGAAAAACCACTATTTAGAATAAACATGCATCACATAGAGTTAACTTATTCCATAGAGGCTGTAGTTTTAGCGATCCATATGAATAATGGAGCTAAGGCTAGGAGACTCCGCCAAGCCACGCTATTACTAGTAGTTTTATTCTTCTAGCTGTTCTCGCACATGAGTCTGCAGTGTTCTCGAGTATTGAGTTTAAGTCATGTATTAATAAGTGAAGCGCGTATGGTTTTATCTTCTCACTGAAGGATAGTAGCATTGCTCTATTGTTTAATTCTAATTCATCTGCTTTCTCCTCGAGTTCTATAAGTCTCTCGATGAACGCGTCTACTCTACTATACTCACCAATAATTAACGCCTTAGTTGACTCAGAGAGACCGCTTATCATCTCTGAGACTGTTCTCGTTAGTTTTAATAAACCCTCTCTAAGCTGTATGGGTATCTCGAGGAATGGGAGAATTGTAAATTCCCGTGCAGATTCTTTAACTAAGTCACCGACTTCGTCAATTTGACTAATTAGCGATAGCAATTCCTCTTTGAATCCAGGGTCTAGGCTCGAATTGGCAATTTCATCCTCTAGCGTTGCTTTATACCTACCGCTTTGATCGAGTAGTCTTACAACTTGGCTAAAGCTACTTTGAGATTCACTAATTTTGACGTCATTTAAAAGACGCACAGCCTCTGTGAATTTCTCTGATGCATTAGTTATTAACTCTACGTATTCCTCAAGGTTTCTCATTGCTTCCTCTGATAAAACATCTGAAAGCAGAAGCTTCAATTGATACCCCTCCTCATTGTCAATGGATTAAAGTTGGACTTAATATATAGGTACATGTGGTGTAGATGGAGAGCATTAAACTCCCAGATCCAGATAAAAGCACACCATTATCACAATTACTATTGAAGAGAAGGAGTGTGAGGAGGTATTCGAGAGGGGAGATTGATTTAAAGGAACTATCTCAGATCCTGTGGTCGGCTTATGGATTAATTAATGAAGAGAGGAGAGTTGTCCCATCGGCTGGAGCAACTTATCCCGTAGAGGTATTTATCTTCGCGAGCAGAGTTTCCGGTGTTGAGCCCGGTATTTACAAGTATAGTGAATACGAACATAGCTTAATACCGTTAAAGAAGGGTGACTACTCCCGCGAACTAGCTAAGGCATGCCTAGATCAATCCTGGGTTAAAAATGCTCCAATAAACATGGTCATAGTGGCGAGGTATAGGAAGACAACAGATTGGTATGGTGAGAGGGGATTTAGATACATATACATGGAGGCAGGGCACATAGGCCAGAATATATACTTGTCGGCTACCGAGCTCGGACTAGGAACAGTTGCTATAGGGGCATTCAAAGACGAGGAAGTGGCTAGGTTAATTGGACTTGGAGAAGAGTACATGGTGCTCTACGTGTTCCCTATTGGGAGAACAACATAGTATTTTTACCTATTGAACGTTCAATAATCCTTAACAACCACTCTAGGTCAATACATTTACGGTGAACTAGTTGAAGCTTGTGGACAGCTACATTTACTTGGAGAAAATAAGAGATCTCATATACTCATTCCTCGAAGCTAGAGATAGAGCTAGGGAAAATGCATACCCCATAAGGCAAGCAACACCCCTTGTAAAGTATGGTTTTATCTCTATGTTTAAGGGTGGAGTGATCATGGATGTTACAAATCCCGAGCAAGCGGGTATAGCCGAGGATGCTGGAGCTGTTGGTGTAATGGTTTTAGACAAGCTTCCATATGATGTAAGACTTGCTGGTGGTGTTGCAAGAACTGCTGATTTAAAAGTAATAATTGACGTGATGAACACTATTACAATACCGGTATCTGCTAAGTGTAGAATTGGGCATACCGAGGAGGCTAGACTCCTCGAGGAGATCGGGGTTGACTTAATTGATGAGAGCGAGGTTTTAACCCCTGTTGATGAGAGAGCACATATTAATAAGTGGTTGTTTAAAACACCATTTGTTAATGGTGCTAGAAACCTACCTGAGGCTCTTCGTAGAATATATGAGGGTGCTTCAATGATCAGGACTAAGGGAGAGCCTGGAACTGGAAACGTTGCTGAAGCCGTTAAACACATGAAGATAGTAAGTAGAGATATAGCAATGTTACGTGGCTACTACGTTAGTGGAGACTACGAGGCTATATGGATTTACTCAAAGGAAAATAAAGTACCCTACGAATTGGCATTACTTACGGGTAGACTAGGTAGACTACCCGTTGTAAATTTCGCTGCAGGCGGTATTGCGACACCAGCCGATGCTGCATTAATGATGTGGCTTGGTGCAGATGGTGTTTTCGTGGGCTCCGGTATATTTAAGAGCAGAGATCCTGAGTCTAGAGCGCATGCAATAGTTCTAGCTACAGCTTTCTACGATGACCCCGAGACTGTTGTTGAAGCCCAGAAAATGGTTTCTGAGAGAGAGGCAATGATGGGTATAGATATAAGAACATTGAAGCCAGAGCAGTTGATGCAGGTTAGAGGTGAGTGACTTGATTAGAGTAGGGGTTTTAGCGCTACAGGGAGACTTTCTAGAGCACGTTGAATTATTGAGGGAAATGGGTATTGAAGCTATTTACGTAAAGAACCCGAGTGATCTAGAGAGGGTGGATGCCCTCATAATCCCCGGTGGAGAGTCAACAACTATAGCTAGCTTAGTGAAATATAGGGGTCTTGCACCTGCAATTACTAAGTTCTCAGAGGATGGTAAGCCAATAATGGGCACGTGTGCTGGGTCTATTCTATTAGCTAAGAGGGTAGTGGATAGGGTAGTAGGTGAAACAGGGCAGTTTACAATTGGATTAATGAACATTAGCGTTGTACGCAATGCGTTCGGTAGGCAAAATGATTCATTTGAGGCAGTAGTTAATATAGAGGGTATTGGTGAGGTTAAAGCGGCATTTATAAGAGCCCCGGTAATCAACGAGGCCTGGCCCCCGGCAAAAATTACTGGATACATAAACCACCCAGTTGCAGGGAGAGTGGGTGTGTCGGCGGAACAGGGTTCTCTCATAGCTTTAACGTTTCACCCCGAGATTACTGGTGAGGTAAAAATATACAAGTATTTTATAGACTTCATTAGAAAGTAGTATGGATAATAGAGGAGTTATAATTGACTCAACTAATTGAGTGCTCTGTATGCGGTAGATCAATAGGTGAATTGGGTTATTTAATTAGATGCCCTTTTTGCGGTGGTATACCTATTATTAAGTATGATAATCCACGTTTCAGAGTAGATCCGCGTAGACCTGGGATTTGGAGATATTACTCCCTACTACCGTTCTTCGAGACTGTTGTTAGCCGTGGAGAAGGATTAACTCCCATATTTAGAGTCAACAATGTCCTCGTAAAAAACGAGCGTTTCAATCCAACGGGTAGCTATGCTGATAGAGCATCGGCAATTATTGCAAGTTACTTGAAATCTAGAGGGATAAAAAGCGTGAAGGTATCCTATGAGCCTGGTTTTACAAAGTCTATACTACACTATCTAAGGGGGTTCTCTAAGGCAACTTACTGTATTAGAGACCTCATTGAGGTTGATATTGAAGACTTATTTGAAATAAGTAAATTCGGTGAAATATCTACGTGTCGAGAATCCAGCACGATATCTACTTACATAGACTACATGAGTGCATTAACTATTGAAGGATTGAAAACTATCTTATTCGAGATCTTTGAGTCAAGGATAGACATAGAGCACATTGTAGTCCCTGCGAAAACCGGTGTACTGGCTTTTTCACTTGCCAAGGGTTTAGAGGAACTTAGAAATGCCGGTGCTGAACCAGGCTTCGACGTCATTGCTGTATTTTCAAAGGGCACTACTATACCCGATTACCTGAGGAAAGTAAAGCATATACAAGTAGTTGAGGTTTCTAGTGATGAATTAATGGATTCATTCAAACTCCTCATAAGCGAAGGTATTTATACAGCCCCCTTATCTGTAATGGGATTCCACATAGCTAGAAGCCTCGGTAAATCGCTGGCTGTTCTAACAATTGGTTATAGACCGAGAATTCCACCACGGAAGAGTAAGCTAAGGGAGAGGATTTTAAAGACTATTGAAAAGTTTGGAAAGGCATCTGCATACGATATATGGAGGTATAATAATGAATACTCATTGAGAGGAGTCTATAAAGCAGTTAAGTCGATGGTTAAAGATGGAGTTGTTTGTGAAGAGCCCTACACTAAGCGTGGGCGGAAAGTAATGCTATACAAGCTGTGTAGCTAATTTCAATATTTACGGCTTCTCGGATTTCAATGTAATGATCTTGTCTGGTGTAGTCACAGTTATAGTGGCGTATCTCCTCCTATGGTAGAGTTTAATGCTCCTCACGTATATGACGTAGTCTGGGTGTGTTAGCGAAACCTGCCTATTAACACCCTCAGCAATTACCTTAATAGCATCCATAGTGTGTGCTGGTAGTTTAGTCTCAGCCCAGTACAATCTACCGTGAAGTGTGACTCTAAATGTCTTATCAACGGGTATTTTTTGCTCAGCAAGAAACTTCGCCTTCTCAGCTACAACCTCTACATAGGGATCCACAACGAGGTCGATGGGTATAACTCTATATACAACTGGGACTTCGCGGATTGATTCCTTCAACTGCTCAATTGCCCTGTATGGGTCTTCAACTCTTAGTAATATGATGGATGGGCCTTTATCCACGACAACATAGTCAAATCCTATTCTCCTAAGTCTACTCATAACAAACCTATAGTTGTCAAGACCCTGCTCGTGGGTAATAATTATATTAAAGCTCATTGTGAATCCTCATAAAAGTATAGGTAATTAGACAATAATAAAATCACACTACATGCACATTGAGTATTTACCTAGAAATGATATATGCTATTCCAATAGATTCAATATTATTGCACCCTACATGCTTTCTTAAAGTAAGCTAGTGCACCTCCCCTATAGCTGTAGGCTTTAAAGCCTTTTTCACGCAGTGTTTTCGCCATTAATAAGCTTGCGCTACCTGTTTTGCATATTAATACTATGACCTTATCGCGCGGTATTGTACTCCAAACAACCTCCTCCATTGGAGTAGCGTTTTCAATAGGCTTAATTCTACGAGACTCAGGGTTTCTCATATCAATAACTAATGCATCTTCAGGTATGAAGTCTATTTCAAGATCGCTCTCTGGAACCACTTCCTCGGGTTTAGAGGCAAGTAGATCGTATACTCTAACAGCTTCCAATACCTTATACAGTACGTTTAAATCTATTTTCTCTAATTCCCTTAGAACATCCTCTCTACTAGCACTTGTAGCCACCCTCGTAGGCGCTATTGCACAAGCCTCGAATACTCTCGATGATAAATCATATAGACCTATACGTCTTGAATACTCTATAATTTCCTCTTTATCAAATCCAAGCAGTGGTCTCAATATTGGTTTACTTAAATTTACTGCTCTCTCTATTGACGATAAATTCCTAAGTGTTTGACTCGAAGTCTGCCCAATAGACTCACCAGTAACTAATACATCATAGTTCAATTTCTCAGCTAGTTTAGACGCAGCTATATACATTAATGCTCTAAGAGCAATCTGCCTATAGCTCCAATCCACTTTCTTCGAAACCTCAGCTACTACATCGCGGAAGTCTACGATTAGGAACTTGGGTCTATAACCATAGAGCCATCTACAGGCAAGCTCCTGAGCTACTTTAAATGCATAATACGTGGATTCAGTAGAGCCAAGTATAAAGTGTAGGAAGTCGACGAAAACCCCCCTCTTCGCAGTAAACCAAGATGCTACAGGGGAGTCGAAGCCGCCTGAGAACAATACAAGCGCACATCCCTCAACACCAATTGGTAATCCACCCGGCCCTCTTAATGAATCCTCGTACAGGAAGACCTTATTCCCCCTCACCTCGACCTCTACCACTATCTCGGGGTTTTCCAAGTCTACTCCAGTAGAATAGGGCTTTAACAGTGAGCCAACCTCGCGGGCTACGTCCATAGAGGTAAATGAGTGTTTTCCACTCCTCTTAACTCTAACTGCAAACTTCTTGCCCCTAACGCGCTCTATACTGCTCTTTGCAACCCACTCTGCGAGGTCTTTTAAATCCCGGAATTCGTACTCCAATACGCGGCCAACTCTATGAACTCCAAATATGTGGGCTAGTAATACTCCTACTTCTCTATCGCTCTCTAGTAGGATCTTAGCCTCCAGTATCTCTGATTTAATTAATTTACCACCCTCCCTCTCTACAGCGTCCTCTATGTTTTCAATTAGCCTCCGGTAAAACCTAGGCCTCGTTCTATGAGACCGTAGTGGTATCTCACCCGACACTGTTATAAGGTATTTAGGCAAGTCGCGCTCCCCGTTCCATAGTATGGCAAATACCTAATTAATTACTAGGTATAAATCAAAACACTAATACCCAAATAACTAGTAGCGGTGAAGCAACAGGTAATATAGTTAATCAAATAACTCACTAAACTCGCTGGATTTAAAAGACCCGGGTTGTATAAATTAGTAGGGCACTTGCTCGTAGTGGCTCTTGATCCGCCGTTTGGTAGGAATAATGATAAACGTGCACTAAATGTAGCACTTGAGACAAGTGACTTCTCAGCGGGCTATAAGGTCGGGTTACCTTTAATCCTAGAGGAGGGGGTTTTTGTAGTTAGAGAGATTAAGGAGTCTACTGGTAAACCCGTCATTGTAGACTTTAAATTAGCAGATATTGGAGAAGTAATGTTGTACACTACTAGAAAACTATTGGAGTATGGAGCCGACGCTATTATAGCTCATGGATTCATCGGTGTTAACGGAGCCCTAGACGCGTTAATAAGTGAATCTAGAAGACGCGGATTCCACTTAATTCTTGTTACTTCAATGACTCATAAAGATTCAGAGAGGTTTATTGACAAACACTTCGAAGAGCTATTGAGAGTGGCGATTGATCATGAAGTGCACGGTGTTGTAGTGCCAGCTACAAAACCGAGACTGATCAATATAGCGCGCAGAATCCTCGGGTCTAAATTCAAGATATACTCACCAGGTATTGGAGTACAGGGTGCTGAGCCCGGTAGTGCTATATGTGCGGGTGCAGACTACGAGATAGTGGGTAGGCTGATTACAAGGTCTGAATCACCCCGCAAAGCTGCTGAATATGTTTCAAGAACGCAGAGAGAGAGGTGGGTGGAATGTCATGGCTTGCAGTAGAATTATACAGGCGCGGTATGGTGAAGATCGGTGAGTTCACACTGTCCTCGGGGATTAAGAGCCCATTCTACATAGACTTGAGGAGGCTTTATAGTTACCCAGAATTGGCTAGGAGAGTTGTATCCGAGCTAGCATCTAGGATTCCCATGGATAGAGTAGATGTAATAGCTGGTATTGAAACTGCGGGCATACCGCTTGCAACTTACTTAGCTTGCATTACCAATAAACCACTAGTTTATGTTAGGAAGGAGAGGAAGCAGCATGGATCAGGATCGATCGTCGAGGGCGACGTCCACGGTATGAGGGTGGTTGTAGTCGACGACGTGGTGACGACTGGTAATTCATTTCTCAAGGCAATA
Organism: Desulfurococcaceae archaeon; assembly: GCA_028275705.1. Classification (GTDB taxonomy): domain Archaea; phylum Thermoproteota; class Thermoprotei_A; order Sulfolobales; family Desulfurococcaceae; genus UBA285. Next base: position 6,593 of record JAPWUD010000025.1, on the reverse strand, counting down.
AATAACTTAAGGGAGGAGGGAGGATTACCTGTTTTAGCGGCTGCAGTTGTTGATCGTGGTCAGGGAGCTAGGCATCTGTTGAGGGATCATGGAGTAGAACTAGTGTCATTAACTACGGCAATAGAGTTGTTTAGAGAACTATATCTCGGTGGATACATCGACGCGGATACATATGCATCAATAGTTAACTACATAAGGTCTTTTAATAAGGTGTAGTGCTTGCTAATACCTGCTTTAAAAATAAGCGTTGAAAAACTAAGCTCTAGCTACTATAGAGCTCTATTCAAGCTACTAGAGCCTCCTCGTATAGAGCCGAAGCCTCTTCAATTCATTAATATATGGATTCCGGGACTGGATGAAGTACCTATGTCTATATCGGATTATACTGCAGGGGATTATACATTGTCAATAATATTTAAAGTAGTTGGAGATGGAACTCGTGGATTAAGGGATCGAAATGGGTTTTTCGGGGTTAAAGGGTTTCTTGGAAATGGCATTGTCACCAGTGGATACGATAGAGTATTATTCGTAGCGGGAGGCTCTGGGATCGCGCCACTACCCTTTTTATCGAGGAAGTGTGTTGAGAATGGATGCATTGTTGATGTTGTGTGGGGTGTTAGGAGGGGCGATATGTTATTTAACATAGGAAAGTACGCGGTTGGGTTAGGGGAAGTGTATTATGCAACAGAGGACTGCACTATTGGCTATTGTGGTAAGGCATCTAGTTTAGTGAGGAGGATAGTGGAGAGAAGCGGTTTTAAGTGGAGTTTAGTAATTAGTGTGGGGCCTAATCAAATGCTTAGAGAAGTCTGCTATACTTTTAGAAGCCTACAGAATTCGTACGTATCACTAGAGACAATGGTAAAATGTGGTCTAGGCGCTTGTGGTAGTTGCTTGTTGAAACCGCTTCCAAAACTCCTGTGTCTCGATGGACCAGTATTTAAGTGTAGTGAGGTGTATCATATACTTGGCTAATTTAGGTATTAGAATACTTGGTTTAAACCTAGAACACCCAATACTAAATGCTAGTGGAATACTCGGCTCTGAACCAGTGCACGTAGACATACTGGTAAAGTATGGTTTCTCATGTATTGTAACGAAGACTATTACACTTGAACCTCGTGAAGGATATCCACCACCAATACTCATCGAGCTAGATAACGGTGGCTACTTAAATGCTGTTGGATTGGCAAATCCTGGTGTGAAAGGCATATGCCCCATGGTTGAGAGAGCTAGGCTACTTGGAAGACCAATTATTGTGAGTGTTGGTGGTGGGGATTCACGCGAATACGTGGAGGTGTCAATTAAAGCGGAAGAGTGTGGTGCCAGCGGGGTTGAACTGAATTTAAGCTGCCCCCATGTCAGGGGCTTTGGACTAGAGCTTGGCGCAGATCCATCCATGGTTTATAGAGTAGTGAGAGATGTTGTATCTGTATTGAAAATACCAGTATTAGCTAAACTAGGCTTTAGCGATAAAGTTATTGAATCATCTGGTAGAGCGCTAGAAGCCGGTGCGGCTGGCTTAACACTGATCAACACTATTAAAGCTATGTATATAGATGTATACTCCGCTAAGCCCGTATTATCTAATAAGTATGGTGGTTTATCTGGCCCGCCAATTAAGCCAATAGCAATTAGGGTTGTTTACGACGTCTACAGAGAGTACGGAGCCTTAATAATCGGCTGTGGAGGGGTATCGGGCTGGAGGGATGCCGCGGAGTTCATTCTAGCGGGTGCGAGAGCGGTGCAAGTTGGTAGTGGTTTTCTCAGAAATAGAGGGATTGTTGGAGATATTTTAGCGGGACTCCGTAAATGGCTTGAAGTCCAGGGTGTTGAATCAATTGAGGAGCTTGTTGGCTTTGCTCACAGGTCTTAACTCTGTTATAATTAATACTAGTGGTCCCGCAGGGGTGGAGTATCCGCATCAATCGGTATTGGAGTCTCCGGTCATCCCATGGTTAACTAATTATTGTAGGGGGTTTAAATTAATGAGTCTACGAAGATTTAGAAGTTTGAAGTTTGAAAAATCTAGATACGTAGTTTACTTTGTTTAAACAACTAGTACTCCACGAGACCAACTTTCTTCATTTCATCTAGAACTATGATTAGCGGCTCTACTACTCTATTGAACTCTATGTTTGCATTCTGTGAGATGTCGTTGGCCATGTCTTCAACTGTGTGTTCTCCATCACACATTGCCCATACATAGTAGGCTAGTGGGGACAACTCGTAGACCTCCTCCTCGCTTAGTGATACATAGAACTTGTCTTGCTCTACTCCAATGAAGTCTCCCTTGTGCATTGGCTTTAAGTCTTTGATAGCGTTATACTTCTCCTGGGTCTCCTTACTTAATTCATACTTATGCTCGTGTCCTTCACTACTACTCAAATCCACCACCTCTCCCTCCCCTCCTCTGGAACCCCCTTCTAGGAGGCCTAAATGGTCTCCCCCCACCCGTAGCCTTGGGCTCGGTCTCAGGTACTTCCTCTGGTACACTATCGCTTGGTGCAGGCGTTATATTCGTGGTTTTACCAATATTTAACTGGACTTTACCCCTATACTCTGTTACCCATGCACCCTGTATGTCCACGACTTGGTTCTCTTTAAGCGCTGTCGACTTCTCTCCCCAGAGTACAGCCTCTACTCTCCCAGTAGCGTCTCCAACAACTGCATTACTTATTGTTCTAGAACCCTTCTTCGTATCTATTGTCCTCGGCGGCGATGTACTCAACACTCTAACTCTAACACTTACATTCTCCATTCCTGGCTTTAAATCAATTATATTTTTAGGAGCTGAGGCGCTCCCACCCGATTTATTTTCTTCTCCCATTACGCTCAACTCGGACTCGAATACGTCAAGGGTATGCAACAATGTTAAGGGTTAATAAACCTTATTGATCAAGTGGACGCTGCGGAATCCTCATAGCACGCATCATGGACAACTACAAGTAGTTTTTCAACATCTCTCAAATCCCTCGACTTCCTAGCGCTACGTGCTAATCTCGAGTACTCTGGGCAGTGCTCTACTATAATCCTTATCGCTTGATTTAATAACTTAATACCCTCACTATTTAAGTAGCCATGGTCGAAGTAGAGTTCAATATCCCTCATTAGTTCATGCAGGTAGTGTAATGCATTACAGCACTCAGTATTATACTTGGCTTTATCAATCATATTAACGCACCATTATCGACGAAAACTAATTCACCCGTGCAATTAGCTTTCTCAACAATGCTATATACTCCAATAATACAGTCTAAAACCTCACTTCTACATATGAATAAATGCGATGGATCACTTGGCTTATCACTAGATCCAAAACCAGGAATGTAGGGGTACTCCATAGCAAGTAGCCTGGATAACGTAGACTCGCAGTCCCCTCTAATTGATTGAATCAAGAAGAAGCCCAATATATAGACTCCCTGCTCCATGGTCAAGTAGTCTATATGCCACCTCTTCTTCTTGACTTTAGAAATGTGTCTCATAACCCTCGGTAATGCACCACCCGGACTCCGGGCTGATCCAATGTAGAGGTATAATCCAGGCTCGATTCCAACTATTTTACCACGTATACTTAGCTCTACTTGTTTACCCACTTCAATTACTAATATGTATGTATTCCACTCATTCATGGATACTGGAGACCCCTACAAATAAATATAGGTATAAATATACACTATAATCCCCGGGGACGGGGTTAAAAGTATTCGCCATTGGTGTTTTCTTTGTCTGAGAGAGATATTGAAAAACATAGTAGATTAATTAGTTTATTTAAATCAGAGCTTGAGAAGCCATTCATTGGTAGAGAAGAAGAAGCCCTCGTTCTAACCCTTGCCTTAATGACTGGAGAACATGCTGTTTTAATCGGCGAACCAGGAACCGCTAAATCCGCACTAGCGAGAAGAGCTGCAGATTTATTGAAGGCTAGGTTTTTCAAGTACTTGTTGACTAGGTATACAGAGCCAGATGAATTACTTGGGCCGCTGGATATTCATGCTTTTAGAGAGGGTAAATATGTTAGGATTACTAAGAACAAGCTACCTGAGGCGGAAATAGCTTTTCTAGATGAAGTATTCAATGCTAGCTCAGCTATACTAAATACCCTATTAACCCTGCTAAACGAGAGGGTTATTTACGATGGATACAACGAGATAAATGTACCCTTATGGACTCTCATAGCTGCATGTAACAATGTCCCAGAAGAACCCGAGTACCAAGCACTTTATGATAGATTCCTACTGAGACACTTCGTTAAACCAGTAGGGGAGGATAAATGGGGTAAGCTACTTGATGCATCCTGGGCTATTGAGAGAGAAGGCTATAGAGCAACAACCCCTGTCCTCTCAATGAGCGATTTAAAGAATATATACCCATACGTGCTAGGCATCGACATCTCAAGGGTTAAGCCAACAATACTTAGAATATACGCTATACTGGAAGACCAAGGAGTACACTTAACAGATAGAAGAAAGGGCAAAGTCCTCAAGGTTATTGCAGCCCATGCACTACTGAAAAATAGGAATACTGCAGGTGAAGAAGACTTATTTGTCTTAAAGTACGTTGCACCGAGTAGTAGAGAAGACGCTGAGAAAGTATTCATAGTACTCCTTGAAGAAGTCGGCTCAAGGGAGAGAATGCTCCGAGAACTAGAAGAGTTGGAGGCCAATATAGGCGAGGTACGGAGTTACCTAGCTAAGACGAGTAGTTTTGACCCAAGGCTACTAGAGTACTTAAGGGGTCTTGAAAAAGCACGTGATAAACTAGAAAAGATCATTAAGGCGTCACCAGACGATAAAGTTGTGTCAAAGGCGAAGAAGCTACTGAGTGATGTAGAGGAAGTAGTCGAGGAGATCAAGGAGAGGGTTATTACATGAGTAAACAAGAGATCGGCGCACTTGCTGGAGTGGACTATTCATCCCCAATAGTGAAGTATAGGGGCAGTAGAGTAGCAAGGTTAACTAGGATTATTTCGCGTAGTAGGCAACTATACATAGATCCATTGATAGCTATAGATACATACTATACACTATACCTTCCAGCCCCAGTACTAAGAGAGAGTAGTGGAGTTGAGAGTCTTAGGATAATACAGTCTATACTCGGAACAACAAGCGGCATTAAACTAAGAGCTAAGACTATACTAGATAGCTTCATGAGTAGTGTTGCTGCAGCGATAATTCTATCCAAGATATATGCTAGTAGGGATAGTTTAGAGCAGGGATTAAAGCCCCGTGGGGGACAAAAGGGTGACTCAAGGGTTATTAGCGAGGATTTAGTCGCAGATGTATTAAGCGATGTAGAGGAATTATCTAGAATACGCAGTGCTTTAGAGGGGTCTGAGCCCGGAACAATTAGTGTTGAGTCAATGGAGGATTACGCATTGGACTTAATTAAACTCGCTAAAGACGCTGATATAAAGCTCTTGTTGAATGCATTGATGAGTATTAGGGAGTATGGATTTTCGAGGTCTAGGAGGGATATTAGGTCTAAGAGAGGAGAGAAGAGGGGGTATGAAATTGGTGTTGACTTCGAGAGGATTGTACCTAGAGATGTGTTCTTGGATGATGAATTGTTCTTGTTTAAACTAGTTCAAGGTAGGCTACTCCTTTATTCAAAATACATTGTTGAATCAAGTGGTCCAATATACCTACTCGTAGATAAGAGCGGTAGTATGGAGGGTGAGAAGATACTTTGGGCCAAGGCACTTGCACTCGCATTATACACTAAGGCTTTAAGAGAGAAGAGGCCTTTCTACGTGAGGTTTTTTGATAGTCAACCACACAGACTACACTACATTGGCAGAAGCCCGGATTCGCGGAGTGCAGTTAGGTTATTTGAGTACATTGCAAAAATGAAGAGTGCTGGTGGAACAGATATTACGAGAGCTGTTGTTACAGCATTAATGGATATACAAGTTCATGGTGTTAAAGAGTCGAGCATTGTCTTAGTTACTGATGGTATTGACAGAGTAATTGAGAGACCTATTAGAGAGGGATTGAAAAAGACTTCTTCTAGCCTATTAGTTGTAATGATTAAGGGAGAAAATGATAGTTTAAAGACGCTTGCCAAAGAGTACTTTAGTGTAGTTAAATTATCCAATGACGAAGTACTGAGAGTTGTCAAAAGCATTGATTAAACCCTGTGAGGAGACACGGGCATAAAGGACGAGTATTCAACTATTGTGAAACCATATGATTAACGAGAAAATAATAAGGGTCAATATAGGAGGTAAGGCAGTATACTTCCATATCCTAGGAGCTATAGATAGGGAGTTCTTAGATAGAGTTGTTGAAATTCTTTCAACTGCTTATAGAGATCTTGGTGAAACCCCTGACTATTTGGAAGTCTATGTATATGAATCCACACTTGTAAAGCAGGAGAAGTTAAGTAGAGAAGCAATTAAGATAGGTGTTCCACTGATCGGCGACTACCCCGTATCGCATGATGCATGGTCTGGGTGGCCTCGAATACACATAGACTACGAGAAGTGCAGGGGTTTGAGTGAAAAACAATTAAGAGCACTCGTATATCATGAGGCTGGCCACAGTATTCTGCATGGATCACTCTCAAGCTACTTCATTAGTATTAAAGCAAAT
>JAPWUD010000036.1 GCA_028275705.1 Desulfurococcaceae archaeon | reverse complement strand
GTCGCCGATTAGTTCCAGCTCTACCTAGTCCTCGATTACAACTGCTTCACCTATAAAGGAGGGTTTCCCCGAGGCGATTATTTGTGGATAGCTATAGTTATTTTTAAGTATTTCTTTGCCTCGGGGTTCCCCCGCTTGGCTCGGGTTTTCACTGCTTCATTGCGGGGGCTATTGGGGCTCCACTTAACCCTTGAGCCCCTCATCCGCTTTAAACCCCTCAGTGCTAGATTCCATGATGCTACAACGTCTCTCGATGTTACTGTGTCTCCTAGCTCTACAAACCTGTAGTTTATGAACTTTATCTTCTTGCCATTAGGTGGTTTTCTAGATGTTCTCGCTGGGTTGACATATACTGTCCTAATGCCATCTATCAACGCCTTATACTCCGTGTACTCCTGGATCCTCCTATAGCACCACATTGGCTTCATCCACGATAGTTTCCTACCACCATTATTGTTTTCCTTTATTTTCTCCAAGTCCTCGAAGACTATTACAGCGTTGTACTCTCTAGCTATTTCTACAAGTCTCTTCGAGACGTGGTGTGCCGTGTCTACTAGAATGTATCTTGCCTTATTAAGCCACCTAGCTCTAACCCTCCTAGCCCACTTCAAGAACCTCCAGTTCTTTGGATGCTTTTTCTGTAGCTTCTCAGCTAGCTTCCTATAGTGTAGTGCTCTACTGAGACCCCTGAATGGTATTACACCTATTGAGACTAATTCACTATTTAAATTGATAATAGTGTATGTTATGTTGTTGAAGTTTAAGTCTATGCCCATAATTGCCTGAGGCTCTCTAAATACCACGTCTCTGTGGAACGCTATGTAGACGTAGAATCTCCCATGTCTATAGCTTACTAGTATCTCGCCGGGCCTCCAGGAGCCATCGAGGTACTTATCGAGATAGCTGTACCACTTTAGCTTTAACTCAACCCACTTATCACGTAGTACTGCTATCTTAATTGTCTTCGTATTCAGGTCTAGTCTATAGTCTAGAGTGTGTATTCTAGCTGTTAGCTTCTTGAGTAATGGCCTTGATCCATTATTCTTCCTTGTTGACTCAACGACTTCCTTGGCTCGTTTATATATCTCTGATACATGGTGCGCTCTAAAGCCCATCCCTATTAATCTACTATAGAACATAGTGTGTAGCTCTGTCCACGATGGTGCTTCACTCAAATCCCAAATCTCATTTATAACTAGCTGTACCGAGTCACGATATGTCTTCAAGAACTCTATTAATAATCCCTCATCTCCCTTGGGAGTGACCGCTTCTACTCTAGCGGTCACAGTAGCCCTCACAGGGAGACTCATCAGTGACCCCCATTTAGTAAACTAGATTTATAAAGCGATTCACACAGCACACGCAGAAGAATAACCACGTATTCACATTTACTTACAACTAATCACAACTATTTCTAGATCGGTCACAGGCTTCCTCGACTTCAGGAACTCTACCATGGCTAATAGGCCATAGACCAAGTTCTCTAGCTGCATCTTCATCGACGACGATACATGGCTTAGTGCTCTCTGCCCCGCCATTCACTAGTATAGTGATCTCTAGGGATTTATTACTCGATCTAGATTTAACCCTGATCTTTACCCGTACAGCCAATTATTACACCAACTTCTCTTTTTATAACCCATCTACCTAGCTTTAATTTATACTCCCCGAGACCTACTTGTCTCGAGATTTTCCTATATAGTTCCTCGGAGACAAGTATCCTCTTAGTCAATTGAAACCCCGTTTTTAATTCACATAGAATGGAGTATTATAGTTTACACGTGTATACACTACCATTCGCTAGACTCGTTTATTTACTTGTACCACAAGTATTTAACATGGTGTTCACCCCCATGAGTCTACTCGCAGAGCCTGGTACCCGGTTGCCATTAATGGGTAATGAAGCTATTGCTAGAGGTGTATTAGAGGCTGGAGTATACATTGTCACTGGTTATCCTGGTACACCATCAAGTGAGGTTATTATGACTCTACAAGAGTACTCACGGGACCTCGATATATACGTAGAGTGGAGCGTCAATGAGAGAGTAGCACTTGAGGTGGCTATTGGTGCAGCTATAAGTGGAGCTAGAGCGATGTCAACGATGAAGGCTCCGGGCTTGAATGTTGCATCAGATCCACTATTATCCGCTGCATACTCAGGTGTTGATGGTGGATTAGTTGTATATGTTGCAGATGATCCAGGGCCTCACACCACTCAGACAGAGCAGGATAGTAGGTGGTATGGTGAGCTAGCTAAACTACCATTAATATCTCCTTCAAGCCCCCAAGAGGCTAAAGACTACGTTGTTGCAAGTGTAGAGTTGAGTGAGGCTCTTGGTTTACCAGTATTATTGAGGACTACTACGAGGGTTAGCCACACTGTTGGAGATGTCTTACTTGGAGAGATAAAGCAGCCTCGTAAGGGTAGGGGTTTTAGTAAAAACCCTGAGAGATTTGTAAGGGCTGGTATGGATTGGAATCTTGAGAGGCATAAGTGGCTTAATAGTAGATTAGCCCGAGTCGAGGAGTTGTCTGCAAAACTCGGATTAAACAAAGTTATTGGTGCTGGAGAATTATGCATTGTAACTGAGGGTGCTGCACTCAACTATGTACTAGAGACTGTGGAGGAGTATTCTCTAAGCGCTAGGGTACTTAAGCTTGGACTACTACATCCGTTTCCAAGAGGATTTATCCTTGACAATATTAGGGGTTGCAGAGAGATCCTAGTTGTTGAGGAGCTAGATCCGTACATTGAGCAACACTTGAAGACAGTGCTTTATGATGCTGGCTTATTTATACCAATACGTGGTAAAACAACTAAGCATTTACCAATTGAGGGAGAGCTAGATAAGTCTATCGTATTAAATGCACTTGGCTTAAAGCAAAGAGATCAACCACGTAGTCCACATAAAACCCCTCGTAGGCCACCACCACTATGCCCTGGCTGTCCACATAGGTTTACTTTTCTGGCTTTAAAGAGAGCTATTTCGAAGAAGGGGTTTAAGCTAAGCGAAGTACCTGTAATTGGCGATATTGGCTGCTATGCACTATCAGTTTACAAACCAATCGACATGCTTTGGACTGAACACAGTATGGGTGCTAGTGTGTCAATGGCTATGGGGTTGAAACTGGCCGGCTATGATAAGCCTGTAGTCGCAGTAATTGGGGATTCAACGCTCTACCACGCTGGATTACAGTCATTGATAGAGGCTGTAAACAAGAGAGTAGACCTACTAGTCATAGTGGTTGATAATGGTGTCGTCGCAATGACCGGACACCAGTCCACACCAGCATGGAGTACTAGTGAGACGGGTAGGATTTTAAAGCCTATTAGCCTAGACGAGTTAGTTAAGGCAGTAAACCCTGATGAACTTAGAATTGTAGACTCATACAACTACGATGAACTAGTAGGGGTTTTCGAGGAGTTTATTGATAAGCCAGGTGTTAAAGTAGTTGTCTCCAGGCATCCATGCGCACTACTAGAGGCTAGGTTGAAAGGTGTTAAAACAAGGTATACTGTGGACGTAGAGCTCTGCAAGGGTTGTAAAGCATGCCTAGTTGTAACTGGCTGCCCAGCCATAGTTATGGAGGGTGGTAGAGCAAGGATTATTCAGGAGGATTGTAATGGATGCGGACTATGCACTAGGTTCTGCCCATACAATGCTATAAAGCAAATGGGGTGATCTGATTGGTGATTAGGATCCTCATAGCGTCTGTCGGAGGGCAGGGTGGTTTAACACTAGCGAGAGTTTTAGCAGAAGCAGCTGTACTGTCAGGTCTCTCCGTTAGAACAGGTGAAACACTTGGAATGGCCCAGAGGTATGGCAGTGTCGTGAGCTATGTTCAAGTCGGTAGTAGAGTCTACACACCTAAATTCACACCTGGTGAGGCAGATTATCTAGTTGGATTAGAGCTCGTGGAGTCTATTAGAAACATACACTACTTAAAACCAAGTGGTGTTGCATTAGTTGCTGATGAGTATAGACCACCATACACTCTAAGTGTTGAAAACCCATTTAACACGAGAGATCAAGCAATAGAGTTAATTAAGAAGCTAGAATCCAAGACCATTATAATCCCGGCGAGAAGGCTTGCCATAGAGCTGGGTAATCCAAGGGCAATTAACATGGTGATGCTTGGATCACTCAACGCAGTCTCAAATATATTCAGCCACGACAAAGTAGAGCAGGCAGTAAGAAAAGTACTCCCAGCTAGGGTAGTAGAGTCCTCGATTAAAGCATACATTAAAGGCTATGAATACGCCCAGGCTATAAGAAACAGCTTTCTCGCTTAAAACCACATTCGCCTTGAATACATTGTAGAGCACGGAGATGGAATTGATTGAAACGCTTGGTTTAGAACCATTGGTTTCAGTGCCGATACCTAGATTGTTAATTTAAAGTAATACCTTGTGATAGAGCACCGTGGTAGATCACTATACGTGGTAATCCCGTAAATCCCGTTTTATAAACAAGGCTCTTTGGATTCAGCTATCGGTGTGTAATTTGACTGAGAATACTCTCGTATCTGTAAAGACACTAGATGAGCTATTCAGGAGGGAGGTTGAGGAGGTTTCATCCAACTATACACCCATACTACTCAAATTACTAAGTAAGTGTAGTCCATTAGAGTTGCCAGTGTGGATTGAGAAGTCTAAGATACTAGTAGATGAAGAGACACCACTAATTGAGAGGTACACTATTGCGACGTCAATACGTGAGAAAATATATCAACTAGTAGAGTCCGGGTGTATTAGTTAAGTTATTTTTAACTAACCCGTTATCCCCAGAATCCTTCACTCTGCATAGATCGAGTTTTGAGTTATCTATGGCTAAATATAATTGATAAGTCTATATTAGCCTCGATGAGGAATACCTCTATGAATGGATTTGCAACTCCACTCACTAAGTGTCCACCCTTCACATAGTCCTTTGTAGCTATGTTTACGTGTATGTGTATGCTAATAGATCCATCTTGCTTCACTAAGTAGTTTCCAGTCATTGACGTCACCTCTAATACTGTTTCACCAGCTCTATACTCTGCTCTCTCATATACCCCCCTCTCTGGGTTGTAATATCCCAACTCAACTCTCTCTAATCCACCAATACCCAGTATAACTCCACTCCTCAATCCTCTCTCACGTATTACTCTCTCCAGGTACTCCAGTATACTCGACCCTTTCGGTACTTTGAACGCGTGGATCAATTTCTCACCCACATATATTAATAGTGGCTTGCATTAAATGTTTAACAAGGGTGGTTTTGAATTGAGTGGTTCTCCTCCAATGAGGATTGGCGTCTACTTGCCAGGAGATCTAGCTGTGAGGCTATTGGATTTAATGAATGAGCTTGGAGTATCTAATTTCTCGCGGATAGTCCAGGAGGCTTTGAGAGTCTATATTGTTGAGCACGAGTGGAGGACTAGTGGATTTGTATCCGGAGTGATCGTTGTATTGTACAACCACGAGGTTAGAGGAATTGACGAGGCATTGACTGATATTCAACACAACTACTTAGACTCGATCTCGGCTACTATGCACATACACTTAGATAGAGAAAACTGCCTACTAGCAATAGCTGTGAAAGGAGATAGCAACTCGTTGAAGAAACTAATTGGCTCAATAGAGTCATTAAAAGGAGTTAAATTAGTTAGGCCAATACTCGTTAGTACAGCACCATAGTGACCATGTCGGCTTAAATACCTTGAGGACAACCATATGCTTTAAGTTTTGCTAAACAATATCGTCCTCGAGTATAGCACTCCTATAAACATCTCTTGCAGGCACTAATGGTGCAAAACTACTCATTAATTCATCAACAACACTACCATTCAAGCCATCTACAACTCTATATTCACTCACAGCAGTCTTTAGAATAGCTAGATCTATACCCGTGATAGATGCATAGTACTCGAGCCCCCTCTCAGGGTTTTTCTCATAGCTAGATAATGCCGCTTGAAAATCCCTCTGTATAATTCTCCGTAATCTATCATCCACTGTGTTTGAAACACCTAGAGTACAGCAGAATTGAACGTCTAAGTCGTCGGGGCTGTAGATAGACTTAAACCCCCTCTTCTCGAGGTCATAGTAGACTGGGTGCCATGTGACAATATAGCCTCTACTCTTCTTTAGTCTAAGTAATTCACTTGGATCTCCATAGTAAATAGTTCTATTAGCATCAACCATTTTCAATCCTACTGCTCTATGCCTAGCGTAATCCATTGTACTAATCATACTCGAGTATATTGGCCCACTATCACCGAG
>JAPWUD010000020.1 GCA_028275705.1 Desulfurococcaceae archaeon | reverse complement strand
AGTAATAATACATATGACTTAATGAGGGAGATGAAACACGCAGCCCTTCTACAGCCACTTAGAACCCTGAGACCAGACGCTATTAGAGCTGAAGATGTATTGGAAATGGCGACTATTAGGGGTGCAAAAGCCCTCATGATTGACCATTTAACTGGCAGCATTGAGAAGGGTAAGAGAGCAGACCTAATCATTGTGGATTACTGGCAACCCCACCTACACCCACTCAATAACCCCGTCTCCCACTTGGTTTATACTGCAAGCGGACACGATGTAAAGCACAGTATTGTAGATGGTAGACTCATAATGTTTAATAGAAAAGTACTCACTGTGAAAGAGGAGGAAGTCTTAGAGGAGGCTGAAAAAGCCGCTTGGAGCCTCTACGAGAGAGCAGGCATTTGTAAAACCCCGGATTTGAAGTGGCCCGTTGTCTAAACAATCAATAAAACTAGGTTTTTAAACCCCCTCATTTATTTTTTCCATAAAAGCACATGGTGTACTTTTTGAATTTATATTTTACAAAGTACGATCCAGACGAGAGAATAACACTTATAAGAGTTGCCAGGGGTTTAGAACCCGCAGACATTATAATCTCGAACATCAACTTGGTTGAAGTTAACACAGGCAACATACTTGAAAACGCAGCTATTTTAATAAAGGGATTTAGAGTTGCAGGGGTTTTAAAAGACAGCAATGTTGACAGGTACAGGGGTAATAAAACCCTCGTGATAAATGGAGCTGGATTCTACGCATTACCGGGATTCATAGACTCACACATACACATAGAGTCTAGTATGCTTGACCCTATAGGATTTTCAAAAATAGCTTTGAAACACGGTACAACAACAGTGGTCGCGGACCCTCATGAAGTTGTAAACGTTCTCGGATTGGAGGGATTTAAATTATTCGTTGAGACCTCTAGACAAACACCACTAAAAATACTACTCGAAGTACCTAGTTGTGTTCCACCTACAGACCCCTCAATGGGTTTAGAAACTCCACCAAATGGATTTCCAATAGAGGATTTCATATTAGCTATGAAGATGAATCAAGTTATTGGATTGGGAGAAGTAATGGATTTCCTCAGTGTATTAAATGGCAATTGGAAAGTCTTCGATAAAATAAAAATAGCTTATGATAACAACATGGTTGTAGATGGACACGCGCCACTACTAAATTCCGAGGAGTTAAATGCATATGTATCCGCTGGAATATTGAGCGATCACGAGTCAACAAATCTTGTGGAGGCTTATGAGAAGGCTTGGCGGGGAATGTACTTGTTTATTCGGGAGGGTAGTGCTTGGAGGGATTTAGAATCAATTATTGAATTAGTTAAGAAAACGGACTGTAAGCTATGCGCTTTTGTAAGTGACGACGTAAACGTAGTTGACTTATTTGAGAAAGGCCACATGGATAGAATAATTAATAAAGCCATCGAGCTCGGCTTAGACCCTGTGAGAGCAATTCAATTGGCAACAATAAATCCCGCGATTAGACTACACTTAGAAGACCATATTGGAATTATTGCGCCGGGTAGGCTTGGCGACATAGTTTTATCCAGGAAACTAGAGAAAATAGATGCATTAACTGTAGTAGCCAATGGTGAATTAATCTACTACAATAAGGAACTGGTTAAAACATTTAATAAATACAAGTACCCTACTCATGCACTAAATACAGTTAAAGTAGAAGATAAATTAATTGAAACAATTGAAATAACGCCTAGAGTCCAGGTAGAGGAGGGTTGGGTTAAAGCCAATGTTATTAGAGTTCAACCAGGCTCGGCCCTCACCAAGCACATTGTTGAAGAAGTATATGTCTCCCTTGGTAAAATACAACCTTTGCCTGAAAAAGACATTATGTATGTTGGTGTACTATATAGGCATAGACCTAACGCTAGTTATAGCATTGGTTTAATACAAAACCTTGGCTTTAAACTGGGTGGTGTGGCGCAAACAATAGCTCATGACACACATAACATCATATTTGCTGGTTGGAGCGTTAACGATGTAAAATTAGCGATTAAGAGAATAAAGGAGATTCAAGGTGGGATAGTTGTTGTTGATAAGGGAAAAATAATAGCTGAAATACCATTAAAACTAGCTGGCCTAATGAGCATAGAAGAACCTGAAGTAGTCTATGAAAGCTACAAGCACATGATAAGTAAACTCAGTGAGCACGGCGTTGTATTTGAATCAATCTTTATGACGCTTTCACTAGTCTCGCTGCCCGTAATACCGGAAATTAGAATTACTGACAAGGGATTAATCGATGTAAAACGGGGAACTGTAATTTCAGTCATAGCGAAGTAGAAATAACACTTAAAAATAATATTTATTACGTAAATAAAACTAAATTATTAATTTGTAAGGTGACATTATGAGGGAAAAAGTAGATGTCCTAATACGCGAGGCATTAGTTGTAACTATGAACCCTGAGAGAAGAGTTCTTGATAGAGGCTACATAGCGATCAGGAATGGACTCATTGTAGATGTAGGAGTTGGAGACGGTGGAGACAAATATTCAGCGGAGGAATCTATTATTGGGAAGAAGAGCGTGGTCATTCCAGGGTTGCAGTGTGCACACACCCACTTTTACGGTCTTTTATTAACTGGGAGTCCATGGTTTGGTAAAATCGAGCCGCCAACAGACTTCCAGCAGAACCTACAGAGAATTTGGTGGGCTCTAGATGTCCTGCTCGGCTACGACGAGGCATACGCATCCGCATTAATGGGCTCAATACTATTTGCACACTCAGGAGTAACTAATTTCTTCGACAATATCAGTAGTCCAAACGCTATTAATGGAGTACTCGACTACATAGAGCATGCTGTAAACGAAGTGGGTATAAGGGGATTTATATCTTTTGAGGCCACTCAGAGGAGAAGCATTGAAGAAGGCTTCCGAGGACTCGCGGAGAACGAGAGATTTATTAAGAAAAATAACCAAGATGAATCTAAGCTCGTGAAGGGAGCTATATACCTCCACGCAAGTTTCACAGTTAAAGATGAGTTATTTATTAAGGCTATAGAGCTTTCATACAAATACAACGCTCTAATGGCCATACACGCTGAAGAAGGCTTAGTAGATGTATACCACAATATTGAGCACTATGGTCTTAGACCCGTGGAGAGAATGCATAAACTAGGCTTCCTAGGTCCTAGAACTCACCTCGTCCACCTAGTGCAAGCTACAGACGATGAGTTAGAGCTAGTTAAGAAGACAGGGTCTCACGTAGCCCACAACCCAATGAGCAATATGTTGAATGCCGTCGGCGTAGCTAAAATACCCGAGATGCTTAAAATGGGAATTAATGTTGGGCTTGGAAATGATGGATATATATTTGATCAATTTGAAAACATGCGTGCCGCGTACCTACTGCACAAGGTTTGGCGTAGAGACCCGAGAGTTATGACTCCCCTTGAAGTCTTTGAAATGTCAACTTTGAACGTAGCTAAGATGTTCCACCAGGACAGGATTCTAGGGTCTATCGAGCCGGGTAAGAAAGCCGACTTAGTCATCATCAAGCCGAAGACCCCGAATACACCCATAAACCCCCAGTCGATATACGGCCACTTAGTCAACACTTTTAGTAGTAAAGACGTTGACACAGTAATAGTGGATGGAAAAGTCATTTTAAAAGAGGGGAGGCTTATCACAATAGATGAGGAGAAAGCCGTGGATCACGTGCATAGAGTAGTTGAGAAACTGTGGGATAAACTACTAAGTAAGGGTGCTCCACAACTAGACTACATTAAACAATAGTTTTCAACCACCCATTTCAGGAGTTATAAATACAACTCTATCCCCATTTTTCAACTCTCTATTTGGATCATCTGTTGGTACTCCATTAACGTAGAGCACGAATATGTAGTGTCCCTTAAAATACCTATCCGAGATGACTCTATTCACTCTCTCCCCGAGCACCTCTATTAAATCCTTTAATTTAGCACCATCTACTAATTCTACATCAACAATGTTTACTCCTGCTATTTCACTAGCTCTCCCGAGAAAAACAACTGTCACCTTCACAGTGGACCCCCAATAGCAATTATAACAGAGTTATTTAAAAATATTACAGTGATCAGATTATGCTTTTATTAATTTAATATATATTCATATATACGTGTATATAAGTCCCATACAAGGGTGATTAAATTCGCCAATTGATAGAAGAATATATGAACACCCAATTATAACGTTCCAGCGAGGTAGAAAAATAAAGTTTTTCCTCGAAAACAAGGAGGTGGAAGCTTATGAAGGTGAAAGTATTGCTATAGCTCTATACGCTATAGGCATTGATGTATTTTCATGGAGTCCTAAGCTAGGTAGGCCCCGCGGTCCTTTATGCATGATTGGAAAGTGTAGTAGTTGCTTCATGATCGTTGATGGAGTTCCAAATACAAAAACGTGTAGATTCCCAGTTAGAGAGGGATTGAGAGTTGAAAGGCAAAGAGGCTGGACTACGCCTCCACCAAAGCCTATCATCGATGAAGTGGAGAGCTTAGAGATCAAAACAGACGTATTAATTATTGGAGGGGGACCGGCAGGTCTGGAGGCTGCAAGTATACTTAGTAAGAGCGGCTTCAACGTGGTTATTGTAGATGAACACTTCAAGCTTGGAGGACAGTTATTGAAGCAGACGCACAAGTTCTTCGGCAGCGTTGATTTATTTGGTGGAATGCGTGGTTTTCAAATAGCCGAGGCATACGTAAAGAACCTATTATCACAGCCTAATATTAGAGTCTTAACCGAGACCGTGGTCTACGGGGTTTTCCGTGGTGGATTAGTGTCCGCTGTATCGCCTAGTAAGTACTACTTGATCAAGCCTAGAGCGGTTATTGCTGCTACTGGAGCACAGGAGAAGCTACTGGAGTTTCCAAATAACGACTTACCAGGTGTAATGGGTGCTGGTGGAGCGCAAACTATAATGAACGAGTATGGAGTTAAGCCTGGTGAAAGAGCTTTAGTCGTTGGATCGGGGAATGTTGGGTTAATAATAGCATATCAACTACTACAAGCTGGTGTTAAAGTAGAAGCCATTGTCGAGATACTCAGAGAGATTGGTGGGTGGTTTGTACACGCAGCGAAGATTAGAAGATATGGAGTCCCCATTCTAACGGGGCATACAATAAATTATGTTGTAGGGGATAGTAGAGTTGAGAAAGCGGTTGTCGTAGCTGTAGATGAAAAATTCAATCCAATCGCAGGTAGCGAGAAGGAGTATAACGTTGACTTAGTACTACTAGCCATAGGCCTAGAACCAGATGCACGCCTACACGCACAGGCAGGTGCATTAATGAAGTATATACCAGAGCTCGGAGGACTCATACCCCTGAGGACTCGGGAACTAGAGACAACTGTTAGAAACCTCTATGTAGCAGGCGATTCATCGGGGATTGAGGAAGCTACAACAGCTATTCTTGAGGGGAGAATTGCAGCATACTCTATAATGTCAAAGTATAGTGATGGCGAGAAGGCGATTTCCGTGGAGAAAGAACTAGATAAAACTCTTAAATTCCTCTGGGATGAATACAGGTCTTCACCTCTTTTATCAAGGGCACGTCGTGGTAAAGAGCTAGCTACTGTATCAAAAGAGGAGATGGAGGAACTACGTAGAAAGTATCCTCCACCGGTTGAATTTAGGTGAGATCATGTTAGACATGGATTATCGTAGGAGGGGGTATATAGAGATCGAGGAGCTAAAGGAGCTTGGATTGCTCCCGCCGAGAGATAGACTTGAGAAAGGACCCGTAGCGGTCTTAGAGTGCCCGGAGCAAATACCGTGTAATATCTGTGCTCCATTCTGCCCTACAAAGGCTATTCAAATGAAGAAAATTATTGATATTCCACGAGTAGACTGGAATAAGTGCACTGGGTGCGGAGTATGCGTAGCTGTCTGCCCGGGGCTAGCGGCATTCGTAGTTGACTTATCTAAGCCTGAAGCAGACTATGTTACACTGCCATACGAGTTCCTCCCCGTACCTGTTAAAGGAGATAGCGTTATCCTGCTAAATAGAAGAGGCGAGAGAATTGGCGTTGGAGAAGTTACTCGTGTGTGGGAGAGGAATAAAACCTATGTTGTAACAGTTAAGGTTCCAAAAGGCTTTGGCATGGAGGTGAGAGGGATTTGGGTGGAGAGGAGGTAGGCGTGGAGAAGGCAACCATAATATGTAGATGCAACGATGTCACTCTAGAAGACATTAATAAAGCTATTGAGGCAGGAATAGACGACTTCGAGCTTCTCCGCAAATACTTGAAAATAGGCTTTGGGCCATGCCAAGGTAGGGGCTGTCTATTAATAGCGGCTAGGATCTTTGCTAGAAGAATGAGTAAAAGTCTCGGAGATGTTCTAGTGAATTATAGTGTGAGACCCCCCATTACTCCCATCCCAGCGAAGTACTTTACAACTGTAAGCCTCGCCTTTCAAGGCGGGGAGGAGGTCAGCCGAGGTGGTAAGAGTTGAGAATATTAATTATTGGTGCGGGGGTTAGTGGATTATTCATAGCATACGAATTGCTAAAGCGGGGGTTGAAAGAAGTATTGGTTCTAGATGCAAAAACACCTGGTTATGGTGCATCATTGAGGAATATTGGGTGCTTCAGATCATCATTTACGTCACGGGAACACGTGTTATTAATGAAGGAGAGTATTGCCAAATGGCTTGAAATTAAGAGGGATTGGGGTGTATTCATTGAGCAGAGGGGCTACCTGTGGATCGCTAGGAGAGAGGATACTTTAGATGTATTCAGGGAGCTAGCTAAGTTTCACAACTCGCATGGTGTTCCAACAAGGGTCATTGGAGTAGATGAACTAAGTTCAAGAGAGCCATACATAAACACTAGTATCGTTAAAGGAGCACTATTCGATCCAACCGCCGGTAAAATGAGTGTTATAGAGGTCTTTACAGAGCTCTACATTAGAGTTAAGAAAATGGGGGGTATTATAATACCACATACACCAGTCGAGAGACTAGTTTCTAGCGGTGGAATAGTGAAATCAGCACTAACGCCCAGAGGAGAGTACGCTGCAGACGTGTTTGTTGTTGCAGCCGCAGAGGGTAGTAGGAAAATACTAGAATCCATAGGAGTTAATGCACCAATAGAGCCTAGTCCAAGGCACCCATTGGTTACAGAACCATACGCCGAGGTGATTAAATCTGGTTTGGTAATAGATTGGGATACTCCTGGGTCGCCGCACATTACTCAAACACAACATGGCTCTATAATACTCGCTAGAGACATTAAGGATGAACCATGGACGCCTTTGAACTCTCAACGCCACGATGCCTTCGAGAAGATCATAAAACCCCTCAGTGAGCTCTATCCATTTCTGAGAAATGTTAATGTAAATAGGTATTGGATGGGATACTACGACATGACGCCAGATCACCACCCAATATATGGACCGGTTAAGCCATTTGAAAACCTATACATAGCGGCTGGCTTCAGTGGGCATGGATTAATGATGGCTCCTATTACGGGTGTTCTCATAGCAGACTGGATCCTCCACGGTAGACCCAGAATTAGTGTCGCTGAAAACCTAGTGCTTGAGAGGTTTGAAACTGGTAGGTTAGTTAAGGAGATAGCCGTGGTTGGTTGAACTAAATAAATCTACTGGGCTTTACCACTCGTGAACTTTGTTAGTAGATCTAGTAGCTCATCGATTTTCTTCACACCACTAACATCGCTTTTCCTCTTTATCTCTCCACCGGATACATGGAGTAGCATTGTTGTTGGCGATGCATGAACATCGAATTTCCTAAATGCAGAGCTCGCAGCCTCTGAAACACACTCCCTTGAAAACCAATCACACAATACCACTACGTAGTTTACCTCACTAAACATTTTACCAAAAATCTTGACGAATGGATACCAGTGATTATCATACACTCTACATGCTGGACACTTAGTATTGTCGAAGTAGATCATGTAGTAGCCATCCCCCCACGGTAATCCAGGGTTTCCACTAACCTGCTTTAAAACCCACTTCTCCCTATTGAAATCATACACATATATTCCATGCGGAGAATCAACATCTACTTTATCGAGCTCAAGCCCCTCCCTCCCCTTCTTTTTCTCGGTTTCAGACATAAGCATTTTCTTCAGTAAATCGAGTAAATCCCTCTCCATGGAGACAACACCTGAGTACCCATAGAGTTTTCTAGGGATTTATGGGTTAATAATGAGAAATACTTGGTTTCAAAGAGATTCTATTAGGGTTAGATAAGTTAATAAACCATGTTGTTTGTTTCCTTTATTAACCCTTAAATCAATATACCTAAATAAAGAGGGTCTTTAACCATGGTGCGTGAAAACATACTTGAAGATATTGTAGAGTTATATAATAAACTCCACGGCGTTGAAGCCCAAGCTAAGATATTGGAGATTAAAAATAATGGAATAGTTTTTGTAGAGTTTAAGGGATCCTTCTGCCACACATGCGGAGTAAGAGACTGGTTAGAGGACCTTGCATATTTAGCTCAATCACGTGGTATTCACGTAGAGCTCGTAGAAATGGTTGAACCGAGGGGTGAAGAGAGGGATTTTAAAAGATAGGAGTATTTAAGCTCAGTGGATCTAAGAATATTGCTTGTGGTGGTTTAAGTGGCGGGGAGAATTGTTGATGAAATAGATAGAAAGATAATTTCGATTCTAATGGCTAATGCAAGGACAACGTATAGGGAGATAGCTAAAAGTGTTGGTTTAACAGATGTAGCTGTAATTAAGAGGATTAAGAAACTCGAAGGCAGTAAAGTAATTAAGAAGTACACAGCCATCGTGGATCCAACTGCACTAGGCTACTCTAAGATCAGCTTTACAGGAGTAAATGTAAAACCCGAGAAATTATTCGATGTTGTGAGAGAACTTAAGGAAAAGAACTATGTAAAATACCTTGCATTAACTACTGGAGACCACGACATAATAGTCGTTATATGGGCTTCTACAGGCGAAGAACTAGATAAAATACACAGCGAGATCAAGAGTATTGAGGGAGTAATATCCGTATATCCAGCTATACTCTCCGAGGTCCTTAAAGACGAGGCATATGTCTAGAGTCCTACTTATATAAGTAAACCTCGTCTAAGCATAGACAGGGGTCTCGAATTGAGTGTTAATCAAGGCGTCTTCACCCCTAAACAAGACTTATTCAAGTATCTCTTACCAAGTGGTATACCAAGAAACTCACTGGTTATAATCGCGGGAGAAGGGGGCTCGGGTAAGTCGGTGATCGTTGCACACTTAGTTAAAGATGCTGTTTTATCGGGGGAGCCAGTTGTGTATGTAGCGATCGATGACGACCCGCAAACTATTTTAAACCAGTTAAATACCTTTGGTGTTAAAACACTCGAGGAGTGTAATAGTAAGCGCTTGGTTATTATTGATGGCTTTAGCTACCTTATGCAATTCAAAAAACCTCAACCATGCGTCGAAGAGGAGATTCTACTAGATTCACCTGGTAAATTAATTAACTCCATTAGCAGAGTTGTAGATAAATACAAGATCACTGACAAGGGACTCGTAGTAGTGGACTCTCTTAATGATATAGTAATGCTCCTCGATCCCACACGAGTGGTGGAGTTTATAAAGTCTCTAAGGGCAAACTTCGCCAAGGCTAGAGGAGTATTGACTATTGCAACACTACACACTTCAACAACCAGTTTCAAAGAGTATTTACTGAGTATAGAGCACCTTGTGGATGGAGTCATAGAAACTGGCAGTATACCGGAGGAACTAGCTCAACACATACCTATATTCGTTAGACAAATCGTTGTTAGGAAAATGAAGGGTGTGGATAGTAAGCAAGGCCCCGTACTATATGGAATTGATAGAGAGGGGTTGAAGCCCGTTATATTGAAGATTTCAGGCTCCACAAAGTAGGTTTTTCCTTGATTTAATAACCCAGTGTATTTTCTCCAGGGTTTTCAACGCGAGATCTTCTTCCCCCTTCCCAAAAACGTATAAACCCAGAGGTGAATACTCAACCTCCCCACAATGTAGAGATGGAGCATCCTCCTCCAAGTGGATTTTAGCTATGTAAGCGTGTTCGCCTCTCCTGCCACAAATCAATAATTTAACTCCACAGTACTCTACAAGGAGCATGAGGTATGGTCCTTGCTTCTCCCTTATAGTCCTCGTAGCTCTCTCTGTAAGTTTCCTCGTGAACTCCTCCATCAAGAATCAATCACGCTAAACGAGGTATAGATTTCTACGTGTATCCTCGGGTAGTACTTCCTCGTTGACTATAGTAGCTGTTAGTGGTGGATTCATAGTTTTGTACCCAGTGATGATGAATCTAGAGGGATCAGTGATGTTGACTTGCTCCATTTTCTCTCCAAATCTAAGGTTTAAAACTCTCACTTTAACGTAGAATCCATCACTTCTCTTAACATATATGTACTTCCCGTGCTTTAAGCCCATGGACAACACCCATTATTTAACTCTATGCATGCTCCACGTATATATGTAGCCTAAAATAAAGTTTACAATGAAGCCAACGATTATACCCATTAATTGACCAAGCCAGAAGGGTGTTCCAAGTAGTAGTGGGAGTGCATTTGCAAGGGAAACCTGCGTTGTAAAGCTAGCAATACTTGCAACATGGTATTTTAGTAAGCGATGAGCCACCCTAATCCAGGTTCTCTCAAGACCCGTACCCTTAAATGTTATTAATTCATTTAATGTAAAATTAGAGAATACACTCGCCTCAAACCCCATGGATGATGCAACTGTATTAATAAGAACTCCAAGGTATTGCTTAAGTCCATTGTAAACGAATACGGCAACAGCGAGGTTGACCAGGATCCCTGATGCACCTATAGCTATGAATGATAATACTCTCAGTGGCTCGGAGAGAGGCAGTGCTAATATGCGTGGTAGTTTCTCAGAGTATACCCTGTACAGATCTTCGCTGGATAGATCAATTAATACCTCATTACTTGAGAAAGCTGAACCCTTATATCCAACAATTACTCTACCGCGGTGGAGGCCGAGATTCTCTATACCGATAATTCTCATTAAGAGTCTGTGAAATAATGGTAGTTTAACTACTATTATAAATGATTCACTCAACTCGACATCTCTGATTTTACCTTGAACAACGCCAAGCCATGGCTTAGCGATACAAACTCCATTGCTTTGCTCAAGACAATTCCCCATGTAGTCCACCATAATAGCTACTTTATAGAACCCCTCTTCCTCGCTAGACTAATGTAGTAATTAGCTGAGTATGGATAGTCTTTTTCACCATACCCATTCACACTAGCTACTGCGTAGAATGAGGTTAACGCATCAGAGATCATTGATGGCAGTCCACGCTCCCTCAGAGAGCGAGATATATATGAGTAGTCCTTCATAGCCCACAACGCTTTAAATCTCACAGGTTTCTCACTAACGACTCTCTCTATGTATCTCTCAATTATTTGCCCAAACCAGAGATCTCTTGCAACGTCGAGGAGTAATTTATAGTCTACACTATATGCCTCGAGAAGCATAATAGACTCAGCTAATAATGCAGGAAAAGCCAATCCAATATTGTTGAGGGCAAGCTTTAAAACAATGGTGCTCGGTGGCTCGCCAACGTAGTACACCCTGCTACTATACAACTCAAGTAAATCCTTTACCGCGTTGTAAACACGTTTCTCGGATGCAACTATAGTTACAAGTCTACATTCACTTGCTTCACTACTACTACCATAAACTGGTGCTTCTACATAGTCTATGCCCCTATCGCTAAGTATTTTCGATGCCTCTAAGCTAGCTTGAGGTGTGACTGTGCTTGCGTTAATAAAAACTCCTTTACCTCCACTAAACTTCCTCGAAATAATTGAAGCCACTTCCAGTAGATCCTCGTCTCTCGGTACAAAAACTACTACAGCTTCACATTCAGCTATTAGTTTCGATGGATCATCATAGACTACGCCGCCAATCTCTCTCGCAACTAGTTTAGCTTTATCAATAGTCCTATTGTAGTATCCGAGATTAACACCCTTTCTAGATAAGCACTTCGCTAGGTTTGATCCCATTACTCCTGTTCCAATAATTCCTACTTTCACTATGTCGCTACACCCATTGCTTTATTGGATTAAATATATATCACTACCCATAATTAGTTTTAGCATGTATTGGTGTTTAGATTGATAATGCCTGAGAACCCTGTTTTGGAGTCTATATATGCTGTGATTTTATTTATTTATATTTTAATCTTGATCCTCATCACTAAGAAACTCTATAAATTAATGACGTCTAGGAATATGAAGAACAATGTTGCTGTCTACTATAATAGAAAGATTATTCACATCATGGCCGGCGGAGTAGTGGCGTTTCTAACGCCATTTATTTTCACATCGCCTCTAATCCCCACGCTCTTTGCTCTAATAATAGCTATAATACTATACATCCCTCACCATAAGGGTAGTCTATTAAATTGGTTTCAGACAGGTGAAAACATGTATGAAGTGAACTTTGCTCTTTCATGGGGTATTTCACTACTCGCAGTGTGGGTTTTAACTGGAAACAAGTACTTCGCTGTAGTTCCACCATTATTTATCTCCATTGGAGATGCCGTAACTGGGATTATTAGGAATAGCGTCTACGGTGAGAGAACAAAGTCTTGGATTGGAAACCTGGGAATGATCGCTGTCACGCTGCCAATAGGCTACATCTACTCCGGGATCCCAGGGGTATTAGCCGCTGTTATAGCTAGTGTAGTGGAGCACTTCGAGATCCCACCATACCTAGACGACAATGTATTGATAACGCTCTCAGCCAGCCTAGTCTTAATCTCCTACTCACTAATAACATGTCATTGAGTGGTGATTTATGGAGGAGGAGTGGAGGAGGCTTGAATTAGAGATCTTGAATTGTAGTAAATGTAGGTTAAGTAATAGTAGAACGAGAGCGGTCCCTGGAGAGGGGAATAAGAAAGCCCTAGTAATGTTTATAGGTGAAGCACCAGGCGAGAAGGAAGACGAGCAGGGTAGACCATTTGTTGGACCTGCTGGTAAGTTGTTGACAGAGTTAATAGAGTCCACGGGATATAAGCGCAGTGATGTATACATAACAAATGTAGTTAAGTGCAGGCCACCAGGTAATCGAGACCCTGAGGAAGATGAGATCGAGGCATGCCTCCCCTACCTCTTAAAGCAAATAGACCTCATTAAACCCAAGATAATTGTTACTCTCGGTAGACATGCAGGTTCAACAATATTCAGGCTTGCTGGGTTAAAGTGGACCAGTATGGCTGTAAACCATGGTAGAGTATATGTTGGTAAAATACAGGGGAGGGAGGTAAAGATCATTCCAACATACCACCCAGCCTCAGCACTATATAAACCACCACTACGTAGAGTACTCGAAGAAGACTTCAAAAACACAATTAAGCCAACAATAGACGAGGAAATGGGTAAAAAGCCTCAGCCACGTGGAAAAACACTGCTTGACTATATATAACTACATACTCATGAGAAAAGCCCTGGAAACTTCAGCACTCTTAGATAAAAAGCCTTGATTTTAAATAAAATATAAGTGGAGATCTACGAGACCTTATATCCTTGGTTGTCTGAAAGACCTATAAATACCTGGAGT
Source organism: Desulfurococcaceae archaeon (assembly GCA_028275705.1). Taxonomy (GTDB): domain Archaea; phylum Thermoproteota; class Thermoprotei_A; order Sulfolobales; family Desulfurococcaceae; genus UBA285. The sequence continues at coordinate 8,218 of JAPWUD010000020.1, read as the reverse complement.
CTACGATTCTACTGAAGAAGGGCTGTTTCGGTCTTCATATTCATTTGTAGTATCCATATTCGTTGATCTATCCCCGAGGAGATTTATAAGCCTCATGATGCTTACAAACTTATTGGTGCCCCCGGGTTTCCGAGACCCGTAGAGGCTTTGAACCCTAGGCGACTAGCGGGGAGCCACTGCGGTGAGCGGGCTCGGGGAGACCGTTGAGAGGCAGATGGTGGAGAGCCGGAATCAATAGATATGAAAGGCAATGAACCACCATCTACCGAGAAACGGTAAATGGGAAGAAATCTATAAACACCCTCATTTCTATAGGGTCAAGTATAGCTCGAGATAAGTATAAAAGAATTCCCGTATTACCCTGCAGAGGTATGTGTTCTAAAGTGAAGTGACTAGTTTAAGTAATTGATTCTTTGAGACTTTTTTAAAAATATATACATATAGTAGGTATTGAATAGGTTGCAAAATGAGGTTGTAGTATTTAGGCATCAATCTATTGAAAGTGTTAAAAACTTTTTTACCCCACACAGCATATTGCATAGCCTCGGGTAAAGTCAGTATTGTGTTTCCTAGATATGAAACAATAGAAACCATGAGTGGTGCAAGTAGGTTGGATAATATCCATAAAACAATAGTCGAGGCCAGTATACTTTTAATAAGTCTTAAGTTTCTATTCATAATTCTATAAACGCATTTAAAACACGGCCTCCTGCTTTCTATACATATAGAGATAGATAAGCTAGCAAAAGGCGAGTATATAGGGTGTATGAATAAAGCATATGAAGCAACTATAGCATTCCATACAAAGACAATAAATGCCACGCATTGATAAAACAAATCCTCAGCTAAAACACCTCCAACTCCAATTATAATATTGGGAGCTAGAAGTAGGAATATAGGAATAACTGCTGAAGTAAAACTCGTAGCAAAGACTCCGATTTTAGAGCGATCTACATAGCTATTTAAAACAAACCATCTAAAGGCCAGAGTAAATAAAAACACGTCTCCTAAGAGAATGACAAGGGAGGATATCCCAGTAAAAAGAGCAATATAGCCAACTCTATAAGTGGAAATATCTGTTATCCTCAACGCGAAGAACAAGTCGTTGAAAGCTACGAAGTAGTTTATAATTAATGTAAAAAAGAAAAGTGTTAATATGCGGAAAACAATTTTCTTTCCAGCGAACTTATTTAGAGACCTCTTAGCCATAGTAAACATCCACCCTTCCATAGTAACCCACGAATCTCTCGTCAATAGAATTCATTACGTCGTCGTATGAATACACTGGTATGGTTACTTTGACTGGCCTAAGACGCCACCCCTCATTATCATCCAATAGCACGTAGAAAGTATTATTTTCAGGCTGAGATGGATAAGTTATGAAGAGCTCTAACTCTCCCTCTTTATAATCGTTTATTCCAGGAGACCATGAACACACATAATACCCGTCTGAAGTGCGCTCTACATTTAAGCTCTCTTTTAATCCCTGTAATAGTTCAACCAATCTATCTGCTACAAAAACACCAGCGGATACTTCTATTGAAAGACCGGAGAACCAAGAATAGACTTCAATACCTGTTGATATAAAACCCCATAAGGATACTACCGCACCAATATACTGGTCATATTTAGTCCCCGTAGTCCTCTTAAGATTACAGCCAAAATTGCTCGGTTCCGATAAGGGCTTAATAGCTACAGAGGCACCGTATATTCTGGGGGCATTTCCATTTGCATCGTAAACGCTAGAAATTAAATGTTTCAATAATATATAATAGTCGCCGAGACTCCAGAAGACCTTGGTGTCGACAACTATACTGGATTTATATACATAGCCTGAGCCCTTGCCTTGAGCTAGGTTTAGTTTAAGCCACGGAATCCTTATATGAACCCATGTAAAATAACTATCTTCTCTCCACACCTCTGGAGAGTACTTGAACTCTATTAGTGCGTCTATGAAGAAGTACATATTCCACGATGTAGAGTTATGCTCTATTGTTACCATGTGTCCATAGCCCCTTATGTTATTGGTGTCTAGGTATATTGTGAAACCTGCGTATCCAAAGTATGGTCGAAGCGGGGCCTCCACCGTTTGCTCAGCATACGTAACACCGTCAACTTTTACCGTGATCTTGATTTTCTCTGGAGCTTGGTTTTTATTTAGAATGCATATATCGAGGTATAGAACAGGGCTTAATTTATTTATCGAGTCCACGAATAGCCCATTCATAGTGTTTGAATCCATTGTTATAGAAGTTGCTGGGGACTCTAGTATTAAACCCTGGCTGGCTACTGATCCATACGTTCCATATAATTTTGGATCCAGCATGTCAGACGCCTTAGCCCTTTGACAGTATGGAGGTAGCTCGGCTGGCTCGTTATAATCTCTAATGTTAGCTATTCCAACAGATAGGATTTGATATGCCGTAGTGGTTTGATTCGTTGGCATCGTATTCCAGACTTTCTCAAGGTCTAGAGTGGATATTACTACGTATGGATATGATCCACCTGCGTAAGAATATGTTATACTTATATTATACCTCTTGCTACTACTATAAGGTATTGACGGTGATATGTATATACTTGTTGGCGTGTCTCCAAGACTATACGAGTAACTACCACTCCATGTAGTGCTACCACTATCTGTATCTATTACTTTAACTGTAATATTTAACTTAGCTTGTAGCGAGCTAGAGCTAGAATTAGCATATATGTATATTGTAGCACTATATATGTTAAAGCCGAGATATAGATTCTTCGTTATAGAATCCATTACCTGGGTTTTATTTAATAGTCTTAAATTAAATTGATAAAATGCTGTTGGACCCCCACCACCGCCATTAATTAAGTAATAAGCTGGTTCGTATTTACTCTTTTCTTTATATACTGTTTTCTCCTTAATCTCGGCTATCAATCGATCTCCCGAGGGATCGTAGATAAAGGCCTCTCTACGATCATATTTTGCAATTACCCCTTTACCGAGGTCTAGACTCTTTAGCTTCCCACGTATTGAGCTAAGCCACTTATTCCAAGTGTTTTCAGCTAATATGGCTTCGTTTGATGAGAAATTAGAGAAAAATTTTGGAGTAGCAGGTGTTTTTAATCCCAGTGCCTCACCTATTTTCTCGAGGATAGAAGTGTCATATGGCGTTTCCCTTATGGGAGGTTGTCTCTTCGAGTCTTGATCATAGTATATACCGAGGCATAGATCAGTTTGTAAAGACTGAATACCTTTATCAGTTAGTACTCTCACACCCTGAGGTATAATAGCAATATACCTCTCCCTTAAGCCATACTTTGCTGCGAGAACATTCCAGAAAAGAGTAGATGTGTTTATACTACCTACTACACTACTAATAGGGATGGATATAATTATGAAATCATCCTCGGTTAATATACCATCACCCACGTCTGGAATAATCACCGTAGCATTGGCTGAAGCTAAAAGAGTTCTAGAGAAACTCCTGGGAACGAGTTTAGGTAATGAAATAATGCTAGTATCGAGGCACGATGATACTAGCAATCGATCTATGCGGACACCTTGTAGATTCTTGAAGATCTTTACAGGTAAAACAATGGGTGCTACTTCCCCTACATTTGTGGAGGCTTGGACATTAGAATAATTTTCAATAGCTTGAGGCGATGCTGTCATTAAAGAATATACCTCGGGAAACATCGAAGTTAATACCATCGCTACAATTATAAAACCTAATCCTCCATAACTCTCTCTTAAATAGTTCAAAAAAGACTCACCTTTTTTATATACATTACCTCTATGTTTATAAATCTTAATGCAGACGAGTCTATTAAAATATGTGCACTAATTCAGTGTAGGCTTTTGAACCTTGACTTGACCCTAGGGACATTACCTAATCCAAATAGCTTCTTTCTTACAATTTTAAACTTTATTTGTAGTCTATGGCTAGTTTCTCCAGGTTGATGTATCAATCCAAGCTATTTCCACATTTTCCACATTTAAGATCGTTTTTGTGTTTACCCTACCATTCACGATAATTTGCATGTAGAGATGGATTCTTCAAAAACAAAGTTGCAGAGAAGTATATTCCATGATTCATACTTGCCCCGCTTTTGAACAATTTTAAACACCCCTCTTAAGATTAAGACACCTAAATCAGCGAAGAGCGATCAAATATCTACTACGTAATATTCCTCTCGAAACTATTTACAGCCTCGTCTCGGATCTCTTTTCTTAACCTGGTTAACCTCCTCCCTGCCATGAGTAACGTGGTTCCTGCTATTGCGGGGAGGTTTGGAATTACATCTTCCCGTTTAAGGGGTTTAATCCTGGGCCGGTCTCCGGCCCATTACCCCCACCCCAAACGGGACTCGGGTAACGTTGACGTTTTGATCAAAGAATATTGTATTTGTTATATTCAACATCATTAACTATATTTTTATTAATTATTACTGATGGAGACAATTATTCTTATTGAAATCCAAACAATACATTAAAAATACCCCAACCAGTCTTAACGTAGTTAATATCCTGGTTAATATCGTTCACGAGATAACTCATACTGCTCCATCGTAATACTGCCCTGTAAGTAAACCATTAACTCTGAAAAGTAAGGATTTCCCATTTTGTACTGGCAGGATGCATTCAATGAGTATTATCGTAGGAATATACAATGGAAACTTCATCTGTAATTTAAAATATAGAGTGATTATTTTTACCATAGTGAAACTGTTGGAAAACCATTTCTTAGTGCTTTTCTCAATTGGATTCTGAAGACAATAACTCCTAGTATTAGGAATAAAGCTCCATAGACTCCACCTATCAATATTGCATTCTCGATTGAAACGACAGGCTCTATTCCTAGTAGTGAGTACCTTAGTAACTCCGCGGGGTAGCTGAATGGCGTGAGCAGTGCTATGGTCTTTAGAATTTCAGGCGACTGCTTCAATGGGAACAATCCCCCAGTTGCTACTGGAAGTATAAAACTCAGAAACTCAACAAAGAATCCAGTAGAGCCAGTTGATAGCATTGAGCTACCTAGAAGTAGTGCATAGCCAATAAGGCTCACCGTGTACAGTATAAACCCTACAGCAAATGCATAGTAGTTGATGATAGTTATAGCGGGAGGGGTCCACACTATTGATATTAACACATAGTTGAAAACTAGTGCAATGCAGAGCCATATGAGAGTAAATGGTAGTATACCAAAGTAGTGTGGTGCGAAGCCAGCTCCACTCGTAATGTAGTACTCTAATCTCCCATTCATAATCATCCACCTCAATTCAGCTGCCCAATCCCAACTAGCAGCTGAAAAGTAGTAGAATAGCATTATGCCTACGTAGATTCTAGACGCTACTTCATCTCTACTAACCCCTCCTGGAGTGAATAGCGTGACAGGTATTGTGAACATAATGATCCAAAGACCCATTGACATGAGTCCATATATAAATCCATGTGATCTAATGAAGTCGCTGATAAAGTACGCTTTGAAAACAGCGTAGGATCGCCTAAGAAATCTTAACACCCTCTCTCACCTTCTTCGCTTCCCAGGTCTTAATAGACCATGCACTAGCTGGGAGGTATAGGAAAAACAGTGTGAACGCTATTGCCAGTAGTAGGTATGTATTAGACTCTAAGTGCAATAGTGTTCTTTGAATAATTTCAACAATGAATGATGAAGGTATTAAGGAGCCGATAACGTATCCAATTAAGGGAATATAGAACCTAGGGTAATACACACCCATTAATATCATTACAATTGGCCTAACAATATTTATAATTCTCCAAGACTCACCCACTCTGTGGCATACTCCAGCAACAAAGATCGCGAATGGAACCATTAATACACAGCCAACTGCGATTAGAGTTATCACTAGGAGACTCAGTAAAACCCCTTCTAATCCATAGTAATACACATACACTGGCAGTATACTCGTAGCACCCATTAAAAGCAACTCTGTATACCTAGGAAATGGGAGAGCTATATAGTACTTCAACCTATTGACAGGCGAGGATATTATATAGACCAATGTACCATTCTCAGAATCATATAGAGGCCTCCAGAGCAAAACATCAACACTCGCTAATATAGACATCAATATATAACTCGAAGTAATCAAGTACAATACGGGGTTCAAGCCAAACTTCTCCACGAAGACTTCGGGGGAGCCCCCGGCATATCCTATAAATAATGCGAATAAAGTAAAGAGATAGGGATACATAATCAACATAAATAAAACAGACTTACGGCGAAGCATATCATTATACTCTAATTTAAACTCAGCTCTCAAGATATCAGTGAAGCTCATATAGAACCCTCACTGTAGTATATAAATACATCTTCGAGACTAGGCTCCTCTACTCTCACATTGACTACTTCATGCCCACTATTAACCAAGATCTTAACTATCTCCCCCAATACATCCTCAGGTCTAGGAACATATATCTTTACATTAAAGACATTGTTTTCCTCCTGTTTAATCTCCTTTCTAAAAGTGAAGTGTTCCAGTGGCTTCCCAGGGTCTCCACTAGCCTTAATAACTAGGTTTATTACCTTTAATTTAGGTATTTTATCTTTCAACTCCTCTGGAGACCCCTCGGCAACTATTACACCTTTATTAATCAGTAGAATCCTATCGCAGACTATTTCAGCCTCAAACATGTTGTGGGTAGTGTAGAGAATAGACTTGTTCTCTCTATGAGCCATATCCCTAACCAACTCCCTTATCTTCCTAGCGCTAGGAGGATCTAATCCAAGTGTTGGCTCATCTAGTAGGAGAATTGGTGCATCCTTCAATAATGCTCTAGCAAGGCTTAATCTAGCCTTCATACCTAGGCTAAACTCTTCGTATAGTTTCCTATCAGCACCTAGTTTATCTAGCTCAAGGAGTTTTACAAGGTGATCTATTCTCTTCAATGCAATATTCCGTGGCAATCCATATAGTGCAGCAAAGTACTCTAAGTTCTCTCTACCATTCAATTTACCATAAAACCCCTTCTCAACAGTGAGCATTAAGCCTATATTCTCTCTAACCTTGCTTGCTTCCTCTACAACATCATACCCAGCTACTCTAGCAGAGCCAGAATCTGGTAGTAGAAGTGTTGCAAGTATCTTAATAGTTGTTGTTTTACCAGCCCCGTTGGGTCCAAGTAAGCAAACGATAGAGCCATAATCCGCTGTGAAGCTAATTCCTTTAACAGCCTCAACAAACTCTACACTCGACTTGAAGAGCCCCCTCCTACTCTTAACTCTATAGGTCTTTGCAATTTTCTCAACTTCTATTGCTCTACTCATTTAGCATCTCCCACGCGTTTCCCGCTTTCAATATTCATGAACAGCTGTGAATAGCTTTAAATAGGTTTGCGGGGGTTGCACCTTGGTGTGGGTTCACTGGCTTCACCCACACTTCATGGGTGCCTGTCGAGCCCAACACCATGGGGCTCCCATCTGTGTTTAGGTACTTTAACCCAATGTTTATCGCTCCTACAACATCTCTTTCAAGAGCTCTTTCATCCATCTTTGCTACTCTAAAAACTATTTTCATTACCTTTACCCTCTTGAGCCCCTTCACCGCAGTGCGGATCATTAGGGGCTTGAACCTCTTAATTCTTCTACCCGTGAATGGGTCTCTAGATGATGTTCCTCTCTCAGAGACTTTGACGACATGTATGGGCTTCTCATCAAGTAGCTCAATTAATTTCTTAACACTCCATTGATGAATCCTGTGCCTCAGCTTGTTGCTGGCATCTCTCTCCATCGTTTCCTTAGCCTTCTCGTTAATATTGCCAACTACAGCAATAGCCTTGTTTTCAATAGCTAACCTCTCTATGAACTTCGCTGTCTTCCTCAATACATCTAGCTTCCTCTCTCCCTCTCTAAGCCTCCTAAGCTTCTTCCTAACCTCCCTGACCTTAGTTGAATTGCTTCGTGTTATTCTCTTCCTCCTCTCAGAGTAAGCAATAACAATCCTACCAAGGTTGGTCTCAACCCTATAGACATCTGCAAGAGCACCGCCCCTAAAGAGAGCGATAGTAACGTTGTTTTCATTAACATCTACAGCAACAACATTTCTAGGATTGTAATTAATATAAAAGTCCTTAGCAAAGGTCAGATACACAGCTATCTTTCTTCCTAAAAGCTTAAACCTCAACTCGCTAGCTAGTCTCCAGCCACCGTAGAGATACCTATGCAACTGCTTGTGGCTTCTATAGTGGAGCCCCAACCAGCCTCTATGAGTCCTCAAC
>JAPWUD010000040.1 GCA_028275705.1 Desulfurococcaceae archaeon | reverse complement strand
CTGAATTAATGCAACAACACCCGACACGTGTGGACAAGCCATACTCGTCCCGCTCATGTATGCTAAGTAATTACCTGGATATGTCGAGAGAATATTAACTCCCGGTGCCACGAGATCGGGGTTTCTACTACTCCAGTCTGGAACCTGTCCATTAGAATCAATAGCGCCAACAGCTATTACTTCACTATATGCAGCTGGATAATCTGGATAATCCGCACCTTCATTCCCTGCAGCCGCTACTAAGACAACGCCATAGTTGTATGCATATTTAATAGCATTATATAGAGTACTACTACCGGGTCCGCCTAGCGACATTGAGATCACATCCGCGTCATCCGCCGTTCCAGCTTTTCCATCGGGTCCGTTAGTAGCCTCAATAATGCCTCTCGCTATATCACTAATGTATCCACTACCATCAGCGCCTAATACTCTTACAGCATAGAGTTTGACTTTCGGCGCTACTCCTACTACACCTACTCCATTAAGTCGCGCAGCTATTATTCCCGCAACGTGTGTACCATGCCCATTATAGTCTTTACAGTACTTTAGATTAGTGCCTTTGTAAAACCTTGCTCCATTGTTTAACGACATAATGCAATATGTTACTGCACCGCTTAACTCTACATGTGTGTAATCTATTCCTGTGTCTACTACCGCTACATGTAGATATGAGTAATATCCGTAGGCAGCGTCTCCATAAGTACTATTGTAAGTGGACCAGACTTGATCCGCATGGATCATTTGAATATTCCATTGAACCTCCTCGTTCACTTTGACGAGTTTATCTTCTTCTATATAGATAATGAAGTTTTGTTTCTTCAGAGTATTTATTAATAACTGAGGTGCTTCAATAACAACTACATTGATCTCAGGTATGCTCATTATAGTTCTGCAGTTTCTACAGACTGAGAGAAGATTCTATAAATCATTACTCCTTAATCCTACTATTAACCGAGTTGTTCCATTGTCTGCTTGCTCAGCGAAAATAACTGGTAACATACTCGATGCTATTAATACACTAACTATAATTACTGCGAAGACTAATTTTTTATTAATAAAGATCGAGATCAATTTACACCTACCTAAACTCATTAATATTGAGTTGAGTTTATAAATACACCTCTCCCCTTGTTCCCCATGTATTTTAGCTATAGAAAAGAACTTGTAGTATCTTTTAGCTATAGCTTCATCATATTTGCCATAAAGTATCTAAGTACCGCTTATGAGGAGATCAAAGAATTACTCAGTAAAAACCAATTTATTGTTCTCTCACTTAAAGTTATTAATTTTCACTGGTTAGTCATTGCTTTTAACTTGTTTAAAGGAAGATCCCGGCAATCATTAGCACTAGTGCGAGGGCTACCATGAACTTTATGAATTGTCTAATAGTCATGTTCGGTATTGCTTTTACAGCCATTATAAATAGCTTTAACAATATAACAGTAGCCATTAGTATCAATATTACAAATCCAGCTACAAATAGCCAGTAGCCAATACCGTGAGCGCTGGATAGCGATGACACTATACTGCTAATAAACTCGCTAATCTTACTCAACGTTGTACTCATTTCAAACCCCATAAAAGAGTCTTCACTAATCTTGTTTTAAAGGATGGGGCTAATTGTATCAATATTGGGATGATGAGGGTTAAAAGCGTATAGCCCATTATGGGCAATGACATGTGCCAGGCTTCTGACGGTTTTTAAGGATAGGCAAAGAGATATACGAAATGGTGTAAGCTATGTGTACGACAATAGAAACCATTGGAGAGTGCTTGGGTAAACCAGTAGTGGATCCTTATGGTAGGAGATTAGGCTTCCTCGTTAGTTTCTATAGTGATGTAGATGGAAAAGTAAAATCCATAGAGGTAAACATAGGCGATCTCGAATATAGAGAGGTCCCTGTGGAGAGGATCAAAGTAACTCCTGAGGGTATAGTAGTGATCCCTGAGTATGAGTATGAAGCTACAATCGTGGAGAATAGATTAAAGAACATTAAGGGGAGACTAGCCTCACTAGAAGAACTATACTCAAAGAAAGAAATAGCTACGCATGTATATGATTCTCTCAAGAAGAAACTCGAAGAAGAACTCGCTGTGGTTAAAGCGAAGTCAAAAGAAGTAAAAGATGCTCTAAGGAATAGGCTACATGAAATAGAAGACCAAGTAGCAGAAGTGGAGAGATCTATGGGTGCTTTAAAAACCAGCTATTTAGCCGGGGAGATAAGTGAGAAACCCTATCTAACAGCACTAGACATCATGAAGAAGAGCTTGGAGACACTATTAAGGGAGAAGGACAACGTTAAGAAACACATTGATAAAATCGAGTCACTCGAAGCACTCCCACTAGCCCCAGCCATTGGTCTGCAGCAGGCAGCGGGAACGCAGCAAGCAAAAACCACTCCACAAAGTCAATCCACGCAACCAATGAATGTTGTTGTAGTTGAGTAGACTAAAATCGCAATGGAGAAAAAGAAAAGTTGGATAAAAAGAGAAACTTATTTTTAAGTAGGTGCTAGATTAGACCTCGGGGGTTTGGGTTTCATAGGGCTTGATGTTGTTTGATACCGAGCCCTCTACCCTTGGCTTCACTGCCCTCGGGATCCCTTTTCATTGGGATCCATGTCACAGGGCTCCACCCACTCGGGGTAACCCCGACCCACAGCTCCCCCATCATAGAGATCTCCGGGTCATTGCTGTGGGGAAACCCCCGCATCTTGGAGTGTTTTAGGTATATGTTTATTGATGCCAGTTTCTGCCTATCTAGCTCGAAGCCGCATTTAGGGCACTTGTATACCCTGCCCACTTGGGTCTTCACAACATACCCGCATCGTGGGCAGGTGCGAGAAGTGTTCTTCGAGGAGACCTTTACTACAACAGCTTTCTCAGAGATCTTCTTTTGAATATTTATCCACGGTGTTCTAGCATTCCTCTTCCTCCTACTCTTCAAGGTTTTTCTCCTGCTAACCAATTCCTCTTTCTCTAAATCCTCGAAGACATGAATGGTATTTGGGAATAGCCTAGTTAACCCGCTTGCTAGTTTATTTACGAAATCCCTCTCCCTATTACGCTCTCTAGCAACATACTTCCCGTAGATGTTCTTCAAGCCCTTGCTCTGTGCTATCCTCTTCTTCCTCTCATACGTGATCTTCATGCTCTGCAAGGGTTTCAAGTCAACCCTGATGAAGCCTATTCTCGGTGAGAACCCGTCAAGCGATAGCTCATTAGAGTCCCACGCAATAACGTCTCTTACCTTTATGATCCTCGTGGACTTGAACGGTATGAGTACCCTATTATCCTTCAATACAACTTCTCCAACCCTCCAGTCCTCAACCTTCTTAGCGAACCACTTACCACTCCATGAAACCTCTACGTGCTCGCCTGGCTTAACTGTGATCCTAACTCTCTTCTCCCTGTAGTCCACTCTCATCAGAGTTATCTTGCACCTGGCAAACCTCTTCTCGACTCTTGGTTTAATCCTCCTAGCTCTTCCCTTGAGGTACCTCTTCCTCCAAGCCTTCATAATGGAGTACGCCGTCCTAATGACAGCGTCAACCCAGTGTTTAGCGTATGGGCAGTCTAATAGGAGCTCATCACGCAACTTCTTCTTGAAAGACTTGTCCTTTGGTAGCTCTGGAGCTTTAAGCTTGTAGGATATGATTACTACTTGCTTCCTCTTCCTCCTCTCTATTCTAGGGAATCTATACTTCCACTCAATGTTCTCCCAGATTATGTCTATTGCTCTCTGTAGAGTCCTTAAATACCATGTTATCAGTTCACTAACCCTGTGATCGCTTATTGGTATAGAGTACATTCTGACTTGTTCAAGGGTCTTCAACGAGTTTTCTCGCACCTTCAACAACCTTCTCATACTTATGGCTCCTCATACCGTACAACTTCCCTGCGAAGTGGGAGATTATCGTGATTAAGTCTTCTACAAGCTCCTCTCTTGGATCCTTGTCTTCGTGGTTTAAGACAACTAGTTCAACTCCGAAGGCTCTCAGCAACTCCACTCCCAAATAAAAGAATAACGTCAACCCATATAAACCTACATGAAAACCAAAAACAGTTTCACGA
>JAPWUD010000004.1 GCA_028275705.1 Desulfurococcaceae archaeon | reverse complement strand
CAAGACTAAAAGTCTACTCTAGATACACCTATGGATTCAATACACATTCATTAAGATACACATTCATAACCTATTTACTGAGGCAGGGAGTAAGCCCCTCGATAATAGCCAAGATAACCAAGCACTCCCGCCTAGACTACATCCTAACATACACACAGGAGAAGACAGCAGAGGAAATACTGAGGAAGCTGGAGTAGCGGGGTTTAAATACCCACGTGCCTCAATGGGTTAATGATCAGTCTTCTCTTTTTCACTACTTGATTTCTCCTTTTAAGAAAATGAAAAACTCTCATAAACCCTCAGGTTTCTCTCTTTCAGTACTTTGTTCTAGGAGGCATATGATAACGTATCCGCGAGGAAATCGCTTAACATGAAAATGAAGCCAGGTGTGGGATCTTTTATTTCTTCTTTCCTAAGAGTCTCCCCGCTATAATACCTACAATGAGTAGTATTAGTGAGAGAGCAATTGTTCTACTCCACTCTACAACCCCTCCTTGTATTGTTATTGTTGTTATTAGAGAAGTTATTGTTGTCGGAGAAGTTTCCGTAGACACAATTGTTCTCTCTATGGTAACTGTAACTGTTTTCACCGTAGTAACTGTAACCGTTTTTACTGTTGATTTCTCTACAGCCTCCTTCATTAGTAATTTCGCCTCAGAGAGTAGTTGCATAGCTCTTTCTACTTCTCCATTATTAACGCACTCTTCGGCTTCTCCAAGCAGTTTTCCCGCATGCTCTAGATTCTCTCTGCCCTCAGTAGAAGTTATGGTTTCATTGAGTGTGTAGAGTGTTTGTAATAGCACATTCAGAGTATTCTGTGCCTCAAGCGTTAGGTATTGAAGAGCGTAAAAGCCGCTTAGTTTCTCTTTTGAGGCGTTTATCAATATCTCGGAGGCTGTGAAATTGAGATTTAATGCTTCTAGTAGAGCCTCCTCAAGGAGGCTGCTTGCAATGTCTAACAGCACTCTTAATGCTGGAGTAGATGCATTAGCGTAACTCTCTATTATCGTAGTGTTTAACGCGTGAATTTGCTCTACAATAAGGGAAAGTGTTGTCGTGTTCTCCATTAATTTTACTAAGATATTTAGTGATTCTTCAAAGTCGTTGTTTTTAAATTTAAATATAGCTAAGTTCAGCCAGTTATATACGGTGCTATCTCTAGGCAAATTTAGTGTTCTTAACTTATATTCGACTTCTTGAAGCTCCTCTACAGCCCTAGCACGTAGTGAGCTATGAGGAGAAATAACTATTAGAGCTACATCATAAGGTGCTAAGCTTAACTCTACTTCTCTTGGAATTCCCCTACTCTGAAAACTCGAGTAGACTTCGCCGTTAACAACAACATATACATCTAGGTCTTCCTCTCGAAACACATTGTAATCAGCTAGTGGTATTGTGATGTTCAATTTATATGGCGCTATACTTGTAACCACTACCCCTACACTTTTATCTGGAGCGAGCCAAGCACTAGCAAATACAGAGTCCGAGTAAAATGGATTTACATCCACCCCAGAATACGGAATTCTCGATGCACCAGGTATTAGAATTTGAGGATTTGGCGTGACAAGCGGTGGTCTCAGCATAACTCCCTCAACAAGGTAGTGATATGCGTATTTACTCCTCGCCTCTACTATTCTCCTCGAGTATTCAAGGATTTTTTGATCGTAAAGGCGTGGATTGTAAGGACTACCTGTGCCCTGGGGATCAGCGTCGATCATGGGTAAATCCCCCCAGACGAGCGAAAGAGCAAGGTTTCTCAAGTAGTATAGACTATCTCGACCGTCTATTATTAAGATGGAGGAAAAGAGCAACATGTGCTCGTGGTAAACCGCCTGCCATAAGGGTATATAAGAGTTTAGTGTGCTATTATAGAAGACACCAGATGCTACACCAGTAGGATCAAGTCCACCTATAGCCTCGTCACAGCCTAAGTCAATGTAGGGTATAAAGCTCTCTACTAGCCACTCAGACCCTATAGTGGCCTCCGAGTTAGCTCTCTTGACTTCTTCTCGAACAGTATGATATATCCTCATGTACTCTCTAGCCCACCAATCACCCCCACCTCTAGGGAGGTCTCCATGGTAATTTATGAAAGGTGGTGGAGGACCCCCATCTAGTTCAACAACGTCTATGCCGTGATTTACTAGCTCTAGTGAAATATTGAGGATTTTATTAAGCCAGAAATCTGTAGGGGCCATTATAAAGCCCACTTGTTCGACAACTATGCCTGAATTATTATGAATATACCAAGTCTGAGTGTACAAATTGCCCCACCTATCTCTCGGTGCATAGTTTACAGCTTCTTGCCAACCTGAAGCATTAAAGCTATATGTGAGTATAGAGGGTACTGGAACCATTACTCTCCCTCCATTATAGTGAGCCCCCTGCACTGCTGAGTCAAACGAGCTCCACCCCTCAGATGGTGGTAAATAATCCGGTGGCGTCATACCAAAGCCGTTTTTCTCCCACCCTCTCCACCATAGAATTGGAGTTGCATTGTAGAACGCTCTAAAGGCCTCTGCGGTTGGAGGCATATTTGAGTAAGGACCATTCCATGTACTTGAATTCCTCGCCCAGTACCTAGTGAAGAAGTCTATTACCACTCCGCTCTTCTTAAGCCATATTGGGGTATCTTTACCTATAGTTAAATTACCCCTAGCCCACCACTGCTTACGAGCCCACTCTTTGTAGATTTGTGCTACATCATACCAGTCTCCACTAAAAATTCCTAATACGACTCTGTAGGGGAGACTAACTCTACTTTGATTCCCACTTAGAGAGATTATGTGAGTATTAACTAGCCAAATATTATTATCAATAGGAGAACTACTAAATGAAAATCTCTTTAGGTAGGCCCCGGTTTCATCGTAGTTAGCTAAGTATAAACCACTTCGAGGATTAGATGAATAGTAGGCAATGAATTGCATATTGAGAAATCCCGATGGATAATCAGCACCTATACTTCCACCCTTCTTCATGTTCCTAATTGGGTTTTTAAACAGTATTCCAGACCAACTCGGGAGTACTAGGTAATCACCGTCTTCCTCGTTGGATATCTGATCCATTCCGACGATTATGGGGAAAGCCATGTTCTCGATTGTTACATTATCTTTATTCTCAAATTCGATCTGCCAATAGGTAAAGCTAGAGTTAGAGGGGATGTATATTTCAACGTGAACATTTACAGTGAATTTTCTCTCTTCATGTGTTGAGCTTAAATTACTCCAATATAAGTTGAGTGTTGCGCCAGTCTCATTAATGGAATAAGTGTACTCTAAGTTTGCATTTCTACCTAGTAGAGCTGCGTACCATTTAATTGGATCATACCAGTACTCGAGAGCAAATAATCCTATATTAACATATTGTTTATTTCTTATAAAATCTACTCCTCTAAGCTTATCCTTTATAGAGTATATTCCTCCTCCAGTATTATTGCCTAGTGTAATAGTGAGTTCAATATAGTTGTTTCCAAGAACTATGAAATCGCCTCTAATCTCCACATAGGAGTGGTAAGGTAAAGTTTCACTACTCTTACTGGCTGAGTCCACTGTGACGGGAAAAATACCTAAATTTTCAAGTAAAAGAGAGAAGAGAATCATAGAGATTAAAAGTAGTGAACATGTTCTTATCGGGGTTACCTTGACTTTTCCAGTAATAGTAGCAAACAAGTGAAAATACCACCTAAAGGGTTTTAATCTCATGTTTTTAACTATTAAGAGCTCTAAATATATCTTTCCCTGATCTTCTAAGACCGGCATTTTCCATTTTCAACTATATTTTCACTAATCGCCTAGATTCCAGGCGAATCGAAAAGACTCAACAAAAAATCCACTATGAACGCTCTTTCTCATCTTGCCAAGGTTTTCCAAGGAGAACACTTATTTATACGTATTCACAGTTGTTCACGGTCAAACATAGATCATTCATAGACTACATTGGGTTTATGAGATTTTTACCCTAAGACTGTTAGATATATAAACCCCTCTCCATTACCTAACTCTACTGCAATGGACAATCTGCCGCGGAAATGTTTGTTTTGAAAACTGACCTTGGCTTTTCAATTGAAGATCATGGAGAGCTCCATTGAAGATCATTGTAAGGACGTGGAAAATCCACGGGCTTTGAAACACGACTATAAAACCCCGCTTACCGTGGTTTATTTGACTCAGATCTCAAATGCTATGTGGCCATGTGATCTTTGAGGTTTCACTCCGACCTCTGTTATTTAAGTACTAGATATATCTAGAGGATAGTCGTGTCTTTTGAGTCCCGCCACCATAGATTTGTGTATATATGTGATGTCAGTGTCTTGAATGAGCGTGTCTGGGGTTTCCTCAGGGTTAGGCACATGTTTTACTTGTTCCTAGCTGTTATATTCCTGTGGTGCGACTACAGTGCATGTAGCCTAATGATACTCGTAATGGGCACTGTGGCTGGGGCTCTTGCATTGTTGTCCGGCTTGTTCCCGAGGGGCTTTGTAGTCATGTTGATTTATTCTACTCTACTCTCGAATTACTCGAAGTAATGTCTGTTTTAGATTTATATACATCTATAAGTATATACTTTTATAAGGCGATATGGTTGGTTGACAGAGTTAAGACCACTATTGTTATTGATAGAGAGCTGTGGAGTAGGTTTAAAGCTAGGCTCTTAGAGGAGGGTGTTGAGGAGGTTAGTAGGGCTATTGAGGAGGTTATTAGAGAAGAGCTTTCAGAGGACTACGTTGCAGATGCTATTCGGGGGCTACTAGGTGTAATACCACCAATAGAGGTTAAGCCAATTAAACCCCTAGTCGAGACCAATGCAGGCAGAGTTGTTAGAGAGTTAAGGAATGAGAGGACATGAAGACAGTGTGCCTGGATACGAGTGCTATTGTCAAGCGGTATATTTAAGAGGCGGGCAGTGATGTTGTTGCACAACTATACTCCAAGGCATGGCTTGGAGACTTGAAAATCGCTTACTCAGTGTGGAACATAGGTGAGGTATTAGGAGTGCTTGACAAGTACTATATGCATGGGTGGTTAAGTAGAGGAGACTATGAGCTTGCTAGACTAGAGTTTCTCGGTGAGACAATGAAAATGCTGAAACTCAGAGTACTCAGAGTAATACCAGTTAAATTAGCTTTAATCGCTAAGACATGGGGTTAATAGAGAAGTACCATATACACCAAGCAGACGCACTCCAATTAGTATCAGCTAGGGAGGTCAAAACGAGTGAATTCTACACAGCTGATCAAACGCTGTGTAAAGTAGCTAGAGAAGAACAATTAAACGCAGAGTGCCTACTATAAACAATAAACACATTAACCACTCCTAGAAGCGAGGACTTCGAGTACAAATCGTGAAAATCCCGCTATATGGGTTCTTGACTAGTCAACTCCTTGAATAGCTTTGCAACAGATTCCAACACTTCAATAGTCCATGACAAAGCTTCTCTGGAATCCTCAGCGTCGTAGAGCTCCTCTGGAGGAGTACCAGACTCTTCATCTCCATACATAGATGGTTCTCTCTCCCTCCTTAGTTTCCTAGAGATCCTCGCATACCTTGGTATTAACTCTTGAAACCAATGGGGAAACCTGTGGGCCTCCCTCCTAAGCACGGGCCCAACATCATGCCACTTAGGCGGCTCTACACCAACAAGCCTGAGTGAAGCTTTGAATAATAACTCCACAGCTTCTTGACACTGTCTAACAACATACGGGTAGTTCCCACTCTCTAAAGCTTCCTTAGCGTGTTTCAACCTCTCATATGCCTGCCTAATGTATGATTTCGCCATCGACACATTGTTCATATCTCTATCACCTCTCCTGGTCTATACTCCTTCTTCAACACCCAGTACCAGAGTCTCCCAATCTTCTTCCTCTCTGCACCAAGCGTCTTCAATCTCTTGGAGAGGTCGTCTAAGACCCCCTTGAAGAAGCCGTCTCTGTCAAAGACTATTACCGCGTCGACAACCATGTCTAGGTATATTGGCCTATGCCTCACAGCCTCATCAACATCTAGAATAATGGGTGAGAAGTCTACGTAGATGCCTCTAGACCAGAGCTCCTCGACAAGGGGCTCAACAAGCTCCTCAGCTCTCTCAAATAACTCAACCCTCTTAAACCTCGACTTCGGCAGGCCCCGGGCAACTATGAGGAGGTCTACATCACTATCCACTCTAGCCTCGCCACGAGCAACAGAGCCAAATACAACTACAGAGACAAGCTTATCCATGAAGACTCTTTGAAGAGCCACACACAACTCCTTAACCAGGCTTCTATAAGGCTCATCTAAATACTCCACACCCACCCTATAGCTCGGTATCTCCAATAAACGCCACCTAGAAATCAATAACTCCCTAAACCCAGTTAAAATAATCCCCTCAACACGGGAAATAATGAAAAGCCTTGCTTTTTCTAATCGGAGATGCCTTAAAGTACTTCGCTTTACAGCTACGTTTACTCTTTGTACATAATTGCGAGTGGATCTGGAGATTGTTAAATACGGACTTTATTCAAGACGTGACTGGATAATGATAGCTTTGGTGTGAAGAGGATTGAGTTGGGGGAGAAGTATAGAGGTAGGGCCAGCTGGCCTGAGGGGGTTAGGTTTATAGAGTTGGAGATGAGAGAGCTGGAAGCCGAAGAGATCCTCGAGAACCCTACTAATGAGTTAGAGAAGGCAGGTTGAAGAGTCTCAAAGGGGTTCTCGCTAGATCTGGTTGAAGATCTTGATGGTACTCGACGCCCTAACAGTATAATTATTTCGGCTGGTTTGCATTATATACCATGTGGGAGGTGCTTGTCTTGATTGACAACAGTGTTGTTGAGAAGGTTCATGCATTCAGGGTTTTCGTGGACGGGGCCTCCAAGATTGTGAGTGCTCTCGAGGAATCCAGCGGCTTCACCATAGTCCCTGTTCTCTATAGTCCTCGGAGATATATTAATGCTAGGTCTATTGACTCTATTTACACAGTTCTCAGAGAGCTAGGTATAGTGGACAAGCTGGCTGTAGTCCTATTTAGTGGTGGCGGCGACATTGATGAAGCATACATACTTGCAACATATCTACAGGACTTAGCCAGGGAGAAGCTGGTTTTCTATATTCCACGCTACGCTAAGAGCGCTGCAACACTACTAGCTCTCGCAGGCGACGAAGTAGTATTGTTGCCTGTAGCTGAGCTCGGGCCAGTTGACCCAGTCATCTACGACTCTCGCGGCGATCGCTACATACCACTACAGTCAATCCTCGAGATACTAGACCTTCTGAGCCAGAAGGGCTTGACGAGTGAACTAGCCAAGGCCATACTCGAGAAAATACCCGTTGTTGAGCTAGGTGACTACAAGAGGGCTGTAGAGCACAATGCGGAGCTATGCGGGAGAGTACTAGCTAGGAGAATGCACAAGGAGAGCCCAGAGAAAGCCAGGGAAATAGCGTATAAACTAGTCTCCTACAAGCAGCACTCAGCCGCAATAACCCTGAAAGACCTACTAGATCTGGGAGTAAAAGCGAGAGAAGCTGTAAGGGAGGAGGCGGAATACCTGTGGAGACTACACGAGTTATGGGTGGAAAACATATTGGAATACGAGGAATTAGTACCAACAGAAGCCGTGGAACCTGTGGAATTTAGAGTAGCTAGGGGAATAGTATTTACAGTAGTGCCGAGCGAAATAGTATTCTCTACAACGAGTAGTCAATGAACCAGGGACATTACTGAGTCTACGTTATTGGCCAACAAGTCTCTAAGGTCTTATAAGGCATTAAGTATACGTGGATTTGCGGGTATTCTATTAATGTCTTTCGCAAACTGTCCTCCAACTATTAGATTCTCAAACTCGTATCATGAATGCGGTTGAGTGAACGGGTGCTCTATAATACTCAGCACAGTGGTTGCGCCTGCGTTAACTGTAATTGTCTTCCCCGTCTTACATTGAATAGTATCCATGTTGATCTGCTATGTACTTGGAGATCGGCTCATTGAAAGGCTTGATGTCTGGCATATACGGGATTTCAATGGCTTCTTAATATTCGTGATTAATAATAAGTCAAAAACTACGCCTTACGTATACCTCTTCATTTACTCCTCAACTTAATCCACCACGAACTCGCTCAGTACTTATTTCGAACGCTCAATAGCCACCACTACACTTGTTCTTAGAGACAGTATCTCAGATCATGACATTTGGTTCAAAAACTCGTTTAGGCTATTATATCGTGAGGTATATTATTAACGTTTAACACTGTATCATTCAAGCCGGGAACCATTTAAACCAATTAAAGATATTCAAATTCTTCTTCTAGGTAAACACCCTTCACATCGCCTGGCCTGGGTTCTCTCCTATTCTTAACCCTCTTTAAGACATTAACGTGCTTCTCCAAGGTCTTCCTCAACCTGTAGGGGTTTATTTTTCTATTAGCTGGAGTCACTATGTATCATCCCATCATAGACCCACGGGTTATCTCTCACACCGAGACTCCCCTACATCTCTAACCAAGTCTTCAACGCTGATACCCATAGCACTCAATGCCTCCTCGATAAGCCTTTTCAATTCCTCTAGTTTGCGCCTAGGATGCATTTTTCTCATCATCTCCAGCGTCTCCTCTGATTAATAAATTGTTCAGCTTAATATCTCTGGAAGTATAGACTCTTATAGATAAAAGCCTTGATTCCGTGATACAGCTTATTGTACTTGTGTAGGATTAGATCGATGCAGTGCTTCAGGACAGATCAATTACTTCCGTTTTAAGGCTTCTGTCTATTATTAGCATGTGTTTGTTTGGTATTTCCAGCCATTCCTCCTCCGTTAATGGCTCTGATGCCACTAGTATTGCTTTTTCTCCGTGCGCCAGCTTCATTCTTATCAACTGTGCTGTCTTAGATGAGAGCTTTTTAGAGTTGAGGGCTTCCCTGGGTCTCTCTAGGTAGTATAAGGTGTATAGGCCTAGATCGTTTCTTTCATATCTAAGTGCATAAAGTTTCCTTCCATTACTCGCTAAGAATTTTAGTAAGTTGTATCCTACTTCCTCCCTGTTGATCTTTCCAGGGAGTCCCTAACACCCTCTACAAAGCTATCCATCTTAAATACTCCCTGAATAAATAGATGGAATTAAATCTCTAAGTCGATCTCACCCTCGAAATACTCATATTCCGACTTAACCAGCCTCAACGATTTCTCTCTATCCCTGTAGCCATTATGAACAAATATGAGGCCCCTGTATACTAGTTATAAGTACTCCTAAGACTCATTCGTCATGAGTAGCCTAAAATCACCGCGTAATAAACATTGAGTAAATAAAATGAAAAACGTTGAAAAACAAAAATGAATGTTTAAAAACAAGAATTATAGTGGTGTGAGCTGTTTAGGTGAATGGGATTTCTGGGTTAATAGGGAAAATACAACGAATATGATGAAGCCTATTGGTAGTATGAGAGGTCCAGGCATGTAGAATGCTGCCCATACATCGTTGGTTTGATTATAGAAGTATGTGCCAAGAATTATCCAGGCTACTACATTGAAGATCATTTGAGCGACTGCTCCTATTCTATTGGCTTTCCTCCAGTATATGCCCATAATGAATGGTATTGCTTGAACAAAGAGCATTAAGTACCACGCCATCTGGGTTAAGAAGTAGAGGTGCGGTAGGTAGAGAGCAATTAGTAGTGCTCCAATTGTTGAGATTATTGTGAGTAGTCTTACAAGCCTTAACTTTAAGGCTTCACTGATCTCCCTCTTAGTCATGTATGGAAGAATATTATTGATAAACATTGATGGAGGTATTAAGGCCGCGGAGTCGGATGAACTCATAATTGTTGCCAATAGCCCAGTGATGAATAACGCGAAGAGAGCTGGTGGAAGGACTTTTTCCGCTACAGCCACCATGACCATTGATGGATCTTCTAGGTTTGGAACAATGATCCTGCCGAGGAGTCCAATAAGGGCCCCACCCGTTAAGCCAATAATCCAGTAGCTTACACCAGCAAGGATAGATGCATTTCTACTTGTTCGCTCATCTCTAGCTGATAGTGCTCTCTGAACTAGGTCTTGACACGACAAAGAGCCCAAGCCCTGGTTGATCCATGAAGCAACATAATAGAGAATTCCAAAGAAACCAACATACCCGAGATACTCAAGGTCCTTCCCCGGTAGAATTGAAAACGCATCAGTACCCAGCGATGCAAGAGCTCCGAGTCCGCCAACATGGGCTATCCCGATACCTAGGAGAATCCACATCGCGATCCAAAATATAAAGACTCTTAGAAAATCCAATATGGCGACTGCCAGTAGTCCTCCTAGAGCTGTATATATTGCTGTGAATATTGTAGCAGCGTATAACCCTATCTCGTAGTTAACGCCTAGTAGGACTTGAAATACTATGCTCTGAGCCATTAAGAGGCCTCCAAGCCAGCCAATATAGCCGAGAATTTGGACAACTGCAGAGGCTATCTCCATCTCGGGGCCATAGCGAGTTCTAAAGAAGTCTGATATTGTCAGGTATTTTAGTCTCCTCAACGTGGACGCAAAAAAGAGGCCAAAGATAACTACACAAAGGCCTGAGCCTATAGGATCCATTATAACCCCGCGTAGCCCAAATAAATAAGCCATCATGGCTCCTCCGAGAGCAGTCCCCGAGCAAAACCAAGTAGCTAGTATAGAACCCCATGTTATTGCTAAACCAAGTGATCTACCCGCTACAATGAAGTCTGACAAGCTCTTTATTTTAGCGTAGTACTTGATTGTTACAGCAATTATTAATATGAAGTACAGCACTACACCTATCCAAGAGTATAGTATGGATTCTCCCGCCAAGCTCCCATCCCTTATGTTTTCATAATAAAGAGTTATTTATAAGCTTTATTTAAATATATCTATGGTGGTTTCATGTCAAATATTATTTATCTCAGCAAAGCCCACAAGACAGTTCTAGATAAAATACTAAAGAGAGCTCAGTTAGACATTTCAAGAATTGAAACAGATGTTAAAAAGATTATTGAAGATGTTAGAGCGAGAGGAGATAAGGCTATAGTGGAGTTTTACAAGAAAATCTACAATCTAGAAATAGATGTTAAAATACACCCTGAGGAGTTTGAAAAAGCCCATGAGGTTGTAAGTAGGGAGTTTATTGAAGCCGTTGAATACGCCTCAAGTAATATTAAAGAGTTTTACAGGCTTCAAAAGCCAAAGTCCTGGATTCAGGAAATACGTAAAGGTATATATGTTGGCCAACTGGTAAAGCCCATTGAGAGTGTTGGTGTATATATCCCGGGTGGAAAAGCATCCTATCCTTCAACTGTTCTAATGACTATTTTACCCGCACTGGAAGCCGGGGTAGAAAAAATCGTTGTTACAACACCCCCGAATGAAAAGGGTATGGTAAACCCTTATGTTCTCGCTACATTAGACCTCGTAGGGGTTAGAAACGCTTACCGAGTTGGTGGAGCACATGCGGTTGCAGCTATGGCTTATGGAACTGAGAGTGTTCCAAGAGTCCAAAAGATTGTAGGGCCTGGTGGTATATGGTTTACAGCAGCTAAGGCTATTGTTAGAAATGCGGGAATCGTTGACATAGACTTTATAGCTGGTCCAAGCGAGATATTAATTCTCGCAGACGAAACAGCTGATCCCGAGTACTTAGCCTATGACATGATATCACAACTAGAACACGATATATACGCTTCAGCAGTATTAGTAACTACAAGTGAACCTCTAGCTAAGGAAACTGCGGAATTAATGAGCAGGCTTTTAAAGAATATTGAGAGAAAAGAGATCGTGGAGAAAGCATATAGTGAGTATGGAGCAGTTATTGTAGCCGAAGACATGGATAAAGCCATAGAGTTTGTCGATGAATATGCACCCGAGCACTTAGAGATCCACGTTGCTCCAGACGTTATCCCCAGTGTATTATCTAAAATTAAAAATGCAGGCTCTATATTTATAGGTAAGTATACACCAGTTCCACTAGGAGACTACGTTCTCGGACCCAATCATGTTCTACCAACTGGTGGATACGCTAAGTTTAGGGGTGGTTTGAGCATCCTAGACTTTCTCAAATTCATAGATATAGCCATGGTAGAGCCCAAAGCACTAGAAAGTATTGCGAAGTATGTTCAGATATTTGCGACTTGCGAGGGACTTACAAATCACTATAAAGCCGTCAGGATAAGGCTTGAGAAGAAGTAGTGTGGAAATAGCTTAATTGCTAATGGCATAAAATACTGAACCAGCAGTTCTAGCGTTCTTATTTAGCGAGTTTGTAGCATATTTTTAAACCGGGAATTTCGTATAATGATCGTGTTAAAAGCCTAGTGGTTAGTCTCGCGTAAAAGTACTCACTTATAATGCTTGAGCGCGAGCCACACTAGTAGTAAAACACAATAATCCCTCAACACTATAGCCCATACGTACTGCGTAAGCACTATACGTGTTTTTATCAAATTCACTGAATTCCCAGTGCTTTAAGTATTTTCTCTATGGGGACTAGATACTTGGGAATTTTTATCCAAACAGTTTTCCTGGGGTCTACCAATTGGCTTATTCCAACATCTACTGCGAGACTTGTGAGCATGTAGGCGTCAATCCACTCCAGTCCAAGCGCCTTAGATAAAGTGCTCACGGCTATATCAGCGGCCTCTAATATAGAGTCACTAATGGTTTCTTTTGATACCAGGATGTATAATGAATCCCCGTACTCCACTATAGGCCATGCTGGTGCAGTATTCTTTAAAACGTTTACACGCACTAGCACAGATCCTGATACTTCACACGCTGCAACACAGACTTCACCATGCCCCATAACTGCGTGTAAATCACCAATGCCTAGTAAACCACCCTCGTAGAAGACCGGTAAGTATACTCTAGCCCCAGTCGTTATAAACTTCGTGTCTAGGTTACCACCATGTCTACCAGGCGTCCCAGTTGGAGACTTCTCGCCGCTTGCAACACCAATTACACCGATCATTCTCCAAGCCGGCATTTTCAACCCTGCATACTCAACGTAGTCACCAATGACTCTACACACTCTAGTCTTAGACTTTTTCACTTTATCACCAAGAACCCCAGCACCAGGTGCAGTAACCACAAAACCTTTCTCCGAGACCTCAATGGATAGTACATCCATTACCAGAGCGTCACCAGGCTCTGCACCCTCAACATAGAGAGGCCCTGTGGCGGGATTTACTCTAGAGAAATCTACTTTCTCAATAGTGTCCTCTTCGCTCTTAATCTGACCTCCAAAACAATCCTGTGTTTCGAAGAAAACGAGATCACCAGGCTCAGCAATAGCAGCCGGCTTTAAATACGGGTCAAACGCGTAGAAAACGTGAGATCTCTCAACGAACACGAGTCTACTCAAATAAACCACCATACCTGTGGACAACACACTAGTTATATAGTAGTGTGCATGATAAATTTATTTCTTCCGCACTACCTATGTTTCAAACAAGAAGCTGTGTTTTTATCAAATATATGCATCTAGAAATCGGTAAGATGGCTAGATCAAGGAATGAGTACACGGTTCATTAACGGATTTATCAATGGAACCTCCATAGCTGTGAACACCACGATAACGTATTCGCGGTACCAACATTAGTGTGTAAATAGAGGGCGGGGAAAGGATCACGAAGAAGTATTCAAGTATGCGGCCTGACGCTAGTATTTGCTCTGGAATAGGCTGTATCAGGAGGATTATTAGCTCGTATGGAGAATACGTTGACTGAGTAAATGTGGTCTTCTACAAGCCTAGATTGAACACATTAGAGCTGGCTGTGAAAACAAAAGTCGCCGAGCCTTCTGGTTGGAGCATTGATAGAATAGTGCCTGCTCTATCCAAAATCACTAGTAGTACAGGTTACCTATTCCAATAGACTGCTCAAACTCACTCGCATACACCTGGCCGGAGACTAAGGGCTTGCATATGAATTACACTTGAAAGCTCTCGCAGAAAGACGTTAGCTTAGCAGGACTCATCTCAAGCCTCGTAAACCCGTAGAAACCAATATAAGAGGCTTGGTTCTATACTACTCCCCTATTTTAAGCAACCCCGTTATTCCCCGAACATACCTCTATACATTTATTCCCAGCTAATATTTTACACTTCCATACTGTCCTCGAAACTTAGCTATATGTGTATAATAACCCTCCCCATGATTACTTAGTTTTCTGGTGGCGTGGCACGAGAGTAGCTCTTGTTTACGCAGAGTCCTTGAAAAGCGGGTATGAGGGGGCTTTTGGCATAGTATTACCTCCACTCGCTGCCGCAAGCCTTGCTAGTGTTGCTAGAGAGAGTGGTTTCGATGTAAGGTTTTTTGATGCCAGGGCTAATGGTAGCTTGTTTGAGGACTTCGTGGGTGAAATACTTGATTACGACCCCGACGTTACCGCCTTCATAGTTAATGCTTCAACACTGGCTAAGCCATCGATAGAATTAGCTAGTGAGCTTAAGAGAGTTTCAAGTTTTGTAGTTGCTGGCGGTCATCACGCAACATTCACATACCCACTCATGCTTAGAAGAGGATTTGACGTGGTTTTTCTCAGCGAGGGCGAGATCTCTTTTGGAGAGTTCCTCAAGGAGGTTAAAGAAAGTGGCGATTGGAGGAGAGTGAAGGGTATAGCGTATAGAGATAGAGACAACGTTGTCGTAACAGGGCTACCGGACCTCGTGGAAAGCCTGGATGAACTACCAATGCCCGCTTTCGAGATATTTGACAAAGAAATCTATAAACTACGTGTTTTAGACCCAGATGGCAACATAGTAACTGTTGAGACCTCGCGGGGCTGCCCCTACAACTGCGAGTACTGCTCTGTAACCAAGATGTGGGGTGCCACGTGGAGGTTTAAGAGTGTTGAGAGAGTATTGGCGGAGCTTCGGAGGGTATTAGAGCTCGGATATAAATGGGTGTTTATTGTAGACGATAACTTCATTGTACCAATAAAGAGGATTATTGATGAAAGAGTAGAAATGCTACGTAGAATAATTAGCGAGGGACTTAACAAGCTTCGATTCCTAATCCAGCTTAGAGCAGACTTTGTGGCGAGAAATGAGTGGCTTCCACCCTTATTATATGAGGCAGGCGTGCGAGTTGCATTTCTAGGCATCGAGTCCGGAGACGCTGAGACTCTTAAAAACATGAGGAAGGGGCTTCAGCTAAGTGAATCCACTAAGGCGGTAAAGCTCTTGTCAAGTAATGGCATAATAGTCCATGGTGGCTTCATGCTTGGAGCACCCTATGAGGATGAAGAGGCTATGAGTAAAACTATAAAGTTCGCTGTAGAGCTCATTGAGTATGGCCTGGACTCGGCCCAGTTCTCAATCTACACGCCACTACCTGGGACGGATGCTTTTAATAGGGCAGCCTTGAACAACTCTCTCCTAACTCTAAACTGGGATCAATACGACTGCCTCACCCCTGTAATGAGAGTGAAGATCCCACCATACAAACTCTACTTAAAGCAGAGGTGGGCGAACTACTACTTCTTCGTGAAGAAAGCGCTGAAAGCCATATCTAAGCGCACGCTCTTCTCGAAGCCAAGAACCGAGAAGGATCTATATCTAGCAAATGCAACGAAATTCGTAATTGGCAAATTCTTCAAGTACCTGAAGGACTTAACAATGCTACCCTTCTCAGCGCTCAAAGTGCAGTTAAAACTACGGAGAGGGTTAAGCGAGGAGGAGAAGAGAGACATATTAGAGATAATCGAAGCATCAAAGGAAATAATGAAAATGCACTCGGCTAGGCTCCTTATAACGAGCAAGACGAGAGATTAGGTGAATACTCGTGGAATTAGAGAAAAAGCGAGTGATGTATGAGTAACTGTGAGAGACACGATGGCTCCTTAAACCCACCTGAGTCAATTAGCACGCTGAGATTGGTAATCAATTGAGGCGGGCTAATCGAGATCGCTGTTCCAGGAACCGGGCTTGAGTTAGAACGCTATTGACAACTAGTATTTGTATACCTTGATATTCTTGCTCTCCGCGTACTCCTCGACATCGTTTCCTATCATTGTGCCAGCTAGTATTGGGACTACTGGTTTACCATACTTCTCCATTGTAGCTTTGGACTTCCTTAGGAGACTATCTACGTGTTTCCTCGTCGGCTTAATTTTTACCTCGACAATGTAGATGTTCTTGTTTGTCTCAACGAGTAGATCTACCTCGTGTCCATTCACTCTCGCATTCCTCACTCTCTCAACGACTTCTTCACCTCTTAGTTTAAACTCTTCCCTTAAATCATCCCAGACATACCTCGTTAGAGTGATCTCTGAGAGAGCCCCAACTTCGAGCTCAAGTCTAGAAACCCTCTTCACAAGGTCTTCTAATACCAGAGTGTGATTTAATAGAGTCTTCTCTATGGCCTCAAATCTCTTATCGTGCTCTAATAGCTTCCTCTCAATGACTTCAAATCTCTTGTATGCCTCCTTCCATCTCTTGTTATTCTCTTCCCATCTCCTATTATTCTCCTCCCACCTTCTATTGTTCTCTTCCCACCTTTTAGTCTGCTCTTCCCACCACTTGGCTTGCTCCTCCCACCTTCTATTGTTTTCCTCCCATCTCTTATTGTTCTCCTCCCACCTCCTAGCCTCCTCCTCCCATCTCTTGGCTTGCTCCTCCCAGCGTTTATTATTCTCCTCCCATCTTTTAGCCTGCTCTTCCCATTTTTTGACTTCCTCCTCCCACCTCTTCTCCTGCAACTCCACGAATTTATTGAAGTCCTCGCGCAGCTTCCTAAGCTCGCTTAAAATTGCATCAAGCCCAATTAAGCCAGCTACAGCCATTCTAAACTCTTCATCTTCTCTTAGCAAATGTAAAATCTTCTCCTTAAACTCGGCGAGGCTCAAGCAAAGCACCCATAAAAAATATTCTCTTCTTCGCTTATATTAAATAAAGGCTATAATTCATCATGATGCCTAAATAAGTAACTTCTGCATCTACTTAAAGTGATCTTAACCACTATTTGGGATTACTACTAAAAACCATCTTCTAGCAACTAACAACTCCTCAAAGAGAGCGCTTTAGCTGTGAATACCCCGTGAATTAATCATAAATATCCATGGTTTTCAAGAGGGACTATTAAAAGTACCCATTAAACAAAACAGCTCGTATAACTTTATTTTCATATTTATCGACTCAAGAATCCACAATACGAGAGGATAAGTAAACGCTAG
The DNA here is from genome assembly GCA_028275705.1 of Desulfurococcaceae archaeon. GTDB lineage: Archaea > Thermoproteota > Thermoprotei_A > Sulfolobales > Desulfurococcaceae > UBA285. The sequence goes on along the minus strand of JAPWUD010000004.1, from coordinate 72,816 downwards.
AGTCTACACTCACGTGCTCTATCCACGAGCTCGAGTACAGCCATATGTACTGGGTTCTCGGGGTGCAGGAATTGGTAGCTCCTCGGTGGGTTTTTAAGCCCCACCAATCTAAGCTCCCCGAGCGATACATACTTACAATACCTCATAGGATTAAGCACTTCAATCGCCATGACCTTTCTCTTTCTACCCCTAATATAGCCATAGTCTTCCTCGCTCACACCAGAACACGGAGTTCTGCTCACGACCTTGACCACGTAATCGTAGCTACCGGTAAATACTCTTCCAGCCGTGAATTCACCTATAATGGCCTTTACAGGACTAGAGACATACAGGACCACCCTAGCCCCCGAGGGTATTCCCGAGCCCGCTCTAAGCTCAAAGCGTTTATTCCCAGATAAGATCTCCTCAGCAAACCTGGGCTTGATGGAGAGCAAGACGATACTCACTTCATTACACCGCCTTCAATCGCACTAAACCCCTTCTCACTCATTTCTGCAAGGACTTAAAATCCATCTTCGCGAGTAATAATATAGTTGATTTTATTTACTCTTATAGTACTTTGCTAACCATACTTAAGACACTAGACTATTAACGAATAAACACATTATTAAGAGGAGATCAAGCATAGACCCAGAATATACCCTTCACGAGGAGCTTGCAAACTCGTGAAGTATTAAAACACCAAACCAATATATGTGGAAGAGTAAATGGTAGTTTTTAGTGACTATTTATATAGGGGTGATATACTAAAGACACTTTGTGAGGTGTAGGCATTGAATAAACTAGCTAATCTTCCCCCTTCAATAGATCTACATGAAGATATCTCAGCCTACTTCCTATACCATGGAGGTGGAGCTCCTCTAGGGGATTTTAGCGAGGATATCCCCGGACGCGATGCCGATATTCCTAAATATAGAAGGGCAAACATAAAGTGTGTGTTTGCAGCTATATTTCCAGGAATAGAGACATTTGGCCCCGAGGAGTCAAAGGCATTGCTGAATCTATATGGTAAATGGTTGCCAGCTACGAGATATAGAGTCCCACAGTCAATACTATGGGAGCATATATCGATATATTACAAAATGGCCGAGACTTATGGGATCAAAATAGTGGAGAACACAGGTGATCTAGAGAATTGCCTGAAAAACAAGAAAGAGCTATGTTTCCTACTGCATTTAGAGGGAGCGGAGGCTCTTGACGAACCATACGACTTAGTTATCTTAAAGAAACTTGGATTGAGAAGTATAGGTATAACATGGAATTATATGAATAAGTATGGAACTGGGTGTGGAGTTAGCAAAGACTTGGGTTTAACACCTGATGGTGAGGAACTAGTTAAAACAGCTAATAAGCTGGGAATAGTGGTTGACGTTGCTCACGCCAGTAAGAAAACAGCAATAGACGTACTAGAAGTTAGTAAAAAACCAGTAATAATTAGCCACGCAAATGTAAGGAGAATAGTGGATAAAGCTAGAAATGTTGATGATGACGTCCTTGAATTGCTCCACAAAAATAAAGGTGTAATAGGCTTCTCAGCTATTGGCCCATTAATATCGAGTAAACCAAAACCAACACTAGACGACCTAATACAGCACTTTATATATGTATATGAGAGATATGGAGCCGACGTAATGGCCATTGGTACTGATTTCCTTGGATTACTGGGTTTACCTGCACCAGAAGGCTTTGAAAGCATTGATAAACTACCACATCTATACAGTAAACTCCTCGAGAAAGGTCTCTCTGAAAAAGACATCAACAAAATAGCCTATGAAAATGTCATAAGAGTTTTAAAGGCAAACTTTGAATAACAAATAGGGTTTTTATCTCATTTCTTTATTCTCTAATGCCCTTCGCAACCGCGTCGAGTTTCATATAGGTTTATAAGGATTGTTGATGCTTCCTCTATTGGGAAGCCACCTCGAGATGCAGGTGTATCGTGAAGACCCAAGAGAGGCGGGTTTGGGGAGAGTCAAGATGCGGGGGTTTCCCCACAGCGATGACCCGGAGGAAGCAGTGAAGGGGGAGCTATGGGTCGGGGTTGCCCCGAGCGGGCAGAGCCCTGTGACATGGATCCAGGTGAAAGGGATCCTGTGGGCTGTGAAGCCAAGGGGAGAGGGCTTAATCCCAAGCAGCATCAAGTCCGATGAAACCCAAACCCCATGTACTTGTATATAATGTGTTGTTTTAAATAGTGGGCATCATTGAAGAAAAGATAACAGATACCGATAAAATGCAGGTTCTTTGCTATCTCCATTAAATAAATCAAATTGAAAGTTTAAAGTATTTTGATTATAGTGTGTTCTCTCAATGCACAAGGACCTCTACTTGGGAGAATAGGAGTGGTAAAGAGGCCCAGTGTACATATTAGTAATTTACCAGGCAATGCTTGAACAAATAGTTACTTTACTCAGCGTTAGACAAGCATGTGAAGCTTTTTAAATAATACTTCTTAAAATATATAGGGGACAAATATGTCTCTAAAAAGAGTTCTTGAATGGTACCACATTCTCGCTATAGGAGTAGCAGGTATTATTGGGACAAGCTGGGTGTATCTAAATACGACGTTTTATGATATGTATGGGCCTGGGGGAGTAATTCTAGGGTATTTTGTAGCCACGGTAATGGCTTCGCTCATCGCACTGGCTTACTCGGAGATGGGATCAGCTATACCGAGAGAGGGTGGAGAAGTAGCATTCGTATATCCAGCAATAGGTCCGGTCGGCTCATACTTCATAGCATGGATGTTCCTCCTCGGCATGCTGGCTGCTGCACTCTCATTTTACGTCATAGGTATTGCTTTCCTCCTCAGCTGGATATTTCCCCAATTAAACACCATTCCCCTATATGAAGTTGCCGGCTTCCCAGTTTACTTGCCATGGATAATTGTTGGATATGTATCGGCACTAGTAGTATTTGCTTTAAACTACATGGGGGCAAGACTAACTGGTAATGTTCAGACAGCTTTATTCATATTGCTTGTTCTATGCGGAGTTATCATCGTGATTGTCGCAGCACTACGTGGCTCACTTAGTAATTTCATACCACCATTTAAACCAGAAATGCCTCCTGCAACAGCGGCATTTAGATTTGCACTAATGGGTATAGGTTATTTGTCAGGCTTTGAAATGCTGCCTATGATAGCAGAGGAGACTAAGGTCTCTCCACGTAGATTTGGATACCTAGTTGCTTTAAGCGCTGCACTGGCGGGTTGCTGGTACATGTTAATGATGTTCTGCGGTTCATTGTTAATACCTTGGCAGGGTTCTTCTCAAGTAGCACCACGTGGATTAATAGATGAACTCGCAAGCATCCACCCTGCCCTGGGATCTGTAGCGTGGTTAGCGTCGTTCTTAGGGCTTGTTACATCGTGGATACCTGCTATGATGACTGTATCTAGGATGATTTATTCCCTCTCCAGAGGTGGACTATTCCCAAAGCAATTTGAAAAACTTCATCCAAAATACGGTGTACCTACTAGAGCATTGTTATTTACACTCATAATATCACTAATTCTAGGTTTACTTGGTAGAAGGGGACTTGTGTGGTTTCTCGATATAGGCGGTGTTGCACTGGGTGTTTGCTGGTTAACAGCGGTTATAACAATGATTATATGTAGAAGGAAGTATCCACATTTAAAACGACCTTTCAGCGTTCCAGCAGTATACGTCACTGGCGCCATAGCTCTCATTGTGGGATTAATAGTGGTGGTAACCCCACTTATACCTGGTACTGATATTAGTCTCGTGTGGCCCTACGAATACGTTCTCCTCATCGCCTGGGTATTGCTTGGTATTGTAATATACTTGGTATACGTCAGAAATAGAATCAAGGAGTTGGGTGTTGAAAAAATAGGTAGAGGACTACTAGGAGAATACTATGATGAAATCTTCGGCAAGAAGTAAGTAGAAGAGTATTTATATTTAGATGATTTATTTTTATCTCTACCTTCTATTAAATAATAGGGCGTATATCATGAAGGTATTTATATCCGTAGATATAGAGGGAATGCCCTTTATTGTTTCAGGTGAACACACGTTCCTTAAAGGGGCGTTATTCAGCGAGGCTAGAAGAATAGCCACTAAAATAACCCTATTGACAGCAGAGGCGTTTCATAGAAATGGCTTCGAAGAAGTATTTATAGCGGATAGCCATGGACCCATGATCAACCTTGAAGTAGAAAATCTACCAGAATATATCACGTTCATACGTGGTTTTCCTAGACCTCTCAGTATGGTGGTAGGCGTGGAGAAAGCCGATGTAGCTGTGTTTCTAGGGTATCACGCTAAAGCAGGTACATTGAAATCAAACTTCGATCACACATATAGTAGTGCTACAATAGACTATGTTAAAATCAATGGCATCCCTGCAAGCGAGTTCTTGTTTAATGCATATGTAGCGGGTCATTACAACGTTCCAGTAGTAATGGTAGCCGGCGATAAAGCCCTAATAGAAGAAGATGTATCAAGGTTTACCCCGTGGGCTGAGAAGGTAGTGTTTAAGCAATCGCTCTCAAGATTCGCATCAGTAAATCCTAGTCTTTCTAAAATAGAGAAAGAACTTGAAAAAGCAGTTGAAAATGCTGTCTATAGATTTAAAAGAGGAGAAATGAAAATACTAAAGCCAAATACACCCGTCGAGGTTGAAGTAAGGTTTTTAGGCACGGAGATGGCTGATATAGCTGAGTTGCTACCAATCGTCAACAGAGTTGATGGAAAGACCATTAAATACCGTGCAAACGATATTGTAGAAGCCTATAAGATATTTGAATTACTTGTCGCAGCCGCTCCTAAACTATACCCATATACTGTAATATCGATTTAACAATTTTTCATATAGACTTTTTCTCTAGAATATTCCGGAATTATTGTCCAATCCAACGACAAAACCCTCGTTTTCTCAAAATCCCTAGAACACGCTCGTACTATAACTATAAAATAACTATAAAAATAGTGAAAGAGAATGTCCCGTAATAACAGAGTAGTTGAGATGAGTATTATTTAAAATAAATGTGGAGCATTTAATTCTTCTAGAGGATAGAACATGTAGATAAATTTAATAGATAATGTATGCTGGATTCCATGGATCAGCATACTTGAGAGAATTATTAAGTAAGGCTTTATAGTTATGTATGTGGAAAGGTGTACTCTGTGGTTGGGCATTCAACTCGAATACCGGTTTTATTTATTGTTAACCCAGAGGGTGCGATAGGGGGTCCTCACGCAGCTGTGGAGTGGTTTGATAGAGTTACTAATAGTATAAAGAATTCTCTTAAAGAGTGCTGTGGTGAGGTTGAGTTTTCATACTACTACGTAAGGGATGTGAGTGATCTCAGGGAGGCGATATCTAGAGAAGCCAGTGCACCAGGCTACTTAGTGTTTGTATTGAATTGTATTTCAGGTCTTTTGAAGCCACTTATCGAGCTGCGTAAACCACTGGTATTGATAAATGAGACATATGGTGGTTCAGGGGATTACGTATTAGAGTATGGTGAAGCTGTTGAGAAGGGTTACCCAGTGATAGGGGTTTCTACTAGGGAGCCTCATGACCCTGTACTACTCCGGAGAATGGTACAATACATTGCCCTACTGGATAAAATGCGGGAGGCAAGATTACTGTTCATTGTCCCAAAAGCTGCCAAGTACTACCTTAGTTTAGAGTATCCCTTAAGCGTTGATGTTTATGGTTTATTGAAGCAACTTGCAGGCTTGACTGGGGCATCATACATAGTAATGGATTCATCGGAGTTTAGGGAGCATTATTATAATAGAGTAAACCAAGCTGAGGCTGAGGAGGTTGCTAAGAAGTGGATTATGGAGAGTTCTAGTAACTTTGAAAAAGAATATGGTGAAATACTTAGAAGTGCTAGATTGTACCTAGCGATCAAGAGAGCCGCCGAGGAGAGAAAAGCAAACATAGTTGCACTAGACTGCATAGTGTTGAGAAACACGGGTGAACTAGATGCCTGGCCTTGCCTAGCCTACATGCAGTTGTGGTATGATGGCATAATACCTGTTTGCGAAGCAGATGTATCATCAGCAATAATCCTCATGATTGGCAAATACCTACTCAATGTAAACGGCTTCATAACAGACCCCGCTGTGGATGAATTAAAGAGTGAAATAGTGTACTACCACTGTTATGCACCAACAAACCCACTTGGAGGAGTTAAACAAGAGTATCCCTACGTGATTACACCAGCTCACTTAGGTGAGAAAAAGGCTTCTCTAAGAGTTCTATTTAAACCAGGCGTGAAAATCACAGCTGTTGGGTTAAGCCTAGACGAGAAGACATTAACCATCCACACCTCGGAATTAGTTGGCTTAGAGGAGAGCATTTATGCATGTAGCAATAAACTAGTAGCTAAGGCTAATGTATGTAGAATTGTTTTGAATTGGAGGCGTAGGAGTGGTTGGCATAGAGTGGTATTCCTCGGTGACTATAGAGATGAGTTTATTAATGTAGCTAGATTAATGGGTTTAAGAGTAGTGGAGGAGGATAAGTAGAGGGTGATCACTGTGAAATACTATGAGCTATACAATACGAGGACTATTAAACCCCTACTACAGAGGATTAAAATGAAGAGTGCTCTAGAATTCTGGAGTAGTGATGAATTACCAGTAGCGAAGTATACGTGGGTTTATGGTCCAAAGAAGCCGAGGGATCAAGTTAGAGCGGTTGAGACGCCGCCGGAGAATGTTGACATCAAAAACCTTGTTGAAAGGGGACTTGTATCGCTACTTGAGCCTGTGGAAGTCCACACTATACCCGATGTTAGTAAATTATCCGATGATGCAGATGCATATGTAATAGGTGATATGGAGGACTGGTTAACCAGCGAAGAACTACTTGAAGCTATAGCACATAGGGGTAAGCCTTTAATAGCCGAGTGGGATCACTGGGGTTACAGCATACATGGAAGGCTTTCAAGGTTTAGGTTAAATAGGTTTAAGGGAGTCAAGTACATAGTACCTATGGGCTATGAAGAAGTACTTGATTTAATCAGAGCTCTACGTGCACTAAGATTTCTAAAACACCTCAGAATACTATACATTGGCGAATACCCACCTAGAAGCGTTACAGCTCCAAAGGACGTTTCATTTAGAGTAATTGAGGAGAAATTTGGCATTAAAATAATTAAGGTAGATATAAGCGAGTATATTGAAGCAGTTAAAAGCACTATGCCTGAAGAAGCGGGAGGAGTAGCTGAGCAATGGCTGCGGAAGTACATTGTAGCAGAGCATTTGAGAAAAGACTTCACAGATTACGGGAGAATATATGTAGGGCTAAAGAAGCTACTAGAAAAACACAGTGCAAACGCACTTACATTGGAGTGTCCAGCCCTCCCAGATATTAAGTACGTCCCCTGCTTAGCTTACTCCATGTTGCTAGATGAAGGAATACCTGTAGGGTGCGAGGCTGACTTGCCCACTTTACTAACTATGACTATTTTAATGGCCGCATCCGGAGATGCTGCATTTATGGGTAATTTAAATGAAAACGTTACACACTGGGATATAGAGCACAATATTGTGACAATAAATCACGATGTAGTTCCCCCAAGCTATAGTTGCCCAAGCTGTAGCTACACCATTAAAGACTACCACGACATGAAAATAGGGGCAACACCGTACACTGAGCTACAAGCAGGGTTAAAAGTTACATTGGCTGGTATGCACTGGAATATGGATAAAATTTGGGCAACACGTGGAGAAGTCATTAGTACACATGATACAGTACACTGCAGAGTGACTGTTCGCGTCAGAGTTGGAGACGCGAAGAGAGTGAGTCGTAGTGCTTTTGGACATCACATGGTATTAATTAGAGGAGACTACGTTAACGCTTTAAGAACTCTGTCTCAACTACTTGATCTAGAGTTCTACGAGCTTTAGCGTGGTTACAAATATGGAGTTTACATATTAGTAAAGTTTATAAGACTAGGTATATATACGCATCAATCGAAGGTGTACTCTAGAGGCGATAGTGTTGGCTACTCAACCTAAAGGCGTCTCTACTTCGGTTTTCATAATAGTTGTAATTCTAGTTGCAATAATAGCAGGGGTAGTGGGGTATTTCTCAGCACCAGCTGGTGTTACGCAAACTATTACAACTGGTGCAACAGCTACAGTTACAACTACTCAGACTCAAACACAGACCGTCACTGTCTCCCCAACGCTACCCGGCACTGGGTTAACAATATATTGGATAGGTGGTGGAGCTGGAGACCCATTCGATGCGAGACTCTATAAGGGGGCTACAGACGCAGCTAATCTCCTAGGAGTAAAACTAGTCTATGTCCACACAGAGTGGGATCCCGCGAAAATGATTGAAGAATTCTCTAAGGCTATAGCAGCCCGCCCAGACGGTATTGTCGTTATGGGTCACCCTGGACTCGACGCCTTAGCGCCATTGTTTGAGCAAGCAGCTAGTAGTGGTATACTCGTAACACTAGCTAATGTAGATATACCAGAGTTGAGGGCAAAGTACTGGTATACTGGATACGTTGGTCAAAACCTATATCAATCTGGTTACACTCTATGTAAAACAGCCGTTCAGAAGTATAGCAATGTTCTTAAGGCAGGAGTACGTGCAGCTATATTCTCCGGCAGTTGGGAGCAGCCGGCACGTGCATTACGCGCTGTTGGGTGTGAAGATGCATTAAAAGCGGCAGGCTTAGTAGTCGACAGAGTTTCTCATCCACCAGCCGTTTATGGCAGTCCATCCGAGGGAATACCATATGTAACAGGCTATCTAGCAGCACACCCCGATGTTAAATTAATAGTGTTTGATGGAGGTGGCACAACATCCGCTGCAGCTGATTACATGAGGTCTGCTGGTAAGAGTCCAGGTGAAATAATAGTTGTAGGATTCGACTTAACGCCTGGATCAGTGAAAGGCATTAAAGATGGGTATGTACAAATGGTTATCGATCAGCAGCCATACCTACAGGGATTCATGACCGTTCTAAACCTAGTGCTCAGTAAGAAGTATGGGTTCCAGGGTCTATACATAGATACTGGAGGCTCAATCGTTGATAGCAGCAATGTTGGATTAGTCGAGCAATTAGTTTTAGCTGGGTATCGTTAAGTTAAAGTATTTTTACTTTTTCCATTCATTTTCCACTCTTTATATACTCCTATGTATTTAGATTTATTATTAATGGTGGCTTGCATTGAGCATGAAAAATATCGTCGAAATGCACAATATTGTCAAGAAATTTGGTTCAGTAGTAGCACTTAGAGGAGTGAATTTCCATGTGAGAGAAAACGAAGTAGTTGGCTTGGTTGGAGACAATGGCGCCGGGAAATCTACACTTGTAAAGATTTTGTTTGGCATTCACGCACCAGATGAGGGAGAAATAATTGTTAAAGGCATGAAATTCAAGAGGTTAAATCCTAAACTAGCCTACGAGCTAGGCATAGTTCTCATACACCAGGAGCGTACACTATGCTTAAACCACCCAATATGGAGAAATGTTTTTATGGGCAGAGAGATCACGAATAAGCTGGGATTCCTGAAGATTAGTGATATGAAGAAAACAGCTTACAATAGCTTATCCCAACTAGAGTTAACGAGAATGCCTGTTGAAACACCCGTAAAGTACTTATCAGGTGGTTATCAGCAGGGTGTGCAAATATCTAGAGCCCTAGTGTTTGAAGCAGACTTGGTTATATTGGATGAGCCAACGGCAGCGCTAAGTCTCGCAGAGACTCATAGAGTACTTGAGTACGTAAACGAGTTGAAGAAGAAGGGTAAATCAGCGATATTTATAAGCCATAACATATACCACGTCTACCCAGTCGCGGATAGATTTGTAATACTAGACAAAGGCAGTGTTGTAGCAGAATTCTACAAAAAAGACTTAACACCCGAAGATCTCGCTGAGATAATGGTTTCTATTGCTAGAACAGGAAGCGTACCCGAAAAATACAAGGAGTTAAACCTGTATGGGAGAACTCAGCCCACCTGACTATTGTAGGCGGCTGCGATGACAGGTATCCATGGGTTGAAAAGAGCTTGGAGAGTAATATCTGAATACAAACTACAAATAATTATAACAGTCATTTTCCTAGTAATATGGCTTACTTTCTACACTATAAACCCTAGTGCTTTTGCAAATCCATTCGCGTATACTTCACTAATGACTGTTGCGCCATACACCATTATTCCAGCTATTAGCCTAACACTTGTCGTAATAACGGGTGAAATAGATCTATCCTTCTCGTCTATAATGGCTTTTGGACCCTTAATTATGGCGATGACTTGGCAGGTGCAGGGTGAGGCATCGCTTCTAGGTGTAATACTGGGATTACTTGGTGGTTTGGGAGCGGGGCTACTTAATGGCGTATTGATAACTAAACTAGGCATTCCATCATTGATTGCAACTATAGGTACAACATTTCTATGGAGAGGAGTGGTTTTAGTTGCAACGCAGGGGTTTAGTATCCCGTTGGGGGAGTATAGGGGATCACCTGTTTTCAGCGCGCTTGTTGGTAGATTTGGGGATATACCAATTCAATTCTTTTGGACCATTGTACTTGCTTTTATTTTCTGGCTATTCCTTAATAAACACAAGTTCGGTGCATATATCTACTACATTGGGGATAATAGAGTGGCTGCTCAAATGGTGGGTATAAACGTTGATAGAGTCTTAATAACAGTTTACGCTATACACGGCGTTGTTGCTGCATTTGCGGGTATGATAGCTACTCTCGCCATGGCTACGTTCTACCCAACTCTAGGAGACATTTATATGTTGAAATCAGTGTCCTCAGTTGTTATTGGTGGAACACCAGTAACTGGTGGAGTAGGGACAATTTATGGAACCTTTATTGGTGGATTAATCCTAGAATTCATAGAAATGGGGGTAGTAGCGGCAGGTGTAACAGGCTTTTGGATAAGGCTAGTTCACGGACTCGTCATAATAGTTGCATTAGCGGCACAAGGAATACTTAGAAGAAGGGAGATAATTAGAGCTAGAATAATGAGATTAATTACCACGTAGAAAACTCGTTGAACAACTATTGGGAATAGCATCACTTATAGGAAGCCGCCGAAATAGCTTCAATCCCTCCCCACATCGTATTCTAAGTCAAAGCTGAGGCCGCGGCATACCATACTTGTTTACAATACCCTCACCTATGTAGTGGTGTCCACAAGTTGGTCTTCAACAAGCATACTTATAGCAGTTAAACCGCTTACAAGACAGATCGAGTAGAAATCGACGAAGATGAAGATATTTAGTTAACGGCAATGACGAGTCGTGTCATATAAATCAGATACGTTGTTTCCTTCAACATAGTTGCTCAGGGATTTTAGTTTTCTAGGTATGGAAGGTGTTTGCAAGCTTTGAGTTTACTCCCTACTCGCTGATTGATGCGAACTTATACGAACACTAGGCTGTGGCCTTCGTATAGACCTGCTCGAGTGATAATAGATTTGAATTCACGTCCTTGAGGTTTGAGGGTTTATGATCCCCATAAAGATGTCAAAGTCCATGTAGATGTATAATTCCCTGTTCAAAATATTGAAAGCCCTGGGATGAAGATAATTACCACTTAGAAATAATGGTTTCAATGGATATGGGCTAACTAGGTATTTTACTCTTATTGCATCATGGATAATAGTGGGGTGCCTAATGTACTATGCACGAAATTAGATTCAATCCATTGATCAAGCAGTGGATAATAGTGGCTAAGCATAGAGCTGTTAGACCATGGCGGCCTGAGGAAAGGCAAATTTCTTTTCAATGTCCATTCTGCCCCGGTGCTCCAGAGTTGAAACACCTTGAGAAGTGGGATGTTGCTGTTCTACCTAATAGATACCCAGCTTTAACCCCTAACCCCCCACAGGTTGAACTTGAAGAATTTATGTGGTATACAAAAAGAGAGGCGTGGGGTGTGGCTGAAGTTATTGTTGAAACTCCAAGTCATGAGGGGGATTTATTTGACTTAAGCCTTGATCACGCGGTAAAAGTTGTAGAGACCTATAAGAGTGAAGTGGAGAGACTAAGTAGACTAGACTTCGTCGAGTATGTAGCTGTATTTAGAAATAAGGGTAAAGAGATAGGTGTATCCCTCACACACCCGCACTCACAGATATATGCACTGCCATTCATCCCTCCACGTGTAAAGCAAGAGTTAGATTCCTTCAGAGAATACAGAGAGAAAATAGGTTCATGCCTCCTCTGCGATGTAGCCAAATACGAGTTGAAGTATGGAAAGAGGTTGATTTACTACAATGAAGAGTTCTTACTGTTGATACCATTTTACGCTATGTGGCCCTACGAGATCCATATTTATCCACTAAAACACGTTAAATCACTGAGAGACTTTACAGATCACCAAACTAAGGGACTAGCTGATTCCTTGAGAGTAGTTACGGCTATCTACAATAAGCTCTTAGAGAGGGATGCACCATATATTATGGTATTCCACGATCACCCAGCTAGAGGGAACTATGAATACCACTTCCACGTTGAGTTCTACCAACCATATAGGGATAGGGAGAAATTAAAGTATGCAGCGGGAATAGAGTGGGGGTATTGGGTTTTCACGTATGATGGTATTCCAGAGGAAAAGGCTTTAGAGCTTAGAGAGGCTTGTAGAAAAGCCGTTTCCTCACTCTCAAACGCTATGGGGAGGTGTATGGAGTGAAAGTATTAAAATACATTGTGGAGAAATTTAAAGAGGTCTTTGGAAGACAACCAGATCTTATTGCCTCAGCACCCGGTCGACTAGACTTTCTCAATACCCACCAGGACTATAAGGGTCTACCTGTAGTTTCAGTCGCAATTAATAAGAGAACATACATTGCTGTAGCAGATTCTCAATCAACAACTAGAGTTATTTCATTAAACCTCTGCTTAGATGGCCTCCCATGCATGGATGAATTTAGCGTTGAAAAGCCTGTGTTGAGGGGTGGTAGCTGGTTTGGCGACTACATAAGATCAGTTGTTTTAACGCTGAAAAACAAATATAGACTTGCAAAAGACTTCTACATGTTGATCTATAGTGAGATACCAATAGCTTCAGGCCTTGCAAGTAGTGCTGCACTACAAGTAGCATCAATTAAGGCATTGTCGGATCTATGGGGGTTTAAACTGGAGAGGGGAGAAATAGCTGAATTAGCCTATATAAGTGAGCACGATGTCATGGGGATTCCATGTGGTAGACTAGACCAGTATGGCTCTGCATTTGGTTACATATCACGCATAGAGACTAGACCTCCATACGGGGTTAAAACACTTGAGACATATACACTTAAACTTGTAGCAATTAACTCCGGGATAAGGCACTCTACGGGGGCAATTCACCCCATTAGAATAAATGAGATACGTAGAGGACTAGAACAGCTTCTACTTCAAAAGGATATTCCAAGCGAGATCAAAAGACTAATTAGCTTAGACCCATATGAAACAAAGTGGGAGTTATTAAACATAGAAACCATAACACCCTATCTTGAGAAACTAGAGTATAATGCAAAGAGGAGGATTTTATTTACATTGAAAATGCATTACTCAACGATCCAAGCACTAGAATTAATGGAAAACCCCAATCCCAGTAGAATCCGTGAAGTGGAGGAATACTTGACTAGAGAGTGCAGTGTCTGCCTTGAGGAGGCATTAAAAACACATAATCCCCTCCTCAAGGCTCTAGGAGGACTCATTAACTACCAACACGTATTACTAAGAGACATGTATGATGTAAGTACACCAGAGCTAGAGGAAATAAGGAGAAGAGCTCTTGAGGCAGGCGCTATCGGTGTAAAGATAAGTGGTGCTGGCTTAGGTGGAGCATTATTCGCAATTGTGGAAGACGAAATAATTGGTGAGAGAGTGGCTAGAGAGACTAGTAGAACCGCGGCTGGAGCCTGGCTAGTTAAAATAGATGAAGGAGTACGTATCGAAGAAATCTAGCTACTATCTGCATCTACCCAGCGTAGAGTTAAGTTTAATAATTTCGCCAATGAACTACTTGAAATCAGTGTAATTCAGGATAATGCACTCCTACTTCAATCGATCTGACTTGAGGATGCTTCCATTGCATTATACCTGGTCTAGAGGATAATACAATACTAGTCCTTATTTAAGTCTCAGGGGTTTAGAGCAAATTCGCCGTGTTCTATGAGGCTTATTAATAAGCTATTTATAGAATATTATTAAGGCGTCTCTAATGGATACTCGAATATTGCCAGCTATTGGGGCTAGTATTGCCTGGAGCCTCCACCCTGCCATTGTGTCTAGGTATTCAGAGTCGATAAAACCATTGACGTTCTCGGGTCTCAAAGCCCTTGCCGCCTTCGCCTTTACTACTGCTATAATGCACTCTTTACCGGGATTTGGCGATGGCTTCCCCTACGTACTTGCATCAGCTATTCTAGAAATAGGGCTTGGAGACGCACTCTATGCACAGTCAATTAAATTTATTGGGGGTTCTCTAGCTGTTACCATAAGCTACTCATACATTTTCACAGCTTCAGCTTTCTCAGCAATATTCTCCGGAGAGCAACTAAAACTACCTCTTCTAATAGGGCTCGCCTTAGCGTTCACTGGGATAATTGTGAGTGTAAACCCCTTCGGTAGCCTGGAGAAGAGGGCTCTACGGGTGAGGGGTATACTTGCCGCTGCTGCAACATCAATACTCTGGGGTGCTGGAACATCTCTTTTAAAGCCAGCTCTTAAATATTATAACTTTGCATCTCTAACAGCGACTAGAATGCTCGTTGTAAGCCTCTTATTAACACCAATTGGCGTCGCATTTGAGAAGCCGAGAGACACTTGGCTTAACATGGTAAAAGCCTCGATCTTGGTGGGCTCGTTCTCACTAGGCCTGGGGACACTACTCCTCACATATTCAATAGGAACTATTGGCGTTGCATACACAGTATTAGTAGAATCCCTAACACCCATACTCTCTCAAATAACAACTAGGACAATATCCAGAGAGAAGTTAGCAGCCAAAACGATCACTGGGGCAATCCTAGTTGGCACAGGCATAGTAATATCCAACCTTAAAATATAAAAACCAATAGAATCAACTGGGGTTTGGGTTTCATTGGACTTGATATTGCTTGGTGTTAAGCCCTCTTCCCTTGGCTTCACAGCCCTCGGGATCTCTCTCACCAGGATCCATGTCATAGGACTCCACCCGCTCGGGATAACCCAACCCACGGCTCACCCTTCACTACCTCCTCTGGGTCATCGCTGTGGGGCAATCCTCGCGTCTAGGAGTGTTTTAGGCATATGTTTATTGATGCCTACCAAGCCATAATATAAGAGCAGATGGGACGTGCGAGCACTATGAGCTGCGTGACGGCAAGCAACATGAAATTTGCAAGACAAGGCCTGTTTTTCAAGTAGTGTGTATTAATAATGTTCCTTATGTCTAAATCGTTGCGTTATTTGTCGCTTAAGGAAGGGGCAAAGCCCCTGGGTTAAAAAGAAAGTCACCAGATATAAAGGGTTATTGTTCCATTATAGTTGAGGATTTTAGTATTACCTGCATAGCTTAAAATGAGGATGTTATACCTTCTCTGCCAATCTGTTGAGAAGCCTGCCGACGCTGAACCCTCAGTAAACCAATACCCGTATCCCTCTCCAGCGTCAATATCTTCTAGAGCAATACCAAGTATTTGGTCAACAGGAGACCACGTTACTTGAACATATACATATAAGCAGGAACTATATGGACCATAGCTGTCGAAAGTTCTAGGAATGAGAGTGCCATTGATGGATATAGGTACTGTAATAACCAACGGCTCTATTACAACCCACATCTCAGATCCATCTTTAATGGATGCTCCTTGAGGGGCTTCTTTTGCAAACCAAACATTCTTTACTGGGCCCAACTTTCCCGCAGCAAGCAACTCCTCATATCTCGTACTAGATATTATGAGAAAATCGGGTGCTCGGTTATTAATGGAAATCTCCGGTTTGGGAATCATTCTTAGGTTTAAGGGAAGCTCGTCGTAAAAGATCCCCCGCTCATTAATAAACTTGGTGTTGGTTTCAGGTTTTTCCAGCATCGCAGATGTAGCTAAGACTAAGGAAAGTATTGCTATTACTAGAACTAAAGACACAAGCTTAAGGCTTGAACTCATTATCCCACATTTTTAACATAAACAAAAATATCCTAAATATTTTCCTCGCATAAAATTCTGAAGTGCTCTGCAAAAGTGCGTATTCGCCTAAACATGGACATAGCAGATGGACGAACCCTTGGGGGTCTATTATTGATTGTACATTGTACAAATCTGCGTTTATTCTAGAGTTTATAGATTGCATGTATTGTCCTCTTCTATTAATGTGTATTCATCCTCTATTTCTATGATATGTGCTTGTCTTGGATTGTTCTCGCTTTTCTTTCTTTTACAAATCCATAAGTTGCAGTAGCGTCATGTGTTTTGTCTCGATTATTTGCTCTTTGATAGACGCTTTCATCGCCACCACTCATATTTTCCTCTCCCTGTTCTCTTGATTATTCCCATGTTCATCAATTCATCTATTATTTTGCAACGTGTCTCTTCGGGTACCCTCAGTAGTTTAGCGACGTCTATTGGTCTCATTTTTCTTCTCTACCAGTAGTTTGGCGATAGCTAATACCAAGTCTCTCGCAAACCTTCCTCGGCCCCAGCACTTCCGCTTCCAAATAAGAGAGTTAATATCAACCCTTAAACATCTATATGAAAACCAAAGCAGTTTCACGGAGGCATTCCTTTATAGCTGAAGCCTCGCTTTTTAAGCGGAAGGAGGTTGGAAGTTGCTGTTGAATCAATTTAAAGCTTATAAACTCGAGCTTAGTTTATAGAATACGGGGTGAAGTGTGTGAATTTAAAGATTTTCTCGATATTACTACTCACCGCACTGTCTCTATCAATCCTACTAACGCCTGCACTTGCCCAGACTGGTGGATTGGCTAAGCGGGTTGTTGTATTAAGTATAGACGCGTTGAAGGCGGATATGTTGTGGAGTATATTGTTGAACCAGAGCCAAATAGCATTAGATCTACCTGGATTCAAGTATATATTTCAAAATGGCTTTTTAGCGCAGGGTATGATTGTTAGTTTTCCATCATCCACAGCTGTAAGTCACGCTGTAATATCAACTGGTGCTCCACCAGGTATTACTGGGATTACTGGGAACGCTATACACCTCCCTGGAACTCCACTAACTTCCACCATAACAGGGTTCAATGGATCCATGCTGCTAGCTGAGCCACTATGGGTGACAGTAGATAGACAGGGGCTTAAGGCTATAGTAGCTAGTTTCCCCCAGAGCGACCCATGGGCTTGGGAGGGGAAGTTGAAGCAATCAGTAGTTTTCAACCCCTATGATTCATCAATGGGTTCACCAACATACTCAACACTCTACACGAGCAATAAGAGTATTCCTAGAGCCTACTATCTAAATATAACACCTGCTAGTGGTTGGACTGGAAGCCTACCCGGCTATACATTCTACAATACTTGGGAGGCGCCATTTAATTTCGGAGATGAAGTATGGTACTTCTTCATCGCAGATACAAATAGTGATTCCAGCCCAGACATCGTGGCCATTGTCCCAAGGGAAAAGAACCTCTCAAATGCACTAGCTGTTCTCAAGGAGGGCGAGTGGAGTAAGCCTTTAAACACTACTTTAACCTACCAAAAGACAACTTACATTATTGCACCACTCTTCAAGGCGTTGAATCTATCTCTCTCAAACTTCAAGGTATATAGGTCTCTGACAAGGCCCTTTGAAGCATCTCCATTATGGTTTAGTGATAGAAACTTAGCTTGGAGAGTGTGGAATGAAGTAGTAGTTAAAACAGGCTTCATAACAGACGGTGACTACTATGGCTTAACAAATAAGTGGTTTGATGAAGATACATACATGGAGACTGTTCACTACACAAACATGTTCTTCATGGAGTTTACTAGGTGGCTTATTAGGAACACAGACTGGAACCTCTTAATGACCTACACGTCCATAGTAGACAACGTATACCACCAATTCCTTGGATTAATAGACCCTAGAATGCCCTACTATAATCCATCGACAGCACCAAAGTACATGGCTTACATCCAGGAGGCAATTAAGTGGGCTGATGAATTCGTTCAAATGCTGATCTCCGAGGTTGACCTTAGTAATACAGCGATAATAGTTGTTTCAGACCATGGCCAATGGCCCGTTGCTAAACTAATCTACGTAAACAACATATTAGAGCAAGCGGGGTTCCTCAAGAGGAGTGGAGGCCAAATACTACTCAATGAAACAATAGCTTGGTATAATGGATACAACCAAGTATTCATTAATCTCAAGGATAGAGAGCAAGGAGGCATAGTAGATCCTTCTCAGTACGATAGCATTGTCAACCAAGTAATGGCAGTCCTCTCAAGCGTTAGGGACCCAGACACTGGAGAGCCGGTATTCAGCGTCGTCATGAAGAAGAGCGAGGCCAAAGCACTTGGATTATTCGGCGACAGAGTCGGGGATATTATAATCAGTACGAAGCCCGGCTACGCACCCTATGGAGGCTTCTCCCCCACAGGCAATCCATTCGTAAACGCCACACCGTTATCAACTATAACAGCCAACCACCAGGATCTCCCATACTACCCAGAACTATGGGCTGTTTTCGGAGCGGTTGGAGCGGGGATAGGCCATGGTGTGCTAGGTTTAATTCAATCAACAAGCATTGCACCCACAGTAACAGCTCTACTAGGTATAGATCCACCGCTCAACTCCATTGGCACTCCACTGCCAATATTTAAACCCATAACAATAACCCACACACAAGTCAGCGTAGTAACAGCCACAGAGAGAGTAGAGATAACACTAGAGAGGGCAACAACTCAAACGCTCACCACAACACAAACAACAACTCAAACAACTACAACCACACTCCAGGCAACTACCACTCTAACTACAACACAACCAGTCACAACCACAGTATATGAAACTACATCATTAGCACTAACATCACTCGCAGCATTGATCCTAGCTATCGCCATACTAGTTCTAATCTTTAGGAAGAAATAATACCAAACAAGACACAACTCTTTTTCCCCTCAAACTCTTTTACCTAAGCTCCTACACGTGTGCACTCAGCACCTCTCACCCAAATTCATTAATCCCTCATATATGGGCACTTCACGCCTTTGCAACTGTTTTGTTTTCATAGAGGTTTATAAGGGTTGTTTATGTTTCCTCTACTGGGGGACGCCTCGAGATGCGGGTGTATCGTGAAGACCCAAGAGAGGCGGGTTTTGAGGGAGGAATCCAAGATGCGGGGGTTTCCCCACAGCAATGACCCAGAGGAAACAATGAAGGGGGAGCTGTGGGTCGGGGTCACCCAGAGCGGGTGGAGCCCAGTGACATGGATCCCAATGAAAAGGGATCCCGAGGGCAGTGAAGCCAAGGGAAGAGGGCTTGATATCGCTTGATATCAAGCCCAATGAAACCCAAACCCCACTAAAACACTCTAATTCTATAAATCCACGCATGTCCCGTAAAACACCGCTATAGTGATCTCTACCGCTCTAACAATATAGCTTTACTGAACTCCACTATTCTCTCGCAATAAGAGGGTTTATAGTTGCCTTGCAATGAATATAGTAAAATGGTGATTTTACATGCCCACCATGTTTTACGGCGTTATTACACCCTTCATTACTCCCTTTAATGAGGATTATTCAATAGATATTAACGGAGTTAAGTGGCTTGCAAAATACCAGGCTGAGAGAGGCGTTCACGGAATATTTCCAAATAGCACTACAGGGGAATTCGTGCATCTCTCTAGAGATGAATCCATCTTAGTCACACGTATTGTACTCGAAGAGGTTGGGGGTAAAGTCTGGGTTTTACCAGGTATTAGTGCTAATCACACCAACGACTCAGTAACCCTTGGGAGGTTGTTCAGAGATATGGGTGTTGATGGAGTTATAACTACACCACCATTCTTCTTTAAGCTATCGCGAGATAGGTTGAAGCTACACTTCTCAACTATACTGGAGAGAGTGGACTTACCGGTCATTATCTACAATATCCCATCCCTCACAGGGGTGAATATTCCAGTGGATCTCTACCTTGAGCTTGCCCGAGAGTACAGCAACCTTGTAGGTGCTAAAGTAACATACGAGAACTTAACCTACCTAAGGCAGTTAATACAAGTAGTTAAAGTTGAGAGAGCGGACTTTGCAGTGTTAACGGGTCTAGACGATCAGTTACTCCCAGTACTTACTATGGGTGGCGATGGGGGAATAATGGCTCTCGCAAATGCCACTCCGCAACTACACAGATCTATCTACGACGCGTACATAGCGGGAGACTATAAGAGAGCCTTCGAGTTGTGGCGTAGGCTCTTAAAGCTAGTAAGAGTCTACGACTACTCATCCTCGTTTCCAACAGCTGTCAAGACACTACTAAAAGTATTAAACGCACCCATAAACCCTTATCCAAGACCACCGCTAACACCCGAGAAACCTGAAGTCGAGGAGAAGGTAAAGCGGATAGTTGAAGAGTTAAACTTAGCAATATAGGATCCTCATGAACGGAGGACGTGTAGAGTTATTATCGAAGTCGATGTATGGATGCCAAGACTCCACATTCCTAGAAGACCATTAAATGTCTCTAAGTAAGTCTCGAGAGAATAGAGTTATTGAGTAATCTTTAATTAGCGGTAGTGAAGTCGCGGGAAACACTTATCTACGCAAATACCAAGAGTAGCTCTCACTAATCCAAGTTGGAGCCTATGTAAAGAGGAAATGGAATAAATGTTCTACCTAGAAAAAGACTTGATCATGAGGAGTAGATTATGGATGAACAATAAATAAAAAATATTCTTTACTTTTTCCTCCTGGCCGTGAATCCTACGGTGAACCCTATTATCAATGTTACTAATGCAAGAGCTATTGTAGTGTCGTATCTTACTACTTCACTCGTCTGAGTAGTGGTAGTGGTCTCTCTGTGTGTGAATGTTGTTGTTTGGGTAATAGTACTTGTCTCTGTATACGTTGCTGTTGAGATCTCCTTTATTGTCGTTGTTTGAGTAACTTTCTCGGTATACGTAGACGTGATCGTTGAGGTTTCGGTAACAGTACTTGTTGTTGTATGAGTAACTTCTCTCGGCACACCATACATATCAATCCAAATGGGGTTTACAATGGCTCTATTACCCTTTGTATCGTAGGCAATGAACACTATGAAGCCGTTTTCAGTTCCATTTGTCGCTTCACTCGCTAATACCTTAACCTCTAAATCTAAGCTTTGTGATTTATTTAGTGGAATAGTCCCTATCAACCTGCCATACTTACCATAAACCTCCAGTCTATCGAGTCCATTTACTGAGAATAGTTTTAAAGCGATCTTTAATTCCCCATCTAAGCCCCCTACAAACATTGTCGAGCCTGGTAGGGGATTAGTAAATATAAGTGGTCCATAGGATATGAATGAGTGTCCATACTTCTCGGCTTCCGCTAAGGACTCAGTGCTTGGACCGCTTGGTAGATATGCAACTAGTCTTGGTTTACCAGTATATGTCTGGGTTAATACATCGTGTACATCGCTTCCAGCCGTTAGGTATTTGTGGACGCCACTACTCCACAGTGTAAACATCTTTGTGAGTGTTTTGTTGTCATCCGTGCCCCAAGGGCCATTTATCTCAGCTACATCCCACTCCTCGTAATAACCACCCGGTATATTGTTTAACTCTTGTGCAATGAATAATCCCCCAATATATGGGTGATTTGCTCTAATGACTAGTGCCCCGGCTTTCTTCGCCCCCTCAATGATCTCTTTGAGTGTGCCTCGATATACTAGTTTATCCGGGTATATGACGGGGTATACATTAAAGTGGGCCCAGTCGGGTGAGATCTCTACTCCACATATGAATGGTACTCCACGAGAACTAGAATACTCTTTTATTACAGGGCAGTTTCCAACATAGTCATGGTCACTTACAAATGTAAAGTCTAGTGCTGCCGCTAATTGAGCCACCACTAGGAGGTCTGGTGGCGTCTTTCCATCTAGGTAATTAGAGTGGTGATGCAAGTCGATTGAGTACCAGCCATACTCCTCTGGCTTAAATAATACATCCACTGTTACATTAACTCCCACAGTTTTCTCAGACTCCACCGAGATGGGTATTGTCTTTGGTAGGCTAATGAAGTCTACGCCATAATTCACTGTTACATTGTAGCTGCCGGGAGCAATTTCGATCTCGGCGTGGCCTACATCGTAGAGGCCTGTATAAGCTGTAGTAACCGCCATGTATTGAATGGGTGGTACATATCCTCCACTAATTATTATCTGTGCATCAACTGGTTTTCCAGTGTCATTTCTAAATACATTTACAGTTATTTTACCAGGCACAGTGAGATCAGTGAAGTCGGCATGTGCTGTTTCACCAGTGCCTAGAGTAACCCCTACTCTACTACTTGGACCATGGGCTTTAGCTACGGCTGTTAAATTATATGAATTAGGTGCTGGTAGAGGCATTCTATATGCTCCGCCAGCCTCTGTTATACTCCAACAGTATGGTTTATCGCCTCTATAGGCTACTACTCCAGCACCTTCAAGCCTCTGACCCTTATTATTCGATACAAAACCCTCGACATATCCCACGCTTAGATTCTTAAACCCATAAATGATCTCTGCTAGTCGACAAGTATCTGGTTTATTCAAGACCACTATATATGCTTTGAAAACCCTACTCTCACCTGGGTTTAATGTAACGCTGTAGAATGGATCCACAAAGAACGTGTGGAGTGATATATGGGTATAGTTGGGTGCATAGAGTCCTATGGCGTAGTCTTCGTGGTATCCTGCAACCCAGTCATCCATAATGCTGGTTCCAAGAATAGGCATTGTTGGAAGTCTACCTGTTCCAAAACCAGGTACAAATGTCCATCCTCGCTCAAAAGTTATTGCAGGCCCCATTATTAAATTAGAGTATGTTGTCGAACCCACGTTAGTTACATTCACTGCTACCTCTAAATATGGTTTACCCGACTCAAGTATATAGGTGTACTCCACGCGTAGATCCTTCCAATAACCAATAGCTTTCACAACAGCCCTTAACGGCCCTCGTTCAACAATACTAAACTCCGTTATTTTAGCCCAATTACCCCAGTCATTTAGTGGAAAACTGAATTGCGCAACAACATCCTGCGTTTTCTCGCCAACAGGTGCTATATCTATAATATGTCCTGGCGGAATACCCCACGGTGGAGTCGTGGAAATACCGAATGCTACTGCTAAATACTCATTCATTAATGTAACGTCTCCCGGGCCTTTAGCTTCACCCTCCATTATTGGAGTAGGGCCAGTAATTACTTCTACTCCTGCACTAGCACTAGTCTGCGAGATCCCTATTGATAGTAAAATGATTGGGGTTAATAGTAGAATTAAGACTACTACTTCTAGAGCTCTCCGCATCGAGTACACCCATTGAATTAGTATACAAGACTTAGACTTAAAAATACTTCATGAACACTACACTAGTTATTAACCAGCAGAACACTCACATATAGTAAAAGAATATACTTACGAGATCATCACTACGATCTTCTGTCCATCTATATTGATTGACAAGACATGAAGCGAGAGGTTAAAAACCTGTCTCTAATAGCTTTCTTTCGGGGTGAAAGGTGTGATGGGAGTCATTATAGAAGTAAAGAGACTTCATAAAGCTCTTTGTGATTTACTATTGTCTAACAAGGTGGTTTGACGATGCGGAGTAGGACGCTTCTTGCGGTAATCGCGAGTGTTCTAGTAATTGCAACAATTCTCTACTATATTTACTTAAAGGGTACTACTACGAGTGCAAAGCCTATTGCCCTTGGTGTAGAGTTCAATGCTCATGCAACACCATTCTTCATGGTACTAGATGGAAATCTACTCGGGAAAAACAATATCAACGTCACTAATTTACTGCTATTTAGAACAGGAATGGAGTTAGCTGCTGCAGTTGCTAGAGGCGATGTTACTGCCGGCCAGGCATGCTTAGGCCCCATTATAATGATGATTGATAAAGGTATCTCTGTGAAGATTATTGGAAAAGTACACGATGGAGGCTTCGCTCTTGTGGTCAACCCAGGCAGAGTAAAAGAGGTAAGGGATCTTAATGGTCGAGCAGTCTACACACCGGGACCCGGTACACAGGCGTATTTCCTAGCATTAAAAATACAGGATGAATACAATATCAGCTTCTCAGAAATTAAAACAATGCAACCACAGGAAATACTCGCAGGCCTCCTCAGCGGCTCTATAGATGCAGCTATACTACCAAAGCCGTTTCCAGAGGTCGCGGAGTCTAAGGGCTTGAAGATACTGCTTGAAAGCAGTGAAGTCTGGCCTAATATGCCTGGAAGCTACTTATTCGCTACAAAAGACTACCTTGAGAAAAACCCAGATGTGGCTAGGAAAATAATTGCCCTAGTTAAAAACAGCGTTAATGACGTCAAAAAAGAACCCGTTCAAGCCGCTAAGACTCTTGCTAAGTGGCTGGGGATAAGTGAAGACGCTGCATTGAAGGCTATTCAGACAATTCAATGGAGTACTGATATTGATATACAGCAAATTCAAGATTACATTGATTTCATGTATTCAAAGGGGGTGATCAAGGAGAGGTATAATGCAAGCTCGCTCACTACATCAATATAGGAATATGAAACCCGTGAAAACCGCAACATCCATTATACTCCTCACACTGGTATGGGAGCTCGTTGGTAGAGCGCGTGTATACCCCTCATACATACTCCCATCGTTTAGCGAAGTGGCTTGTAGCTTCATGGATACGGAGTACTTGCACATCCTCCTCGAAAACACCGCTCTCACTATACTCAGGGCTGGACTCGGGTTTTTGTTGGGCTCATTAATGGGGATTATACTTGGATTTCTCATCGTAGGGTTAAAACTAGAGGAGTATATTCAGCCGGCTGCTTCAATACTCTTTACAATACCTACAGTAGCTCTAGTGCCTCTTTTAATCCTATGGGTTGGCCTAGATCCAATAGTATTACCCATAACTGCATCCTTTATATGCAGCTTCCCGCCTATACTCTATGGTGTTTTAAATGCTAGGAGAACAGTTGATTTAGATCAGGTGGAGGTAGCTCTCACACTGGGTGCCAATACATGGACTACTCTTACAAGGGTAGTGGCGCCCATTTCACTACTCAAGATCACGCCTATAGTTAAAACAGAGGCTATAATGGTGTTTAAAACAACACTTGTTGTTGAAATGCTTGCCCTAACCTCTGGTCTAGGGCACTTACTACTCATGTACTCTATAACAATAGATGTAAAGCACTTGTTATCAACTATAATTGCTCTATCAATAGTCATAGTGGCCATAGTAGAGTCTATAGATGTTGTTGAGAAGAGAATTGCATCAAAGTGGATTGGTGAGAGGTCATGGTAAGGGTTTCACTGAGAAATATTGAAAACTACGCCTTACACGGTATCACTGTTGAGTTTCCTCCCAGGGAGATCTCGGCTATAGTAGGCCCTAATGGAGCTGGAAAAACCACGATTCTAAGAGTAATTGCAGGTTTAACTCAATACAAAGGGAGTGTATTATTTGATGGAAAAGTCGTTGACAATATACCCCCATATAGGAGGAACATACTATACATTCCACAGAGAAACGCATTATTCCCACACATGAACGTCTGGGAGAACATTGCATTTCCGCTGAAGATAAGGAGTTTTAATAAGAGAGTAATTGAAGAGAGGGTTAATTGGGCTCTAAAAAAGCTATCCATAGAACACCTCGCCTCGAAGTACCCATCCCAGCTAAGTAGTGGTGAAGCGAGGAGAGTCGCTATTGCCAGGTCTCTAGTAGTGGGAGGAAACCCCCTCTTAGTGGATGAAATTGAGCAAAGCCTTGACGTGGGTATTAGGCTTGAAATATATGAAGAGATCGAGAGAATTAGTAGAGAGAGGGGTTTAACAACAATTATAGTTACACATGACCTCGAGTGGGCTATGAATAGAGCTGACGAGATCATATTTCTCTGGAATGGTAGAGTAATCTATGCAGGGCCGCCCAAAGACTTTGAGCCACACTCAGTAGACCCTAGCAAGTTAGCTTGGTTTGGAAGCGTGGTCGATGCGAGTGGATTAGATGAAAATGAGTGTTATGCAATAATAGGCTATGAGAGGGCCCCCATTCAACCATGCAATGTAAGTAGAGGAGTCGACAAGGTTTATATTCCACCTGATGGTGCTATAGTGAACCAAAAGGGTAGATTAAAGGGGAGAATTGTGTGGAGTGGGGAAATTAATGGTGTTAAGAAACTAGTTATTAACGTGGACGGGGCATTAATAGTTACTAAGTATAATCCACACGGAGTGAAAATAGGGAGTGAGGTTAACATAAGGATATTGAAAGCCATCCTGATTAAGACTTGACAAGAGAATAGTGTTTTCTCGCCTATGAATCACTGGACTTAAATTTTCTCCATCCGTGTTGAGACATCAATGGGTCTGGCTCGATACGGTGCAGACGTCACAACTACATCTACTCCCGTAGATGCATACTCCTCTATATTTTCTATTGTTATACCCCCTCCTACCCCTATTACAACTCTACTGCTCAGCCCCCTGATCTTCTTAACCCAGTCTTTAAGTATATTGGGTTGCACTCTATCGAATTGAATGTAGTATGCACCAGACTCTACGGCCTCTATGGCTTCCTCTATGTCTTTTACCTCTATCCCTACACTCCTCCCTCCTCCAAGCTTTAAAGCTCTCTTCACTGCTCCACTCACCCCATGTTCTTCTAGGAATACAAGGTGGTTGTCAAATATGAGTATGGAGTCTGAGAGGGACTGCCTATGTACTATTCCTCCACCTGCTAATACGGCTTTAATGTAGAATGGCCTCGTACCTGGAGGTGTTTGACGAGTTGTAGCTATTACAACACCTGGATTACTTCTTTTCGCTTTCTCAACCATCCTACGTGTGTATGTGGCAACTCCACTCGCGTAAGATAGAAGCGTCTGCGCTACTCTCCACGCTAAGTGTAGAGAGGAGGCCTTACCCTGAGCTTCTAGAACTAGTTGATTTGCCTGAACCCACTCACCACTCCCTACAAAGTACTTGACTCTAGCGCCTACGAGTTCATAAATCCTCGAAGCCTCCTCACTACACGCTACAACTCCATTCTCCCTGAAGAATACCCTTGCAACACCCTCAACACTACCTATTCCCAATACACCCGTAGTTAAATCTACATATTGTATATCCTCAAACAACAGCTTCTCCAGTATAGAGTCGCTTATATAGAGATCCACGAAAACACCCTTTCTAAATAAACTAAGTGGAGTATATATTGGCTATTAAAGAAGACTATAGACGGGGATAGGTTAGTAGAGTTGAGAGCGTTTCCCCGCTAACGGCACTTGACGGTATTTGTGAATACTTGTAATGTAATTCCGCTAGCGGGGTTGGGCCTCGGTGTGGGTTCACCAGCCTCGCCCACGCCCCATGGGCCCCCGTCGAGCCCAACGCCACGGGGCTCCCATCTGAGTCTCTACGTCACCGCAGAGCGGGTCATCCAAGAAACTACAATGAGATATGGGTATTTAAACATTACTCTGAAAGCCAAGCATTTACAAGTAACCACAGATACTTAAACTTATCATTAATTATGCAACAGCCTATTGTTTAATCCAAGACCTAGAGAGTATTAATGTATTTTAAAGGAATGACGGAATAACTAGTACTTCCTCTCGCTTCTCCTCAATTTCCCCTCCCACCTAAATCTCCACAAACCTCTTCCAAAGGACTCAACAGCTATTTCGAGTTCTTCCGCTAGCATATCGCTTATTAATGGTTCATCAGCGATCGGAGAGATAATGATGTCTGTTAATACCTCTCTAGACTCTGCATCCTCAGTTACAACTTTAACCAATGCTTTCCTCGGCTGACCTCCTCCCCGTCCTGAAGTGCGAGGGTTCCTGTTATTGCGGGGAGGTTTGGGACTACATCCCCTTTTGGGTTCAATCCCGGGCTGGGTCTCCAGCCCATTACCCCTATCCCTCTCGGGACTCGGGGTTATGCGTGGATCATTTATCATCGCTAATGGCTCAAAGATTTTAATACTCATCACCAATGGCAATTAAACAAAGAGAATTTATAAGCTTTTATATTTCACCCCCGCCTTAAAAGGCGAGGCTTTCAGTTGTAAAACCAAGCTCGTAGGGGTCCGCCGGCAGTTTCTAGGACTACTTCGCGTGCATCCTCTGGGGGCCACATATTCAGGGCTTTAGCGGTGTCTATTGGTAGTAAGAGTTGTGGTGTTGGTGCTTCAAACCCACTATTTAGTAGTGCAATAGCATCAATTACTTTATCACTAACCTTTATTCTCAACTTCAACCTCACTGCCACTACTCACACCTTTAATCCTCCCCACTCTAGCTATGAAAGGATACTTCATTCTACCAACAAAGACTCTACGTACTTCAGCCTCCACCACAATCCCCAATTAATATACTTCAATTTAAAAGATAATATAGTGGTTTAAAAGGTAACTCATCACAACGACTATTACTAACCAGATGGAAGTAAATTATCGTGAGATAAGACTTGGAGACTATAGAGCCTCGAGAAGAAAATTCTAGGGTTACATAGAGGGGATGAGGAGTTTAAACTCGCAGTGGCTGGTCTACTTGGATTTGACACTATACTCAATGAATTGAAGAAACTACGCAAGGACTTTCAAACATACATACAAGAGCAAGCCAAGAGATATGAAGAGAACAATAAATGCTAGGGGGACGTACAGGGGGTTTGAAGCTATTGAGAGCAAGCTACTAGA
Organism: Desulfurococcaceae archaeon; assembly: GCA_028275705.1. GTDB lineage: Archaea > Thermoproteota > Thermoprotei_A > Sulfolobales > Desulfurococcaceae > UBA285. The sequence continues at coordinate 44,011 of JAPWUD010000004.1, read as the reverse complement.
CCGCAATAAAAAGTTCGAAGCTTTAATAAGGAGAGTGAATAGTTTTGATAGAAGAATAACGGCAATTGAGGCTGAGTGAGGTATTGAGTTGGAATATGCTTTTAGGTGAGCTATGAAGCGGATTATAGAGGAGGCTATAGGAAGAGGAGGGTTGAGAAGCAAAGGTATTTTGATGAGAGGGAGGAAGTATATAGTTATCCATCAGAAATAGAGGCAGACTCATCAGTCAAGAACAGTGTCCACGTACTTGTCGAGATTTAAAGCTAGTGCATCAAGTGAAGACATGGTAATATTACAAAGAATAGGAAACCTATACTAGAGGGTAACAAGTGTTAAACCAAGACTAATTATAATAACTCCATTTGGAGACGAGAAGCAGTTGAAACAGCTACAGAACTAGGAGTAGAAATCTATAATAGGACATAAATGAAGACCACTTATGGCGTTTTCTATCTTTTTTTAATAATCTCTCTATAGGTTTCGTACATGTATTCACTTTGCTCCAAGAAGGCTGCCTCTATACTGGGGTTTTGTTAGGAAATATTATAAAAACTAATGTAAAGATTAATCACCATTAGTATTAATTTTACCTGCATGGTTTTATCTCAGTATCTCCCACAGGTCTGCATTAGGAGAAGTTATTTAAACCAATGAGGTTTTCTCGCCTTAAAGAAACTAAATTTTCGGTAAAAATCTAACAGATTATTTAGCTAAAGCTCCGCCATAAGTTTTGCTAAATCCTTTACTCTGTAAAGTTGCTCATATATTCTGACCTTTCGAGATAAGTTTCTATGCAATTCCACACTTAATATACAGCTGTCAACTGTATCTGTCAGGTTCTACTGTGGATTTGGAGTCTTCTAACCTTTAAATTCATGGACGAAAAGCAGTTGCAGTGCTTCTGTAGCAATCAAGCTGCTCTGTGATTAGCTACTTGCCTAATAATTTATGTACCTACATACTTTCTCAGTATCTCCTCTGCCGATGCAAACCTGGTTCTATCAGCTTCATAGACTATGTTGCCTTGATCTATTACGTAGACTCTATCGGATATTTTTAAGGCATAGTGTACTTTTTCCTCGACCAATAGTATAGTAATTCCGAGTTCGTCGCGTAATTTCTTAATAGTATTAGTGACTTCAGCAGAGAGTTTAGGGCTTAGACCTAGGGTTGGTTCATCAAGCATAAGTAATCTTGGACTACCCATTAGAACTTTTGCTATAGCGAGCATTTGCTGCTCCCCACCACTTAAGGTCCTTGCTTTTTGCTTATTCCTTTCTTTAAGCACAGGAAAGAGTCCATAGACCTCTTCCAGCTTCTTTTCCACTTCTGATCTATTCTTTACAAGGTATGCGCCCATTAGTAAGTTCTCATAGACGCTCATCTCAGGGAAGAGACCTCGAGTATCCGGTACAAGGTAGAGACCCAGCTTAATTCTACGATAAGGGTCTAAATTCGTGATGTCTTTACCCTCAAACAGCACTTTCCCTGAATAGGGTTTAATAATGCCCATAATTGTTCTAATAAGGGTTGTTTTACCGGCTCCATTGGGACCTAGAATGGAGACTATTTCACCACGGTGAACTTTTATATTCACCCCCCATAGGACCTTCACGCCTTTGTAGCCTGCTTCAAGTGACTGCGTTTCTAACATTATGTCATTCAATAATCTCACCTAAATATACCTCTTTAACAAGCTTATTGTTTAATACTTCACTTGGAGAGCCTTCAACCAGTATTCTGCCCTGATGCAAAAACACTGCACGATCAGCATATTTAACGGCCCTTATAACATGTTCAACCATTGCAACCACCGTGATTTTTTCCCCAATAGCTATTTTTCTCACTAAGTTCATAATGTTATCCACTTCAGCTGGAGGCATACCTGCAACGATCTCGTCAAGCAGTAGGACACGGGGTTTCATGGCTACAGCTCTTGCAAACTCTAACAACTTTTTCTCTGGCGAAGTAAGGTTTGCAGCAAGTTCATTAGCTTTCTTCTCTAAGCCTACAAGTTTCAATACTTCTAAAACCCTCTTTTTTGAATTGTTTAAATCCATCTTGCCTCCAAATAGGCAACTCAAAACTGCATTATCCATGACACTCGCGTTGTATATTAATCTAGGAATTTGAAATGCCCTCGCGATTCCCATTTGTGCTCTTTTATATGGAGGAGCCCTCGTTATATCCCTGCCCATATATAGAACCCTACCTCTATCTGGTTTGCGTAGACCAGTGATCACGTTGAAAAGCGTTGTTTTACCAGCTCCATTTGGGCCTATTATCGCTAATAATTCGTTTTCGTGGATGTCTAAGGTGACGCCATCAAGCGCCTTTATGCCTCCAAAGTACTTTGCAACGCCTTCTACCCTTAAGACAACACTCATAAATCCCACCTCTAGATCAAAATACTTTCAATTGCTCTTCCTCTAAGCTTTTTCTTAAGCCACCCCATAATTCCCTCAGGGAAGAGTTCAACTATAACGATTACTATGATAGCGAATATTAGTAACTGAAAACCTGGCAGTATTGTTGTCAAGAAATACTTAAGGCTTGCATATAGAATGCCTGCTATAAGAGGAAATAGTAACGTTCCCTTCCCCCCTATAAGCGTGATAACCAACGCTTCTAGTGTAAATCCGAGTGAAAATGCTTCTGCGGGGAAAACCGCCTGATCCTTAAGCAGTTTGCTGGCACCGATAAAAGCACCTAGTATGGCGCTGATCATGAACGCCAGTAACTTATATTTAACTGGGTTTATACCAAAGGAATTAGCAACTTCCTCATCTTCTCTAATTGCTAAAAGTGCGTAGCCTGTTCGAGAGTTTAGTAGATAATATGTTATTACTATTGATAATACGGCTGTAGAGAATACTAGGATGTCGGCATATTCTATAGATAGAGTTGTAAGCCATTCCGAGCCATAGTTTGAAATAATATCTCCTGCAACGATCAAACCCTCGCTTCCACCCCATACTCTAAAGCCCTCTATGAAGAAACGAAGTCCCTGTGTTAAACCTATAGTTGCTATTGCGAAGTACGTCTCTTTCAGCCTCAATCCAATAGCTCCAACTAATAGCGCTACAATACCAGCATAAAGCGAGGAAAGCAGAACACCTATTGTAAATACCAATACTGGGTTTAAACTACTTGCCAGCCACTTAATCGAATGAGCCATGGCATATCCTCCTAAAGCCAGAAAAACCGTGTATCCGAAGCACACGTAGTTTGTAAAACCTAGGAAGATGTTGAAAGCCAAGCCGAGCGCTATATAAAATACTATGAAGTACACCATTTGAGAATATTCGGGAAATATAGATCGTAGTAATATAAATACAAATACTATGAGTAAACTAAATATCAGTGATAAATGCTTATTCAGAAGAATAAGCCTCAAGCTTCATCACCTCCCCAAGAGCCCTCGAGGTTTAACGAGTAGAACTATCATTAGAACTACGAACATTATAAACCTCGTAGCTGGATAAACGCTGAGATTGGGTATATTACCGAGAAATACTGGAAGTAGATTTTCGAACAAGCCGTATATTAAGCCCGCGAGTAAGGAGCCCTCGGGTGCACCTAAACCCCCGGTAACGGCTACCATGAAGGCTAAATTTGTATAGATGTCCCCCATGTATGGATTTATACCGCTAGAAACATAGAGCGTTAGTAGACACCCACTTATAATATTTAATGCTATACCCATCGCTAGAGCGGTCAAGTAAAACTTGTATATATCGACACCGCATAGTATAGCACCCTCGGGATTTTGAATGATGCTTCTAACAGCCCTGCCGCTTTTAGTTCTATAGAGGTAGAAGTAGGTTAAAAACACAAGGAAAGCGCTAATTGCCGATCCCAAGACCCTAGTTGCTGGAATAATGTAACCAAAGACGTGGAGAGAGCCTACGTCATATAGAAAACCTCTATATGTAGGACCCCACAAAAGCTTAGCGAGTTCTTGTATAAATATGCCTAGTGCAAACGCTGCTGAAAGAGAGTAGAGAGCTGGTAGACCAACTAACCTTTTTACAACCAGTGTATAGAGAGCGATGCCCAGTATAAGACCAATTAGAGACGTTAAAAATAGGGATATTAGTGGTGGATAACCATACAGTACGAACAGCCAATACGTAATATATGCTCCAATCATCATTAGTTGCCCATGTGCAGAGTTTACAAACTGCAATATTCCAAATATAAAAGTGAGAGATAATCCAACTAGCGCGTATAGAAATCCTATCATAACTCCAGATACTATGTTAACGAGTATGTAAGAGTACACCACGATACCCCTCTATAAATTTACTATGAAGGGCATTACCTTAAAAGTATTAAAACTATTTCCTATTAGCTAAACCAACAACCTCCTTAAGGCTTTTGATATTTAATTCACCGAGCCACACATATAAGCCTTTTAAAATTTCCGGTATGGCTTTTTCTCTTTTGAGAATTAGCGCTGTTCCTAGTTGCACAGCTTTTGCTCCTGCCAACAGGAACTCTGCTACACTATGCCAGTCTATAGCTCCCCCAGCTGCTATTATCTCTATGCCTTCATATTCTCTATAAACATCGTACACTACTCTCACCGCTATTGGATGTATTGGCGGTCCCGAAAGACCACCATATATATTGCTTAAAAAGGGCTTTGCTGCGAATATGTCAATATACATCGCTTTTATAGTATTTATTAGAGTTAATGCTCTAGCGCCGGCTTCTAGAGCTTTGCCGGCGATCTCTATGATCCTATCCGTTAATCCTAGTTTAGCTACTACGGGAACTTTTATTGACCCCGATACTTCCCTGACTACTTCATACACTATTAATGGGTCTTGACCCAGCTCTAAGCCATAGCTTTTTGTGTGAGGACAACTTAGATTTAACTCAATTGCGTTGGCACCTGCTTCTTCAGCCTTTATGGCAACCTCGCTGAACTCCTTAATACTGCTTCCTCCCACGCTAACAATTACTGGAATGTTCCTGCTTTTTGCACTTTTAATAATCCTCTCTAATCCAATTATGCCAGGGTTGGGTAAACCCATACTGTTAAGAATCCCCCCATTCGGCAACTCCACTATAATAGGCTCTTTATGCCCCTCCCTCGGTTTAAGAGTAAATGTCTTGGTTACAATAGCTGATACGCCATAACTCTTTAAGATATCAACATGTTCCGGCATGTGTCCTAATATGCCGCTAGCATTCATTAACGGATGAATTAAGCGAAGCCCTAACACCTCTATGGATAAATCAATCTCCATGTTCAAGCCCCAAATAACTTGCTAGTTCACTACATTTGAAGATCGGCCCATCTACACATAACAAGTATTTTGTTCTTGGTATAATGCAGTATCCACACGCCCCAATACCGCATTTAATTCGAGTATAAGGCGCTATTACACCTTCAGCTCCTAGTTCATATGCCAGTTCACAGGCTTTTTTCAGCAACTCTCTTCCACCTGCTGCTAAAATAGTTTTCCAAGTGTTGCTAGTGGTGGACTTAGTAACTAAGTCTAGTCTTTCTTCGAGATCGCTCCTTATACACTGAACAATGCGTCCACTAAAATCCATGTCGATGAGCTTTGCTACTTCAAAAATTTCACTTTCGTTCTCAAAAACCATAATTACATCGAGAACTTTACTATTTTTCTTAATCCAAGAAATTAAAAGAGGCAACGACGAGAAACCGAGATCTTCAGTTATGTACAATACTTTATCCCCTATTACAAGATTTAACCTGTTCTTACCATAGAATCCACGGAGAGATATGTACTTTATGCTGCCGCAAAGTTTCTCTGTGCTGTATTCCCTAACTTTGAAAAATAAGTCCAATATTAGTTTTTCGCGATTGTACATTGAAACAGTCAACGGGATTTCGAACTCGCCTGGTAATCCAGCCATGACGAATTGAAACGGTGAAACCTCGCCTAGATCTCTGCCAAGCCTAAGCTTTAGCCTACAAAATCTTTGACCAATCCTTTGAGCATCTACAACTCTTCCAGTAGTATACAAGAATCCTTCACCAAGATCATACATTGTAATATAGTTAGATGACCTCAAGGGAATGAAAGGAATAATTAAAAACAAACTCGAAAGTTAAGGCTTTGGCGTCGCTAAAGCTCCTCCAGCTTTCTCGTCCCATGTAGGTATTGGATAAACTGGTTTAGAATTGGCCGCTCCAGGTGGCCATACAATATTGAACTTTCCGGCTTGCCACTGTCCGACTACGATGGTATGCCCTTTTTGCGCTCCTGTTGCTGGATCTATTTGGAATGGCCCATATATTGTCATGACTTTTAAGTTGTTAAATGTTTGTCTAAGTACGCTTTGTTCTAGCGACTGTGCTGTCTCTATGGCTCTCGCGACAATTAATATTGCCGCAAACCCTGCGGCGGCATGATATGATGGAGATTTATCGGGACCTGCTACTTCGTGGAATAAGCTAAGAAATTCTTCTTGCGTAGGACCTATCCACTCGTATCCCAGTTGCTTAGCGACTTCTGGAGACCACTTAGCATATGGAGTCCAGTGCGTTCCGTCAATCAGTCCTTCAGCCATGTTCTTAAAGTTATTGTAGAAGTCTGGAAGACTTGCAGCGACCGCTATCCCTATTAATTTAGCGTTAACCTTCATTTGTATCAATTGTTGCATCGCGAGCATTCCATCCTTCTCGTGGGAACATATGAGTATTACATCTGGCTTGGCAGCAGCTAGCTCGTAAAATATAGGTGTGAAATCAGATATATCGGTTGGATAAGATCTAAAATACACGATCTTTAGACCGAGCTGAGATGAATAATTCTTTGCGCCATTAGCTACCATAGTATTGAACTCGTCTTCTTTATGAAGTATAGCTATAGCCGCGCCTGGATCTAATTGTTTAACCATTTCAAGAGCGGCTTTCCAAAGAGTACTAGCTAGTGCTGGAACCATAACGAAGTATTTAAATCCCTGCTGGATTAATTTATCACTATTGGCCATCCAGCTGATAATTACTTTACTATATTTTTCTGCTACAGGAGCAGCTGTCAAAGTTAACGGAGATCCATATGGGCCTAGAACTATGTCTACTTTATCTACTGTAATTAGTCTTTCGTACAAGCTAGGCACGAGGTCTTTGCTCGATTGATCATCATAGTATTTAAGCTCTATTTTCACTTTTTTACCACATAGGTCGATCCCACCTTTGATATTATTTATATAGTTAACAGCGGCACTCATACCCCATAAGCCTTGCTGTCCTGTCAAGGCATACGATCCAGATAGGCTAATAGATAGTCCAATAACTATTTTATCGGGAGGAGTGAAGTTGCACCTAGGGGATGTTGGAGTAGTTATAGGTGGTGTTGTAGGTGGAGTAGGTGTAGGAGTTGTGGGAATAGTTATAGTTAAAGTAGTGGTAGTAGTGGTGACTATAGTCGTAGTTAAAGTCTGCACTCTAATAGGTGAAAGATTATATCCCGCGATAAAGCCTACTATGCCAACTACTATCGCGATAACAACAAGGATCGCAGTAGTTTTATTCACGGAATCATCGCCTCCAGCACTTTTAGAGATATAATACCTTATGGGGTATTTAAATCTTACAACTATATTTTAAGAAGATATTTTAAGAAGCTAAAAGTTACGGGGATAAAGTTGTAAACAGTAGTTGCACATAGTTAAAGGTTTTCACGGGATTTTACGTATGAGTACCCCATTTAAACGCTGAAACTACCACTATTAAAAGCTTAAGAGAAAAATACGAAATAACCGCTAAAGTGCTTTATGGAAATATGTTCAATCGTTAATCGATAGAAACGATGAAGTCGAAATATGGTTTCATATTTTCCCATTGAGAGCAGAATACTTAGAATTGAATTAATGTACTTTATTAATCGAATTTAATATCGTTCTCAACAAGTTGAGAGCTGAAATTGGAGAAGTTAACTATGACATGGAGTTGCCATTTGCTTTTTATACTACTCAGGCGTTAAAATAAGTAGAGCAAATTATACTAGAATTCCATGCAAAACAAATTCTGCGGGAAAGTTAAATGTAGTAGTAAGTAGTACAATATTCTAAGTGAAGTCAATAACTTTCTTAGCTTTATTTATAATTATTTTTTATTTATTTATTAATAGCGGAATTAAAGTGGGATTTTGAATACTCAATCAGCCGGTATAGCTAAGAGGAGACTTGGAGTTTTTGATGAATGGCTATTGAGAGCTATTGGATACCTCGACTACTTAGACTACAGGGTTTTTAGAGATCGATGTACTCGTGGAGTCGCTGAGAGCATTATTAAGAGTGTTGCCGAGCACTATAAAGACTCAAAGCATAGACCAGATTTCCGACTCATTGTAAAATACGCTGTTTTAATTGCATCTAGGGAGTGTAGTGAGTGCATTGACTACGATAAACTACTAAAACACAGTCCAAGGATTAGTAGCTCTATTCTCAGTAAATACGATTACCTAAAGAAATTCTATAAACCACTAGATCTACATAGTTATACAAAAACATGCATTAAACGCGTTGTCGACTGCCTAGTAGAGCGGGGATTCATAGAGGCTACTGAGAGAGAAAAACTCGCAGTGTCAACAATAGAGCTTGTAGATCGATTGTGGAGTAGCAAACCAACATATGCTGGCAAACCACTCGTGCTAGCTGGACTATGCGTTTACATGACTGCTGAGAAGCAAGGATTAGGCATCGATTTAACAGCTATATCCTCATGCATTGATAGATCCTTAGAGGATCTTAGGCAACTTCTTAGAGCTCTGCGGAGGAGAATTCAAACATATTATTAGGGGCATAAAGAACGCTATTGGGAATTAGTGCAGATATTATTGGATATTACTATAGCAACTACTAACTCGTCAACCAACATATTCCCTGTCTTAAGCCAACCAGCCTTTACAACTGGAACCCTCGTCACTTGTGGCGGGGAGGAGGTCATATTTATAATGTGATTATCTCTAGCAATACTGCTTCGTCCAAGAACCCGGACGCTCTTGTCCAAGTGTTATATTTATTTTTAACAATAGGGAGAGAATATTCACGGTGGTGGCGTTGAAGTATTGGTTTGTTGTAGTTCTAGTGGTTGCATTAGTTGTCCTATCAGTTGTCTCTATACCATTCCTACTGAGAAAAACCCCTCAGCAACATACACCGAGTGGTGTAGTTGAAGCAGAGGAAGTAACACTACCTCAACTTGTTGAAAAAGCGAATAATTTCACTCTCAACCTATATGGTTTACTATTGAGAGATCACTCCAGTGAAAACCTAGTTGTTTCACCCTTCAACATCTACGTTGCTCTAACAATACTATATGAGGGTACAAACACCTCTACTAGAGAGGAGCTTGGTAAAGTTATGGGCTTGGATAATGGAGATGCTTGTAGTGCATACCGAGAATTGATCTCGATGCTTCCAATAGGTAGAAACAACACTGCCGCACTCTACGTAGCTAATGGCGCGTGGCTGAGGGAGGGATTTCCATTCAGGGATGATTACGTGTCGAGGGTTAAACAGTGCTTCAATGGATACGTAGAGTACTTTACTAGTATTGATGAGTTAGTTGAGAGTGTTAATAGATGGGTTGAGGAGAAGACAAATGGGTTAATAAAGAACCTCTTAAGCAGGGATCTAGTGCCGCCCGACACAGTTGCAGTGTTGGTTTCAGCAATCTACTTCAAGGCAGATTGGTTAAAGGAGTTCAAGCCATGTGGAAAAATCAGATTCTGGAATGGAAATGAGTGGATATATGTTTATGGTATGGACGTTGAAGGAGATCACTTGAGAGTAGTGAATACTAGCGAGTACATCGCTGTGGAGATCCCCTACAAGGACACTAGTTTATCAATGGTGATCATAATGCCTAGAGACTTCAAAGAGGCTGTGGGAGACGTTAGGGAATTAGTTACAAAGGCCCTTGAAAACATAGATAATGCTAGTCCAATACTCAGAGCACACCTCGTAATGCCTAAATTCAACGTATCATTTAATAAAGTTCTCAATGATGTTTTATGGGAGATGGGGGTACACGAAGTATTCCAACCTGGAATAGCCGATTTAACGAGAATGGCGCGCGTAGCTCGAGGCAGTATATGGGTTGACAAGGTAATTCAAAAAGCCGTGATAAAGGTAAATGAGAAGGGGACTGAGGCAGCCGCTGTAACAGCGATCTTTGTACTTACATCCGCACCCGTGTACAACATAGAGGTCGTAGTAGACAAGCCATTCATTTATATCCTTAGAGACCGCGATAGTAAAGCTATACTATTCGTAGGCCACGTGGTAGATCCGGCTAAATCAGACCAATCTCTATAACTCTTTTTCTCCTCGCACCCACCAAACACGACATTATAGTACAGCAGTGCATGAATTAAATCTATCGTGTCTTAAATAATACAGGACTAGGACTATTATTTACACTTATTAATTGCTTTATATAACACTATTGCGCTTATTCCACTTAGGGCTTGTATTGAAGCGTATACGTATAGGGTATATGAGAATTAAGGAAGTACGTGGTTTAATGAAGGTGCAATTAATTCCGATTTCAAGGGAGAAAGCTATGGCTCTTCTTAGAGACGAGAAACTTGCCTGTGAGAATTAAACTCTCCTTGAGAACAATAAATACAAGTAGAGAAGTAGTTCCATCCTCCTCCCCGCCTTAAAAAGCAAGGCTTTCGGTTGTAAAGAAGCACTATGCTCGATTAACACACTATGCTCTACTCGTACTCCTAGACGCTGGGTTCATGCTGAGAGAGGAGGTTGTCAAGATCCAGCATAGAATGAAGACTACGCGTGAATTGTGGAGTAGATTAAGAGAAAGAGACTTTTTATTAATATACCACGAGTAGTTATTCATAGTGGAGAAGCCGGCATGGGAGGACCCGGGTTTAAAGTATACTATGAAGCAGTCATTCATAGAGTTAAAGTTATAGATAGACTATTCATACCTCAATGCAACAGCTGGAGGTATTCTAGCTGCACGGTATGCTGGGAATAATCCACCAGCAACCCCTACAAGTAGTGTTAGAGCAGTAGCTCTAAGGATATTGAATGATGTCACCTTGGGTGGTGCAGTGATAACTATTGTATTCTGCTGCGATATACTTATGACAAAGCCTCTTGACGCGAGAGCCTGTGCACCCACTACACCGAGTAATATACCTATTAATCCACCAATAATACTCATAACAATGCTCTCCGCTAAGATCATTAGTAAAACCTCTCCATCCTTAAACCCGAGTGCCTTTAAAACCCCGATCTCCCTTGTCCTCTCAACAACGGATGTAATCATTGTGGAAGCTACACCAGCTACAGCAACAGCAAAGGCTGAGAGAGATGCAGCGAATGAAATGAAGTTTACCGCTCCAATGACAGAGTTAATAATATTTGCAATACTCTGAAATGATATTATATCCGCTACACCTCTATAACGAGACTGAAGTTCCCTCACAACATCTGAGACTACATCACTACTCTCAGCTAGAATATATATGCCACTCCAAGAACTCAATCCAAGCACCTTCTGCCCAGCCTCCAGAGGCAGTATCACCATAGTGTCTGGACTCAGTATAAATGCACCACCAAACTCCTTCATTACACCCGCCACAACCACGGAGATTCTTCTAACCTCACTACTGCCACCACCAGGCTTTAAATACGTAATTGTAACTACGTCTCCAATATCGTACACTACTCCACCATCATCACTATAGGCCACTTTATGGCCCACAAGGGCCCTTAAATACTCACTCTCCGATGGAATACTGCCCTTCTCTACCTCCAACCCCTTCATGGATTCAAAGATCAAATCTACCGGTATAGCGTAGACAAAGACAACTTTATTCTCAGACCCAACCTTAACCTGCCCCTGAATACTGTAAAATGGCTCGGCACGCTTCACACCGGGCATTGACCTAATACTATTTAAATCACTCTCAGTGAATTTGTAGTCCCCGCTTGGGAAAAGGACAATTGTGTTTTGACCAAGCCCCTCCACCTGAGATACGATGTATTCTCCATAGCCATCAACAACACTAGAGATCATTACCAGTGCGAAGGGACCGAGAGCGATTCCAGCAATAGTCAACGCTGCACGAGTTCTCCTCTCAGTGAGGACTTTAATGGCCATTCTCAATATATCGAGGAAAAACTGTAAAAACACCTCTAAGCCCCTCTATGGTGTTTTCAAACCATGCTTCTTCAAATACCTGTATATTAATAATGCAACAACAGCGAGAAACACAACTACAGATATAGACACTGTGGCGTAACCCGGCAACAATCCCTCACTCTGCTTTGGAGTTGTTGTAGCAATAGATTCTACTCTATTAATACTAAGCGTGTAGTTTAATTCCTCAACTCTACCATACTCATCCCTATAACTTACAATCAACAACACCTTATCCCCACCACCAGAACCCACACTCATCTCTAGTCTAAAAGCCGTCTGCGATGCTGGATCTAGGTCTCCGACCAGGGTCTCAGTTGATTTATCCATGTATACAGCCTTTACAACAATACTCCTGGCTGTTGCTATACCATAATTCAGTATAACGCCAGATATACTCAATGTACCACCACTTAACGTTGCCTTCGTACTAGACAATACTAAATCTATAAATGGCTCAACTAGTACAGCTATACTCGTGTTATAGTATCCTGTATAGCCATAAACATCTCTATAGGAAATAGCGAGATTGAATGGCGCGGTCATGTACCTTAGGTAAGCCTGAACTCCGCCAGTGGCGACAGCAAATGGATTATATATAAGCGTGTAGTTGACGAGCACTATTTCACCCGGTGGTAGTTCATCAATATACTTTACTGCATCCTGTGGAATGAGCATTCCACCATATGGTATGAGGTAAACGTAGATATTGTATAGTGGTGCAGAGCCGTTGTTCAAGACTTTAATACTGAGATTGCTTGTTCCATTCACAACCCTCAGCGATGTTGGTGCATAGACTTCAATAATTTTCGATGAACCAAGCAGGCTGACATTGAAGGATATTGGAATAACTCTTTTATTATTCCAGTGGTCAATAAAACTCAAATTACCACTAAATACAAACACACCTCTTCTCCCCGTTACTATGTTTAGCTTTAAGTAGAAGTAGAGTACATCCCCATATGTGAAACCACTAGCTCCACCAGTTTGAACCTGTGATAGTAGCTCTTGTATCAACTGTGGATTAAACCCCGCAGTCTGTAATCCAAGTGGTTGAATTTGCATTTGCTGGAGTATATTTGTACTTGAAGCAATAACCTTCATGTGTGATGTATTAGATGCTGCATCGAGGAATCCCTCAGGCAACTCCAACTCTAACACCGGGCCCTTCATACTTGGATTCAAATTATTCCTCAAAGCAACCATTAGTAAAGCACCATACTCCGGAGGCTCTGGCGCTCTGCCAATCCAATCTACAATAATAGGCTGAATACTAGAGTATGGGTTGTTTACTATAAGTGAGACATTATAATCCTCAAATACACGTGTATTCGGGGTTCCAGTCTCAACAATGTATGAAGCACTCAGCTTAGCAGTATATATCCCAGGTTCAACACCCTCAATATTGATAGTGAACTCTGCTGTTAGCTCTTGGAGGCTGTTAATAGGGCCGGGTATGTATGCTTGAGCTACATTACCTGTCTTCGAGTGGAAGCCCTGTGGGAGTACTAGTTCTAGTTGTACGCCGGATATTCTATAAGGCCATTTATTAGCCAAGATCACTTGAAGTGTGGCGTTCTCTGTCAATGGATATACAGGCCAGTTGTTAGCCCATGATGAATCAACAAGTAGTAATCCAGAGCCACTTGCAGACTCATCTACTCTCAGCTTAACTGTAAACTCCTGTGATCCCTCCATAAGTGTATTGAATACCGTGAACAAGTAGTTTACTGAAACCTCGAAGAATAACTCTCCAGGCTTCTCAACCATGGATAGATCCGTATATAGTGTTACACTACAGGAAGCCCCGGTTGTCAACCTCGGAGTACACATTGAGGAGTCAGTAACCATGAGTACAGTGTTATTCAAAGGCTTAACATACACGTAAACTCCATCTAATGAGTAGTAACCTGTATTGATGATCACTATGCTTAATGGTACATTCCTCTGACTTACGAGTACCCTCATTGGTGCTTGAACACCCCAGTACATTGAAACAAGCTTTAATTCCGGCTCATAGTACTTAGTATCTGCAATAGCAAAGTCCACTACGTGTCTCTCAGAAAACAATGAGACTCCTTGTGCTGTGGCAACAGCGTACTTTAGTAGTAATTCAATACTCCTAGATCCCGGTGTAGCATTTGGCGATACATCGACATTTAGAGTGATTGTGCATGTTCCCGCGGGAGTTAAACCATTTACACACGTACCTGAGATATCATTTATTTTTACATCGCTTGGAGCAGTTGCATTAACTTGAATCCAGGATACTTGGTATGGCTTGCTATTGGCTAGCTCGATCACTATTGATACCCCTCTACTAGATGGAAGTAGCGGCGTGTAAGAACCAGCAATCATCGTGTGTACTCCAATAATCCTAAAGGCATTCAACTCTGTGAGAGTATTCATGGAGACATTATACACTCTCACAGCCCTATAATACATAGACCTACCAGTAGATAAAACCGCGTATACTTCGAGTACAGCATTCAAAGCCGTGGCATTTATATTCACCCCTGTAAAGTCCAGTGTAAAGACCTCGCCATAGTTCACCGGCCTCTGTACACTAACAATGGCCTCCTCCCTGCCACTACTATACACTGCATTGGTTAGGGTTAAACGAGCTGTAATGGAAGTAATGGTGTCTATAGATGTCGACTGCATTGTAATACTCACTCCTAGTTCACTAGCCTCACTGCTAACTGGGTTTACACTCCAGGACGCATCTACTAGTGTTAAGTTCAAACCAGGCTCTATTATGGGTAGTAGTATAGTGTGGTATTCTCTAAACCAGTAATCCCCACCAATCGACGCTAAGCCCTCTACCTCTAATACTACGGGGACAGGTCCACTCTTATCGGTGACTACATCTACACCTGCGAACTCTACATATATGAAGTCACCGTATCTATAGATGTTTCCAAGGGTTACAGTACTGTATTTTTCGCCATTTGTGAATAAGAGTTGATCTGGGAGATTAGCCTTGACCTTTAATCCACGTATAGTATAACCTGGAGCCGTAACCTGGAGGTATGCGTAGAAAGCAGCGTTAACACTAATAGTGTATGCTCTTCCACCAATCCAGCCACTAGTGGCAACCGTGAGTATCTTAAACACCGGGGTTTTACTGACATTAACCGTTACCGTGTAGTTTGCTGTAAATGCATAGTAAGTGTTTGTAGATGAATCCCATGCCACACCCTGAATTACCAAGATCGCGGGGTATTCTCCGGGTATTGTACTATTACTTATTGAAATCCCAGTAAATGATACAGTAGTCATTGAGCCCCTTTGAACTAATACATTGCTAACTGTTAAGCACCTTGGGTAAAACCCCTCTGGAAGTGTAATTGATACTACTGCATCCCTTACATCTACAATGTCATTGTTCAACAACACTGTGTTTAAAACAGCATTTTCACTGCCAGGGTAAACACCCCCGCTAGACCAGTATACATTAACCGCTTCGAGGTCTACCAAAGGCTCTTCAATGCTCACTGCAAATTCATAGTTTATAGTGCTCCAGAACTCTGCTCCATTATCGTCTCCAAAAATAAGTAGAGATACCTTAATGACTAATTGGTGTACACTACCAAGTACTATGGGCTCTGAGTATATGGATGCTGCATTTCCGTATCCCAGTGTAGCCTCGAATATGGATACTGAGGAGGATGATCCATTGACGAATACCGCACCTGATGTAGCTATGTAATAATACGCTGTAACACTCCTAATAGTTTTGAAGTCTTTGTTAACAATCATCATGTAGAATCTAGCTTGCCTCAAGCCCTCAACAGGCCTCGGAGTCTCTAATCCATAATCAACTACCTCTAAGTGAATTACAGGTGGAGGGGTTAAAGAGACGCTGAAGACTATTGAACCCTGGGCATAGTATTGAACGCCATCATTAGTACTCATAGTCGCGTTTAGATCTAGTTGAACTTGGTACGTTATATTGGGATTTGCAGATGGATATATTGATATAGGGCCTAACCCAATAGTTGCATACTCATTTTCACCAATATTAGCTATTTGAAAACTAATAGTGGATGGCGAGAATACATCCTCGGGAAACCTTGCTTCACTACGTGCATTTAGAATCCTTGAACCCCCAGTATTTCTCAGTGTAACGTAGAGGTAGACTCCATCACTACCAGGATAGCCCGCTGGGCTCCAATACCAATTTGTCACCGTGAGCGAGAGCTCTGGGTAATTAGAGACCTCTATCACTATATTGTTTAAAACCTCACTGCCTGATGCATTCTGCATCCTATAGTATATTATTAAGCTTAATACGTATGATCCAGGCGCTACATCAGTACTAACATCTAAGTGGTAGTTAAATACTACTACGTCATTAGTGTGTATTATATCGTATGTTGTACCATTAGGAGTCTGTGGTGGTGTACAAGCACTATACCCCCTACTAGGTGTAAATCCCGCGGGGAGTTGAATACACCCAGCTGACACATATACTGGGGAGTCTCCAATGTACTTTACATTGACTGTTAATGCAACGTCTCTACTCCCCGGATATATCTCCTCCTCTCCAGCACTAGATTTGTAATTGTAATTAATGAGTGTAAATAATGGAGCCTCAGCAGTAACCAAGCTGAGGAATAATGGTATAACTACGTATAGTGTGATTAAAACTCCCATTAGAGCTCTGTAGAGTCTATTCATGTTTAACTCGCCAATAATATGTCTACAGACATATCCCCCTTAAAAACATTCTATGCACTGAGAATGCACTTACTTGGATCCGGGTTTATTATATTCATTAGCAAGCCATCTCTAATAATATAGATCTTCTGAGTGCAGTGAGCAACCTCGGGGTTATGTGTTACAACCACTATTGTGGCTCCAGCTTCATTTAGTTTTTTGAACGTATTTACCACGATCTTCGAGCTAGCTGTATCTATGTTTCCTGTGGGTTCATCAGCTAACAATATCTCAGGCTCACCCACAATAGCCCTTGCGATAGCTACTCTTTGTTGCTGGCCTCCTGATAGTTGATTTGGCTTCTTGGGCAGCCAGGATGGGTCTCCAGCAGCTTTTATAAGTGCTACAGTGGCCATTTCAACTCTTTTAGGTCTTGGTATACCCCTCGGTATTAAAGGCATTTCAATATTCTCTAGTACAGTTAACCTATTGACTAAATTAAAGAACTGGAATACAAAACCTATTTTATAATTCCTAATTCTAGCTAATTCACTACTACTTAGTCTAGATGCTTCAATACCGTCAATTAATACTCTACCACTCGTTGGCTTATCCAGCAACCCCATTATATTCAATAAAGTTGTTTTTCCAGAACCCGATGGACCCATTATTGCTATAAAGTCCCCGCGGTAGATCTTTAGTGATATCCCTTTTAAGGCCTGTGTCTCAACACCACTAGCCTTATAAACCTTCACTACATTCTCTAAAACCAATACCTCACCACGCATAAGCACCACGAGTTCTAGTCGACTATGTCTTTAGACATAGTTAAAAACCTAAAATACTTTATAAGTACAAGGGGGTGTTAAAGCTGGGAAAGAGCGAGAGATCAAAATCTATGGGTTTAGAGCTAAGTATTAAAGGTATTAAGGGAATATTCAGAGACGTAGTCTTATATGCTTTATACAGACTCGAGGAAGCACATGGCTATGCTATTAGAAGCTTTATAAGTGAACTACTTGGGGTTTACACCCCAAGTAGCGGTATACTATATCCTACCCTACGGGAACTAGAGAGAGAGGGATTCATCACCTCTAAGAGTGGTAATAGAAGAAAAATCTACGCTCTAACTCCAAAGGGAAGGAAATACGTTGAGTCACGAGTAGAGTACATTGAGAAGCTTCTCGGCAAAGTCGAGAAAGCAGTAAAGATCCTACTAGATATAGGCTTACTCAACTTACTGAACACTATCAGGGATCTATGGGAGAGCGATGTAGATATACCGCCAGGCATAATTGTAGAGATAAAGCAGAGAGTTGAAGATGTTAGAAACATCCTTTTAACTCTAAAGAAGAAGTAAAGCAGCGAGAATACAGTATTTAAGGGCCCGGGCCGGGATTTGAACCCGGGACCTCCGGGTTTCTACTCCCTCATCATCTCGAGGGATCCACAGCCCGGCGCTCTATCCAGGCTGAGCTACCCGGGCCACTTTTCACCTTCTACGTGGCCTGGTTTCTTCACCTAGTCCGCCTGGGCCCATATTTAGTGATTATATGGGGGTTTTTAATGATTTCATTATTGATTCCTATGTTTGGGTATGAGTCTTGAGTAGTAAGCCTAGAGAGGTTTATCCACCTATACACGTTATTCCATGTAGTGAGAAGAGTGAGTGTCCATTTTTCGAGTTGAGGACTTATGACGAAGCGGGGTCTCTTTGCTTAGCATACTGCAGGATCACTGAGAGGTATTTAACGAGGTCTTTTGTGAAGAAGTGTATCTCCCAGAAGGATGCATGCCCCTACAAGCAGACAACTGGTTTTCAGTAATTCTGAAAACTCTGAGTCTTCCAACTCTCTTCTCAACTACAATTCCTCTCAATACGAGGCTGTTTAGTGCTCTAATGAGCGTGTAGTAGCTTAAACCAATCTCTCTTCTTAGAGTATTTAGATTGCACTCCCTGAGCCTACACAATGCCTCTATTATCTTATCCTCAGGTCTCCCCTTATAGGCCAAGCTCCCGCCTCTTCTTTATTGTTTCAACAACATAGTTCTCCAATACGTCTAGTGGACCATAATCTACGGATACCATTGTAGACCTACCCCTATGCCCCTTACCACTTGGGTGTGCAGATATAACTCCAGCCCTCGATAGGCTCTGTATGTACTCGTAGATCTGCGTGTGCTTCCTAGGTATCTCACCATAGTACTCACATATAGACCTATACTCCTCCTCTACATCCCCTATTTTCACTTCTCTAACACCACTCCTCCTTAGTAACTTGATAATAGCTAGTAGTACTAGTAGCTCGTGGAGGGAGCTGTGTTTAATGAACTCACTAACACTAACAATCTCTCTTGAAAGACTTGCAAGAGACCTCCTCACGTGTTCAATAGTAATTCTCCTAGCTCCATCCTTCTCAGCGAGGTCTCCAGCTAAGAGTAGTGCCTCGAGAGCGTGCCTTGCATTCCCCCCACCACCCTTATCTACACCCTCATAGTCTGCAATAGCCTTCAATACCTCGTCATCGTATACACCCTCGAAGAAAGCTATAGATGCCCTATACTTCAATATATCGTGTAGTTGTGTAGATGTATATGGCTGTAGCTTAATTACATGCCTCAGTAGATAACCCTCGGTAACGGGGTCTAGGAAGGCTAGTTTGGACGTATCTGATGCTATAAATACGAAGTTTATCCTTTTAGATCCTTCATACGCTTCGTAAGTCCTCGCGAGGAAGTATACAGCGTCTGATTGAGATAAACTCGCGAAGTAGTGGAATTCATCTAAAGCCACAATCACGTATTGGTCGAGTTCATCTAGGAATACTAAGAGTGCATCAAACATCTCCTTAGCAGACAAACCCCTCGATGGAATGGGTAGTGCTAGTTGCCTAGCAACATCATATATTATATTATACAGCGTCCTGTTTCTATGGCAATTAACATGCACATAGGAGACATTATAACCTTTCTCACGCGCAGTCCTAGTAAATATCTTCCCAAATAGCTTTGACAAAGCAGTTTTACCAGTACCAACTCCACCAATAATTAAAACCCTCTGTGAAATCGAACCGGGATCGTGAACAAGGTGCTTGAAGTAGGATACAAGACTCCTAATCTCACTCTCCCTGTGTGGAAGCTTATCAGGCAAGTGCTCCGGCATAAGGCTCTCTCTACTCCTAAACAACGAGGGTTTACTCAGCTCCTCCTCTATAATCCTCCACGTGTCACTCATAGTTTCGAAAACACCGAAACTTTCACTTAACCAATTCTAAGACAATGCCTTAAAAACTGGTTGGCAAGAACCAAGACCAATATAGACGTTCTCTGGGAAAATCTCTACATAGAGGCAAATCTTCGATGAAGAGTCGTGGCTTGAACCATGTTTCTTCAACAACTCGGCAAATAGTCTAAACAGCTTGCTACTAGCTTCCCTCACTCCTCTACTCCTCACCTTTAACTTAACTATTCCCGGTGGTTTCAAGGACTCTAAGCACTTCTCAATATCTACATCTATTAGCGGGACTTTGAGAACACAGTTTACAGGTATAATGCCTTCTACAAATCCATACTCTCTATGAGCAACAACAGCGTAAGCTTTCTCCAGGGCTAGATTAGTGTACACGAATAAAACATCTTGGAAACCAGATTCAGCAATCTTCAAACCGGGGTCTTTCACATACAGTACGTTTCCAATTTCATGCATACATAGCTCTACATGCCCAGTTCTACAAGTAACTATTAGTTTAGGGGCTTGGTTAACACTTGCCAAGCTCTAGTACCTCTTTCCATAATCTATATAACTAACCAAAATATTACCTAGTAGACTGGTTGTTCCGCATGGATATATACTCAGTGTTTAGAAAGATAGTCGATTATACTGCTTCACTACTTAGAGAACTCTATGGTAGAGAAGACTACATTGAGGTTACTGGTTATGGTGTTAGTGGTGATGTATCTAGGAGAATAGACATTATAGCCGAAGACTATATTGTAGACGCATTAAAGTCCAATGGTTTAAACGCCCTCGTTGTTGGCGAGGAGAAGGGTGCTAGGTCTATTGGTTCTAGTATCGATTACATAGTCCTCGTTGACCCACTCGATGGAAGCCTCAACTACTCTATTGGAATTCCATTTGCTTCAGTATCATTAGCTGTCTACAAGCCTGGATCACTCATTACTCAGCCTATTTATGGAGTAGTTAGAAGTGTTTTTACTAATGAAATATACGAGCTATGCAATAACAATATTTACTACAATGGTAGAGTTTTAACTAGGAAGCAGAGTGAGAGCGATCTAGTTTTATCCATATACACTGAGAACCCCCAGCACCTCCAAGCACTACTAGAGGTTTCTAGGGGCATTGGACGGGGGTTGAAGATCAGAACTATGGGCTCTGCATCGCTGGAGGCTATTTACGCATCAATAGGTTCAATTAGCGCATTCATACACTTAACCGGTAAACTCAGAAACAGCGATGTCGCAGTGGCAATGGCCATAGCAGAGGTTTTCAAAGCAGGGCTCTTTACAATCCCCCGTATTGAGGAAATAAGTATTAATAGAATTGAGAGAATCGAGAAAATAATTATTTCACAGAACAATAATTTATTCAAAGCACTTGTTGAAAAACTATAGGATTATTAGAGAGACTCCAATACTTCGTCTAGACTATAACTCAGTACACGCTTACCCTTCTTAGTAACCAACACATCCTCCTCAACTCTAACACCATACCTCCCCGGAATATACACTCCAGGCTCAATAGTGAAAATCATCCCAGGCTCGAGTACGGCGTCACTTCCATGCCTTAAGTATGGAGGCTCGTGGACAACAACTCCAATTCCATGCCCGAGTCCGTGTATAAACTTCTCTCTTAAACCATATTTCTCGAGTACACGGGCTGAGGCTTCATAGACATCGCTGGCTTTAACGCCTGGCGCGATGGTATCTATTGCTGTTTCAACAGCTTCTACAACTGCTTCAATGCTCCTCCTCTCCTCCGGCAACGGCCTCTTCTTCAGTATCATCCTCGTTAAGTCGCTGCATCTACCATTAATTTTAACGCCTACATCAATTAACACTAGGTCTCTAGGGGCAATTCTCTTACTGCCTGGCACTGCGTGGGGGTAGGCATTATTGGGTTTAAACGCTACAATTGGATCAAATGCCAGTCTACCCACACCATGATCTCTTACAGTTCTCTCAAATACACCGACTAGTTGTGTTTCTGTGACATCTTCTCTAATACTAGATTCAACTGCTTTAATCCCCTTGATCGTTACTTTAACTGCATTCATCACCGCATTTACCTCTCTATTATCCTTGATCACTCTGAGCCTCCACACGTCGTTCGATACATCTACACCTCTACCCCCAATAGCATCTAGTATGGTCTTCTGGAGTGGGCCGGGATGAGATAAGTCTACTCCCACACTATCAACTGCATACTGCTTAACCACGTCCACCCAATCTAGTGGAACAACAGGTACGTCACTTGGCTTTAGTGACTTTGACACTGCATAAACAGCTACAGTATCTGGAAGTGCATCCCTATAACGCTGGTATTCAAGGAGTGGTACATAGATGGATATTACATCTCCACTCCTATCATAAGTGAGTAATCCCATAGCATCTCCAGTAGATGGAACCCCAGTGAAATACTCTAAGTTATCTGGGGCTGATATAACGAGGGTTTTTAATTTCCTCTGCTCCGCGATTAAGCGTAGTTTATTAAGCATGCATACACCTATTCTCTCTACATAGATAGGTGGTATTTAAAGTATTCGAGGTAGATGCGCAATGAGTGATAGAGAGTTAAAGTGCCCGAAGGATGGGAATCCACTAGTAGTGGTTCACGAATCGGAGAAAATAGGTGATACTACAAGGGTATCTATATACTATAAGTGCCAGGTGTGTGGATTTAGGAGAGATATTGAGAGGCTGGAAATAAGTCGCGGAGAGCAAGGACTAGTAGTCAAGAAGTTTCTCTACTCGTCCTCCTAGTAGTGAGCTCCGCCACTATTTTTTCAATAACTAAACGCTTATCTCTAGGAGCCTTCACAATATATGACTCCCTGTCCCTAGGCTCAATGAATACTACATCATCGTCCTCAACATCGAGTAGCCTTGAGATAACCTTATTTACAACCCCACCCGGAATCCTTATCTCTATAAACCCGGATCCCCTAGCCAACGGGGGGTCTACAGTGCTCTCACCCGCTAGCAAGTAGCGAGTCAACTTCTTCTTACCAGTAATACTTGTTTGCTCAATCTTCTTGCTCACTAATACCCACACATTACTCCTCAGCTTCACATAGACCTTCAATCAATCACCGCCACAATAATAGACTACACTAATTCCCGTTAAATCAAAATAATCGAGCAGCTATATTTAACCCTGTTTAAAAGCGCTTAAGTATATGAGTTACCGTGATTATTATTAACTGTTTAAACAATTATAAATCTGGGATGACCTGGCAGGAACGTGCTGAAGCATGATGTAAGGTGGAGCGACGGGGACCGTTCTTGGAGAGAAAATTGTAAATACTGGAGTAGCCCTTATTTACTCCAAGTTAAATAAAGTGTAATCGGTGAATCCCCGTGAAGTACCCAGACGTGGTTAAGGAGGTTGAAAACATCCTCTGGCCTAAGCCATTAAAATTGTTTACTGCAGGCCCTGTCGCCTGCTTCCCTGAAGTACTAGAAGTTATGAAAATACAAATGCTGAGTCATAGGTCTGCTGAGTATAGGGCTCTACATAGAGATACTACTGAGAGGCTGAGTAAGTTTCTTGAAGCAGAGAAATCAACTGTTCTACTAATTCCATCTAGTGGAACGGGGTTTATGGAGGCAAGCATTAGAAATGCTATTTCACCCCGTGGAAAAGTCCTCGTAACGATAATTGGCGAGTTTGGGCATAGGTATAAAGAGGCTGTTGAGAGAAATGGGAGAATACCAATCGTACTTGAGAAGCCACTTGGTAAACCAGTTCTCCCAGAGGAGCTGGATGATGCATTGAAGAAAAACCCCGATGTAGAAGCAGTAACTATTACCTATAATGAGACAAGTACAGGAGTATTAAACCCACTTAGAGAACTAGCTAAAGTAGCTAAAGAGCGTGATAAATTAGTCTTTGTAGATGCCGTCTCAGCGATGGGTGCAGCTGATATAAAGGTGGATGACTGGAAACTAGACTTGGTCTTCGCGAGTAGCCAGAAGGCGTTTGGAGTCCCACCTGGACTAGCCATGGCTGCAGTAAACGACGAGGTCTTTGAGAGAGCTAAGAAAATACCCGAGAGAGGACTATACTTCGACCTCTTAGAGATAAAGCAATTCCTACTAGAGCAGTGGTCAACGCCAACTACACCCCCAATACCTCAAATAGCTGGTTTAAACGCAGCATTGAGGATTGTTGAGAAAATGGGTGGTAAAGAGGCGTGGTTGAAGATGTATACTGAGAGAGCTGAGAAGATTAGAAGAGGGGTGTTAGAGCTTGGTTTACAGCTATTTGCAGAGCCCGGATACTATAGTCCAACAATCACAGTTGTATATAATCCCCCAGGCGTTAAGGGACCAGTGATCTACGAGGAGATGAGGAAGAGGGGTATTGAGATCGCCAGGGGTTATGGAAAAGTCAAAGACGTTACCTTTAGAATAGGCCACATGGGCTACATTACTGATGAAGATATTGAATTACTGTTTAATACCCTCCGCGAAGTCTTAGTGAGTATTGGATATAAACCTCCAAAGTAGTCTCTATATAGTGAAATCCACGTGGTGATCCACTTGGTTAAAGTACTCGTTGCGAGTAGAATACATGAGGATGGAATTAAGCTATTGAGGAGTAGTGGAGTGGAGGTCATATACGTAGAGGAACCACCTGAAAACGAATTAGTTAATTTAATTAAGGGGCATCACGGGTTAATAGTGAGGAGTAAGCCTGTGGTGACGAGGAGAGTTATAGAGGCTGCTGACCAACTCCTAGTGATTGCGCGTGCAGGTGTTGGAGTAGACAATATAGATGTTGAGGCGGCGAGGGAGAGGGGTATTGAGGTGTTAACTAGTCCAGAAGCCACTGTAACTAGTGTTGCAGAACTAGCTGTTGGATTAATGCTCGCTGTTGCTAGGAAAATAGCTTTCTCAGATAGGAAGATGAGGGCTGGTGAATGGGTGAAAAAATACGCTGAGGGAACGGAGCTAAGTGGCAAAGTACTCGGGGTTATTGGAGCGGGGAGGATTGGTTCAATTGTTGCAAGGATATGTAGATTCGGGTTCAACATGCAGGTATTGTACTACGACCCCATAAGGAATCCAAAACTCGAAGAGGAGGCTGGGGCTAAATACGTCACCCTCGAAGAGGTTTTGAAGACAGCGGACATTGTCACAATACATGTCCCACTAATGCCTGAAACCAAGCACTTAATAAACGAGGAGAAATTGAAGTTAATGAAGAAAACAGCTATTCTAATCAATACATCGAGAGGCGCTGTTGTAGATACAAATGCACTTGTAAAAGCTCTACGGGAAGGGTGGATTGCGGGGGCGGGTCTAGATGTTTATGAAGAAGAACCACTCCCACCTGGTCACCCCTTAACGACACTAGACAATGTAGTGTTAACACCACACATTGGAGCAAGCACGCATGAAGCACAAGCAAGAGCAGGTGTATTGATCGCTGAGAAGGTCATAGGATTCTTCAAGCAGAAGCAACTCCTATAGTATTTTTCAATACCAACCTCCACTGAAACTTTAAAAGCCACAATTACCTCATGTTAATTAATGGTGGGGCTAGACAGCGGGGTAGGGCAGCCTGGTAGCCCGCGGGGCTCATAACCCCGAGGTCGGTGGTTCAAATCCACCCCCCGCTATCCCGCGTCAAAGCGGGCCCCACCGCTAATCCTAGTACAGCATTGGTCTTCAGCGAGTAGAGGATTAAATATATTTGCACATACATAGTCTTGATTATTACTCAGAACCTGGGAGAGGTGTTATTACATTGACTAGGCTGTGCGGCTGGGTTATTAGGAAGGCGAGGGTTGGTAGAGTATTAATACTGGAAGTGTGTGGAAACAACACAAAGCCATATGTACTAGCACTCAGGGAGGATAGAGATAGAGACTTATTCCACATCGCTGAAGGACTAGACATTGGCTCTGCACTGTGCTTTGAAGGAGATTTAGCGCCATTGCAGAGAAGTAAGAGAGGGGTGGAGTACTCTGTAAGTAAGATTGAAGTCTACGCTAAGCCGATAGAGCCGCTCCCCGTAGACATATCGGGGAAAGTTCCCGCACTACTAGATACTAGGATCAAGTATAGGTGGCTACTTGTAAGAAACCCTGTTGAAAAAGCACTGTTTAAGATAAGAGCAGGGGTTTTAAAGGCGGCGAGGAAGTACCTCGAGGATAATGGCTTTATTGAAGTCAATACCCCGAAGATAGTGGCCGCTGGAGCTGAAGGTGGAGCAACACTATTCAAACTACAGTACTTTGAGAGAGAAGCATATCTTAGCCAGAGCCCACAGCTCTACAAGCAAATGCTAATCTCTAGTTTTGAGAGAGTCTACGAGATAACTCCCTACTTTAGAGCCGAGAAGTATAATACCACACGCCACTTAAACGAGTCGTGGGGTATTGATGTAGAGCAGGGTTTTATAAATAGCTTAGAAGACGTACTGGAAACAGCGGAAAATCTAGTTGTATATATTGTTGACTATGTAAGGTTAAATTACAAAGAGGAGTTGGAAATCCTAGGAGTAGATCTACCGAAACTATCCACTCCATTTAAGAGACTCAGGTTTACAGAGGCTGTAGAGATCTTGAGGAGCGAGGGTGTAGAGGTTAGCGAAACAGAGGATTTAAGCGATGTAGCTGAGAGAAAACTAGGTGAAGTAATGGCTGAGAAGAAACACTACTTATACTTCATTACCGGCTTCCCCTGGTCATCCGCAGGCTTCTACTACATGAGAGAAGAGGATGGAGTCTACACTAGGAAATTCGACTTGGACTATAGGGGCTTGGAGATAGCAAGCGGTGGGCAGAGAGAGCATAGATATGAGAAGCTAGTAGAGGCTATTAGAGAAAAGGGATTAAACCCCGAGAACTTCGAATTCTACCTAGAGGCATTCAAGTATGGTCTACCTCCACACGGTGGGTTTGGAATGGGTGTTGAGAGGTTGATAATGAAAATGTTAAATCTAGAGAACATTAGGGAGGCAATACTGTTCGTTAGAGACAGGACGAGGCTTACCCCTTAAAACTAGTATCTTGGGTCTCTAACACCAATCCACTTCAACAACTCCTGGAACGCCTTGTACTTTGATATAACTCTACTGCCGGGTGGTCCTGGCTTCTTCATGTAGAATGCATTAACCTCATAAACTGTTCCATAGTGTTGTCTATCTAAAGCCATTTTACCGAGTCTAACCAAGTCTACTAGTAATCCCGCGAGCGCTGGGCTGTCGTTCACCCTCCACGCAATGTATAGTTCGTCTTTGAATTCTCCAAAACTATAGTACTCGATGATCATCGCTACAAACTTCTTATCTCCAAGGGGCTCTAGGTAACCCGTGGGTCTAATGTAGTTTGGTGCTTCGTAGCCAAGTATATCCGACACCATTGCACTCTTAGTGATTTTCTTCATTATATTCCTCTCGGGTAGATTAAGAGATAGGAAGTCTGTATTACCCCCGATATTAAATTGCGCTATATCAAGGACTCTCCTATTTCTCTCATATAAGTGCTCGAGTAGATCTGTTGTTAGAGGAGTGGCCCCTGTGGCCCCGTCATCGCCAAATAATACCCCTTTACTCTCCCTGTAGAAGTCTACATAGGCTTGGTCGTTTGCTAGTGGTGATGGAATGCAATTAATGAATGCTGCACTCTTATACTTTGACGAGTAGATTGCAGCCATGTATGCATATGTCTGAGAAGCAGTTAGATCCCCCTCCTTAAACCTCTCATGCAATTCCAATAATCCACCCACTGGTTCAACAGGCTCTGTAGTCATGACGTTTACAACTACATCTACATCTAGGCTCTTCCATTCATCAATAATACTCCACACAGCGCTATCGTATCCCTCTGCTTCTTCTCTACCACGGGCTTTAAAAGGTAGCCCCTTTAAACTATTGAGGTGTATTCCCCTCTTCACAACAATGTCTTTAAGTGTTCCAGGTATCTCGCCGGGTGCATCATAGTACTTCTTTGCAAGCTCATATATGGTCTTCCCAACTTTAGATTCATCAACATCATATGAAGCAACTACCTCGATATCACTATACTTGTATGGAAGCCAGTTTCTCAATGGTACCCCGTAATCAGAGATCATGTTGTGCTTGAGCTTCTCTAATCCAACCTCAAAGTGTAGTGCAACTAATCCCTGCCCAACTAAAGCAACCCTAATCAATTGGATCACCTCACAGTTTAAGCTTCGCGACTAGTTCTTCGAGGAATACAATAGCCCTCTTAAAGGCTTCAAGCCCAAGCTTTGTTGCTCTATACTTTGTTTCACTTCCCTCACGCACTCTCTCAACTAAGCCATCTAGACTCATTCTATACATGATGGTGTAGACGGTTACAGCTGGTGGATTCAAGCCAAATCTCTCTCTCAATTTAACTTTAACATCATATGCTCTCAGTGGCTTACCCTCCTCGGATAGAATTTTTACAACATATATCCATAAATTCTCTACAGTAAGCTTTCTCTGAAGCCTGATTAAGGCTCTTGGAGTTCTAGGCTCCAATGCTCACACCCCTTTATAATATATTCACGATCACAAATATATTTTTAAAGCGAGAAGAACTATGAATATAGTTACAACTGAAAGCCTCGCTTTTAAGGCGGGGATGAAATATTAAAAGCTTATAAATTCTCTCATTTTAATTGATCTCGGTGATGAGTATTGGGTATTTTGAGCGGTTAGCGATGATAAATAGTCTATGCATAACCCCGAGTCTCGTTTGGGGTAGGGGTAATGGGCTGGAGACCCGGCCCGGGATTGAACCCTCGGAAAGAGGGAATGTAATCCCAAACCTCCCCCGCAATAACAGGAACCCTCGCCATTCATGGCGAGGAGGTCAGATAAATGCTTATAATGCTGAACACTACTTGAATAACCTTGGTGCACCCTCATGAAAGTAGTATTGATCGGCGCGCCAGGTGCTGGTAAGGGTGTTTATGCACAATACTTCAAAGACAAGTACTGCATACCTCATATTAGCACTGGAGATATATTTAGAGGAGAAATAGCTGCTGGAACAGAGCTGGGATTAAAGATAAAGCCTTACGTTGAGCAGGGTTTACTAGTACCTGATGAGATCGTCATCGAGGTTATAAAGAAAAGAATTCAGCAGCCAGATGCTCAAAAGGGATTTATACTTGATGGTTTTCCAAGAACACTAAATCAAGCTAGAGCACTCGATGAAATAACAGTAATAGATGCCGCTATACACTTTAGAGTATCAGAGGATATTGCAGTGAGAAGACTTAGTGGTAGAATGATCTGCCCAGTCTGCGGTAGAATATACAATATCTACTACGAGCCAAAGCCAAAAAATGACGAGCAATGCGACTACGACGGGGCAAAACTAGTTAGGAGGAGGGATGATGAACCAGATGTCGTGAGACAGAGGTATAGAGTATTCTATGAGACTTTCAAGCCCGTTTTAGACTACTATAAGGGATCAAAGAGGCTTATAGAGGTAAATGCTGATAAATCTATAGGGGAAATAGTACCACTACTTGAAAGGATCTTGATTGAAGACAATATACTTACATTAAAGCCATGTAGAGAAGTCACATTATGACCTCTGAGAAACCCCCACAACATACCTACTTAGACACTTTAAACAATCAATTGGTATATTGCAGTTTAATAACCCGTTTTTTACAGGTATAAATACTCTATTTCCGAGCACGCCGTTCTCAACATGAAGCTCTGTAATCCCTTCATACATAGACCTTAGTAAATCAATAAACTCTGCTATATCGTGCTTATTTCTCGATACGAAGATCATTATTATTTCCCCACCATTGATCCTAAGCCCCCACAAAACCCTATTACAGTGGGATAAATCATCGAGTATTCTATCCACATTTCTACCCTTGATCCTAACTATTGAAGCCTCACGCCCCAGCATATTTGTTGAAACCATTAAGCTAAAGGAAACAATCTTCCTGTACTGTAACCCACGTATCTTCCTCCTAACATATAGGTAGTTTAGTCCAGTTCTAGAGGCAATCTCTCTTATACTACCACGGGGGTTCTCGGCTAGTGCTTGAATAATAATCATCGACTTATTCCTAGCCTCATTAGTGCTCTCCATATTTATTCATCCTCTATACAAATCAAGTAATAAGACCCTATTTAAGACTATGACTATTAGAGTGCATAGATTTGTGGTTTTTATGGCTAAGTGTAGGGTGTGTGGATCTACATCTATAGTTATAAGCAGTGTTATTGGTTTATGCGTGAATTGCATCCGCTCAGGTGCTAGGCTAGACCCCGACCCCCACCTCGCATCTAGATCAAGGTTTAAACTGCAATTGTATATGGAGAGCGGAGAGTACAAGTGCACAATATGCGGTAGAAACTGCGGTATTAATAAGAATTCACGGGGCTTCTGCAACTATAGAGGCTGGGGTGGGGATGGTATAGAGTACTCTACGGGGAGCCCTGAAGTAGCTGTGGGATTATACTACTACGACCCACACCCCACAAATTGCGTCGCCTTCCCCATATGCCCGGCTATTACTGGTAGGGGGTACCCAGAGTACGCTCTAACTCCACACGGTGAGCGTGGATACTACAATATAGCTGTCTTCTATGGAGGATGCAACATGGACTGCCTTTACTGCCAGAACTGGGAGTATAGGGATATGGCTAGGAGGGCTAGCCCACGGTTAAGCATAGAGCAATTAGTTGACGCTGTAAATAGGAGAACTACTTGTGTGTGCTTCTTCGGTGGTGATCCAGGGCCTTTTGCGCCACATGCACTACTAGCATCTAAGAAAATGATTACTAGAGCTAGAGACATTGGCCTCGGAGTTTTCAGGGTTTGCTGGGAGACTAATGGCTTGTGGAACCCCCTACTACTCGAAGAAGCGGCAAGACTGAGCCTTAATACGGGTGGGATAGTTAAGATCGACTTTAAAGCTTGGAGCCCCGAGGTTTATAGTGCACTCTGTGGAGTTGGGGAGAAACACGTAAGGGTGATCAGGGATAACATAAAGCTAGTTGCTAAGTACTATGAACTCCGTAGAGACCCACCACTACTACTATTATCAACGCTCCTAGTACCTGGCTATGTCGACGAGTATGAAGTAGATCAAATGACTAAGTACATTGCAGGCATTAATCCAGATATACCATATGTTTTCCTCGGCTTCCACCCAGACTACATGCTCTTAGATCTACCCACAACAAGTAGGAATCACGTGGAGAAAGCTGTAGAAATTGCTAGAGAAAACGGTTTGAGGAATATACACGTAGGCAATGTTTTCCTACTTGGCAGTGATTATTAACAACTACGCCCTCCTCTTGATGTAATCTATGTCTACGGGGTCTAGTCGCCAGCCAAGTGCACCTAGAAACTCCTTGACACGCTCTAATCTCTCAGTTTTAGGAATTGCAGCTACGTTTTTATGACTTATTAAGTAGTTTAGTGCAACTTGAACCGGGGTTTTATTGTATTTAGACGCTATTTTCAATAAAACACTATTTGATGCAACACTACCACGCTCTAGGGGTGTATATGCTTGAAGCAATACTTTATTCTGAATGCAGTATGGTAGAAGTTCTTTCTCAACATATAATCTATTTACAACGCTATAATGCACTTGATTAACAACAATATCGTGTCTACTAGTCGACTCCATCGCTAGCCTCAATTGAGCCAAGTCGAAGTTACTCACCCCGATATACCTAGTTAAACCCATATCTGCTAAAACCTCGAAGTTCCTAACCTGTTGGGGTATCGATATATACTCACTCGGCCAGTGAATTAGGTATAAATCCACGTATGAAACACCAAGCCTCCTCAATGCAGCTTCAGCAGCTCTAATAATTTTCTCTCTATCATCAAGCCTCTCAGGTAGAATCTTCGTCGTGATAAAGACTGAATCTCTTCCAACCTCCTTAATAATTCTACCCACAAACTCCTCAGCACGTCCACCATCATACATTTCAGCAGTATCTATTAAGTTAACTCCATGTGTAACAGCGTATGTAAATGCCTCAAAGGCTTTATCATAGGACTTTATACCATATGTGCCAAGACCAATAGCGAGGATCTTGTCTGAGCCAATATACTTATAGTCCGATATATCATAAAACTCAATCAACCTAGACAGCCCTCATATTAAATAATTAACCAGGGTCTCTTATTAAAAAGTTGAATTATATGGGTTGAGTCAAAAGAGGATTATTTAAGTGACTGTGGAAATTGTCCTCTTAGACTACTTTGTAGGTGGTTTAGTGAATAATGTAATCAATAGAGGTGAAAAAATAAGATATGTTTGTTTAAGGTGTGGAAAGTGCTGTAGTAGTGGCCCTAATGTTGCTCTCACCGTTTTCGATGTGTGTAGAATTGCAAGTTATCTTGGTAAACCATGGAGGAGCCTGGCCGGTGGGTACTTCTATGTTGTAATCGCTGATCAAATACCAGTAATAGTTCTTAGAGGAATAGATGACAAGTGCGTCTTCCTCAGAGAAGCTAGTGGAAAAACATACTGTGAGATATACCCAGCCAGGCCCATGAGGTGCCGCCTCTACCCATTTATACCAATAGCTCCTAGAGAGAGGGGTAAACTAGAGGTTTCAAGTAATTGCCCAGGTATTAATTCAGGAGATTATATTGAGCCCCCTTGGAGCCTGCTAGAGGAATACGAGGGTGAGGTGTTAAAACACTATAGTGCACTATTCGATCTCATCTTTAGATCGGGGTTTGAACCACTAAAAGCTCTTGAATCACTATTAGACAAAGTATGTATTGGAAATTCTAGTGTCTAACTACATGTCTAAGTGGATTATTATCTGGAATAATCCTGATCAATCCTTCGCGTTTAACAGGTTCCAGTGAAATCCAGAGGTCTCCATGACTAGTACTAAGTATAAAGCTCTCATGGCCAACTCTACAGTAGGCTTCTTCAACAACATCAACATAGCCCCTCCTCAATGCATATTGAAGAATCAATAAATCATCAAGCCTGTATTCCGGTGCTTCACGAATAAACGCACTTGGTTCAATGTAGAAGTATAATCCAACTGGTTTAACATAGTCTAGGCTTAAAACATCAATGTTATTTTTGTAAGCTACATATAAACCAAACCCCCCATAAAACATGGATTTAATGACTGCTACCTCGCGGGGTTTAAGCTCTCCGAAGTCTCCTTTAATTAAATACATACACAGTGTTTTTAAGTATTCAAGCCAGTTTTTAACTCCAATGTTCGATACAACGCGGAAATCACCATTATCTCTCCTTAGTATATTAACTCTATAGTTATTCACAGCTAGTGTTGCATAGCCATATAACCCCTTCTGCTTGAAGACGCCGAGAACAATGACTAGTGGACAACTATAGAGCTCTCTGTATTGCCACAAAGAGTCTCCCCATTGAATTTGACTCAAATATATTTAATCTTCTACAAAGTTTATTAATAATAGGCGAGATAATGATTGGAGATCGCGTTGTTTTGTACGTTGCTGTATTGCTTCTTATAGTGGTCTCCATTAGCGTGGCGTTTGCAGAATCTGTGAATTCTGTGAATAATATGTATTACTATGTTATCTACGATCCGGTGGATAATAGTGGATTACTTGTTGTAAATATAACAATAGTAGCTAGTGAACCCTACCAATTAGATCTACCAATCAACGTCTTCACGGAGGATGCCTCTTTGGAATACCTAGGCTACAATTACACAGGAGACCTCAAAGTAATTGGTCTTGGCTACTCAAATGAGTCGAGGGCAATTAGCGGGTATGTCTATGGGGATGGAACACTAACATTGACGTTTAATGTGTCAAACGCGCTAGACGAGCTACTTGGAGCCTATAGTCTATACATTGACACTACACCCCTTGAAGTATTCACGAAGAACGTATCTGTAGATTTCGTCGTCGTGGGGCCATGTAATATTACCTTTGTGGAGCCAAGTAGGGGCTTTAACGAATACGTGAAGGGTGAAAACACTGTTCTAGAGTTTAATGGTGCTGGCTACTGGTTCGTTGTGTTTCAACTAGAACTATCTGAGATCACGCAAACAACGAGTGCTGCAACAGGTAAACCAAGCGAAGAATATACTGTGCTTCTATATCTATCCTTAGCCCTAGCCGTTGTCTTTGCCTCATTGATCCTAGTTTTCACTTACTATAGGAGAAGACGTGCAGGGCTTGTTATAGAGAGAATTGATTATACACGGGATGATGCAACTAGGCTTATAATAAAAGCTTTAAAAGACGCGGGAGAGAAAGGTCTTCTACAATCCGAGATTGCTAGAATCACTGGACTACCTAAATCCAGTATTAGTAGGCGTGTGAGAAGACTAGAGGAAGAGGGATTTGTGGAAGTTAAGAGGGTTGGTAAATATAGCTATGTACATCTCACAAGTAAGGGTTTAGACCTCGCGAAAAAGATCTTGGGTAAGTAAAGGAGGTGACTGCTCATAGAGCCCCTACACGGGATGGGGTTTTTCCTTGTGAGAGAGTCGGGTTTAATTGAGCAATTGATTCTCTTCGAATACTACGACCCTGGTGAGGAGTATAGAGAGATCACATCGAGTGAGGAGCTACTTGAAAGAGAGAAAAAGAACTTATCTAAGAACATGCAGTACTTTCTAGATCAAGAGGAGGTTTATATTAATGGAAAAAGGGTATTCCCCAGAGTCATTGGAGTTGATATTGGATTTAGAGAAAGCTATAAATACCCATATGTATTGTTCTTCATTGTATTCCTCGGGGAGTTGAAGAAGGGGCTTAATACATATGAAGACAAGTATGAGCCGGAAACTGCGGAATATCCATATAGTGTATACTGGGTTTTCCCACTGAAAGCAAGAGTTGTAAAGGCAGATCTAGGCGTCCCATATTCGCTACTTGGTGAGGGGAGAATTTTGTTGTTTAGTGTGCCCAAGAACACGAGGATTGGGGGTTACGAGAGAATAGAGTTTGAGCTATACTAGTAGAAGGCTTTGTGAGCTAATTATCCATGTGGCTTATAAGGCTTGTAAATTTATTAATTTATGGATGATGTGTGGGGACCTCTATTGAGGTCTTCTCTGAGAAGTGATGTGGGGCCAAAGCGCTGACAATTATTGGAATTATTCCCCGTTGATGAATACGCCATCGGGTGATCTGTGAACTAACCCAACCTCTCTGAGGGGATCTACGTGGCTACGAGGATCAATTACACATACTACCCATTCTCAGCTACTCAGAGAGACTTCCCAGGATTATTTGTCGAGAAGCCGAGTATACTTGTTTCTACAAGCTCCGAGCTTAGGGCTAGACTACTCAATATGTTAAAACATATCTTAGACCGTGGAGAAATATCCATGGAGTTTATTCGTGACCCAGAGGAAAGTGTTTTATTTTACTATGCACTACTAGATGTTCTGAAGTCCATTGGTGACTCTAGGGTAATTAGTAGAGTGGCTTTAGCGTACTCAAAGACTGCTTCTAAATACCTTCTTAACGAGAAGGGGGAGTTATTGGTTTTATTGGCAAATAAACTGGGATTAAATGCTAGGTATGAAACCTCAGACTACCCGAGAATACCTAGAGTACTGAGTGGACTGGGGAAGGTTAGTGTAAAGATGGTGAGTTATCAATACTCACTACCAATTAACCAATACCTAGAATTGGTTTCCAAGAGGCTACTACACGACCCTGCCTACTCACTAGTAAACTACTTCATATGGTCTGGACGCGTTTACGTGGATAGATCCACTTTTATACGTATTCTAGAGGAACGCATATACAACACTGTAATTAACCACGTTGCTCAAGCAGAACCCACAGAAGCAGTTGACTACTCATCCCTCATCGAGGAAGTGAAGTCTATTGTTTCAAAATACTATGAGAAAATAGTGGTGAAGCCCCGTGTAGTAGAGGGTGAATTGAAAAGTCCATATCTACCTGGAGGGGGGTTAGTGCTCATAGAGGATCTCTTCCCACCATGTATGAAGAAGGTGATGGAAACCCTGAAAACTGGTGGAAACCCCAGCCACTTTGAGAGGTTTAACTTAGCTGCTTTCCTAGGTCAGATTGGTTTAGGCGCGGACGAGGTATTAGACTACTTCAGGAACACGCCTGATTTCAACGAAAAGATTGCAAGGTATCAAGTTGAACACATTCTCGGATTGAGAGGTGGGAGGAAAAAGTACATGCCCTACAGGTGTGAAAACCTCAAGTCGAGTGGAATTTGCCCAATAACAGAGCAGTGTAAAGGAGGCAAAAACCCACTCGCGGTTTACAAGTACAATCTCCGAGAGTACTTTAAAAAGAGAAGTGAAGGGGAGAAAAAGGTGTAGGAAAGCCGCCGGCGGGATTTGAACCCGCGTCCACCGGCTATCTCAACGGGCCTATCAAAACACCCGCTTACAAGGCCGGCGCTCCACCAGGCTGAGCTACGGCGGCTTCAGTGTATACTATATTGGTGGAGGGGTTTAAATCGCTCCACCTGAAACAGGGGGTATTAGCACCACGTTGTCTCCATCTCTTAGTTTTGTACCAAGTCCGTTTAGTGGGGTCTTCGAGTTTACGAGTACTACTACATCTGTTTCCCCTCTTTGAATACCTAGTAGTAGCTCCCTCGCTCTGCCTGTTTTAGATTCAGCTAGTACCCTGATTAATTCCCCTAGTGTTGGCTCCCCAGGTACTTCAACTATTTCCTCGCTTATGCCTACTTTATCGATAAGCCACAGCATATACTTTACTTTAATCCTCACCACTCCTTTCACGCTCTCTACTGAGTGCTTCCTCAAATAACCTTCTCCATTCATCGTCACTTAGAGAGCGATATCTCTGTGTTAGTATATGCCTCTTACCACTGTTCTTCATGAAGTAGTGTACCGCGTAGCTACATATAGGCTCGATCTCCCATCCATTCTCCTCTGCGAGCATAATAGCGTGATCTAACAGCTTCGCGGCTATACCCCTCCCGCGGAATTCCGGTGGGGTGTATGTTTCCAGTAGCTTCATTACACCGTTCTCCACGCTGTACTTCAAGTAAGCTTTCTTTCCCTCACCTACCGTGATGTAAATCACGTGACTCGTGTGCTTGACTTCTCCACTCATATTACCACCATGTAGCCCAATAACTATGTTATCGCTGATTTAGATTAATAACCAGAAATAAATTCTTATTAATTTGTTAACGAGGAGTTTTCTATGAATACTGTGGAAGCAATTGTAGCTTCTATATTGGTGCTATTAGTGAGCTTAAGTTACACTTTAAGTTCACTTACATATATTGCACAAAGTGAAACACCAGTGGGGGGAATATACTTAAAGTATAAAGGTGAATTCGCTCTGGATATTAACAACCCTGAAGCTATAGAGGAGTTCATTGACATTGAAAACTCCACGTGTACGCTTCCTCTTAGTTCCGTATTTATATCTATATACTACGATACCGAAGTCTATGTAAATAACACAAATGGTAGTTTAATTACAAGTGTATTATTTACAATAAAAAGTGTGACTACTAGCCCACAGTGCGTAAAGAATTCTCTTGGATTTGCTGATTCTCAAGTCATAGAACTTGAGGTAAATAAGTTGGATGGTGCACCAATAATGATCACTATTGAGAATAAAACAATTAAACCCATTAATCCAACGATTACAGGAGACGTTGTTGGGATTGTAAGGTTCGAATATGATGTAATACATAGGGTTAAAGTTGAGACTATTGAAGATGCATATAGATACTACTATTCACGGGTCGATGCATACTATGAGCCATTTACAAATACCCTCGTTCACTTCACGGAAACGACAACCAATAGAACTGCTAGAGGCATTATATATAGATATGCTTATTTAACACTCGAGAAGAGTGGTGAAAACCCACTAAAGGCTGTGAATAGGAAAGTATTTAATCTACTAGTAGCCGAGAAGGGAGTAAATAAGACGGCAACTTTAGTAGTACTATATGAGGGTTCAGAGTCAATTAATTCAAATAACACACCAACCGCTTTAACATACAATGATAGTATAATCATTGAATTCCCAGAGAACACTACCTGCTTTATACTAATAGGAGTCTTAAAGAGCGGTTTAAACAGCAATGTAGTGCTCTCATACTATGAAACTGAGGGAGGGAGAGTATACTATACACCACGCCCTACAATGTGCAGAGTGATTAATATGAATCTCACAGAGTCCCAGGTAATGAGCGTAGAGGAGGAGGAAAAATATCCAGAGAAAAACCTCCCTCCATACAACTCGGCGTGGACGTCATCAGACTTAGTAGTTGCAATACTAGTATTTTCACAGGTAATACTAGATATACTCCTACTATCAATCATTATAACTCGTAAGCTAGTGAAGTAGACTCAATTAGAAAAGACATTTATGTAAAAGGGCTTTACAATATTGTGGGTAGAAATTAGTTTAAAGGAGGGGAATTATGGTTAGAGGTAGAATCGAGACAACTATAAGTATGAGAGGTAATGGAGATATTATTACATTATTTAAACCCATTGATCAAGTGCTGAGTAGCAACTACCCTAAATTACAACTACCACTAAATATAACCTGCAGGAGGGGGAGACGAGTTGCTCTTGGTTTACTGGAGGTTGTAGTGGAGTCTAAAGGAGGCTCCGCGGATTGGAAACTAAAGCTCGAAGACATAAATATTACTAGGCAGTTTAAGCCTACTACCTCACTAAACTTAGAAGACAAGCAGTTGAATATATATAAGTTCGCATATGACATAACAAGCATTCTAAATACACCTGAATTCCTGGGTAAGGAGGGGGTTAACTTAGTGATAAAACATGAGGGAGGATCTCCATTTAGGGTAAAGTCCCTATTATTCGATGTAATACTTGAAGATACTGATGCTATTACAGACTATGTACATAGTACAGGCCTCCTAGTGCTGGATAGTGGAGACGAGTACACATTACTAACTAAGTTACATGCGGGTTACAATGCTACAGCACGCCTTATTACATATTCCCTTAGAAAAGCAAGTCTTGAAGTGACTACTACTAGTGATCACTACTCAATCAATCTCGATCAGGGGTTAGTTGAAGAACACTTCTTGACAATAACGAACCCTATAAACATATCTATAAAAACCAAACAGAGCCCGCTAGGAGGACCCATCATTGTCTCGAGTCTAACGATCTATAGAAATGAGGTTAAAGCACCTATACTAGAGATTTGCGGAGTACATTACACTCGGAGAATGGGTTTAAATGTCGTCTCATTGAGAATCTGCAATAAGGGAAATTCGAGCCCCGATAAATTGATCATAACTCTACTGAGAAAGGGGGCAATCATGAACACTATCTCTGAACAGAACATCACTCTACCACCTGGAGGCGAGTTAGTTAAGGAGATAGAGCTAGCGCCAGGAGTTACCGGCGAACTCATGGTTAGACTTATATGGTTGAAAATCGGGAAGAGATGGGTGCGTGATCATATTATAAACATTGAGTGATAACTATATATATCGTGTTCTCAAGCCCCTTGCATTTGCAAATTTCTCCAATAGATCGCGTAGTTCGCGTCTCACTCCCTTCTTCTCCACAATTACCTCTTCTACATTACCCGCAGTTTTATTGATCATTTGATGTATGATCTCTTCGTCGAGATAGTCGAGAACATGCTTAGATGCGATGTGCCCATAGCAAATACTCTCACTTAGTGCTAACTCTGTGTGTTTTCTTGGATAATGCCCACCGCCAAATCCAATAACCGGTGTGCAAGGTGGGATATTTGGATGACTTGACAAGAGATCTAGTATGGCCATGCCTACTACTTCATGGTTAATGGGATCCCTCCACTCCACTACACTACTTCCAATTTCAATAAATACAATGGGTTTATTGAGACCAGTTGGACCGTGATGTGTTGCTTCATAACTAACTTCATAGTCCCTCCTATTGTAGACCTCTCGTGCATATTTATGTAGCCTCCTTAATAGATACCACATCGCTTGCGGATGTGCTAATCCTAGTTCTCGGGGCTTTCCACCAACGGGAGCAACATTAGTGAAATTTCCCGTTGGGTGAACAGTGTAGCTCTTGATCCCTGCCTCACTATAGTGCCTAGATAAAACTAAGTAGTATTCAACTTCACGCGGCAATGCTTCATCAAGGAAGTCAAAGTATATATCGTCCTCCTCAAACCCTGCTAGTATGAAGTTGGGTCCACTATAGCAGTTAACTGCATGACTACATATTAAACTACGCGTGTATCCAAGTTTGTTTATAATGTAGCTCGCAATCCCCACTCCCGCAGGATCTTTCAGACTATATACAATTCCAATCAATTAAATCAACCCGTTGAAATCCAAAACTCATTAGGGATTAATAAGAATATAGGGTGACCAAGCGTTTTTGACATTGGTACTCTGAGCTACATGGGTGTATTGTTTGACTATTACTACTGATAAGTGGAGTGATAGAAAATACAGGTCTTGGAGGAGGCTTCTCGAAGACTTGGAAATTGGGTATTTAGACACTGAATTACTTCCTCTTCTAGTACTCGTAAATAGAGATGTGGACTTATACACTACGAGTAGTTGTAGCGGTAGAGTTGTTGTTATGGACTCTGAATATCCATGGGAGAGGGAGGAAACAGGTATTGTGTTTAAAACTCATAATCCTATTAAACCAAGTGACTTAGAATTCATCTATTCAAAGCCCGTGTATAAGAGACTCTGGATAGTTGTCAGTGGGCCAATAATCCACATATACTCGAGGAGCTTTAAGCTAGCCAGCACGATACTCAATACTGCGAGAAGAGTTGGGTTTAAACACAGCGGGGTTATGCACTATAGTAAAAATACAGGGTTATTCATCGAGCTCGTAACTGGAATATATATAGCACAATTAGCGAGAACGAGGGACGAGGTTATAATTGAACAAACAAAAATTGCTAAGCTAGTAGATGTAGTCAATAATACTCTACTCGAAGGCAAGAAGAGACTGGAAGCCCTATACGTAGAGCTCAGTAAGATACTACCTAGAAAAAAAGATCCATTAATAGAGGGAGACTTGAAGACTAGGGGGTTTCAAGCTATTATTAATCCGCGTTCATATTCAAGACTTATAAATAATTCGTAGGTTAAAACTACGAGGGTGAAGACTCCATGTCTAGCGAGTATATTTCAATAGAGGATTTTAAGAGAGTAGACCTTAGAGTGGGCCTTGTAAAATCCGCTGAGAGGGTTCCAGGTAGTGAGAAATTGATCAAGTTAATGGTTGATCTTGGGGAACTCGGGGAGCGCCAATTAATAGCTGGATTAGCGAAGTGGTATAAACCAGAGGATTTCATTGGAAAATACATAGTTGTAGTTGCAAACCTGAAACCAAAGAGACTCATGGGCTTGGAAAGCCAGGGCATGCTATTAGCGACTGATACTGACCCTCCAGTACTGGTTATTGCTGAGAAATCCGTTAAGCCAGGATCAAAGCTTATGTAGCAAAACTACTTTTTCCTCTTCGCCTCTCTGTACTTAACATACCAGATCATTTTGCTTATGGCATTAACTGCCCTCTCGGGTGAGGAATAGCTAGGTATATTGTGCCTATTTAGATACCTCATAGCATCGTAAGTGTCTTGCCCTCCAACAAATGAAGCAACTGTTGGTTTTTCTACTTTATTCTCCTTGTAGAACTCAACTATAGCTTTAGCGAGGTCTCTGGGGTCTAGCACCGCTGTTCTACAGTAAAGTATCACTATATTGTCTACTTCAGGCGACTCTACGGCTACCTTTAGGGCTTTTAAATAGTTATCCACAACTGCTTGACCCGTCAAGTCAACTGGGTTCTTTGGGCTTCCAAACCAAGGCATTGTCTGCTTAAACGCCTCGATTAACTGCGGGCTTGGATCAAGTAGTTTAACCCCCGTGAGCTCGGCTGCATCTGTTGCTAGTACACCCACTCCTCCACCATTTGTAATTATAACTGTGTTTTCTCCCCTGGGGAGTGGTTGTTGTGCAAAAGCTCTTGCGATGTCAAACATTTCTTCAACTGTGTAGGCTCTAATTATACCTGCTTGCTTGAATGCTGCATCATATAATTGATCGCTCCCAGCTAAGCTCCCTGTGTGGCTTGCAACAGCCCTCATACCTCTACTCGTCCTCCCAGCCTTAACTGCAACCACCGGCTTCTCCCTAGTTACCTTGGACATTTTCTCGACAAATTCTCCACCGCGGCCCGGCTTAATGCCCTCTAGATATATAGCTATGACTCTCGTATGTGGATCTTCAATTAAGAGCTCTGACAACTCA
Organism: Desulfurococcaceae archaeon; assembly: GCA_028275705.1. Classification (GTDB taxonomy): domain Archaea; phylum Thermoproteota; class Thermoprotei_A; order Sulfolobales; family Desulfurococcaceae; genus UBA285. Next base: position 1,713 of record JAPWUD010000004.1, on the reverse strand, counting down.
GCTACATCAATATCAGCCATATTTCCAATGCTGAATAGAGCTGATAACCCTATTTCATTCATTATTGTCCAGCCCATTAATGCTATACCAAGTGCTCCACTCTGAGAGATCAACGCTATATTTCCCTTCTCTACTTCCAGTGGTCCAAAAGTCGCATTTATATTTCTTGGAGTATATGCATACCCAAATATGTTTGGTCCAAGAATCCTTACTCCATACTCTCTCGCAATCTTTACAATCCTCTCCTCTAGCTCCACATTCCCCACCTCGGAGAAACCAGAAGTTATAACTACTGCAACTTTTACTCCTTTCCTACCACACTCCTCAATTGCTTTGGGTACCTCCTGTGCAGGTATTGCAATTACCGCAACATCCACTTCACCGGGAACTTCGAGAACACTAGGGTACGCCTTCAAGCCAAGAATTTCGTCTGCATGAGGGTTTATTGGGTAAACTCTTCCACTATACCCATATCCAACAATGTTTCTCAAAACAACGTAGCCTATTTTACCCGGAGTTCTACTCGCCCCAATAATAGCTATGCTTTTTGGCTCGAGCATGGCCTTAAGCATATTTAACCCCATTGGGATTTATCAAGTAAAGAATTTATAAATAATAAATGATAAAAGTCTACTCTTGTTTATCTACAGTGTTCGAATAACGCTATACATATTCAAGAAAATCACGTCTAACTTATTCCCCACGGCTTCAACTACACCAATATAGCCATGCTCCACACCGCCAGGTGAGAATAATTGATGCTTGCGGCAGGGTTTAGAACACCCACCAGTGGCTACTAGTCTGGGTTTTAGTAATTCGACTAAGGGGTCTATAGGTCCTCTCACTTCATTACAGCAAGCATATATTCTCCCCGGTAAACTAGATACTAGCAAATCCACTACTCCACCCTCAACGAATCCAAGTTTACACCCCGATAATCCATATCCATAGACGTTTAGATCCCCTATTTTCACAAGTTTACAATCTATTAAAGAACCCATACCACTGAGTGTTGATGCTACAGATGCATCATCATACCTACCAAGAACACCATAAACTCTCATACCGCACTGTAAAAGCCTCTGTATTATTGACGGAGATACTACATCGCCAAGTAGTATGATAGCTTCAACCCCGAGCATTCTACAAGTATAGCACGTTAAACCCACTAGGTATTTACGTCCCATAAAACCGCTGGTTAAGGCTATTCTAGTCATAGTATTCACGAATAGTACTTCATAAATGTCTTTTCTTCATAGACACCAATAGTGAGCCTGCACTCCCCTATGTCAAAACTACACTGTAGTAATCCATCGATCTCAAATACTCCACCCTCATACAATGCAGGAATATATAGTGCTTCAAAACTCAACACTTCTACTATGTCGAAAGGCGGTGAGATATTGCTCGATTTGATCTTGTATGATAATATTCTCGAGGAAGATGGGTAGTTTAACCCCGATAGGCCTCCACTAACATCCGCGACGATCTTCAATCTCCCGAGTGTTCTATATACTGGTGCATTAATTACTTCTCTATACACTCCGTCATTGTATATTATCGAGTACTCTCTACCATTAAACACACCCCTACGCCAGTTTCTATAGAACTTCTCCACTTCTCTAGCCGGCAGCCCCGTGGATCTTGATACGCTTAGACGCCACTCATCTAGTCTACCATTCCTGAAGGGCTCGAATACTCTACTATTCTCCG
>JAPWUD010000018.1 GCA_028275705.1 Desulfurococcaceae archaeon | reverse complement strand
GTTAGTGGTGGTTTCCTCAGAGCACCTATTAGGGTATTTGCCGTCGTGAAACTGCTTTGTTTTTCATATAAGGTTTATAAGGGTTGTTGATGCTTCCTCTACTGTGGAGTCGCCTCGAGATGCGGGTGTATCGTGGAGACCCAAGAGAGGCGTGTTTTGCGGGGAGGAATCCAGGATGCGGGGTTTCCCCCACAGCAATGACCCAGAGGAGGTAGTGAAGGGTGAGCTGTGGGCTGGGGTTACCCAGAGTGGGTGGAGCCCTGTGATATGGATCCCGGTGAAAAGGGGTCCCGAGGGCTGTGAAGCCAAGGGTTGAGGGCTTAATATCAAGCAATATCAAGCCCAATGAAACCCAAACCCCGGTGGAAACCTCCTCGTTGTATATAATGAGTTTTCAATGCCGCAGCATGGTTTAATTCAATTATCTAGGGTGCTCGTAGACTACCTCGAGAGGCGTGGCGTAGACTACGTGATTTTATCCTCTGGGCTACCCGCACAAAATAGGTTTGAATTAGAATCCCTGAAGACGTGTTACCTAGCAACCACTCCCAGAGCAATTGAGTTATTGAAGAACACTAATGCAACCCCATTTGAAAACGGGTTTCTCGCAGGGGCCTACGCGCTATTACTGAAAGAACTTAGTCATGCGAGAATAAACACTATTCTACTACTAACAGAGTCCTTCCTGGAGTTCCCAGATCCCGAGGCGGCTGCGGGGAGCCTTGAATTTGTATCGAGGATTATTAATAAACCTATAGATGTCAAGGAGTTACTGGAGCAAGCTGAGATGATTAGGATTAAGGCAAGGGATGCCATGAGGAACACTATGCGGGGATTAGCGCAAATGAGGAAGGATGTTGAGCAGGCGATCCCAATATACACTTAGAGAAACACGGTGTCTTGGATGAATAGCGAGGAATTCGATGAATTTATTAAGAGAATGAGGGAGTTGGAGAGGAAGATCAGGGATTACGTGGAGAGCGAGCTGGAGAGAGCACTGAGAACTTTCAGTGAGGAGTTGAGACAAGTAGAGGACACGTTGAGACCTATGTGGCACCATGAAGGATACCTTAGGCCACTATACAGTATTAGAGATAGAGGCTCCTACATAGAGGTATTCATAGACTTGCCGAAAGCCGATGAGAAGACGATAGAGGTTAAATTCAGGGAGAACTACATGTATATTAAAGCAAAGCTCAGGGAGGAAGTAGTATTTCATGGAGTCACAGGTCGTAGTGGTGAAACAAGATTCCACGAGTATCGAGAAGTCATAGAACTACCATTCAAAGTAGACCCTGAAAAAGTGAGAGTAGATGCGAGGAAAGGACGCGTGAAGATAATTATACATAAGTAAAGACTTCCCAGCCTTAGAAATACTTTAATCATCGAGGATTCTTCAGAGGGTTCTTAGCGAGTCAATGGATAGAGCAGATCCATTAGGTATCTCCATTTGTAGATATGAATTTATAAACCAGTTTATCCATGTGGTATTTGTCCAAGGTGAAATTATTGAATAAACTAAAAACAATAGGCACTACCCTATTAATAATCCTATCGACTACAACGCTACTGTATCAAGGCGCACTAATAGTGAGAGCGTCAACTATAAGGGTCCCCGAAGACTACGCCACTATACAGTCAGCTATAGACCATGCATCACCCGGTGACATCATCACCGTTAAAGCCGGGGTTTACAGTGGATTCAAAGTAACTAAGTCTCTCACGATAATTGGTGAGAGTAATCAGACAGTAGTTGTAAAGGATAGTGTCGAGGTAGATGCTAACAATGTGAAGGTGGGCTCGTTGAAGATAGTACTAGGAGAATCAACGGGCTCTTCAACAGCCCTGAAGATCATGGGCAATAATACCAACTTAGTAGGCGTGATCATTGAGAGCTACAAGGATGCAGTACAGTTGGGAACAGTGGATCACGAGATATCTGGGACGTTAATAGAGTATAGTAGAATAAAGAGCGTGCAGACTGGTATATTTGGAGCCTGCAAGGATCTAGCCATATTCTACAGCGAGGTAGAATCCGGTAGACTAGCAATAGCACCCTGCAATTACCTAGACTTGGAATTCAGCAGGATTACTGGAGACACTGCTGTCTCTAGTTCACTGTGGTCTACGGGATTCGTGATTAGAAACAACTACATCAACGGCAAGTCAACTGGGATATACCTCGATGGAGACCAACACACGATCAGCAATAATGTAATCACGGGTGGGGTAGGTATAGCTCTTGGAGCACGTGGAGTAATAATAGAGAATAATACTATAAGCACTAGTGGAACAGGTATAGCAGTAACGAAGGAAAACAACGTGATAACTAGAAACACTATATCCTCAGGTGGATACGCCATAGAGTTGGCTTTCAATGGAAACATGATACTAAATAATACACTAACAGGTGATAGAGGAGTAAACGTTAAGACAGGGTATGGTAATACAATAGCATTCAACTTAATATATGAAACGGGGACTGTAGGGGTTTACTTCTCGAAGTATACGGGTGATAACTTAGTATATGGAAACACCTTCTGGTATTGCTACAACTATGAGGCAGCTGATGAGTCGGGTAAAAACCAGTGGTACCTTGAAAACGAAACACATAAACTTGGAAACTACTGGTCTTACAATAAAGCACCAGATAATAATGGAGATGGAATAACTGATGAACCATATCATATAGGAACAACTACCGGGTTGGAGATCATAGATAAATACCCACTAGCACAACCACTAGTTAGCCCATATCAAACACCACCAACTACAACTAGTACTCAACCACCACAAACTACACCATCACAGACTACAACGCAGGTAGAGACAGAGTCGAGTAAAACCCAAACCACTACTCCAATAACAACTCCTAGCTCCGGAGTCTACACAAGCTCTACAACGCAGGAAACAAGCGGATTAATAAACACATGGTACATAGTGGCGTCAGCTATAGGAGTAGTCCTCATACTAGCTATAGTATTCATACTACTACGAGCACGGGGAAAACCATAGTAAGCAGATTAAATAAGATTTTTAAATAGGTACGTGGTGTCCAAAACACCACGCACCAACACAGTTTGATAATGATAAACTCCCTAAAAGCCCAGAGACTCCACCTTATCTGAGAATTCTCAATAACACTCAGACTAATAATAAAACCTATATGTATAAAGATGCGGAGGAAGATTATGAGAGTAAGCAAGAAGAACAAGTATATATACCTAAAGATATAGCGAGCGGGCATCACTGAGGGGACTATTCTAGAAGTGATAATTGAAAGTGGCAAGGTTATATTGACTCCAATACAGGATCCTATATGGCTTGCTCTATATGGTCCTAAATCCGCTGAGATCTCTCGTGAAGACCTAGAGTAAAGTAGTGAGGAGGAACAGGAGAAGATTTGTGGATGAAGTTGAAGATACTCCTTGATTCTTCATTTATCCTACCAATCCTTGGAGTGTGAGTGAAGGAGATCACTGCTGATAAACTCGAGAAACTGTGGATGCTTAGGAGGGATAATAAAATAAAGCTCTAATACAGGGATTTCAATGTTCTAGATGTTTTATGGAAGCTTTCAAAGCTCGAATTTGATGAGAGTATAGTTGAGAGGGGATTGAAGAGCATTGAGAAATACATGTATAAAGTGCAACCTGGTTAAAAAGCAGTACTGAATGCACTTAAATTACGTATTAGAATGGATTTTCCCAATTTAATAGTTAATACTCTATACTCTAATATACAGCGGGGGAGCGTGGACTGTACTTTCCAACTATTGATAAAGAGCTTGTGGAAACACTTGTAGAGGCTGGTGAGGATACTAGTTTTAATACTGTAATCAATATAATACCACCTGCTCTAATATATAGCCCTCGGGGATCTGCACGTTGCCAGACTGGTTTATATATGCTTTACTCGGAGCAATAGCGGCTGCTCTAGCATCTATTTTCGCTAAAATGGGTTTGCAAAACGTGGACTCTATCACAGCCACCGCGTTGAGGTCAATAGTTATGACTATCATGGTATTCGCAGTACTATACTTCACGAGGGGTTATAGTGGTTTAACTAATTTGACTCAGCGTGAATACTTGTTTATACTATTGAGTGGACTAGCTGGTGGTGCATCATGGATACTGTACTTTATTGCACTGCAGAGGGGTGAGGCCGGTAAAGTAGCTATTGTGGATCGCTCTAGTGTGTTATTTGTAATAGTATTAGCAACTCTAATACTGCAGGAGGAGTTGACAGTGAAGAAAATCATTGCAGCTATACTAGTGTTCTCTGCACTTGTTCTTCTAGCAGTTTAGTTAAATTAAATATTGAAGCATGAATTGTTTATCCACTAGCCTTTAACCACGCCTATCGGCACCAGCCTCGCAACGGGCCTCGAAATCCCTACTTTATCAGCTACTAGCACTACGCGGTCAACGTCTTTATACGCCTCTGGAGCCTCCTCGCTGACAACTCTCTTTGTAGCAGCCCGCACAACTATGCCCTTGCTACCCAGCTCTGCTATTACGCGGTCTGGTGAGTATGATCTAATGGCCTCCCCTCTACTAAGCCACCTTCCAGCACCGTGTGGTGCACTATACCATGTTCTAGCGGCTTCTCTCACACCAACTAGTATGTAGCTCGCTGTACCCATACTACCCGGTATTAGTACTGGCTGCCCAATACTCGAGTAGTCGCTCGGTATATCTGGGTGTCCCGGTGGGAAAGCCCTTGTGGCACCCTTCCTGTGGACTACAACTCTGTACTTCTCTCCATTAATCACGTGCTCCTCTATTTTCGCAATATTGTGTGCTACATCATATATTAACTCTAAGCCAAGAGCCTCTGGATCCTGCTTGTAGACTTTTCTAAAGCTCTCCCTAACCCAGTGCATAATGATCTGTCTATTAGTCCAGGCGAAGTTAGCTGCTGCAGCCATAGCTGCAAAGTAGTCCTGGGCCTCGGGGCTCTTGAATGGAAGAGCCGCTAGCTCTCTATCCGGTACACTAATACCATACCTCCTCATAGCTCTCTCCATGACTTGTAGGTAGTCGCTTGCAACTTGGTGTCCTAGTCCACGGCTACCAGTGTGGATCATTACAGTTACTTGCCCAACATGAGTCAACCCCATGACCTTAGCTATCTCGGGGTCGTAGATCCTGTCTACAAACTGGATCTCTAGGAAGTGGTTTCCAGCACCCAGAGTACCAAGTTGCTCATGGCCCCTCTGCTTGGCGACCTTACTAACTTTATCAGCTCTTGCACCCTCCATCGATCCACGCTCCTCAGTGTGCTCTGCATCGCGCTCCCATCCAAAACCACGCTCAATAGCCCACTTAACACCATGCTCTAAAACCTCATCTAGATCCCTAAAACTAAGCCTCAACTGCCCTGTTGAGCCAACACCACTCGGTACATTCCTAAATAATACTTCAACAAGCTCCTTCAACTTATCCCTGACATCGTCCACTGAGAGATTTGTCCTTAAAACCCTCACACCACAGTTTATATCGTAGCCAACACCACCAGGGCTAATAACACCCTCCTCTAAGTCAAAGCCAGCGACACCACCAATTGGAAATCCATAACCTTGGTGTCCATCGGGCATTACATACGAGTACAACTTAATACCCGGTAGACAAGCTACATTGGCCGCCTGCTCGAGTGTGAGATCAGACTCCATTTTCTCCAATAAGTACTCATCAGCGAATACAATAGCATCTGTATTCATACATGGCTTAGCACCCTTTGGAATAACCCACTCATAATCCCCTGTTTTCTCGAGTCTCAACCTAGCCACAAGAATCACCTCTATAATTCTCAATAACTACACTTAGTAATACTCACTTTATTTACGCTTAATATAGATTAACAACGAGATCAAAAAGCATGAATTGAGAAGACAGAAAGATAGATCAAAGTAGAATAACTATAGTCCACACGCTCCACTAATCTTATAGCTAATATTCATCGTGTATAGTAGTTTAGCATGAGATGGCTATTGATGCAAATAATAGGAATTCAGGCACCTAAGTACTGTGATACATTTTAGAGGGAGAAAATTGTTTTGTTCTAGGAATAGACGTTGCATGTAAGTTGTTTAATGCATTATCTTCGCTGCTTCTTGAAGCGTCAACTTAGCTTGTTCACCTGTTTTCATGTTTTTAAGAGTCACTGTGCTTTCTCTATACTCCTTCTCGCCTATGATCAACGCGTAGTCTACCCCAATTTTACTAGAGTACTCTAGTGTTTTAGATAGATTCTTTGTTTTCAACACAAATCCCTGTATTATATGGCTTGCCCTGGTTAGCGTGTTCAGGGTTTTATAGCCTATTGAGAGTGGTGTATTGCCTATTACTATCACTACTATTTTCTTAGTTGGAGTAGGCTCGTATTTCTCTGTGAGTGCTAGTGCTATTCTATCTATTCCCATCGCTAAACCCGTAGAGTATTCAAATGGACCATCGTAGACCATGGTTAATCCATCATACCTCCCCCCTCCACCTATACTCGGCGCCCCCGGGGAATCCTTTAACTTATACTCAAAGATCAGCCCTGTATAGTATGCAAGTCCCCGTACTAGTTTAGGCTGGTATTTCACATCATAACCAAGCTCACTCATTATTGTTATGAAGTCACGTAACCTAGCCTGCTCCTCTTGAACCCTCTCGTATTTATCACCGAGGAGTTCCCTGTACTCGTTTATAATGGACTCTACTTTATCTAAGTCCTCTGTCTCTACGAGTGTACTGATCAAATCCGCTCTATCCCCCACAATGCTCTTTAACTCATTGACAGCGTCCACCACTCTATCTTTATCTATTAAGTGTAGTATGTGGTCTTGGATCTCCTCGCTAACCCCCATTTTACTCATAAATGCTCTATAGGTTGCTACATTGCCTACTTCATAGTAGTGTTTAACACCTATATCCTCTAGGAAGCTACTAGCAGTATATGCAACTGCTACATCAGCATTTACATCAGGGTCCCCAATAACCTCTAACCCACCCTGCCAGAACTCCCTATACCTAGCATACTGGGGTTCCTCGTACCTAAAACACTGGGCTACATAGTAGAGTCTAATTGGCTTAGGCCTAGCTCTATAGTGCCTTAGGTAAGCCCTTACAACACTCGCAGTTACCTCGGGTCTCAACGCCAATAAGCGCCCTGCTTTATCCTCGAATACATACATAGACTTCTTAATCTCCTCACCGCTCTTAGCCTCAAAGAGTGAGAAGTACTCGAGTGTAGGGGTTATAATTGGCTCAAATCCATGCCTCCTAGCAGTAGACTTAAACTCCTCGAAGAGATACTCGTAGAGCTCTGCATCTCTACCAGTAATATCCCTCATACCCCTAGGTGGATTATACTCGCTCAACACGCTCCACCCTTATATCAGCTGGTATAGAGTCATAGTATGTTAACTCCCCCTGTAGACTAACAATAGCGCATGTTGCCTTTAGATTGTTTCGCTTAGCTTCATTAATCAACTCAACTAAATCACTAATCTTCACAGGGTACTTCTCCTCGAGGACATATACTAGTCTAAGCTCGCCAGTTTTATCCTTAACTAGAAACTTCATTGGAGCTAAAACTCTAACCCTTCTACCCCTCTCACGGAGATCCTTGAATACGGATAGCATAGGCCAGAAGCTAGCGTCAAAGCAAGCTCCATGCATTGATACAAGCTCCTGTAGACTCTTAACCTCCCTACCACCATCTCTAACAATAACTCTACCTGTTGACAACAAGTATGCTACTTCAACTAAGTCAAGTACTAGTGTATCACCATGGTACTTCCCATACCACCTCTCAAAGAGCTCATCTGTAAGCGGGGACTTCGTTGCAACCGCTCTACAAGAGGATGGATCAAAAACCAAGTCTACACGCTCCTCTCCACTAGTCATATAAACACCCCTACTCGGGAAACCCCCTCTCAACAAGCCTAATAAAGACGTATTCGCGGGGTAGGCGTTCCAGTAGGGATTCAAAGACTCCTCCTTCACCAAGAATATCTAAGTAGATCACAGAGCCTGCTTTATAAATATAGACCACGTTCTCACTACACTTGAAGAGACTAATATTTCCACTATCAACAACGAATTCGTGTTCTAGAGAACACTTGTCCTTGACTACCCCGAGAACACCCTCTTCAACCTCCTTATTCTTCACCAGCAAGTCTATCAATATGTGTTTCAGCGGCATGTTAATACACCTACCCAAATACATCGTTGAGGTATTCACTAAGCTTCACTGATTTAACAACCTCCACTTTAAAACCCATATCTCTTAGAGCCTCTTGGATCTCTGGGTCCACGTAAGCGGTTACTACAACCCATGGATCATACTCCTCGAGTAGGTCTTCCAGCAAGCCTAGATCCCTCGGCTTCTTCAACCTAGCAACTATATCCTTAGAGTCCATGTCGAAAACCACTAGTTCATCTGCTTCAACATAGCTAACAATATCTCCCCTCCTACAAGTCAATACTATTGAAGCCAAAACACTCATCTCCACGTAACACTATATCGGTGAATATAGCTATAACACTTAAAAATCAATTAGTGAAAAAGGGTTTAAACTTGGACTCTGTGTTCATCAAGGAGGAGAGAATCCCTGTTATAGCAGAGGCGTTGAAGTCGATTAGTAGTTCATTAATGAACCTTATCCATGGAGATCCGCAATACAAAGCTGTAAAAACAATTGCAGAGTCCCATAGTGAGGGGGATGCCGCACTACTAGTTTTACTGAATTCATTAATAAGCTACCAGCTCTCTATACCAGGCGAGGAGTACTGGCTTAAATTCGCCGAGTTCTTCAGTAAACTACAATCCAAAGACTTGAGAGCGGCGTTCAGGGAGTTCCTTAAATCCACTAGGTGCACTCGAAGCCTAGATCAAAAGATTGGGAGAATTGGGAAAGTAATCGCCTCTAGTACTGCTCAGAGAATTCTCGAAGAACCGCTCTACTATTGTAATAGATTGAATCAATTAATTAGTGAACTATCCAGAGTATTGAGTGTGAGGGAGGATAGTAAGACACTTGTATTCGCGGCTAAAATGTATGGATACTTCTGTATGTGTAGGGGTGTTAGTGTTGACTATGGAGATATTGCAATCCCCGTTGACTATAGGAACTCTCTACTAGCAATAACGAGCTGTCTAATAGAGTACCCTGAGTGTAGATATGTAGAGGAGTGTGCTAGATCCTTAACTACAGGCCCTCCTGCTGGAAGAGTGAGGGAGGTGTGGAGACGTGTATGTGAGTATGCTGGGACTCCGTGCCTACTTCTGGATGTCTTTACGTGGTTATTTACAGGTGTAGCTGTCGAGGAGTACTTAAACCCCGAGAAGACTTGGGAAACTATGAAAAACAAATATGGCTTTGAAATACCCCGTAGAGTAGTAGAGTTATTACTGGAGTGTAGGGTGATGCATAAACAAAAAGTATAGTAGACAATTCTTGGGATAGGTGTTTCCAACTTGAGGAAGAACCAGGTTTTAATAATAGCTGGTTATGGAGGCCACGCTGGATATGCATACTCCGTGGCGTGGTATTTGACTCAACTTGGATTTACAAATAACGTAGTCTTAGTCGCGGACGAGTATAGGTTTCTAGCTGAGAGGTTTAAGGGTCTTGGTAGAGTGGAGTTTATGGCTTTACCTCGGAGGCCTGGAGAAGCGATCTACAGGGGTATTCACCGTTGGTTGAAGGCCTCGTTTCAGTCAATGAAACTCCTTAGAGGAGTCGATGTCGGTGCAGTATTCGCCAGCGGATCAAACTTCTCGATTCCACCATCACTAGTATCCATGTTGTTTAAGCATGCCCCACTGTATACACTAGAAGCGATTGAGCACTTCACTAAGAGATCTAGAGCTGTTAAAATACTTGAGAAACTGGGTGGTAGAGTCTTCTTACACTGGGATGAGCAATTAGAGCTTTACCCAAGGGGTATTGTTGTGGGGCCTGTATATGAGCCCAGGTTGTATGAACCGAGTAATGGAGGCTATGTATTCGTAACTACTGGGACACTTGGCTATAGGGAGTTATTTGACGCTATATCCTCACTAAACATTGAGAGAGTAGTATTGCAGACTGGGGATATCGACCCAGAGCCATACATTAAAAAACACCCCTCATGGATTGTATTCAAATACACTAGTGATATACACAAGTGGATTGCAAACGCGGAAATAGTCATAACACAGCAAGGAGTCACAGCCTCAACTGCTAGATTAGCCTACGAGAAGCCCACTATAATAGTATATAACCCGCGCGTAACCCTCGGCGCGCCTAGAAGAGACGTAGAGATATATGCTGAGAAACTAGAAGCAGTGTACCTGGAGAAACCGGACTCTAGTCTACTTAAGAAAGCTATTGAAAACCCCGTGCAGCCGAGGCGTAGATATCCAAGTGGAGCAGTGAATATTGCAAAAACACTACTAAGACACCTTGAGAAATAGCTATATATAATAATCATCCCAGTGTGTTAAGTAGTGTAGATGATAATGAAGGGATTTAGAAGACATGTGTGACTCTTCAAAATCTAATATTGTAGTGGAGATCGCTAGGGCTCTCTACGATAAATCAATTGAGCATGGATTATACCACGTTGAGAGAGTGTATAACTGGGCTAATAGAATAATTGAGAAGGAAGGGCTTGAAGTAGATCAATTAATCTTAAAGCTAGCCGTATATCTACACGATGTTGGCAGGGGGATTGGGGAACCACATGCATACTACTCAGCACTTATAGCTAGAGAACTATTGAGGGAGGCAGAGTGCTCGGAGGGGGAGATCGAGGAGGTTATTGAAGCCATTGAAGCACATAGTTTCAGCTACTCAGCTAAGAGGCATAGTGGCTATAGTGACTTAGCTAAGGTACTAAGTGATGCTGATAAAATAGATGCATTGGGGTTAATTGGTTTCATCCGTGTATTTCTCTATAGTGAGAGAAGGGGTAGGAGTATTGGGGAATCTATAGAACACTTCCATGAAAAGATCCTTAAGCTCCATGAATTAATGAATTATAATTACTCTAAAACCACCGCTAAAGAGTACACGGAGAGAGTAAAGATGCTTCTCAAGTTGTTAATCAAGGAGCTCAGAGGGCAGTAACTACACGAAAAGCCCAGGGCTTTTCCTTTACTTTAAACCCTCATAGACTGCTAGAGCCGATACTAATACTGTGATCTCGCTTGCCCATTCAAAGAACACCTTGTTCTTCCTCAATAATACGTCGAGCTCGTACATTAATTTAGCGCATTCAGGTGTAGCCATGTATTTACAGCTATGGGCTTCTCTAGCTTTATCTTGTAGATTTACTGGTATGTGTTGTTTTACAAGCTCCATGTAGAGTGCTATAAGGGAATTCTCGAGGTTTTTATACTCTCTCTGCAGGTCAAATAGTTGCTTGAGGTATTGGAATACAAGTGTCTCCTTTGAGTCTACTAGTGAGAATCCACGCCACCTAGAACTCAGTACTCTAAATACATCGTTGAATGTAGCACCGGATTTAAGGAGTGTTATCTGAGTGTACCCCGTTGACTGGAGGTGTTCATACATGTCTGCTCTACCAATAATTCTCAATACCTCTATTAATTGCTTTATATCACTCCACTTGTTTACATTGTTGACTGCTTCGAGTGCTTTCTTAAACTTACTACTCTCCTCTAGAATGCTCTCTACGCTACTAAGGCCTATTGTAAAGCCTAGTACTGTGAGTGGGACTAGGTACTCTGGGTATACGTTACTGCAGTTCCTAAAGCTCTCCTTTAGTGGACTTGTGAATAACTTATTGTAGTCTACACTAGTTACCGCAACCTCACCTCTCTTAACCATTGATCCAGCCTCTACGGATTCTACAAGAGTATCTATGCATGATGCAATATTACACGTTAGATCATCAAACGCTTTCAACGGTGTAAGCCTATGTATGCCGCCTGGCTTAATATATGTATTTAAACCGATTAAAGCCCCGCGGATGAGGGTTTTAGCTATGTATAGTGATTCATTCATGGATAAAACCTTATAATAATGATTAGTTTTTAACCCTATATCTTGATTTCAACAAGCTTCTTCCTCCCCGGTAGAGATACATTGTAGACTGGTACATCTCTAACATAGACCACCTCATTTACTCCAAGGTGTACGTGGCCGTGGATTACGCAGTCCAATATCTCTCTCCTAATAACTCTCTCAAACTTAGTAGATGCTAGGTATGGATATGAATCCTCTTTCTCACCCTCTAGGTTTTTACGTGTTACACCATAGTGTGATATAAGCACTACTTTCTTACACCCCTGACTCCTCAATTGAGACGCTATTTGCTCTATTCTATATGGTAACTCAGCGTAGTACTTCTGTATCCCCGGTATATTTTTAGCCTGCCAAGATGTTGGCTTATCTAGTGCACCACGAGTTCCAACTATGCATAGATCTCTATCCCCTATAATCAAGTAGTCGTCGTTGAGCCACGTGATCTCTTTATATATAGATACGTATAGTTTTTCATAGCCTCTATACTCGTCATTCCCGAAAACAGCGATTATTCTTACACCCGGGAACTTCTTCGTAGTAGCCTCGACTATAGGCTTCAACATGAATACCTTGTTCTTTTCAACCATATCCCCTGCAAAGACAACGATGTCTGGGCTACTCTCAGTCTTCCTCAAGGCCTCCATGAATAGTGATAGGTATTCTGGGCTGTGAACATCCGATGTAGCAAGTATAATCATACATACACCTCACTGTATTTAAAAACCCCTCTATGTCTAAGATATGTGGAGTAAGGGTGAAAAACTTGACTACAGGCTTACTTAGGGGTGCAAATAAAACAGGTCATAGAGGTTGGACGACTGAGAAGTGTATAATGTGTGGTACTACACTAGACTTCTACCAAGGCTACGAGCTCAAGAACATATATTACTGCCCTAAGTGCTTGTCTAAAGGAATAAGTGCATACTTCTGCGCAGCTGATGCTAGAAAAGTACACTATAAGTGTCCATATTGTAAAAGCGAGTTAAAACCCTACTTTGAGTAGTTTATGCAGCTACTTCTCTTTGAGAAACATTGTTAAATCTCCTGGCTCAATTGCTATTCTAATGGCACTCCTCGGGCAGAGGGGTATACAGCCATAGCATTCAATGCACTTTGAGCTATCCACAGTTATTCTTCCACTAGATACAGAGAATACGTAGGCTGGGCAGTACTCCACGCAGAGCATACATAAATTACACTTCTCTACATCCACTAATACGTGAACACTCAATAAAATCAACCCATTAAAATATACATAACACGTGTTTTAATACACTGCTTTAAGGGTGTACTTGACTTTGTTGATTAGAGCAGATCTCCACATACACTCAACGTATAGCGATGGGAAGGCAAGCCCCGTAGAAATTCTTAGTACTGCGCGCGAGAAGGGAATATTAGTTGTGTCTATAACAGACCACGATACCTTCGCGGGCAGCGTGTATGCAAAGAGATACACTGCAAGCACGGGGGTGTTAGTAGTCCCAGGTGTTGAGGTTAGAACGGATCAAGGAGACATACTAGTCTACTGCAGTGGCGAAATAGACTTCCCCCGTAGATTAGACTCGTTAATAGAGAAAGCACATAGAGAAAACTGCTTAGTTGTCCCTGCACATCCATTCGATTTACTGAGGCTTGGAATAGGAGACTTAGTATATGAGTACAAAGACTGGGATGCAATAGAGGTGTGGAATTCCTCTTCAACTAAAAAAGCAAACCATAAAGCCATGGAGGCCGCGAAGATACTTAATAAGCCTGGATTATCAAATAGCGATGCACACATAGTAGATGAAGTTGGCGTAGCGTTTAATGTACTGGATGTTAGTGAATTAAGTATTGAGAGCATACTAGAAGCCATTAGGAAGGGGAGAACTAGGCCAGTCTATGGAAAAGCCCCTTTTAGAGCTAGAATTAATAGAATGCTCTGGAGTATTGAGAAAACAATTAGAAGATAGCTAGGGAGATATGTAGACTCCTCCACCAATCTCTACAGTGTTCTCAGGGGGTTTATCCTCATAGTACTCAGTATTCGCTAAGCCGTGTAGGTCGACAAGTTCTTCATGAGCAGGCTTGACGATAATGGGTAGGAAGACTTTTCGCTCGATTGGTTGAGACAACTTCATACCTCTCTCCTTCTTGTACTTCCATATGGCGTGGTTTACCTCGATTACTCTCAGGGCTAGCTCAGGCGACTCCTCTAAGTACTCTTCCTCGGGCTCTGGAAATGCTTCTTTATGGACGCTCTTACCATATAGCTCTCTATAAATAGCGTCGGTTACGAAGGGCATTATTGGTGCTAGTGCTCTGAGTATTCCTCTAAGTGAGTAGTGTAGCACGTACCAAGTTGCCTTCTGCTCTCCTAGAGTGTATTTTCCAGTGGTATTGTATGCTCTCGACTTTGTTAATTCAATGTAGTGTGATGCTAGGTAGTTCCATGTAAATTGATATATCTCGTTCACCGGGGTATATGTGTCGAGTTCTCTATATCCAGCATCTACGCTAGAGAGGACTCTATTTAGATATGCAAGTGTAGCTTTATCTATTGGTCTAAGCTCATATGAATCAGGCTCTGGGAAGTTGGAGATATACCTAGCTATATTCCATAGTTTCGTAGCGAATAAAAGCCCAGTCTTGATCATTGGCTCGCTGAACCTATAGTCATAGCCTAGTTTAGCGCTTGCAGCAGCCCAATACCTAAATGCATCTGCACCATACTTCTCGATATAGGGCTCTGGATCTATAATGTTACCCTTAGACTTGTGCATTGCTTCGCCTTTCTCATCAAGCCCCATTCCACTTATACGTATCCACTTAAACGCTGGTTTACCAGTCAACTGATAGACTCTTAAAACAGTGTAGTATAGCCAGGTTCTAATGATATCTACACCTTGTGGTCTAATAGTGTTTCTAAAAGCTCTCTCAAATAAATCGGGGTTTCTCAAGTAGCCTGTAACATATAGAACTGATATACTACTGTCAAACCAAGTGTCAAATACCTTTCTCTCCCCCTCAAGCTCTGATGAGGGTGCGCCACACTTGGGGCATTTATCCCATGGGGGTGGATCCTTCCAGGGCTGGTAGTACTTACCTGGCTCGGGAGTGAGTGTAGCTCCGCACTTCTTACACCTCCATACTGGGACTTCGGTTGCGTAGAATCTATCTCTACTTATTGGCCAATCCGTTGTAATCGAGTTGATCCAGTCAACTAACTTAACCTTGTGGAACTCTGGTTTAAACTCCATTTCCTCAATGAGCTTTAATAGTGAATCCCTATACTCAAGTTGCTTCAAAAACCACTCACGGGCATTAATGATCTGAATGGGGGTTTTACACCTCCAGCAAACTGGGATAGTGTGCTTCACTCTCTCTTTTTTAACCAATAAGTTCTTCTCTTCAAGTAGCTGTACAGCTCTATCTCTAGCCTCTTTTATGCTCAACCCTGCGAGAGGGCCAGCTTCCCCGGTTAATTTTCCATCTCTATCTACAACTACTAATGGCTCTAGGTTTAGATCTCTAAACATAGTTACATCTGCGTGGTCTCCATAACTACAGATCATTACAATGCCCGTTCCAAACCCAGGATCCACGATTTCGTGTTTTAAAACAGGCATGTCATGTCCATATAGAGGGTTAATGGCGATACTGCCATCAAGCCCCTTGTACCTCTCGTCTTTGGGGTTAAATGCAAGGGCTTTACAAGACCTAAGTAGCTCAGGTCTTGTAGTCGCCACCACTAGGTGCTCCCGCGAATTCTTCAATGGGAATTTAATGTAGTAGAGGTATGTATCCTCCTCAATATACTCTAACTCCGCGTCAGCTAGAGTAGTCTTACAGCGTGGACACCAGTTAACGGGTCTCTCAGCCTCGTAGATTAGGCCTTTCTTGAATAATTCAATAAATGTAGCCTGAGTAATCCTCCTATATTCAGGGCTATCAGTGCCGCTTCTCCAGTAGTTGAAGCTACAGCCAAGCCTTCTCCATATGTTCACAAGCTCCTCCTCTGTCTTATCTAGGAATGCCCTGCATAGCTCTAGGAATTTTAAACGACCCTCAGGGGTCTTTGCATACTCATGTGCACTAATACCATAAGATTTCTCAACTTGAACCTCTACGGGTAAGCCATTTCTATCAGCGTAGAATGGAACTAGCACATTATAACCCTTCATTCTAAAGTAGCGTGCAATCATGTCTATCTGTGCGTAGTGTGCTGCTCCACCAACATGCCACTTTCCACTAGCATAGGGTGGGGGAGTATCTATAGCTATGATCTCCCTTGGATCGTCCCGTGAGAACTCAAATAAGTATAATCCCTCATCCTCCCACTTCTTAATTAGCTCTAACTCCCTGGTCGGATCCCACCTTGTAGACTTTAGTTTTGGCTTAAACACTTAACTCACCGTGAACTATCTTCTAAAATTAACTACAACTAGTGGAATTATAATTTGACCTCGCTTATATAGAGGTTTACTAAGTGGTTTCCCCACGTGCAATAATCCAGGATAACCTATATAGCTCCTCTAGTTCATGGCCACTTGGCTTCTCGCTACATATCCACTTAATATTTATTGTCTCTGCTTTAC
This sequence comes from Desulfurococcaceae archaeon, assembly GCA_028275705.1. Classification (GTDB taxonomy): domain Archaea; phylum Thermoproteota; class Thermoprotei_A; order Sulfolobales; family Desulfurococcaceae; genus UBA285. The sequence continues at coordinate 10,764 of JAPWUD010000018.1, read as the reverse complement.
TGCCTAGTCTTGTACCAATTACAATTATTTTCCTCGACTTACAGGGGTTTACTCGTAGAATAGATGCATCTAGTTCCTTCATTAAGAGACAAGTGTTCTCGATACAGACCTCTCTATGATCACCATAAGTCCAGCCAACATAGTACACGTCAACAGATACTACGTATTCCCCATTGTCTCTAACAACAACTACACGGTAGAAGTTGTCAAAGTATTGCTCAATTACTTCCTCACCCATGATTAAACGCCTCAGGGTTTTAGTTAGTACTTATGGTTTAATTAAGAGACTGGCTTATACACTATGCCTAGTTCATCCGCTATTCTATATGCTTCAAGTATTTCACTAGCTTTAGGCCTTCTAGCTATATCTCTATACATATGTGGATATTTCGCAACAATGTGCTCTGGCCTATACTGATCCATTACATTAACGAGTGATCTAGGAGTGTTTTTAGCAATCCACTCTAGTACAGGCCTCGTACAGCACTCAATGTGGTTTGGCAGAACTAGGTGTCTTATAATGATGTCTCCGTGATCATGGGCTATCTTTATATTTCTCGTCGCAACCTCCCAGTAGTTTCTCACTTTGCTCAGCCTCCAAGCACAGTCGTTATTCCCATACTTTAAGTCTGGCAGCCAGATGTCAATGATGTCTACTAGCAGCTTCATTGAATCCTCACTCATGTACATATTGCTATTCCACAACTGGGGTACATTGACATCAACGTACTTAAAGCTCTCAAGGATGAATGGGAGGTGGGGTGTGGGTTCTCCCCCCACATGGTTAATATTGCGGGCCCCGCTTCTCCTGAGATATACTTGTATAGATGCTAATTCACGTGTAGACAGTTTCTCGCCACCACGTGGATTAACCTGGCTAATATCGTAGTTTTGGCAGAAGACACACTTGAAATTACACCCCCCATAGAAAATAGTTCCACTGGGTACGAGTGGCGCCTCCTCACCCATGTGGTGGAAGTAACTATGTACTATTATCTCCCTATCCATAGTGCACACTCCGGGCCTACCCTCAAGCCTCCTAGCTCCACACCTCCTCTCGCAGAGTCTACATGGATTCATCAACCTGTAGGCAATGGCTACTTTAAGGTCTAAGTAGCTAAACCTCGGTTTCTCACTTGCCTCTAATTTACCTAGTCCACCCCGAGGTAGATCTCTATAGAACCCCTCAAACTCAACGCTCATCTTGTCATGGAGTCTCCACAGCTCCTCCACGGATACGCTTGGTGAGTAAGGATCTATGTCTAAGGGGAGAAGCTTGGCGGCGAGAAATCTAGCGGGCTTCTCATTCTTCATTACACTATAGTAGTGGGATAATCTCTCCTTGACAACGGGGTCAGACCAAACGGATAATGCGTCTGGTCTGTAATTAATAAGCGTTATAAACCAGTCAATCAATCTACGCCCGTGGTATTTAATAGTATTCTATTCCCTAATTAGTGTTTGAGCGAAGTTAAGCTATTCCAAGCTCTAGGATCTCTTCAAGCCTCCTCACTACGTATAATGCGTGTTTACACGCTTCTCCACAGGGCTCTACAGCGATCGAGGCACCTACACTCTTAAATACCTCAATATCCCACTCACTATCGCCAATGTATACAGTGTTCTCTAGTCCTAATCCAAGTTCTCTCGCAAGTTTCTCAATAACGTGTTTCTTCTCTCTCAAGGGGACCTTGGCCACTCCACCAGGTATTATCTCCTCACCATTGTATAACAACTCATTATATATACACACGTCAACACCGATCTCTCTGCAGACCCTCTCCACTAAGACATCTACTCCACTACTAACTACAGCGGTTACGTGACCCCTCTCCTTCAACTTCTCAACTACGAGTCTCGCGCCAGGTCTAACCTTCACGGTTGAGAATGCTTTTTCAATATCTCTCTTTGTTATCGGCTTTCCATAGCTGTGGATCATGAGGGCTATGTCGATCTTCATCCAGTCCAAGTAGGAGATCAACCCCTGTTCATAGAGCTTGGCGAAGTAGGAGTTATCCCTACTGCCAAAGTAGTCGTGTAGTATTCTCCAACTACTCTTACTCTCTATTAATACTCCATCGCAGTCAAATACAAAGAGTTTTCTCTGCAATCTCACCCACCTTCTCGAATAAACCCTTAATTGCTCTACCCACGTCTCCCTTCTTCGCCTTGATCACTATTTTAACGTGTTGTTTGTGCAGACTAACACTGAACTCTACCCCTCCCCCTATAAGTGCTTTAACAGTATTACCCTCAACTAAGAGCTCGCTTGGATTAAGCTTCTCCCTTATTAGACTAGATAGTGACTCTAAATCCAGGCACTTGGCTACACCCTTGCTTCCCCCTGTGGTTAACTGCCCTGCTGAAAGCCTATCTCTCGCTTTTCTAGCAGCGTCAACTACTTCCACAAGGTCCCGATATACCTCCTCGATTCTACCTAGTATATCGAGTAGTAGCTGTAGAGCGCCTAGGGACTTCAAGTACTCGGCTAATTCATCGAAATCTCTAGAGTTTAGGAATAGTGAGAGCTTGGAGGGGTCTCCAATATACGTGTTGAAGCCGTACTTCCCCTCTGCATGGAAAAACCTCTTTTTAACTTCAACAGCGTCTCTCGCGGTGATAACGCCGTTTCTAACATACTCATCTATTAGTGGGTTTGCTATTTGCCTTAGAAAATCAAGTTTCACAGAGCTCAAAGCACCCCTTGTGTATGAGGAGGTCTTAGAGCTTTTATAAGCTCTTTAACATTGAGGATATTTCACGCGTAGAGCGACTACTAACTAGGTGTGATCAGGGTTAAGAGTTCGTTGATACAAGGTTTTTAAGGAGGTTTATTCATTAAAGACACTGATTTATAGTGCAGCGTGTTATACGTGTCAAAGAGCAATAGGAAACAAGGCTGGAACCCATATAGTAGCAATATACAGAGATTCAGCATATATCCATCAATTAGAAGCCCTGAAGAGAGACACTTGAGGGTAGGGGATGTTATAGTAGTCAATATATTTGACGTGGATGAGAGGGGTAACGGTATAGTGCAGTATGGAGGGTTGAGGATAACAGTACCAAACGCTATTAGTGGATCAAGAGTGAAGGTAAAAATAATCAGGATACATGGAGATACAGCGATTGGGCATATTATTGGGGTTTTAAGCGAGTCTGGTGCAGAGTACTAGTAGCTTCATCAATGACTACTTCTTGTAGCCTATTTTCCTCAGAAACTCTCTCCTCTCTTTTTTATCCTCATCGGATTCTACACCTAGTGGTGTGAATCCATCTACAACGCCTATGATGGCTCTACCTTGATCTGTCTCCGCTACAATGACTTCAACAGGGTTAGCTGTTGCAGCATATAGCGATATTATCTCCTGCACGTGCTTTAATTGATTTAGTATGTTAATGGGGTATGCGTTTTTAATGAACAAGACAAATGTGTGTCCTGCTCCAATACTTAGTGCTGAGTCTATTGCAGCCTTAACGAGCTCTTCATCGTTTCCTTCATACCTAACTAGTCTCTTACCACTCGCCTCGTTAAACGCTAATCCAAACTTAATGCCGGGTACGCTTGTTACGAGTGCTTCATATATGTCTTCAACGGTTTTAATAAAGTGGCTTTTTCCAATGATGACGTTTGCTCCCTCAGGTATCTTTACAGGTACTTTAAAGATCTTGACTTCCAATACGCACCACCAATATAAAGTATTTTATGAAAGGAGAGAATTTATTGTTTTCTAGGTGTGGTGGAGTTTGAGGATTGTGGCTAAAGTGCTTAAGTTGAAGCGTGTAGAGGAGGAAAGCGACAGGGTTTCTCTATCGGGTTTCCGAGTAGAGAGCGAGAAGTGGGATATGCGTGAGGTTTTGGGTAAGGTGGAAGGCGATGTAGTGAGTAAACTACTGGAGGTAGCGGGAGAGTACCTGGTGAAGGAGAAGTCAAGTGACTCGTTTGTTTTAACAGAGGTGGAGACTCTTGGGCAGAAAGTAGTGATTGGTGAGGGGGGAGACTTAGGTGCTTCAACGGTATTAATTCCTAAACCACAGTATCTACGTAGAGTGCTCTTCGTTAAGTGCAATGAGCCCTCGAGCTGCAGGACAATATATGAGTTTAAGCCAAGCTCACAGCTCATAGTGTATGAAGGTGAACTAGTACCTAGAAGCCTAGACTATGACTTGGCTATAGTTGAGTGTAGTGAGCACACGAGAATAGTGTTTCCACAGGAGCTTGTATTGCCAAAACCCAGAATTGTGGAGAAAGCTAGGAGGAGGAAGTCGAGGAAAGCATTGAAGAAGAAAAAGACCGGGAAGAAGAGGGGTAGGAAGAGGAAAAAGAGGTGATTTAATGCCAGTACACATAAAGGCCTCTAAGGGGGATGTAGCTGGAAACGTCATAGCCGTGGGGGATCCGGGTAGAGTAGACTTATTAACACCCCTACTGCAAGATGCGAGAGTAGTGAACACGCATAGGGGGTTGAAGGTAGTTACTGGGCGCTATAGAGACACGTGGATAACGCTGGCGACGCATGGAATAGGGGCTCCAAGTGCAGCAATAGTCTTCGAGGAGCTTCACCAACTAGGTGCGAGGAGGATAGTGAGGCTTGGAACAACAGGGGGGATTAGGAGAGATACTAGGATAGGAGACGTTATTGTAGCTACTGGTGCTGCGTACACTATGGGTGGCTGTGGACTTGGGCAATATATGCCGGGTATTTGTGCACCTACATCACCAGATCCTGTTTTAACGACTCGTATAATGATGATGATGGAGGAGAGTGGTATTCAATATAAACAGGGACCTGTGTTCTCGAGTGATGCATTCTACGCTGAATCCCCTGATTTCGCAGTTAAAATGGAGCACTATGGACTCATAGCTGTTGAAATGGAGGCAGCTGCATTATTTGCACTGGGTTGGATGAAGGGGGTTCAAACAGCTTGTGTACTGGTAGTTAGCGATGTACTACACGGTGAAGAGGCATTCAAGAAGTACTTGACAACAGAGGAACTCGCCGATTTATTCACTAAAATAGGACGAGTATTAATGGAGGTGTATAGTATGTACCATGCGGTTGATGGTGTAATAGTGCATTAGACTTGTTTAAATACGTGCTCGGTGTTTTAAATAGAGAGAAGACATATTACTCTTAAAGTACATTGTCTTCAATGAGTAAAAAATACGTATTGAGGTGGATGAGAGAATTGTGTATGGGCAGCCGGAGATTAGGCTTTACGACACTCTAACTAAGTCTGAAAAGACACTTCAACCCATCGAGCCTGATACTGTAAAGATCTATGTGTGTGGGCCCACGGTTTACGACTACTCGCACATTGGGCATGGGAGAACCTATGTAGTATACGACTCGTTGAAGAGGTATTTATCACTAAGGGGATACAATGTTGTACATGTAGTGAATATAACTGATATAGATGACAAGATCATAAGGAGGGCTCAGGAGGAGAACCGTGATTGGAGGAGTATAGTTGATGAGTATACTAGGGACTACTTTGAGGCTATTGAAAAACTCGGCATAAGGGTAGATCACCACCCGCGTGTATCAGACCACATAGGGGAGATTATAGAATTCATAGAGAGGTTGATAGATAGGGGATACGCCTACATAGCGCCCAGTGGAAGCGTCTACTTTGAGGTAGATAAATATGAAGATTATGGTAGACTCTCGGGTAGGCTAGATAAAGAGTACTGGAGTCAAGAAGCGGAGTTTCTTGGAGAGAAGAAGAAGCCATACGACTTCGCACTGTGGAAGGCGGCTAAACCAGGTGAGCCATACTGGGAGAGCCCGTGGGGGAGGGGGAGGCCTGGATGGCACATAGAGTGTAGTGTAATGAGCTCGAGGTATCTTGGAGGTAGGTTTGACATACATGGTGGGGGGACAGACTTGATATTTCCACACCATGAGAACGAGAGAGCGCAGAGTGAGGCCTTCTTCGGTGTGAAACCATGGGTCTCGATCTGGATGCACACTGGTATGTTGACTGTAGGTGTTGATAAAATGAGTAAAAGCTTGAAAAACATTGTTCCACTGAGAGATGCGTTGAAGAAATACCAACCTGGGGTTTTAAGGCTATGGTATCTACACGTCCACTATAGAAAGCCATTGAACTACACTGAGGAGTCTATTGAGCAAGCTGAGAAACTATATAACCGGTTGGTCTCCGCACACGACCTACTTCTAAAACTCCAGAGGGAGATGCAAAACCCACACTACTTGAACAATGAAGACTTGAAAATACTTAATGAACTCAAGCAGGTATATGTAGACTTCCACAAGGCACTAAGCGAGGACTTCAATACCCCTGAGGCCCTAGCCGCGGTAAACAAGCTACTGGGTATAGTGTATAGAGATATACAGTATAATCCAAAATACATGCTGGTTTCCCAAGCACTAAGAATACTCGGAACTGCAAACTACGTCTTTGGAGCATTTGAGGAGAAGCCAGTTTATACCGAGGCGGGGGAAGAACTCGAGAAAATACTTGGGTTACTGATAGAGGTGAGGAAGGAGTTGAGGAAGAGGGGTATGTACGATATAGCTGATACTATTCGAAGCGAGCTATTGAAATACGGAATTCAATTAATGGATAGAGGCCTTGAAACCACTTGGATACGGATTAAAAAACAGTAGTGTTCAGCTACGTACTTGTCTAGATATCTCCTCCACGAGTTTTACTACATCCTCTCTAGTGGCCAGTGTATTTACCTTTCTCTTACTTGTATATAGAATGACTCTCCCCGTTGTTTTACTACGCACTCTAATAACATCGTGTTCTCTAAAACTATAAATATCTAGCAACTCTATGTTTAGCTTATCTAACTCCTCTCTCAACAACACACTTGGATTCCTCGGCATAATCAATCACCAGTTTCATATTAAATAAATCCATGCACCTTATATAGAGTTGAATATGGATTCCCACTGGTGCATGGTCTTCTTGGATAGGCAGTACCTCAAACTTGGATTGAAGTGTGTTGAGGTTGTTACGGAGGGTGATGCATTGAGACTCGTGGGGAATGGGTTTATTGAGTTTAGGCAGAGAATAATTACAGCTACTGGTGTGAAAAACCACAGTGTTCACACAATAAGGAGTGGAAAGAAGAAAGTACTGTACTTATACTTTGAGAGATTTGGAGTGGATTGCGCTGGGGGTGTTAGAGTACTAGATGATGTCTCAACACACTTAGCACATTTAAAACATACACAAACAAAGCTTGGAGGCTTTATAACGATTATAACCTCTGGGCAGTTCTTAGTGGACTATGCTGTACTGGGTGATGATGTAGCTGCGGTAGTTATACCTGGAAAGAGAGAGGTCTATATAGATAAACACCACGAGGAGGTAACAATATATATTGTCTAGTGCGTTGTCATCTATAAGTTATAATGGTTGAATCCCTCGGCACACCCCCCATTATTGCTTCAACGGCCGAGTCTACGTTGAACCCAGATGTGATAACTACATTTGTCTTTAACTCAAAAGCTAGCTTACTCATTAACAATACCTTTCCGTAGACTCCACCAGTAGCATCTGATTTCTCATGTCTCTTGAGGAGCTCTAGTACTTCCTCGAGATTTCTCGGTGTAATTTCATGAATTAACTCGGGGTTACTGCAAGTCTTGGGGTCACACGTGTAGATTCCTGAAACGTCGGTTAAGAGAACTATTCTCTCAGGCTTTAAGTAACCTGCGAGGAGCTCGAAGACCCTCTCCGTAGATAATACTATAGGAGCCCTCAATGATGGTATGCATTCCCCGTAGAGAATGGGGATCACTCCTAGCTCGACCAAGAGTGCTATTGGTTCATAAAATACTCTAAATGCCCCCTCAATATAGTGTATTATTGCACTTGTTTGGATACTCGTTACTGGCAGCCCGCTCTCCACTAGGTAATCGACTATAATTCTATTAAGAGACCTAGTGGCTTCATGGCATTTTACAAGGAGATCTATCGACCCCTTATCTCTATGCTTCAGCACAGTATAGTGTGCAAAACTCCCTCCACCATTCCCCATAATTAGCCTAACTCCACTAGTATGTACTCGTTTAACTATTTCGTAGAGCAATTGAAGAGATCTGTAATTTAGTGAAACTGGTTTATCTTTATTAGTGATGAAACTCCCTCCAATCTTCACGAATACGTAGCTTTTCATTGGCAAATCACCAATTAGATTTTTATATATCACACCACTGTATTTCTAAAATGGCTTGATTTCAATTTATGTAGTATGAGGTTAATACTTTGAGGCCTAGGCGTTTATTCGCGCTGTTCAAGAGCTACGTAGATATAATTATCATGAGTGTTCTCGCTACATATATTGCTATAATTGGTTGGAACTACTATGATGTAAGTTACTTTATTGGCTGGTACAATGAGTACTTTAAAACTGGCCGACTACTGGAAGTCTATACCTCTGATTTGAAAGTTGCATATCCACCACTCGCAGTTATACTATTTGTATCTATCCACGCGATAGCTGTTCACTTCTTCGGGGAAAACATTATTGCTCTGCGTTTAATAGATAAGATTCCTTTATTGGCCTCCTTCATAGCGGTGTACTTCATACTAAGGAGGAATGTGAGTAGGCTTGCATCATATCTGTGGTTGTTGACTTTTGAGATATATAGTGTAATTTTAAGCTATCAATTTGATCCACTGGCCTCGTTATTCCTCCTGCTCGCACTACTAAGCTTTGAGAGAGGGAAGTATGGGTGGGGTGGACTATATATTGCTCTCGCATCTCTATTTAAACAAGTGCTTGGTATTCTACTAGTTATTCCAATAATCTATCTTTACCGAGGGAAGGAGTATAGAGAGCTCGTTAAACTCCTTTCCGTAGTCTCTGTAGTGGTTGCTATCGTAGTGATCCCATTCCTAATAGCCTCCCCCCTTGCATTTATTGACAAAATAGTGTTCTATCACGCTAAGAGACCACCACAATATTTAAGCCTGTGGGCGATCCCGATATATGCGAGCGGGTATGATCAAGGCATGATTGATCTATCTCAGCAAATATCATCGTGCTGGATAATCTTCTTCCTCGTGTATATTGTCATGGTTTGTTTCTACGCGTATAGAGAGGCTGGAGGTAGTGTGAGGGGTTACTATGTAAAGTACTTTACTCTCTTAACTATAGGGTTATTGTTATTCAATAAAGTTGGGAATGCAAATTATTTCCTTTGGCTGGCTCCTTTACTAATAATATTTATTTCGAGAATGGGGAATAGTGTCGTCAAGAAGAGGCTTGTATTTGCATATGTTCTTACAAGTTTCCTAATTGGTGTTTTATTTGGGTTTTTATCTGGCTATGTACACCTCATTGCTGGTATTGAATCTATTTTTATATTTGAAGACTTAAAGTGGGTTCCATCTCAGAAGTTCCTGTATGACTGTATTGGATCAGACCCGTTTAATTTAAACTATAGATTGATACTCTACTTGCACTCAATTAACGCAGTGAGGGAAGCTGCAGCATCTTTAGCTGTTGTTCACCACTACTTCATAGTATGTATAATCATTGTCTATGTAGTTATACTTGTATACTTCATCAAGTCACTATGCAAATATGGGCTTCAAATAGACTAGATATATTTAACAAGTAGAGTGTGTTTTCGATGCTTGTATTTATTGGATTAGGCTATTCTTTAAGGCATTTAACGCGTGAAGCAATTGATTGGCTGGAGAAAGCGGATGTTATCTACATTGATACTTATACATCTCTATACGAGGACTCTTTGGAGAATCTGAGAAATCTAAATCCCCGGGCAGTCTTTGTGATGGCGAAGAGGAGGGAGCTTGAGGGGGAGGCGATAAGGAGTGTAGTGGAGGAGGCTAGGTATAAAACTGTAGCTATAGCTGTTCCCGGAGATCCATTTATAGCTACTACGCATGATGCATTACTGAGTGAAGCGATTAAGCAGGGAGTTGAATTTAGGGTTGTCCATGGGGTCTCTATTTTAAACATGGCTTATAGTAGAGTAGGGTTGCAGTCGTATAGATTTGGAAAAATAGTTACACTAGTTTATCCAACACACTTCAAGCCCATTAGCACTATTGAAACTATATATGACAACTTGAGTAGGGGGCTTCACACGCTGGTTTTACTGGATTTAAGAATTGAGGAGTCTCTAGCTATGAGTATCCCCGAGGCTGTGCAAATACTGGTAGAGCTCGACTATAAAGAGGCTCTTAGAGAGCAATTATCGATTGGTCTAGCACGGCTGGGTTGGAGGGATGAGAAGATATGTGCTGGTAGACTAATAGATCTCGCGGGGTATAGTTACCCCCCTCCACCACATAGCTTAATAGTAACGTCTAGACTAGACCCGGTTGAAAAAGAGATATTTGAGTATTGGAGGAGGCAGTGTTAGTCTCTGACGGCTCCCCGCCATGAATGGCGAGGGTTCTACACCCACTAGGGCTACCTCTCATCCTTTCGAGAGCCCCTCACGGGTGCGACATCACGTTTTCAGACCCCGCCGCCAGCCACGGGGAGGTGCGGGCTCCTCGCCTGCTAAGCTCGCCCACACCTAACTCCAAGGACAGATATTGGAGCAAAGGGTTTATAAGCTTTTTGGTATATTGATTTATTGGTGTTGGTACGGGTCTTGTAGCGGTCTTCAGGGCTAAGTTGTCTAGTCATGGTGGTGGTAGGCTGATAATATACATACCCAAATCCCTACAACCGAAGCTTAGGGAGTGCTATGAGAAGAGGGTGGAATTAGTTGTCCACCTCTACACAGAGGATTGAAGAGGGCT
>JAPWUD010000017.1 GCA_028275705.1 Desulfurococcaceae archaeon | reverse complement strand
TTTTTTTTTTTTAGTTATTAATTATGATTCTTCTCGACTATGTGTTTTTAAAGCGTTGTTTGTTATTATTTATAAAAGTGGTGTGCATCTTGCTAGATTTGAGTGCTTTGAGGGAGAGGCTTAGGGACTACTTATCTCGTACTATTCCAGGTAATTTAGAGCTCTATAATGTATATTGTCTTCTACAGTATAGAGTTGACTGCCTCTCCCTGCTCTTAACTAAGCCTAGTAGGCTATACCACATTGTACTTAGACACCAAGGTGGAGACATTAACTCGGCTGATCTCGCGTTCTCAATTGCCTTTCTCAGCCCATTATCAATAATCCTGGGGAATCCAGGCTTAGTGAGAGAGCTACTAGACCTCGTGAAATCAGGTAGAGATGACGAGTTCCTCGAGGTAGTAGTTAAGAACCTCAAGCATGGTGAGACTCGTGGTGGAGGAGCTTGAATGGTTAAGGTTTATCTATAATTTAGGATTAGTATTTATTAGTTGTAGAGGGGTTTGTTTGTGACAAGCAGTAGTGGCTTGAGGAAGTACACTACTGGCGTAGTGGGATTGGATAAGTTAATAGGTGAGATTACAGCACCATACACTATGCTAATAGCAGGGCACCCTGGTACTGGTAAAACAACGCTAGCAGCTACTATATGTAGTGAGAACGCTGCTAAGGGTGAGAAGTGTCTCTATATATCATTCTACGAGGATAAAGAGAAGCACTACCGCTACATGAAGAAACTTGGATTAAACCTAGAGGCCCTGGAGTCTAAGGGTGTTTATAGATTTATTAGACTACCCACAACGCTGAACATAGATCAATTGGTCGAGGAGATCACTAGACTCATTAGTGAAGGCTATAGCATACTAGTAGTGGACTCCATATCAGTACTACTAGAGCCGGTAGCGGGGAACCCCGAGAAGCGTGCATGGCTACTAAACTTCTTCTACCAACTACCAGTAGTTATGAATGGATTACTAATACTCATAGCTGAGCTACCATATGGAGAGGAGAGAATAACTCCTCACTCAATAGAGTTCGTAGTGGATGCATTAATTGTACTAAAGCAACGAATAGAAGATGGCTTCTCAACTAGATTAATAGAGATTAGAAAAGCTCGTGGTGCATCAATAGAGGCAGCTGAAACAGCCTTCTCAATAAGTGAAGATCTAGGCGTAGTTGTACACCCTCCTCCCATTCTACGAGAGATCCCCCGTGAAGGCGGGGAATTAAGATTAGTATGTAAACCTCTAAGGGAAGTCGTGAATCATTACCATAGGGGCTTCACAGTAAATATATTCTACTCGCCTGGATCTCCTCCAGGTACAGAGGACTTATTGGGCATACTAGCCATGGCTGTTGAGAACGATTTGAAGGTACTTGTAATTAGTTACTCATACCCACCCCCGGTACTCGTAGATAATATTACTTATCTCTTCCGCAACAGTGGCTTGAGTGATCAGGAGGTTAAGAATGTACTCAATAGATATATGACTATTACAGCATTAAACCCCTTTGGTCAGAGCTTACCAATGCTAGCTGCCCGCGAGCTAGAGATCATTGAGCTCGTTGAACCAGATGTTGTAGTCTTTCACGGAGTACATGTTTCTAGGAGCACAACCCGGGATTATGGAAAGTACTTTAAGGAGTTGTATAATCAATTATTGTACTTGAAGTCTAAGGGTATAACTGTTATCAGAACTGGTATTTGTATAAATAATTATCACTGCGATGCAGAAACTTCAATAGCTGATGTAACTTATAGATTTAATAGAGTACTGAGGAGAAGCGGGGAAATAGATACAAAGATCATAGTGTACAGGAGGTTTAGAGATCCAGTAATATTACCTGGTGAAGTATTAAGGGAGTGTGTTAGTGAATGGATTGATGCAATAAAGAATAAGCTAGTACATAGCTAGATGATCTTATTCTACTGATTTATGAAATGAATACACTAGGCTGTTGTAGGTTGGAAGTGATTTGTAATTAGCTGTAAATATTTTTAAATACTTCTAGGGCTATGAGGTATGCTGACGCCGTATGTCTGTCTAGTCCAATCCTCTCCACGACTTCGTCATGCTCTTTAGAACTTGTTGTTCCCTTGGGGTCTACAAACTTTGTATTTAGCCCGTAGAGAGGTGCTTTCATCATTACCCTCTCAATAACAGAGTTCCTGAAAACAGCTTTCTTATAGTTGTAGTTTTCGTGCTTTCTATCGCCACTCTTGATCCATGCAAACTTCAAATAGCCTAAAACCTCTGGGTTCTCTAGGGCGATGGTTGCTACACCATGGTTGAGGGCATATCTAAGCATTTCATGAATCCTCGTACCTATTACGCTCCAAGCCCTTCTCCTTGGATAACCCCTAGCCACGCTTCTGAGAACCAGAATGTCTTGTAGTCTCTGAGATTCCCCTTTTCATCTATTATTATAAGGTTGATTCTATCAGCATTAACATCTACGCCACCTATTAGACTGCCTTTAGGCTCTCTATGTCTTGTCATATGTTTTAGGTAGAAGTCGTAACCGATAGTTACGTGGATTTCACCATTAACATAGAGCTTACCGTTTCTGATATTGTATCCTCTGACTACTATTCTTGGCATGTACTTCTCCTTAGACTCTACGACGAGCTTCAAGAGCTCTCCATGACCCCTATTAGGCTTCGCCTTTATGAGTACTCTATCCTTGGAGCCATCATAGCTGTATGTAGTTACTAGTATAGTGTCATCTCCCAGAACTCTGATGACATTCCCGTCTACCTCTCTATCGTAGTGCTGAAAGATCAACCAGTCTGAGAGCTCAACATTCCTATAGTCAATCCTTAGACTCCTAGAGCTCTCCCAGACGCCGTAGACGAGGTATATAGCTCCATAAGCATACCTCTTATTAGGTATGAGGTCTCTGGCATCACTATAAAACATCTTAACCCAGGCAATTTTAGAAGGTATTAGAGCATTCAACAACTCCTTACTCCTACTGAGAACCCTGTGGCAAGCCAACTTAAACAACCAGGCAGTAGACAATACCTTCCTAGCCCTATCACCACCAACATTAAATGCCAACTTAATTGTGTAGAAGGCGTTCTCAACCAAGGCTATAGCCCGATAATATAAACCCCTAGACCCTTATAACATTACTGGTGTCTCCGGGTTTCCGAGAACCGTGGGGCTTTGAAACCCCTGGCGACAGGGGCTGAGCTACCGCGGTGAGGGGGCTCGGAGGTAGCGTAATGAACCACCCGCCAATGCTTGTCTTGGCGGGTGGCGAACGCTAAGGTATTATAATCGCCATAAAGCTCTTGGAGACCATGTATACTATTAGCATTACTATGAATGTTCTAAAGCTGTATGTATATGAACCTCCCCTTATGTATCCTATGAATAGTGATATGAAGAGTAGTGATAGTATTGATAAATTGAATAGTAGACTGTATATTCTTGGATCATATGTGAATGGTATTGATAGTGGTATTGAGATACTGGTTTTAGCGCTCTGAATAAGGCTCAGTATTGTCTCGAAAACCCTATTTATATATGTGAGAAACCCTCCTACGACCGCTACAAGCCCAGTCATTACGGCCTCCAATGACTTAGCGAAGCCTCTAACTCTCGATACAAGTGTATTTAATCTCTCAAAGCTAGATGTAAATAATCTAAGCATCTCAGGCGTTGCACCGAGTCTAAGTATATTTACTAGTGTCTCAATGAATGCCGCGTGGAAGAGACTTGGCGACCTAGCTACAATAGCTTTCCTAAGTTTCTCCGAGACGTAGCCTGTGGTTATCGTCCTCGTAAACCTCACTATTCTCCTACCATACCTCGAAGCACTCCTCTCAAGGCTTGATGCGGGGTTTTCACCTGTAGCGGCTGCTAGTGATAGAGCCTCTGATGCAACTCTCACGAATGAATCATATAGAGCTACACGCCTGTATTCAAGCTCTGACAATACTAATGCTGGAGCGGTAATTAGAGGTATTAGAGTAAACACTGTGTTTTCACTTAGTGGCATGCTATTGGTTAAAGTAGAGAATAAGTTGTAGAGTAGTATAGACAACGTCAGTACTATTGTAGCTATTGAAACCACGCGGAGTCTACTAGAGGGCTTTACAACCAGGCTTGTAGGGTATAGACTCATTATCATAGCGTACAGCACGAAGAATACGAATACCTGGATCGAGAGGGATACGCCAAGCACTAGTAGTAGACTACCACCCATAACTGGTGCTACGGCTGCAATAATTACTGGGAGGAAGAGGTATACAAATAGAGAAGTACCAACTATAATTGTAAAATTACCAACGAGACCAGAGATCTTTGACTCAAACAAATTGTAGAAAGTATCGAATATCTTCTCTGAGACGCTGGCGAGGTCTCCATATGTAGAGGCTGCGATAATCAATCTCCTCAAGTAGTTTACAACTTTCTCTGAGGGGTGGTGTGAGAATACGTTATCTAGAGCACCAAGTAGAGAGACCCTCGTAGCCATCGCTATTTTTCTAGCAAACTTCACCTCTCTAGCAGAAGCTTGTAGTGCTGTACTATTCTCAATTAGTGAGAGAACATCGTAGATTGGTATATTCATAGCTGATACAACCCTTAGTAGTATTGCGAGATATGGGAGTTCAACCTCTATACTCGTCTTCCTCTCCGAAGTCCAGGAGTATATGAGTATTCTTGGAAGCAATAGTATCACCACTAGTAGTGCAATGGCTAGACAAGTTGCAATCAATAATGTAGTATTTAATCCAAGTATAGTAGTATATAGAACTGTAAATAGAGAGAGTAGTAGAACAAGGGTCTCCGCGATCTTCAATGCTAATCCAAGGAGCTTTATTTCACTCGCTTTTAAACCCCTACCAGTGGTTAGCAGAGAAGTTATCATCAATCTATGTGTTTTCTCCACATATACTCTAGGCAATTTATCCAAGTTTAATGCAACAACAGTAGCTAGAATTACTAGCGCAATGGAGGGGTAGTCGAGCCTAGTGGTGAATCTTAACACCACGAGGAGTCCAAGGGTTACGCCGAGATCAAGTATAATTACTCTATTATTCACTGCTTTCACAGAGTTCTTTAAGTACCCTAATAGCTTAGTCAACGCCAAGAAAACCACTTATTGGCGGCAACTAATTAATCAAAATTCTACTCTACAATATGGGAAATATAAATAGAAATATAAATATTAAGAGCTATACCTTGTTCAATTCCCCTAGTTTTCTATAGAGCTTAGTGTAGAGGATCTCGGGTAGTTCTTTATATGATGGAGTCTCAAGGGAGGGGTCTACGTTAAGCGCCTCGAAATATGTTTCCTCGAGTGTTTTAATCATGGCTCTATATTCTCTCTCTAAGTCCTCCCTGGTTATTCTATGGGCAAGCACTACTCTATCTATGAATTTAAGGGTTTTAATGGGGTTTTCCACGCGTGGTTCAATATTATCTGTAGATGGATTGTATGTAAATAGTGGATTCACAACTCCCTCCTCATGTATGTATATCTCGTGTCTAAAGATCTTTTTACCGGGCTCTCGCTCAATGAGGTTCGTCTTCACGAATACATTGAGCATTCTCAGTACCTGGGGGTCTAGTGAGATTGGGGGTGATATTAGCCTCAGTATTGCGGCTTCAGGGCTCTCAGCGTGGAATGTTGTAATTGCACAGTGTCCGAGTAGTATTGAGTGAGCCCACTCTCTCGCCTCTTCACCACGTATTTCACCTACAATAACGTAGTCTTGTGATAGCCTAACACCAACTTTAAGTATATCAAATACTGAGACTTTGTACTCTCCATAGTCCCTTGTAGTAGTCCTAGTCCAGTATGTGGCCGGTAGCCTGATCTCTGGTGTATCCTCAACAGTGAGGACTCTACTACCTGGTGGTATTAATGCGAGTAGAGCTGTAGCGAGTGTTGTCTTACCACTCATGATCTCTCCAACAATTAAGATCGGGACTTTGTACTTCACCATGAGCCACAGGAATGCAGCTTCCTCTATGCTTATAGAGCCAAGGTTTATGAGCTTTAGTAGGGTCCATGGCTTCTCCGTGGGCTTCCTAATATCGATTGTTAAACTCCTCCTCATTGTAACATCTGAGAGGAAGACAATGGAGACTCTTGCCTCGTAGCGTGGCTCAATGAAGCTAGTTAGAGGAGTGGCTTCTGAGAGTGGTTTACCAGCAGCTGCTGAGAGTCTCAGTGCTAGCTCTGATGTTTCATCAGTGTTTAATACGATGTTTGTAGAGAGCCTTCCATGAACTCTATGCTGGACTTGTATTGGCTTATTACTCATTACGTGGATGTTGTTAATGCTTGGATCTAGTAGGAAAGGCTCTAGTACACCGTACCCCATGTACTCTCTCTCAACTATGTGTTTGAGTCTCTCATCCTTGATCTCCTCTATTAAGTCTACGAGGGACTCGTCACTAACTAAGACATCATACAATTTCTCCTCGATCCTAGGTAGTTCATTAACTGCAACAGGGTCTTCGGCAACACTATCCCACACTACATAGGAGTCCCCCGTGATACAGATGGAGTATAGGGGTTTCTGTGGAGACGGCACTATGTATCTCTCCACACACTTCAATTCACTAGCTGGAGGAGTCAGCAATCTTAATTTAATGCTCTCTAGATCTAGCGACATTGACTCACTACCCGCGTAGTTGACTCCTATATAAAAATAAATTGCGTTACTCCTAAAAACTATTCAACAAGTACTAGTTTCTCCTCGATCAAGAACTCTACATTATCTGATCCAACCACTTCCTCAACGAATTTACTACTGCAACCAGTGATTAAAACTAAGTGTAAACCCTCTAATAGCTTACTCTCAATACAACTAGTGATCTCACACTTCTCCCTGAGTTTACTTAGTACGTCTTCAGCCACTTTGGCTCTAAAGGCAACCGCGATTACACCATTACTGTATATTACGCCTAGTAGTTCTTTCAGCGCCTCGTACTCTACAGGAAATATTTTCGCTAATTCACCCTCACTACTAATATTCTTAATTCTACCAATACATCTACCCACCCAAGTACACTTAGAGGATGCAACAACTCCCACATTTACGATGTCTAGTAGTAGTGGGAACATTCTACAAGCCAACGGCTTCTCAACGTGAATTCTACAGGAACGCGTCTCAGGATCGTAGAATGGACAGTAACCCTTAATAATCCACCTATAGAACCCGGTTTCCAACTGCTTAAACTCTAATTTAACACCGAAGTGCTTACCAAGGATCTTGAGGTAATATACTTCGTGGGGGAGTAATACAGGGTCTTCATCCTCACCCTTGAAGAAACAGCAATCACTACACCTATCGCACTTAAACAAAGAGCACTCCATTTATTGAAACACCGTGAGATAAAAATCAATAATCTTTAGATGCATATGTAGGGATATAGAGGGATATAAGGGAAAAACTAGTGTTTTCTACTATACAATAGAGCTACGAGCCAAATGAAAATAGCTACTCCGATAAGGGTAGCGCTTAGTAGTGCTGCGTCTATCGAGAACTCTATTGGCTCCTCTCCCTCGAGGTATGCATATACAGTGTCAACAGTGAACATTATTGTGGCTCCCCAGGAGATCAACGCGAGTTTATCAATTCTATACCTCTCCCCCACTCTCCTCCACGCCGTGTATAGTATGGTTGTAATAATAGAGAATGCGAATAGTGCTAAAACCCACATTTTTACTTAGCACCAGTACCGAGGGTTGTTGTAATGGGTTTGGGTGTAGTGATCTTGACTTGCAGCTTCTTGGTGAACCCCAGTATGAGCCCCCATGCCCCTGTAACTGCTAGTGCCATTGTTCCACCAACACGCGTCATCTCATTGACTACTACTGGTATATCCTCGGGGTTACTCATAGCTGTGAGGAATGGAGGCCATGGAACTACTTCACCATGCCAAACATGCTCGGCTGCAAGCACTAGTGCACCGCCAAGCATCATGTATATTAAGATATCTAATCTAATTCTCTCGGCGCCTTTCCAAAGCCTCTTAATTATTGACAATATTATCCCAATAGTTAATGGTGTTATGAAGCAGGCCACTTCACTCACCGTGCACTTTTATCAATAAAAAGTGCACATTTATAAATCTACCGATTGACCTACATCGCGGCATAGATCGGGGATAACAGACCTAATCCCATCTTCAAGGGTCACCATGGGTTTATATCCAAGAATCACCCTGGCCTTCGTGATGTCTGCCCAGCTACTCCTAATGTCTCCTGGACGTGGATTTGTGTGCTTAATCTCTACATTTACATTGGTTAATTTAATTATGAGTTTTGCCAGGTCCAATATGCGGGTTGCTACACCGCTCCCCGCGTTGAATACTTGTCCATATGGTTTTTCCTCAATGACTAGTTCTACTAATCTAGAAAAGTCGTCTACGTGTATGAAATCCCTTGTCTGTAGTCCATCACCATGAATTAGTAGTGGCTCCCCTCTACAAGCCATGGTGATAAATTTCGTAATTACACCTGCATATGCACTACTCTGCCCGGGGCCATAGACATTGAATGGTCTAATCACCACGTGTTTTAAACCAATTCTCCCATAGAACTCAACAACTCTCTCACCCATAAGTTTACTCAATCCATATGGTGATAGCGGGTTCTGAGGGTGTTCTTCCCTTATGGGTAGCTCAACGGGGTCTCCATAGACAGCGGCTGAACTAATATAAATCAATGGCTTACTCAACTCTAAGCATGTTTTAGCAACAACAGCTGTTCCACCCACATTGTTGTCTATGTATTCGCGGGGTTTCTCGAAAGACTCCTCTACACTAATATATGCCGCTGCGTGAACCACTAAGTCTACTTCACTAATACTACTCCTCACTAAGTACTTATCCCTCACATCCCCCTTGACTATTTTAATCCCCGCTTTCTCTAGTCTCATAAGCGCTCTACTACTAGCATTCTCCAAGTTGTCGAGGGCTAATACCGTGTAGCCCCTCCTCACCAAGTACACTGCGAGGTTGTGCCCTATAAAACCAGCTCCTCCAGTTATGAGGATCCTCAAGAACTAAAAACACCTATTTAAGGTATTTTTCAACAAGGTATTCCAATAAGTCCTCAGGACTATATTCTCTTCCAAGGGTTTCCCTGAGGCAATTACTTGTGAGTATCTGTGAGTAGTTGCGAATACGTTGTCTCTAACCCTGGGGTTCCCCCGCTTGGCTCGGGGTTTCACTGCTTCACTGCGGGGGCTATCAGGGCTCCACGTAACCCATGAGTTCCTCATCCGTGTTGAGGACAGTAATTCAAGCCCCAAAACTCATCACCCACAAGTAAATACACATAGAGAAGCCAATAAATCCAAACCAGCTACTCGCAACTACCTACAACTAATCACAAGTAATTATAGATTTATAGATCGGCCACAGGCCACTTTTTCGCTACTTCGAGGGCTTTTCGGGGTATTTTAATGTGCTCCGCGTCGTAGACCCGGCTCTTCGACATCGTGTCTAGGTAGATCAACTGCTGGGAAGACCGTAGCGTTTTCCCGCTAACGGAATTACAAGTATTCACAAATATCATCAAGTACCGTTAGGGGGTTGCACCTCTGTGTGTGTTCACTTGCTTCACCTACACTTCATGGGTGCCTGTCGAGCCCAACGCCACGGGGCTCCCACCTGAGTTTAGGTACTTCAGCCCAATATTGATTGCTCCTACAACATCTCTCTCAAGAATTCTCCCACTTACTTTTGTTATCCTAAGAATTATTTTTAATGTCCTTATTCTATTGAGCCCCTTCACCACAGTGCGGATCACCAGGGGCTTGAACCTCCTAATCCTCCTACCTGTGAACGGGTCTCTGGATGATGTCCCCTTTTCAGAGACCTTGACGACGTGTATGGGTTTCTCATCGAGTAGCTCAATTAGTTTCTTAACACTCCACTGGTGAATCCTATGCCTTAATTTACTATTAGCATCCTCCTCCATCCTCTTCTCAGACTTCTCATTAATATCCCCAATCACTACTACAGCCTTATTTTCAACAGCAAGATTTTCTATGAACTTAACTGTCTTTCCCAATACGTCTAGCTTTCCCCCTTTCTCACGAAGCTTCCTAATCCTCCTCCTAACTTCCCTGACTTTAGTTGAATTGCCTAAAGTTACCCTCTTCCTCCTCTCAGAGTAGGCGATGACTATTCACCCAAGTCATGTCTCAACTCTGTAGATACCTGTAAGAGAACTGTTCTTAAACAACGCTATAGTGACATTGTTCTCATTAACATCCACGGCAATGGCGTTCTTAGGGTCGTAACCAGCCTCAAGTCCTCTATTGAACGATAAGTACACAATTATACTCTTACCTAGGATCTTAAACCTCAACTCACTAGCCAATCTCCAGCCACCGTAGAGATACCTGTATAGTTGTTTGTGGTTTCTGTAGTGGAGCTCAATCCAGCCCCTGTGAGTCCTTAGCTTAATGACTCCACCCTCTAGTCTCCAGTCTTGTGAATCTGAGTATGTTATTGCTACTCTCCTAACCTCTGGTTTATCCTTGTACACCTTACCCTTCTTCTTACGCTCTCTAAAGCTCTTAGCCCTCCTAGCAGCATCTCTATAAGCACCCTTAATCACCCTAGTCTGTAGCCATGGATACCTCTCCCTAAACTTATCGTAGAAGACACTATGTAGCGTCTCCTGGGAAGCCCTATACTTAACAGCATATTCAACCATCTCGACAAGCATCTCTCTATAAACACTCTCGAACTCCCTGAGAGCCTTCAAAAGCACCTAGCAACTAAATATCATTACTAGGTATTACTCAAGTCTATAATTGTTACGTTACCTAACGTTCTTAAGTTCCAGGGATCTCTATAGGCACAAACCTTTAGGTTTTGGGCCTGCCAGCATCTTAAAACTTTGAACTTATATATTACGAGTTCTCATATGCCGACCCATATCGAACCTGCTTGGAACTTTAAAATTTTCAAATTAAACACAATATTTGGAATATCAGGGATAGAGGGTTGGTATTTGAGACCTATTTAGTCTGATTATTTGAAAATTACTTAAGATTTTATATCCCCACCGGAGATTTTATTTACAAAAGTAAAAAGCTCTAAGTTAAAGAAACTCTATATCACACTAAGCCCATGTTAAGGGGCAGTAGGGATCCTCTGCTAGATAGTCTCCAAAAACTGCATATGCTCTCCCCCTACATCCACCACATAGGTGCTTATATTTGCACTTACTGCATTTGCCCCTAAGTTTACTTCTATCTCTAAGGTCATTGAAAATCGGTGATTCCGTCCATATATCTTTAAGGGACTCTCTCCTAATATTTCCGGCATTTACTCTTAGAACGTTGCATGGTTGCACGTATCCATCAGCTGTTATATTACATCTACTTAGTGCCGCATTACATCCTCCAATTAACATTGTTGCCTTAAGATCTAGCCTCTCTAGTATTGAAGGTGAAGGAATTTGAGGATATTCGAAGGTAACGTCGATCGGCACTTCTTCTCTAAGTCTCATGAGAGAGGAGGATATTTCTAGGTATTCTTTCATGTTAAGCTCGAAGTCTTTTCTATGCTCTAATATTCTCCCTAACGGTATTAAAGGTATGAAGTTCACAGCTTTGGCTCCATGTTTATATGCTAACTTTAGAAATCTGCTTAGTTCTTTATAATTAAACCTAGCCACTACACAGTTTATGACAACATCTATGCCGTTCTCCACACAATTACATAGGCCTTCTAAGGCTCTATGTAAAACTCCCTTACCGCCTCTAAACCAGTCATGTACTTCTTCATTAAAACTATCAATGCTTATTTGTACATGCTTAACACCAGCTTTAGCTAGTTTTGTAACTGTCTCTCTCGTTAATAAGGTGCCGTTCGTGACTATTACTGGGTTTACACCATACTGATAAAGCTCGCTGGCTATTTGAATTATATCCCTCCTAAGGAGAGGTTCGCCACCGGAAAGGGCTACTGTGACAAATCCCATTTCAGCTATATCTCTCACTACTTTAAGAGCTTCATCTGTAGAAAGTTCATCGACTACTCTAGGACTCTCCACGTAGCAGTGAAGACATTTTAAATTACATTTATACGTAATTTCCCAGGAAACCGAACCAGGAAAACATAAGGGTACTCTTACACCGTAATCTAATATTCCCTTTACCTCAGCTATTAAAATCTTAGCAAAACCCTCATCTTTTAACTCATTGTAGAGCTCTTCTACTTGCATTCCAGTAATCTCAGCTAATATCTCAAGTGTGGGATTCTTTAATTTAACAGCTATGGTATCACAGAGGTCGCATTTCTCAGTCCATGTGTAAGAGGCATGTCTAAAAACTATGGTGTCTATTAGCCTTTTCTTACATACCGGACATCGAGTATACATGGTTTTTAGGAATGATGTTATTAATGGATTTTCAAACACTTTTAACTCTTCTTCGATCTCTGCCTTTATCGAATCAAAAAATTAAAGCTGAGTTCACGTCCCTCCCCAGGGAACAGGGCATACGTGCATCCAGAGCGATTTTCTCAGTCTCTTAGCTATTCTAACTATAGATCTCATAAGAGCCACCCTCTCTATTAACTCCCTCCCTTTTACGTCTTTTATAAGAGCCCCTTTTATATCTTTTATGAGAACAAGGTTCAAGGGGCAGATTGCTTGATAAAGAGAGGATACTTAAAAGCCTTAGGTAGAGAGACAGCGATGATTGCTATTTCCAGTTCCTTATATGCATTCTCCATCACGTTATGGTACAACTTCCTCTCGCTATATCTCAGCTCATTCCTTAAGATCGAGGAGGTTAGCCTTTTACTCTCACTTCTCGCAAGTGGTGGCATGCTCTCCATATTCTTAGGGGGTTTTCTAGCTGATAGTTTTGGTAGAAAGCTTGCTGCTACTATTGCGATCGTGGGGGTGACACTCACCACTATTACTTTAGGTTTCTCTAGGAGTTTCGTGGTCCTCGCTATCGCTATCTTAGTTTTTAGTCTATGCTCTCAGAGCCTAAGAGCGATTGTCAGAGTTTTTGTAGCAGAAAAGCTTCCTGAGGACGTGAGAGGTAGGGGTTTAGGGATCATTTTCACAATAGTGACCTTGGTGGGGACAATTGCTCCTACGATAGGAGGGTACTTAGCTAGGGTTCATGGGTTTACATTCGTCTTATTGCTTTCAGCAATTATTACAACAATATCACTTCTACCTTTAATATTGGTCAAGGAGACGTTTCCAAGGAGGGGGTTAAGGCTTAAGATGATTGTTGAGCCTATTAGAACTTTCATCTCGGTGTTGAGGTTTAGATCGCCTCTTTTACTATATTATATCTTCTGGTGCGTATACTGTTTCGGTACTGAAATGGTTATCCCCTACATATCTCTCTTCGCTAATACTGTTCTAGGGCTTAGTGTCGAGGAAGTAGGTTTAATGTTCACATTATCACATATCCTTAGCATACCCTCATACTATGTGGGCGGTATTTTAGCTGATAGACTAGGCTATAGGTTAGCTCTGGCTGTAAGCCTCGGCTTAAATGTGCTATTCCTAACGCTGATGGCCTACTCTCCACACAAGATCATGGCTATAATCTTCTGGATTCTTGCTAGCTTTATATTCATGGCACATGAAGCTGGAGAGATAGCTCTCCTAGTTAAACTAGCACCCCTTGAAGCTAGATCTACAGCCATGAGTGCTCTATCCACACTAATCTCACTCACCACGATCCCAAGCCCTCTAGTTGGCGGTATCCTGTGGTCTCTCATAGGTCCACGGAACGTATACCTAGTAATGCTACTACTCGCAACTACAGCACTCCCACTACTATCCTTCATCACCGTTGAAGACAAGAGAAGTTAGTACATATAATAGCCTCAGATCAAGTTAAGCTGTTCAAAAATATTTGCTGACGGCTCCCCGCCATGAATGGCGAGGCTTCTAGTATTGGTGTAGCCTCACGCAGGAGCATGTGCGGGACTCTACAGGGGTTAGAATTATCGCTCCGCGTAGACTAGTATTAGTCAGTGTGTGCACCCCAATCACCATGCTTTACTCACTTAATGAACTAGTGGCTTTGAAGAAGTACATGAGCAGGAGCCCGTGACCGATCTATAATTATTTGTAATTAGTTACGGATAAATGTAAATTCTTTTACTGCTCGTTTTTACTTATTTCTATTATTACCGGTGTGTTTGTATAGAACGCTTTATAAACCTATTTACTAAATGGGGATGTACTGATGAGTCTCCCTGTGAGGGCTACTGTGACCGCTAGAGTGGAGACGGTCACTCCCAAGGGAGATGAGGGACTACTCGTAGAGTTTTTAAGGCTATACCGTGACGCAGTCCAAACGGCCGTAGATAGAATTCGGAGTATTGATGAGAGATAACCAAGAGGAAGCTACATAGGCTGTTCTACAGTGACTTAGTGAGACACAGGCTTAGAGCACACCACGCTAAGGAGGCATACGTCTATGCTAATAGTTTAGTAGATTCAGCTAGAAGCAATAGTGATAGAAAACCAGCTCTCAAGAGACTGAGTACTAGAGTAGACAAGTATGACTACAGGTTAGACTTAGACAACACGACACTAACACTGAAGCTACACTATGGCTATGAAGTTAGATTAAGGCTTATAACGTCAAGGGATAGAGTTGAAAAGTATGGGGGTTGGAGTAACTACGAGCTAGTAGTGAAGTACGAGGACTATGAGCTCTGGGTCTCAGTGTACTTTAGGAGAGTTGTTAAATCACTAAAAGCCAGGAATATAATGACTATAGACTTAAACTTCGACAATGTAACTATAGCAGTACTCACTCTCAATGGTAGACTACTCAGGTTGAAGAGGTTTAAGACACCGCACAGGAAGATCTTGACACACAGAATCTGAATTGAGAGGATCCAAAGAAGGTATCCAAAGTCGTGGATGTTTATTAAGTGTGTTAGAAAAGCCATTAAGAGACATGGTGAGAGGATAAAGAATATTTCGTGGGATTACGCTCATAAGATAGGAGACTTAATAGCTGAGTTAGCACTCAAATACCAATCAGTAATAGTCCTCGAAGACCTAAATGAACTAAGAGAGAACAATAAGAAGAATAAGAAGTTCAATAAGAAACTAGGACTATGGTTCTACCGTAGAATACAATTCTGCATAGAGTACGAGGCTAGAGAGAGGGACCTTGAAGTAGTTAAAATTAATCCTAGAGGTGCATCCTCGAAGTGCCCTAGATGTAGTGGAAAGCTATTCGAATATAGGCGTAGGGTATTGAGATGTAGGAAGCGCGGCTTCATATGCGATAAAGACGTTGCTGCAACATTAAACCTCTACAGGAAGTACATATCTAAACATCCGAGATTCGGGGTCTCTGGAGTGGCCCCAAACGCCCCCAAGCCCGATGAAAACCCGAGCGGGATGCAGGAGAATAGAGATGAAGCGATGAAAACAAATCAAATCATATAAACCTATATGAGAGCTGAACCCCAAAGTCAATCACCAGTATCTAGGATAAAGAACTTGATTTAAATAAGGAGTTTATATACATGGATCTACAACTCAATAGACTCTAATTTATTTCCTCCACTACTCTAATCTATAAATGGTGTTCTAGGGCTTGTCTTGGAGATTCAAGATTTGTAGCGTTGAGGAAATGAAGTGGATTGATGAAGAGGCTTCGAAGAGGGGAGTAGACCACTTATTGTTAATGGAGGATGCTGGGACAGCTGTCTTCAACCTAGTCCACAGGGTTTTCGGGGTTTATGGGAGGAGGTTTCTCGTAGTCGCGGGTACTGGTAATAATGGTGGAGACGCACTTGTAGCGGCTAGGAGGATTTACTCCTACGGTGGCTTCGTAGAGGTCTACATTGTAGGGGAGCCAGATAGGTATAGGGAGCCCGCTAGGAGGAACTATGAGATTATCTCGAAGCTAGGGTTACCATTGAAGATCTTGAGGAGTGAAGAGGGTTTAGGGGATTTAGAGAAGTCTATTTCACTAAGCGACGTCATCATAGTTGGGTTAATTGGAATAGGCTTGAAGGGGGAGGTTAAGGGGCTTGTGAGGCTTGTAGTGGAGGCTATTAATAAGTCGGGTAAACCAGTAGTCAGCGTTGACATAGCGTCTGGAATTGATGGAAACAATGGACTCGTTAGAGGAGTAGCCGTTAAATCAACATATACAGTTACATTTGGCTTGCCGAAGATAGGGAATGTACTTTATCCAGGATACTACTACTGTGGGAAACTATATGTATCTAGGCTATCATACCCACCAGACTTACTTGGATGCGATAGAATAAGAGTAGAGTTTAATACACCACTAAAACCACCCGAGAGGTTGAAGTGGGGTCATAAGGGTAGCTTTGGTAAACTCCTAGTTGTAGCTGGCGCTAGGTACTACTATGGAGCCCCATACTACAGTAGCTACTCATTCCTAAAAGCAGGTGGAGGATACTCAAGGCTCGCAGCCCCTAAGAGCGTAATCCCAGTATTAGCATCTAGGTGTAGTGAGGTTGTATATCACCCAATGGATGAAACCACGGAGGGTTCTCTATCAATGGGAAATTATGAATCAATACTCAGAATAATTGATGAACACGGAGTAGACATCGTTGTCCTAGGCCCCGGGACATCCCTCAATGAGGAGACACAAGAGTTAATAAGAAAACTAGCTGGAGCAATTAATAAGCCCCTCTTAATCGATGGCGATGGATTAACAGCTATTTCAAAAGACCCCTCAATAATTAAAGAGAGGAAAGCGGGAACTATTCTAACACCACACCCATTGGAGTTTACAAGGTTAACTGGGGTTGACCTTAGTGATCTCCGGGAGGACCCAGTAGGCTCTATACGTAGAGCCTCGCAAGATTTAAACTCGTATATAGTATTGAAGGGTGCTCACTCCTTGATCGCATACCCCGATGGAAGAGTATATGTAAACATGACTGGAAACCCGGGTATGGCTAAGGCAGGTATGGGTGACGTTTTAAACGGGGTTATCGCTGCAATGTATGGCGTAGGCTTCAGGGATCTGGGTGAAGCAACTAGAATGGGTGTACTTATTCATGGATTAGCGGGAGATCTAGCCGCGGAGGAGGTTGGAGAAGATGGTGTAACACCTGAGACTGTAATGGAGAATCTTCCAAGAGCAGTCAAGATCCTCAGGGAAAACCCAGAGTACATACTCGAGAAATACCTCCCCGGTGAAATCTAGAATTATGAGCGAGTGTGTAATAGTGCCATTCGAGCCAAAATACCTAGACGATGTATTAGAGATTGAATACGAGTCTTTTAGAGACGAGGATAGATACAACCGCTTCATCTTCAACTGGTTTATAGCGAGAAACCCACTATTCTACCTATTGAGGTGCGGTGATGAGACGACAGGCTATATACTAGCCACCATTGAGAGAGGAGTCTGCCACATAGACTCAATAGCCGTGAAGCCAAAGTGGCGTGGCCGAGGCCTGGGGAAGGCATTATTGAAGAAAACACTAGATGAGTGTAGAGTGCGCGGTGCTCGGAGAGCAATCCTTGAAGTAGCAGTAGATAATGAACCAGCTATAAGGCTTTACTTGAAAACTGGGTTTAGAGTGAAGGGGGTTATTCAAGGATACTACGTTGATCGAGACGCATACCTCATGGAGTTGACACTGCGTGATCAACTCAACTCAAGGATCCCTTGATGATCCAGTATCGACTCTCAGGGAGATCAGTAGCTTGGAACTATCTAAGTATGTCTTTTCCACGGTAGCAATGCAATTAAATGCTTCAACCCACAGTTTACTTTAGATCTTCATTGATCTACTCATAAGCCACCAGCTTTCCACCTGGTTAACGATTATAAGAGAATAATACTTGCAATAATAGCGGTTATTATTGTGCTTTATTCACTATGAATCTAAGTGATTGCTGAGTGATTGTTCTTGGATTCTGCGTCTAGGTTGAGGCTTGCATCGAGGAGAGATGTTGAGAGGAGAGTTGTTGAACTGGTGGATTTTTATAGGAGTGAGTATGGTTCATGTGTTTTCATAGGTGAACGCTCGTATACGCCACACAACTTGTATTTCTCGCAGAGTTATGTTGAGTCCGATAAACTTGGATTGGTTTTAAAAGCAGTATTGTTTAATGGCTATAGAGTACCCATTATAGTCGTTGTAGGTGATAAAGCTACTCAATACGTGGTTGACGGGCACCACAGGTCTATCGTATATGCGTGGCTCGGGTGGAGAATACCTGGTTTAACTATTATTGTTCCAAAGTACAAGCCTAGATTAATGAAGACTATTCTAGATCTTGAGTTATTGATCCCACCGAATACCCCCTCAGAGCTAGCTTGCTGGAGGCACATTGTGAACACTATCAGGTTTCTAGAAAAACAGCATGGTTTATATGCAAGGATATGGTTGGAGTCTATAGATATAGAGAAGTTGAAGCCAACGGAGCCACCTATAATTTCTCCTAGGCCATTCCCTACTTCACTACATTGTCCCATACTAGTCTACAAGTATGGTGAGGATTATTATGTTGTCGACGGTCATCATAGAGTGTGCTTAAAGCTACTTGAGCACTGTGAATCCATACCTGCACTAGTCTTCACTATTGGTGGAAGGGAGATAGGTTTGATTAGAACCGCTAGGAGGATTAATCAAAGAGAGTTTAATGCTAGCTATTGTAGTAGTTTTTAGTAACTATGGAATAAATTTATCTACTGGGTCACTCTATGACTCGCTACATACTCATAGCTGGTTTAATACCATATGATTCGGGTAAAACATGGTTTACTCTCGGCGCCTCTCTATACGTGAGGAATATGGGGTTTAAAGTTAGTGTGTTGAAGCCTGTTGCAGCGCACAATGCTTGGTATAGTCCAAGAACTCTTCGTAAATCCATAGAGTTGGGTCTACTAGTGGGGAATGATGCTTTACTATACTATAGCTACGGGCTAATGCCAAAACCCAGTATTGGAAACCCAATTGCTCTACTAACCATTCCACCCGATCCATTGAAGTATAGCGATCTAGGGGAGTACTTTAAAGATGTTGAGTCAGCTTATTCAAGCACTGTGTTGTCGAGAATTACTAGTTGCAAGGCAAATACTATAAAACACTACCATTACCCCTCAAACATAGAGAAGCTATCGCCGGAGTTAACTAGAGTAATTAGTAGAGTCGGCAAGATCCTGAAATCCGAGGAGTCTTCAATAAGGAGTCTACTAGACTACCTCTCCTCTCCACTTGTCGAGGAGGAGCTAGATAAGTGCCTAGATGAAGCCTCGAGAAGCGTGGAGATTGTCTTTATTGAGAGCTTTAATGACGCTATTACACCATACCGGGGGCTACTGAGTAGAGTGCATGGACTAGGTATTGTTGCCCCATCAAGAGTCTACGTATATCGAGATATAAAGGCAGTTGAAAAAGCCCTCGATGAAGCATCAAGTAGGCTTGGGTGGGAGGGGTTTAAAGCGAGGTATATTGTTGAAAAAGTAAAGCCCACGACTACCATAGAGACATCGCTAAAGGCAAAACCACACGTAAAGCGAGAACACGAGTTATTTGCAAAGCAAGTTGTTTTAAAGGTGTAGCAATCTCCTCACTAGCCTCCCTGAAGGTACTCATTTATACACTCTACTTGTATCTTCTCCTGCTCTCTATTATCGCCGTGAGATAGGTGTGTACATACAAGTTTACCTTCTCTATAGCTACACTTGATCACTCCAGCTGATTTCTCAAGTAGCTCAGTGTTTAAGACTATTGGTAGATCTAGTGCTCTACTAATCCTCCTAGAATATCTACTCTCAC
Organism: Desulfurococcaceae archaeon; assembly: GCA_028275705.1. Lineage (GTDB taxonomy): Archaea > Thermoproteota > Thermoprotei_A > Sulfolobales > Desulfurococcaceae > UBA285. Next base: position 10,424 of record JAPWUD010000017.1, on the reverse strand, counting down.
TGAGAGCTTTTGAAGCCTCAGTGAGAAACCTCGCTTTACCCGGATCTAGGAAAATAATATAACCCATATCGGCGAGTGTAGTAACGTACTTTGCCGCTGCCTTGTAATCGCTCGCGAGGTCTGCAATATCCTTGAAAACGGGGAGTTTATTACTCTTCACTGCTTCAATAAAGCTCTTTAACAATGCATACTCTAATCTATTAAAAACACCATTATCCAGCTCAACGAGTTCTCTCTTAGTATTTCTAATCCTCAACTTGAAGCGTGGAAACCTATAGATCCTTAAAGTAATACTCTTGGATTTACTAAGCTCCTCCCTCAGTTTACCCAATTCATTATTTTTAACGTACTCTGCAAGCTTAGCTATTGATAGAACTACCTCTGTCATAGCATTCCACCTCCAATTACTATTTTCCTAATTTTCTAAAAGAATACAGTATTTTTAAATACTTAGAGACTGAATCTATCCTGAATATTGGTATTGCTGTAAATCGTGGATTGCAGATGTTATTCGAGGAGTAAGTGTTGATCTATAGATAGAGATTCGTGATAAGACTTTTTCATACATTTTGTTCATCTATATAGGTGTATATAGTTCATGTAGGATGCTATATATAAGTAACAATGATGCTTATGTAAAACAGGGCTTATTGGAGACGCTGTTATTGATACTGGGTTTTACACTGGCAGCTATTTACGCAATGGCCATTGGAGGAAACGACACTGCAAACTCTGTAGCAAGTCCATTCGGGGGTGGGGTCGCGAGTTACAATAAACTACTCTTAATATTCGCTATTAGTGTGTTTCTAGGTGCTATTTTACAAGGACACATGGTGATTAAAACACTTGGTAAAGGAGTGGTTTCAGACCTGGACTTGTGTGCTGCCTTATCTGCCTCCCTAGCGGGTATAACATGGGTTTTCACAGCTACATACCTCGGACTACCGGTTTCAACATCACAGAGCATAACGGGTGGGGTGATAGGGTCTGGGATCGCCATGATTATAGTGCTCGGTAAGAGCGTTGAGTTAAACATTAGAGTCATAGTAGACATTATTGTAAGCTGGGCTCTCTCACCAATACTAGCCGTTTTCCTGACGACATTACTATACATGTTTCTTAACTCATTGCTTAATAGAGCGAAATCGAGGGGTTCCAGTATCCGCTGGTTGGCACTACTAGCGACTGCGTGGGCTGGATACTCTTTCGCAGCCAATGATGTTGCCAATGCCGTAGGGGTTTACTATGCATTCGCAGGTAAATTAACCCGGAGTATTGGCGTTGATGAGAGGGTATTTTTAACAGTATATGGCGCATTCTTCATTGTTCTCGGTGGTGTTTTATTTGGGAGGAGAGTTATTGAAACAATGGGCTTGAAGATCACTAGACTAGACCCCGTTGCATCACTATCGAGTTTAATAATAACGGCTTCATCGATTTGGATCTACACTACTATTCCATATATATTGATTGGGTATGGAATCCCCGTATCAACAACATATATCTCAGTGGGTGCAATAATGGGTGCTGGAATAGGTAAGTATAGGAGTATTAAGAGGGGCTTGAATCTTAAAATAGTAGCTTTAATTGTCCTCTCATGGGCTCTAACCCTCCCATTAACTATATGTTTATCTATATGCTTCTACTACTTATTCATAAGGATATTCACAGGTGTGTAGGTTTGTCTACTTGGAGCTGGATTTCACGTGTACGCGAGAGAAAGGCCTTGGAGCTATACATTGAGCATATATCTAGAATACTGGGTGTTGTAGAGCACGCGGTGGATGCTATTGCCGCGTACCGGGATGGTGATAGTGTTAAACTAGATGAAGACTGGAGAGTTGTATATGAGGGGGAGAAGGAGGCGGATGACTACAAGCGGAGAATACTCATGGAGTTATCTGAGAGCATTTTCCACCCTATTGATAGAGAGGAGGTGGTAAGGCTTGTAATAACGAGTGATGATATAGCATCATATGCTAAGGCATGGTGTAGGAGGTTGAAGCTAGTTCGTGACGAGCCTCTACCCACTGATATACTGGATGCAGCGTATAAGATGGGTATGCTCGTCCATGAAGCAGTTAAGTTAATTCTAGAGGCTAGTAGAGATCTTTTATCCGGCAATAAGAGGAGAGTACTAGAGCTTGCTAATAAGATCGAGTCTATTGAGGAGAGAGTGGATGATCTACACGTGGAGAGCCTAGAGAGGGCTCTATCATACTGCAATAAAGCAAAACCATCACACTGCATCATAGTGAGAGAAATAATCACAACTATTGAAAACGCTGCTGATAAATGCGAGGATACAGCCGACGTCTTAAGATCTATTGCTCTACTGGGTTAATAAGCATTAACGAAGCCATTATATGCCAAGAGAGTTGAAAAAGAGTGTTTACCTTAATGGATGGAATAGCGGGTTCAGACATGCGGGAAGTACTTCTATATTAGGTTCAGTATTATTAAAATGAAATGGTGTAATCATGGATGCCTGGGTGCTTTTATCGTATTTATCATATATAACGGCAATGGCTCTCGGGGATTCGTTTGATCCATGCTTCTTTGCCCTAGTTGCAGGTATTTTCATATCTGCTACGGCTGTTAATTATAGGTATGCTATTAGAGCTGGAGCCATTTTCACCGTGTTTGTTTACATAGGGTACTTTATAATGGGTTTAATAGCGAAGACTCTTATTCAATTAGCTAGTATACCCATTGAGTATCTTGGTGTTTTTCTAATATTGTATGGGGGTATAACACTAACAGCTTCATTGTTAAAGAAGGAGTCTAGTACTACTCAAAGAGATCAGTTTGTCTGTAGGGAAGACGATATACCCTGTAGAATTGCCTCTAAACTAGACTTGGAGCAATATGCTACGAAAGGGTTGATCGTGGTGGGTTTCATGGGGTTACTATCATCATTCACTATTCTGGGTTGCTCAGCTGGTTTATTCTTCCAGTATATAATCTGGACTGAGACAATACACCTCGATCTATCGGCTTTCATTCTATTAACACTATACTACGTAGCAGTATTTGTATCACCAATAGTAATACTGCTTCTCTCACTAGCTGGTCTATTGAGGTTGAAGAATATTCACTCCACAATAATCAAACACGGGAAAGTAGTTAAGGTATTAGGCTCCCTAGTAATGATCACTGTTGGATTAATACTAGTAACAGGTATTTACCACTAATTGAAAATATACCTCAAGCTAGGGATTTGTAGCCTTGATCAATGCTATTACCGAGGCGTGGACAAGGCATTTCTCAACTACACGTGTGTTGTCGCAGGTACTTACCACCTCCTCGGGGTCTTCAATGCCCAGTAATTCGAGTAGGTCTACCATGTATTTCCTCAACTGGCTTAACGCGGCTTGATCGCCTGGCTTATACTTGGCGTTGAGGATCGATAGTAGAGTATTCCTCAATAACTCTTCATCATAGTTTAAACCCCACAGTGGTAGAGGCTCTAAAACCCCTAGTCTCTCAATGATCAATGGATTATACTGAACCGGTGAAATAACCTCTAGGAATTTATTAAAACACCTAAGAAACAATGAGTAGTCTTCATCACTCCAAGTCTTCCTATAGATGCTGAGGGAGTGCACTACTTCATCCACTACTGACTCCTCTGGTAGTGAGGCTTGTAGAGCTTGATTTGAAGTAGCTGGAGCCGGCTTCTCCACGATAACCCCTAGTAAGTCATGGCTAATAAATGAGTTTTAAGGAGCTGCCTAAAGCGCGTGTATAACTATGCCAAGAGAGACTAGTAGTGCACCGGCAACTACTCTACGGGAATATGGCTCTCTCGCGACAAGCCTAATTGTCAACTGCGATAAAACAGGTGCCAGTGCTGTGGCGACAACCGTCGCTGAAACACCGAGTGAGTAGATGGAGTATGTGAATAGAACCATTCCAACACCCCAGCTTAAAACACCAGTTATGAAAACCGCAATAACGAAGCCTCTGTCAACCACTGGTTTCTCCCTAGTTAGAGCACTAAGTATCGCTGAAAACACAGCAACAGTCCCTGTTCTAATTAGTGAGACTGTGTATTGATCTACATAGTCTCTAAACAACTTAATCATCGAGGCTGCAACACCCCATAGTACTGCAGACGCGAATGCGAGTAAAATCCCCCTTAGATCTCTATTACTCCCTCTATAACCATAAGTTGCGACTACAATGCCTACGAAGGCAACTAATCCCCCTAGAACCTCGGTAATACCGAGTTCTTCACCAAATAAGAGTAGGGAGAATGCTTGAGCCAGGAATATGTATAGGTAGCTGATGATAATGGATAGTGAACCACCAATTAATTGAATACTCCTCGTGTAGGCAATATCACCTAGTCCAGGGCCTAGAATACCCGAGACTACTATTAAGACTAGTATTGCTGGTGATAGCTTACTAAAACTGAAGCCACCATTAAGGACTATTATTAAGCCAATGAATAATGCTGCTAGTAGTCCACGAATTGAAGTGAAGAAACTTGGTGGAGCGTTCTTAGCATACCTCGAGATTACTGCAGGGTTAAAACTCCACAGCACCGCGGTTATCACTGGGTACACTATGTTTACGCTATCCATGCTTAACCACTGTAAGCACTTGATGCATTTTATTCCCATCCCATAGTTTAAATCCATAAAACTATCTACTCGGCTAGTCTCGTAGCTAGGTGTATATACATGTATAGTGAAGTAGTGGAGGTTATTAACGCGTAGGCCACCATGTACACTGGCTCTGGAATTAGGGCTGTGTATATGTATCCTCCAATAGCCCACGTTAACCCAAATAATAGTCCGAATAGGCCATAGGCTAGCGGCCTCTTAGATGGCTCTACTAGGACTGCTATTGTAGCCCTCATAATGCTCTCCTCACTGCACATTACTACACCCCACGGTATAGCAGTGAGGTATAGTAATCCACGTGGTGCATATATCAGTAGTATGGTAAATAGTGGTGTTAGAGTGGGGATTAAAATCAGGGTCTTTAATTTAACCTTGTCGAATAATGCCCCGAGAGGTATTGCAATTAAGGCGTCTACAAGCATTGCAACCGCATATATCAACCCTACATCAACGTCTGAAACCCCCCGTATTTGCTTGAGGTAGTATGAGGCAATAGACCAGTGCATAAAGCCTAGTGCTAGTACACTAGTTGCGAGTGTATAGATCCAGAATGACCTACTATAACCCCTCACACCAACCACAGGCTTCTTTACACTAGTGGCCTTGATAGAGGGGTATAGATACCAAGCTGTAGCTACAAGAATTAGTGATATTAAGCCGGGTGCTAGGAGTGTAAGGTATGCTACTCTATAGCCATATAGTGCAATTAAGACGCTGACAAGTACGGGCCCCGTGAATGCGCCGAGTTGATCTAGTAGTTCATGCACACCAAAACCCTTTCCAACACCAATACCCTCGGATACCTCTGCTAGTATAACGTCTCTCGTTGGGGCCCTCAACCCCTTACCAAGCCTATCAATAATGTATAGTGAAACAGCAAACTGCCATGTTGGTGCATAAGCAATTAGTGGTATACTAAAAGCAGTTAACGCATAGCCTAGTAGCGTAGAACCCCACAGAACCATTGAGGATTGGAAGACAGAGGCTATGTAGCCGGAGAAAAACCTAAATACAAGCCCGAGGAACTCTCCAACACCAATAGATGCAACACCAAGAGCAGGAGCATTAATCTCAGCTAAATAAGCACCACTAATAGACCTACCCCCTTCATAGACTATGTCGGCAAACAATGAAACAAACCCAAGTAATAGGAAAACAATAAACACTCTACGGTGTAAGCCCATGATTCAACACCACGAAATCGATATTGTTTTAACTTTAAATATTTTATGAATATAGATCCAGCGTTATTGAATGATTTTCAACTCTGGAATTCAATAAAGACATCCATGAACACGCGATTAGAATAATCCATAGATTTCATTTAATAATTCAAATAGCTCAACTCCATTAAATAACTACCTAGCCTTCTCCATGCTGTAAAGGATGAGGATATAAGTTGTAATATCGTTGTGTAGAATTCTTGAGATATGATCTTGCAAATTGAAATCCCCAGGATCAAGGTATTTTTTTATGTTACTATGCAATTCTTGAGATCTGGAATTACGATCCATTATAACGATCTGTGGGATAATTTTATATGAAGTGCAAGCCTGTGAGTAACGTTAGAGAGATGAGTAAATATGAAGATTTCCATTGAGGCGGTAGATCTTGGTAAGAAATTCGGAGAATTTTGGGCTATCAGAGGTGTAAGTTTTAATGTTAAGAAGGGGAGTATAGGAGTTCTAGCTGGGCCAAATGGCGCGGGGAAAACAACTACTGTGAGAATTCTCGCTACATTCTACAAGCCTAGTAAGGGTTTCGCTAGAGTCGAGGGTTTCGATGTTGTCCGAGATCATGGCGAGGTGAGGAAGAGAATCGCCTATATGCCTCAAGATTATGGATTCACAGGCGACATTACTCCATATGAGTTCATTGTCTATAATTTAATGATGAGGGGTTTTAGCTACTTTGAGGCGAGACAGGAAGCTAAGTACTGGATTGAGTTACTTGGGTTGGAGCGAGTATCTAGGAGTAGGATTTGGGTTTTAAGTGGTGGTGAGAGGAGGAAAGTGCTTGTGGGGTCTACTCTTGCATCTGGTGCTGAAGTAGTATTTTTAGATGAGCCTACGGCTGGATTGGACGTTGAATCTAAGTATAAGGTTCTTAGTTTAGTCAAGGAAATTGCTGGTAAAACAGGGTCTACAGTACTGCTTACAACGCATATGCTTGAGGAAGCCCAGCTCATAGCAGACTATGTTGCGTTCATAAATAATGGTGTTGTTATCACTGAGGGAGCCCCATTAGATATTCTCGCTAGAATTCCATATAGGTATAGAGTCATATTGGAAAACACTGATTTAAAATGCCTAGGCGACAAGCACTACATAAACCTTGGTGGAAAAACTATTACTTGGACTAGGAGCTTAGAGGAGGCTGAATATATTCGTGAGAATTGTAGACCCCTCTCATATTCAATTAAAGACGTTTCACTAGAGGATGTGTACTTGCACATCGTGGGTGGTGGGAAGTGAAGATTACTTGGAGAATTCTAGGTGTTGCTGGATTTAACTTTGCATGGGTTAAGAGGCAGTGGATGTGGATAATTCAGAGTTTAATGTTTACACTTTCAATAGTTTTAATTGCATATGGCTGGGGAGGTTATACTATTGCAAAAACCGTCATACCAATATTTATGGTTGTATCAGCTTGGGAGTTCGGACTAAACATTATTACTCAAGAGGTTGGGTGGCATAGGGTCTCCAGGGAGTGGGAGAGGATAATAGCATCTCCACTCACACTCCTAGAATACTTTACTGGGTTAGTGATAGGAATGCTTCCAATGGAGTTAGCATCTCTCATACCACTATCTATTATAGCCGTCACGTCGGGTTTCGAAATACAGGTGGTTCTATTTCCTCTAATACTAACGCCGCTAGCAATGGCTCTTGGCGCGTTTTTCTCCCTCTCAATAGTTCTACGGGTGAAGAACCCGATGAATATATCAGCTATAACAAATCCATTAACTACAGCCACAGTATTTCTACCACCAGTACTATACTCCACTACAATACTACCAGAGCCTTTGAGAACAATTAGTATGGGAATACCCACAGTAGCACTAGCAGAGATTGTAAGAGCAATTATTGCTAAAACATGGATTATACCAGTGTACCCCATAATATCTATTACAGCGTGGCTAGTAATCACAACAATAACCACCGCTAAAGCACTCAAGTGGGGTCTTGAGTAGGTGATTTAGAAATCCTGCACTAGATCTTTAATAAAAAATTTATAGAGAAAGAGAGGGAAATATGTAAATGAGTGAGAAGATGAATAAACACTGGCATATAGCATTATTAATTGCTATATCTATAGCCTTAGCCTCTGTCCCTATGACTATTGTAGGGTCTGGTCAACCAGATCCAGGTTTGTACCTGGAGTTTAAGTTATTCAAGCCCGTGGAGGATAAGTACGTTGAGGAAACCAATATTTTGAGAACAATGGGTAATGTAACACTATGTATATACATGGACATTGTAGCACCAGAGCATGCAGTTCCATTAGCTAGTGGTTGCTATAATGGTATTCCATTAATACATGTACCCTATGAAGTCATTAAGCCATATATAGAAAAGTGGTTTTCCACACTAAGAGACTGGAGTATCCCAGCGAGAATCATTCAGAAACACGAGATAGGCTTAATAATTAGAGCATTTATAGTCAACAATACAAGCGGTGAAGTAATATACAATATACACGACTCCATTCCACTAACACTAGGCGACTTCATAGAGGCGAAAGCAATATACTACGCACTAGCCGCTAGGAGAGGGCTATTTCGTATTTGATGGCTGTGAGTTAGATTTATAAGCTTCGATTTTGTTTATTATTGCTGGTGTCAGCTATTTCAGGGCCTTCGGAGAAGTTGCTGAGGCCTAAGGAGGTTTGTCAGAGGCTTGGCATTAGCTACTCTACTCTTTCTAGGTGGGTTAGAGAGGGTAGGATTAGGGCTATTAGGACTGCTGGTGGTGTGTTTAGGATTCCCGAGAGCGAGGTTAGGAGAATTGCTGAGGGCTTGCCTATTAGCAAAGAGGTCAGAGCAATCGTATATGCCCGCGTAAGCTCCTCTGATCAGAAGAGCGACCTGGAGAGGCAGGTAGAATACTTGACACAGTATTGCTCATCTAAAGGATATAGAGTTGTTGATGTGCTGAGCGATGTAGCAAGCGGGTTGAAGACTGATAGGAGAGGTCTGCTAAAGCTATTCGATTATGTAGTGAATAGACAGGTAGACGTAGTTGTAGTAACGTATAGAGATAGATTGACGAGGTTTGGCTTCGAATACCTAGAACACTTCTTCAAGCAGTATGGCGCTAGAATCGAGATTGCCTTTAGAGAGGAGCCCAAGGATGCCTATCAAGAGCTTGTAGAGGACTTAATAGAGATTGTGACGTCTTTCGCTGGGAAGCTCTACGGGTTGAGGAGCCGCAAGAAGAAGAGGCTTGTCGAGGGCTTCAAGAAGTTGCTAGAAGAGGTCGAAAAGAGTGAGTGAAGTTACTAGAACAGTTGTTGTTAAGTCTACTCCTCTACCTAGGAAGCTATTCAGAGTCTTTGTCGAGCTTGAGGGTATGTATAGGAATGTGGTTGAGCAACTAGTACTATACGCTGCGAGGAGTGGAGTAACTAGTTTTACTAAGTTGAAGGCCTTGAAGTACGGGGAGCTAAGGTCTCTATATCCACAGCTACCATCGCACTACGCATATACAGCGTGTCAAGATGCATCTACTAGGGTTAAGAGCTTCTTTAAACGCAGGAAGAAGGGCTTAGCGAGGAGGGATTTTCCAGTGGTTGATAGGGTCTCCATGTGGCTGGACGACCATTTATGGAGGATGAAGGGTTTGACGAGTATTGAGATAGCTACTCACAGAGGCTGGGTTGTGATCGAGCTAGAGCCTCATAAGCAGTACTGGAAATACTTGAATAGTGGTTGGAGACAAGCTTCAGAGGCTAAGGTGAAGCTTGATAAGAAAAATAATCGGTTAATCATCTACTTGGTCTTCAAGAAGATTACTGAGGCATATAGACCCAGGGGCTTTATTAGTGTTGATGTCAACGAAAACCATGTGGCTGTACTAGTTAATGGCGTAGTATATCTCTTTGAGACCGGTTTCCGAGACATGGTCTTGGGCTACTACTACCGCAGGAAGAGGGTTCAAGGCAAATACGATAAACTCTACGGGGTTAACTGTAGGGTTAAGAGAAGAATCTTTAGAAAGTTAAAGGAGAGGAAAAAGAAGAGTGATTTGAAGTGGAAGTTAGCGAACATAGTTGTTAGAGTTGCTAAGGAGAGGCAGTATACCATTGTCTTAGAGAGGCTTGGTAAAAACCCTGGTAAGGAGATGATTAACCACATCAAAGACGACCAACTCAGGCACAGGATATACCAGGCGTCTTTCAAAGGAGTCCAGAGAGCTATTGAGGAGAAGGCTAGAGAGCATGGAGTTCCAGTAATCTATGTAAACCCAAAGAATACATCTAGGATGTGTCCAGTACACAACACCAAAATAGTCTACAGTAATGGTTGTAGAATTGGTAGGTGTTCTAAGGGTGGAGAAATATGGCATAGAGATATTGCTGCGTGTTATAATCTGCTTTTCAAAGCCCGCCTAGGCAATGGGAGCAATGCTCCAAGCCTAAGCGGGCTAAACCTAGATGGGAGCCCCATGCCGTTGGGCTCGACCGCCACCCATGACCCCACAGTAGTCACTAAAACCCAGTGGGCGAGGTGGAAGCCCCTAGATGCAATAAATAAACATAAACCAATAAAAATGAGCATCTAGGGACAAACGG
>JAPWUD010000038.1 GCA_028275705.1 Desulfurococcaceae archaeon | reverse complement strand
TGTATTCTCTAGCTACTTCTACGAGTTTTTTAGATACTCTATGTGCTGTGTCTACTAAGATATTCCTAGCCTTATTAAGCCACCTAGCTCTAATCCTTCTAGCCCACTTCAAGAACCTCCAGTTCCTCGGATGCTTCCTCTGGAGATTCTCGGCTAGTTTCCTATAGTGTAGTGCTCTACTAAGACCCCTGAATGGTATTACACCTATAGAGACTAATTCACTGTTTAAATCAAGTATAGTGTATGTTATGTTGTTGAAGTTTAAGTCTACACCCATAACTACTCTAGGCTCTCTAAATACAACGTCTCTGTGGAACGTTATATAAACGTAGAATCTACCATGTCTATAGCTTACTATTATTTCACCTGGTTTCCAAGAGCCATCGAGGTACTTGTTGAGGTAGTTATACCACTTCAACTTCAACTCAATCCATTTACCGTGTAGTACTGCTATCTTGATCGTCTTTGTATTCAAGTCTATTTTATAGTCTAGAGTGTGTATTCTAGCTGTTAGTTTCTTCAATAATGGCTTTGAACCATTATTCTTCCTAGTTGACTCAACAACTTCCTTAGCTCGTTTATATATCTCTGATACATGGTGTGCTCTAAAGCCCATTCTAATTAATTTATTGTAGAACATACTGTGTAATTCCGTCCACGATGGTGCCTCACTCAAACCCCAAATCTCATCTATAACTATCTGGACTGAGTCACGATACGTCCTCAAGAACTCTACTAATAATCCCTCATCTCCCTTGGGAGTGACCGCTTCCACCCTAGCGGTCACAGTAGCCCTCACAGGGAGACTCATCAGTAAACCCCTCCACCCACTTACTACACCTAGCTTATAAAGCGATTCACGCAACACACACAGGTAAAACCACGTATCCGCATCTACTTACAATTAATCACAAATATTTTTAGATCAGTAACAGGCCAAACACATTCCTAGGGGAGCGGGGTATGGGTAGAATAATAATTACGGGGGGTTTTGCAGTAGAGATCTACACGGGTAGGGTATATAGGACCATGGATGTAGACGTAATAGTAGAGGGAGATGTGAGGATTGTTGAATCTTTTCTCGCAGGGTTTTCCGAGAGAATTGGACGTGGATTTCTCCCAATATATGATGTTCTCTCATTGAAATCGATAGATATAGTTTCAACGGTTTACAATAGGGGTAAGCCCCCCGTGAAGATCCTTGTGGAGGAGTATTACGTATACTTAGACCCCGTTGAGGATCTTATAGCTATATATCTTGATGGATGGAAAAACTGGGGGTCTACAGAGGATCGTGACAAGGCGATTTGGCTAATGGCTACTTGGGCTAATAAACTGGACTTGGAGTACCTCGAGGAAATCTGTAGAAGTAGGCGTGTAGTTGATAAGTTGGTTGAGTTAAAGCAGTTGCTTTCAATATAGAGACTATTCAGTGAATGGACTTCTTTGGTTTAGTAAAAGCTAATTGTCTCAATACATTGTATCCTCTTGTATCACTACTTGATTCCAAGTAGTTTAATATTCTCTTTAGCGTAGTAGCTGTCTGGCCCTGGACGCAGAGAGCCCACATAGCGTTCAGCATTCCACTATGTGTCGTGAGTGTAGCGTAGAGTATTCCTGATAAAACACCTAAACCTAGTTTACCCATAGTAACCTCTCTACCCGCTAGTACAGCTATTAACCCCATGGATGAAAACCACGTCGCCATACCTGTGGCAAAGTAGAATCTATCAATCCATAGTATCTTGTTAATTGAATACTCCCAGGTCTTAAGGGTCTTATCTAGGTCTCCATTAACGCTCTCCCCATATACAATGTTCTTAATGTAGACTATGCTCTGTGCATACATTTTCCTCTCTTGCGCTCTATATGTCTCTACCCTCCTAGAGTATATTTCTGCGTATAGAACGTATGGTGTTATTGATGCAGTTGCTATAAATCCAATAGAGGGGGCGAAACTGTAGATAGTGTACAGTGCAGTTATAGCTGTGAATAGATTTGGAAAGAGTGTTGTTAACACTGCGTTTACATTCCACACAACAAAGTCTACATCGCTTGAGATTTTTCCAACAAGGTCTTCGGGGTCTTCACGCACTCCCTCCCTCTTGATCCTATCAATTATGTATCGCTTCATTGAGGCAATACCTCGTGTAAGCTTCTTGAAGTAAATCATTTGAACGATCTCTGTTACTACAAAGACCAATGCTGTAGTTATTAAAAGCATTACTCCTCCTTGAAATAACTTATTATCTTGGTTTTTCAGTCCATCAATAATATACGTCATAGAGTATGGAATAAAAATACCGTTTGCAAACCCCCTAGCGAGGTAAACAACAAGTATTATTGGAATACCTATCTTAGTGAAATTTGATGTAGTTTTATCAAGGATGGCTATGGAGTGTAGCATTAGTAAAGTATCAGTGTGTAGTTTACTGACAGTTCTTTTGCTCGATTTAAGCGCGTGATGGAGTTTTTTACTACCTGGGTTCTCATCATTAAGCTCCATGCATACCTCCAAGTTATTCATTAGACCCTGTTAACTACTTAAAAAGACCGGGTGTAGTTTAATATGCATTTGAGAAAGGAGAATGGTTGAGATTACTATATGGCTGGTGTGTATTGCCAAGTGGCCTTGCATTAATCAGAATTGGAGTTAGAGTTGCGGGTTTTTATGGATACTTATATACGGGTAGACTTGTGAAGTCGCTACTTATAAGAGCTTATCCACAATTAGAGGATTGGTTTAAGCCGAGTAAGGGTCCTGTACCCAAGCTTATTCACATTACGCCACTATATAAGAGTAGAGGGGATAAAGTAGAGTGTATATATAGTTACGCAGATTGCAAGAGTTCTAGAAAGTTGATTAAGTGCGTTGAATCCCCTACAATTATAGAGCTTAATGGAGACTACTACTTCTACATCGGCCTCTACGAGTCTGGTATCAAGGGATTAGATATAGTATCGAAGTTGTTGAACTACGTTGAGTGCTTTGAGTTCATTAAGCAAAGGGTGTGCGTTGAGATCGAGTCAATAGAAGTCGTCAACCCCCTTATCCCAGCGGGAGAGATAGTTCGGAGAGTAATAGAGAGTAAGGGGGTTAAAGTAGTTTTCTCATCGCCAGTGCTACTGAGAGATCCATTGAAGACTAGGAGGAGGCAAAAGACCTTCATACCGTCTCCAATGAACGTGTTTGCTGTTCCAATATACACTAAACTATACCTAGCTGGAGGTATTAAGAAGGGTGTTTACCGTAGAGAGTTGTTGAGAGTGCATAGACTCTTCAATGAAACATACACTATGTTTAAGACTGCGAGAGTGAAGTGGATCTACTATACCGATAAACCAATACCAGCGCTAGTAGGCTACGTCAACTATAGACTAGATATTGATTACTTAAAACACCTAGAAGAACAAGGCATTAATGTGGAGGATTGGCTGGGTAATATCGTGGCGTATGCAATGACTCTTGGAGTGGGAACGGGTAGAGCAACGGGGTTTGGTCACGTGGAGATAAAGCCTATTCAAGCGTCAACATGAACTTAACACGCGTTAATTACTGTAAGAATCGGTTGATAACGGATAGTGGAGAAGGAATTTACGACTTGCACACTTCGACTTACTGCAAAGATACTTTGCCTAGGGTTAATTATGGATATTGATTCAGAGGGGTTAAACCAATGGACTAGGAATACACTTAATGTAGTCATAAACAAACCGTAGTGATTGTGGTGAACATTAGTAACCAAACCGTGTTTATAAACACTTTTTTCTTTTAATTAATAAACCCGGTGAAAGTATGGTAGCAACGTATTCACAAACCCAGCCTCTCACAGCTGTTTCAGGTTTCATATTGGTTTATATGGTTTGAATTTTATTCTTCTGCTATTATTACTGCGTGTACTTTTTTACCGTGTAGTGGTTTTACTTCGGGTTGGTACTTGGCCAGTGGGTATAGGACTACTGTTCCACCTCTATACTTTATCACTGAGCATTTTGCATATATGAACTTAGCCACTCTACCACCAATAATTAATACTGATAGACACCTTTATAAACCCCGCTATCAAAATATACAATACTGGTGAGCTACTCTGTGAGGGGTGAAGAGCCCGTGGTTGTTGAGGCTTTGAAGGCGAGGGCTCTCCCCGAGGGTGGCTGTGACAAGCTCCTAGAGTTCCTGAGGCTATACCGTGATGCAGTCCAAATAGTCGTAGATAGAATTTGGAGTATTAATAAAAAACTCTCCTGGAAGAAGCTGCACAGGCTATTCTACAGCGACTTAGTCTCAATGGGTTTTAGAGCACACCACGCCAAGGAGATATATGTCTATGCTAGTAGTTTAGTGGATTCAGCGAGGAGTAACGGTGGTAGGAAGCCTGTTCTCAGAAGGCTGAGTGCTAGAGTAGACAAGTACGACTACAGGTTAGACCTAGACAACATGACTCTAATACTAAAGCTACACTATGCCTATGAAGTTAAATTAAGGCTTATAGCGTCAAAGGAGAGAGTTGAGAAGTTTAGAGGTTGGAGCAACTATGAGTTAGTAGTGAAGTACGAGGACAACGAATTCTGGATCTCAGTGTACTTTAGGAGAATTGTTAAACCATTAAAGCCCAAGACGGTAATGGCTATTGACTTAAACTTCGACAATGTAACAATAACATTGTTCACTCTCAATGGTAGACTAATCAGGTTGAAGAGGTTTAAGACACCGCACAGGAAGATCTTGACTCACAAAATCTGGATTGAGAGGATCCAGAGGAGGTATCCAAAGTCATGGAGATTCATCAAGGGTGTTAGAAAAGCCATTGAGAGACACGGTGAGAGGATAAAGAACATCTCGTGGGACTACTCCCACAAAATAGGAGACTTAATAGCTATACTAGCACTCAAATACCAATCAGTAATCATCCTCGAAGACCTGGAGAAACTGAAAGAAAACAATAAGAAGGATAAGAGATTCAATAAGAAGCTTGGACTGTGGTTCTACCGTAGAATACAATTCTGCATAGAGTACGAGGCTAGAGAGAGGAGTCTGGAGGTCATCAAGATAGACCCTAGAGGAACATCGTCGAAATGCCCTAGGTGTGGTAAGAAACTCGTTGAAGACAAGCATAGAGTATTGAGGTGTAGGGAGTGCGGCTTCATGGGTGATAGAGATGTTGTTGCAACACTAAACATCTACAAGAAGTTTATTAAGAAACACTCAAGATGTGGGGCTCCCGGGGTAGCCCCGAACACCCCCAAGCCCAATGAAAACACGAGCGGGATGCGGGGGGAACAAAGATGAAGCGATGAAAACACATCAAGTCATATAAACCTATATGAGAGCTAAACCCCTCCTCCAGAATACATGGCACTATATGGATTAACTAAGTTTAAGTAAGCTGCATTAATGCAGATCATTGGAACAGTGCTAATGACTGTGACTATTCTAGCATTATTTGCTAGTCTACCATTCTATGGAGTATTTACTCCTCCCGAGGCCAATGCCGATATCGCCATTTACAACTGAAAGCCTCGCTTTTAAGGCAGGGATGGAGTAGAAAGGTTTATAAAGGGGCTTTCTATATTAGTTGGTTGGTGGTTGGTTGGTGAAGTTGAAGTGTCCTAAGTGTGGGTATGTCTGGGATTATAGGGGTAGGAAGCAGTATTATGCTACGTGCCCTAATTGTTTTAGGAAGGTCAATATAGCTAAGTGTAGGGTTGAGTAAATATGTCTTCGGGCGATGAGGGCTC
>JAPWUD010000037.1 GCA_028275705.1 Desulfurococcaceae archaeon | reverse complement strand
CTCCGTCGAGGGGTCTAGTGGAGGTTTCAAGGGGTTGTGGGCGTGGGTGTAGATTCTGCAACCCCACTCTACTAATGTATAGAATTATACCATTAGATAGGGTACTCAAGGAGGTTGAAGTTAATGTGTTGGGTGGGGAGCGGAAGATAACACTACACTCTGAAGACATATTTAGGTATGGCTCCACAGACTTATACCCACGTGGGGAGAAAGTCTTAGAGCTCATTAAATCAGTCTTAGAATACCCAGGAGTAGAGTCTGTATCTGTAGACTTCGCCACAGCATCCACGGTTATGGCAAATCCCAAGTTAGTTAGGGAAGTTGGTGAATTACTCGGGCTTAGTAGTGGAGAGTTCTCAATTATAGAGATGGGTATTGAAACAGCTAGTCCAAGGCTCATAAAGATCATTGCACCCGGCAAGCCTAAGCCATTCCAAGCGGAAGAGTGGAGTAGATTGGTTGAAGACGCTGTATTAGTGTTAAACGATGCCGGCTGGTGGGTGTGTGCAACAATGATCGTTGGGTTACCTGGTGAGACACCTGAAGACATTAGAGAAAACATTAAGCTCGTTGAGAGGCTCGAGCCATACAACGTCTTCATATTCCCACTGCCATTCATACCAAGTGGGAGTCTAAGGGGGAGTAAAGGCGTATACACTAGTGACTTACTACCACGTGGAGAGAACCTAGACTTAATACTCATAGCAGTCTACGACGCTATAAAGAAGTTGAGGGGGGATATCGATGAAGCTAGTTATGAATGCACCAACACCAATTAAGCAAATACTAGGCGGGCTACTATACTTCGCGGCAACACTTGGATTAAGGAGACTCCAGCGTCAAGCAGTAGACTTGGGTAGAAAACTAGTGAAGAGCATGCAAATAGAAACACACCCGTTAATCGCCAGTAGGCTAGATCACACACTATGAATAAAAACTACAACCACCACAAACACCTCAACAATAAACCCCAAAACAACCACTCACTACACACTGGTAAACAATAAAACCCTATCCTACTCCTCAACCACAAACCTCCCTACTGGGAAGTAAAGCCCCCTATAGACATGGATCCGGCCCCGTGATTCCTCGTCAAAGCCAAGTCCGAGTTTTATAGTTAGGGGTTGGACTTATGGAAAACTACATTGTGTACACTAAGTGCTACTGCAGTGTAGGCCTCATGGTGCCACCTGAATAGAGGCTGTGATGGGCTAATGGGAGTAGGGGGAATGTGGCCTGGATGAATTGCTTGTCCCGCATACGCTATTAATTAGCCTTTATTGAGACATATTATTGGAGTTGATGGTGTTTTTCATGGGTGTAGAGATCGGTGGTTCTCGTAGGAGGTATAGAGTGGGCCATATTGTATTGAAGAAGAAGTATAGAGTTGGCTACTTGAAGCCGAGGAGGGTGTAGTGGTTTGGGTGTGAGAGTCAAGGTGAGAGTGGTTATTGGTGTGAGGGTTTTCGAGGCCATTGCACTCGCTAATACTGGCTTTGAAACTGATGAACCGCAATTACTCATCCCCTATAATCTCCTACTGGAGAAGAATATAGACATTAGTGAGCTGGGTAAGCCTAGTCTACTAGAGTACGATACTCCCGGTGGATCGGTAACAATGTATGTTTACCCAAGAGCGTGTAGAGTCTCTATTATTGAGCCGGATAGGTCTTCACGTGAGGTCATAGCAGACCTCGTTGTATCACTAACTGAGAGAGAGGTTTTAATGAGCGATGCGTTGATTGAGGAACTAGGAGTAATCATAATTAGTCCTAGAAAGGGATTGTGGAAGTTCACAGACGACCCATCAACAACAACTAGGAGTTCACAGAGAATAGTCTAGTTTATGAGTAAGTACATAGTATCCAGTGCTGGATTCATACAGACTCGTATGGAGTTAAAAACCACAGTCGATCTAGAGTCAAATATACCCAGGAGAAAGGACGTGTTGAGTTATCGGGAGCCTGGTGGCTAAACAAAGGAGTTTTAAGGAATACATCTTCCTCGATCAGCGAGTGCTAATTCATTAAATCCGGTCTGCATACCATTTTAGTTAAATTCACGAAGCCGAGAGCATAGAGTAGGGGGAGTCCATGAATTTAGTATGTAGGTAATATTTAATAAGGTCCATCCTATAATAATGAGCAATAGTCCTTTATACTCAGTATTGTCATCTCCCCTCTCCTTACTTATGGGTGGGTGATGTGATACCATTTGGAGTCAAGAAGAAGTGTGAGTACTGTGGACACCCCTGGATCGCTTTAGTCGTGGAGAGGGGCATAGTTTATACTAAGTGCCCTAATTGCGGACGTGGAAGGTTTCTCTGGAGCTACCTTGATAGAGACTATGAGAAACTAAGAGAGATCGAGAGAAAGTATCACTTGGAGGGTGTTCTAGACGTCGCTGTTAAAGTCTCACTGCGATATGTAGAAGATGATGGCGAAGAAAGTTAATAAGGCTCCACCAGTAATATAATCCGCCTATATTTCATCCAGAAACCTTGTTTTTAAACCTATCCTCAAGGAACAGGCGTTGAAAAGAGTCGTTTTAAATAGTCACTTATTGCAACCTATGAGTGATTTACCCAGGTTTCAATAGTTCACATGATTAAAGCGGGTTTCAAAGGGTCTACTCTTCTGCGTTGGGATGATCAGCCTAGATGAGAGAACTCGAGAGAGATGTAGTTGGAATAGATCGAGAACAATTATACTCGACTCCAGCTACCACGTAGTAATCAACCGATATTCATAGAAGACTACTTTATAATTAAGGATACTGGAGCATCATCTCCAGAGCTCTGCACACGTGTCCAAAGTATTCGCAGACTACGTCTCGTGGAAGTGCTTTTATGCGCTCAACACACACCTCAATTTCCCCAATTATCTCCTTAGTGGAGTCAATATCCCCCTTCACCGGGATGCCTAAGAGTTTTACACAGTGGTCTTCCAATACGTGTTTCCTTGATGGTATTGTGAAATCTCCATTTACTAGAATCAATACTTTGAGTCTCCGTTCATTAGATAAAACATCGGCAACGTAGACTTGGTTGTGATAACCACTCTTTTCAACATCCTCTACAACGGTACCACGTGCTCTCAGACCATTAATTAGCCCAATAGCTCTCTCTTCGATTGTGTATTCATCTGCATCAATAGCTACAACCAAGGTCTTAAGTCTCCTTGAGAGCTTGGAGAGAGCGGCTATCGCTGTAGCCATATCTGGAATATTACTCAATCCCTCGGCGTCGGTAAAGCCTATGGAAAACCCCCGCTCTACTACAGTAGAGAGCTTTTGGAGAATGCTCTTAAAGACTTCTACATCACTACGGCCCTCACAAATGACTATAGCATCGAGTTTCTTCACGTCTAATAGTATCTTTGTGAACGCTTCTTCCCTGGGTTTGAGTTGCGTTAGTGTCATAGACTACGCCTTTACAGTACGTGCAGAAGCCTCGGGTCTAATCCCATTTTCTCGAGTACCTCAAGATCCACTCTATCTATAGTTCTTACATCAACGAGGCCTGTCTCATGGTCTCTCTCAATGTAGAATACTTTAACATCGAGTCCATACTTGTTGCATAACTCCCTTGCAATACTAACTAATTCCAGACTGTGAGTAGTAATGAATAACTGTAGATTTCTCTCCTTCGCCATCTTCAATGTGAATTTTAAGAGAGTTAATAGTCCACCAGGATGTTGATGGACCTCGGGGTCTTCTATGAGAACACCAGTATCACTAACAAGGGCAAGTATAGACGCATATAGTATAGCTATTCTAGCGCCATCGCCAAGCCCATCAATCTCTACACTAGTGTGTGGCAGTAAAATAGACAACACAAATCCACTAATACCTGGCTTATAGGTAATGCTCTCGGTTCTAGGTTCATATTCATCCCTAACTAGATCCACCACTAGTTTATCGAGTCTCTTATCGAGTAAATACCTCCAAACTCTCCGCTCAATATCGTAAACAGAAAGTCTACTATCGAGGAAAACTACTTCACGTAAATACACAGTCTCCTTCTCAAGCCCGAGGGACCGGGCCACATCTAGGTAATTATCGGGCTTAAGCCAAGTAGCCTTACCGGTTGCCTTCTCCTCTGATGGAATCTGTAGGGATATTTCGCCTGCGTAGGGTACTTTAAATTTCAGCGAATTACCTGTTCTAAATCTTAACTCTATTGTGATGTCTTCGCTAGTATTCCTTGCATACCACAAGATATCCCTACTATTTTGCCAGTTCCCTCTACCAGCTCTCCTTTTCACGATGTAGTCTAGTTTATTCTTACCTCTCAGTGTATCTTCTTTGTTAAAGAACGTTGACGCCAAGAATATGGCTTCGAGAATAGTCGATTTACCGGCTCCATTTTTCCCTACGAATATGTTTATGTTTGTTAAGCCACTTATACTGAGTTTTTTAATGCCTCTTAAATTCTCTATTGTGAGAGACTCAATCACCTAGATACGCCCCTATACTAAGAACTCTCTCTCGGGCTATTAATACTTCACATTGTGCTGGATTAAAGACTGCTTATAGTCTAGCAATGAGTCTAAAACGATCCCTCTATCGGGTTATTGCACGTCTTCGTGAATGTGAATTGGTAGAGTTCAATATATTTCAAAATGGCATGTAGGTGCTAACTAGTAGTAGCTACGTGGAAATTATTAAAGTAGTAAAGTATGTAAAAACTGGTTTCCACCGCTTGAACACGTCTAAGATTTGTAGCTATCCTCCTATTCAACCCTTCATACATTGTGAGGTACAAAACACAGTGTATAACCCGTTCATGGAATGATATATGGAGTTATCTCATAGATGTAAGGAGGTTGTTAGTCGGTGCATTCTCTGAACGTAAAGATTAATGGGGGATATAGCGATCTCCATGAAGCGATCAATGCGAATATATTAGAATAGAAGCCAACGGAGGGAAAGACAGCATAGAAAATGTTTCCAACGGGAATACTATTTGGAGCAATAATATTTCTATTATTTGGTAAAGTAAGGTAGTTATGGGTAACTGGAACCTCCACAGTGAACTTAAACAATATTCAGTACGCTGGCCGCGCGGTCACCGATGATTTAGGTGTTTTCAATCCAGCATCAACAATTGCACTGTGTACTCGGCCTGTCTACTCTGTCTTCACTAGTAATTTGATAGCTGCTTCCCGGTATACTTGATCTAGGAACTCGTAGTCCCTTACAATCCCTAGTTTCTCGAGTTTCTCTATGAGCCTACTTAGAGTAGACTTGGGTAGTGCTAAGCCGTGTTTCTCGACTATGTAGTCTCTAACCTGGCTCCAGGACCTAGCACCACTCGCAATAGCCTTCAACACAATTTTCTCCCTAACGCCAAGCTTTCCTAGTTCATCCATAGCTATAGCCACGGCCATTTCCTTTACAGCTGCCAAGTCTCCCACGCTGTCAATGTATCTACGGCCGAACAATGCAAGCCAACCGGGCACTCCATTGAAGTAGCCCACAGCCTCATCTATAATACTAAAAGGCGGCTCTAGTCCCTCTTCTCTAAAACCCCTCTCGAGGAACTCTCTCGACAACTCTGGTGTAAACCTCTCAACTACTACTTCGTATACTCCACGGCCGTATAGTGGGGAGGATGGGTCTTCGTAGCCGAGGAAGTCTCGTAGTAGGCCGACCTCGGAGCCTGCGAGGATGAATGTAATGTTCTCTAGGTTGTCGTATGAGTATGCTATTGCATTCTTCAACTCGTATGATAACGGGGGCCTAGTGGACTGTACCTCGTCCAGCACTACTATAAACCTCTCCTTCTTCTTATTAATCTCCGTTAAGAGGCCCAGTAAGCTAACTGAGTCACGGCCCCTCCACTTAACCCGTATAGAGAGCCCAGATACCTCAA
>JAPWUD010000034.1 GCA_028275705.1 Desulfurococcaceae archaeon | reverse complement strand
GTTGCCCGGGAGTTATCCCTGGTAGAAAAGACAAAGCCAGATATTCTTGTCTTCTATGGAGTCCACATATTTAAGCTCTTAACCACTAGAATTGAGCGTGAATTTAGAAGACTCTTCAACGAGCTCATGTACCTCAAGTCTAAGGGCATAACAGTCATTAGAGTTGGTAGTTGCATAGATGAGTACGCCTGTAACGCGGAAACCCTAATAGCCGACGCAACACATAGAATTATAAAACACGTTAAAGAAGACGGCGCAATAGAAGCAAAGCTCTACCTATACGAGAGGTTTAGGGAGCTCAGAGTCCTCCCAGGCAACGTAATCCACGAAGTCGTGAGTAGATGCATAGAATCAATAAAGAAATACATTGAGAAAACCAGTATCCAAGGCAATTTAAACTAGCTGACCACCCGCTCAAAAAGAGTGTTCATAGACTATCTGAGAAACACCAAGATCTCTTTCTCTAAACCACCATGAGCTAGGTCTAAGTATACCTCGACTGTCTAGTAGCCTCTATGATCCAGTAGTCTTCACGATTAGTATTAAATCTACGGGCATTGAAAAGCATAGGGTCTTAGATTCTACTACCTCACCAGGCTCTTCACAGTGACTACTTACTCGATACCCATGTAAGTTGCTTCTCTATCGCCTCCTAGCTTACTAATGGATGGTTTTTAGGTGGATTCTCAGGTAGATACTTACTAGTATTAGGAGCAGACCCACTAATGAAAGGCAAAGCCCATTAAGTAAGCCACTTGGATCAATATATGTCGGGAAGCGGAGATAGTAGAAGTCACCTCCCTTACTAAAAATGTTTATTGGATATGGCTGAGTGTAGTTAAATGAACACGTCAATGTAGTGAGAGCCTCGAAATAGTCGATAGTGAGGCCTCTCGCTGGTTTAGCACTAATATTTATGTACTTGTAATTCAATATACTATCATTTGTGTTAAACCCGAATTTGCAGCGGAGTTCACCATTAAAACCACACCCACCTTCCTCCTCCCGCAATGACGCTGTGTCGCGCGAAACAAGTAATCGACATCCATTATCATTGCATCCATATACATCTATAACTACGTATAGTGAAGCATTCCCTAAAGACTTATACCCCTCTAATACAAACCAGAGATCTCCGCCGCCCGTGCAGTTACTCCATGGTATTGAAACATTGTAGGTGTAACTCCAAGGCTCTGAGAAAGGTCTACCCACGACTTCCACCATGACTAGTGGTATATCAACAACCTCAGAGTAGTTACCAGGCCACTTAGTTGAGACCTCATATACTGGGACCACGAGGTTTAAGTCCTTATAGTACACTCTAATGCCCTCTATGAGGATGAAGTACAAGCCAGCGATGGAGATAATTATGCCTACAAGTAATAGAGTGAGAGACAAGTATATGAAGGCCTTTTGCAAATCCCCCACCTCAAATTATAAAGCGTGCAAGCTCTAAAAATACTTCTCTACGAAAAACAAACGCCTCTACGAAGCCTGTAGATCTTAATGATATTTCAATGTAAATAAACACTACATGGGGTCTTCTCGTGGAGTGTTCTAGACTTAAGTCTCTTAATTGGAGAATTAATAACTCATATAAGCTCTAATGCATCCCCTTTCTAAGTCTACTTAGTAATCTTACTTCTCTAAAGACCTCTATCCAGTATGGTGCCATTATCGAGGCTAGGAGAATGAGTGTTGGATGCGGAGGCTCTGCGAGAATAGAGTACACTATAATGACTGTTGAAGCGTATAATGCATACAAAAGTGTTCTGGGAAACATGTATCCCTTAATTATAATGTATGATGAGAGCTCTGGAGGAAGGTCCCTCCCCACGATATACCCCGATGGCGTTCTCTCAACTAAACCCATTTTTTCAAGCTTTTTCAAAACCCGCTCCGCTTTACCCGGGCTATTATACCCCATGAGTCTTTGAAATCCCCTAATGGAAACTGGTTCACCGTGCTTTCTAAGCTTTAGGTATGCCTCTAACTCTTCTCTCCCAATAGGTATGACTCCCACCTATTTACCAAGATGATTGAGGAAAAATAAATTTAGGATCTACTCTAGTATCGTTTGGAGATAACTATGTATATGATTAGTGATGCTAAAACCCCAGCTATTATAGACACTGTAACTAGTATATAGTCACTTCGATAGGGTGTTGGAGTAGGGTACTCGACAGGTATAGATGGAGTAGTAGTCATTGTTAATGGTGTTGAATGAACTGTGGGATAAATCACTGTGCTTTGAGGCGATGGGGTATGAAGCGTATATACTGAAATAGTAGTGTTGAGTAGGGGCTTCATGTAATCTATAGTATTAACTATATTAAATGAAATGCTGAATCCACATGTATTACCACGGAGTAATGCCCCCTTGACAACCCCGCTATTAATAAGCTCATCGTATGGAGCCCAGTATCCGAGGAGACTAGAGTATATTAGCCTACTATTCCACCCTGCCTTTCCCGGTTCAGCTGCCTGGACTATTCTATCAATGTCTTCGAGACTTAACCCTACCACAACCCCGGTTTCACTTGTGAGGAATGATAAGACTCCCCTAAGCGCCATTTTATAGTCCCAGGGAGAAACCTTTATAGAATCCGTGGTCTGAGTGTTGTAAGGTGTAGTAGTTACAAATGTATTACTTAGTGAAGATGTTGTAACCGCTAGAGTAGGGGGAGGAGTGCGGATAACAGATACTGTTACAATACTCGCTCCACCAATCTCAGTAGTAGTTTCATTAGTTCTCACTATGGTGGATGGCGGCGAATAAACCGTCATAGTGGTAGTTAGAGGTGGATGAACCTCAATGGTTGTAACTATAGTTTGTGTTGTAGCGGGGTTCAATGGGCTTAATACCGTAGTGTTTGGTGGTGCAATCAACTCCACTCTTACCCCGAGATAGTACTCTACTTCACCCTGATCGTTTACTCCGGGGATGAATGGTGCATTATTACAGAACTTCGCTTCATATAGTTCAACGAGGAAATCTATTTTACTAGTTAACTCCCATCTCGGGAGAGAGTAATGATATATAGTGTACTTGAATACATAAGTTGAATTATCAACTTTTACAATAGAGTCTCCAGCCACTTGCTCTAGCATCGTCAAGTTGTACTTTACACCGGGTTTATTTAAAACAACCTCCACCGCGTAGAGACTCCTAGGGTCTATACACGCACTAGCGGGTATCAATGAAGCTAATACCACGATGACTACAGTAATAAACACTACGCTCAGTAACCCACGTTGTAAAACACCATACCTCACAAATTTCACCCTCAATCACAAACTATGATTATTAGACCTTATAGTACCCACTCACCATGACATACTTGTCACTTAAACCATGACAAGTAGCCCTCGTCCCTGGAAAACAAACTGGGATACTCTAGGAACAAACTCTATATTCATCCAAGAGCTATTGTTGGTAATTAATTACATTAGTTGTAATAGTTGTGCATAATACGCTCCATACGCCAGATAACCCCTAGAATAATTCAAGTGAACTTAACCTCTCTCCTAATAGAAACTCTAGCTCCTAGAGGCCGGTAAAAGGTTGGAAACTGAGGGAGCCCTGTACTATATTAAATACGTGAAAATATAGTCGTTGCACTTATGTAGTAGACGGCTGTTTTAATAGTCAAACTAGAGTTCTTAATTGACCAGAATTCCCGCTAGATTTATTGCAGAAGTTCCTTAATCATTAAGAATATTAAGCGTCATAGTTTAAACACATATGGGATTCAACGTGGAAACAGTTGAGTTAAAGAAGAAAATTCTAAGGTTGCTTAGGGAGGATGAGGAGTTTAAACTCGCAGTGGCTGGTTTACTTGGATTTGACACTATACTCAATGAATTAAAGAAACTGCGCGAGGACTTCCAGCACTTTATGAGAGAGCAAGAGAGGAGATGGGAGGAGAATAATAAACGCTGGGAGGAGCAAGCCAAGAGATGGGAGGAGGAGGCTAAGAGGTGGGAAGAGAACAATAAGAGATGGGAGGAGGCATACAAGAGATTTGAAGCCATTGAGAGGAAGCTATTAGAGCACGATAAGAGATTTGAGGTCATAGAGAGAAAACTACTAGAACACGACAGGAGATTTAATTCATTAATGAGGAGGATTACAGCTATAGGTGCTAGATGGGGTATTCACTCAGAGACGGCATTTAGGAGGGCTATGAGGGGTATTATAGAGGAAATTCTTGGTAAAGGTAGAGTAGAGAAGTGGGTGTACTTCGATGAAGCTGGTGAGGTGTATGGCTACCCCTCGCAAGTGGAGGTTGATGTGTTGATTAAGAATGGCCTACACATACTTGTAGAAGTGAAGGCTAGTGCCTCCATCGGAGATGTCTCAACACTGTGGAGGAAGGGGAAGTTATATGAGAAGGTTACAGGGGTTAAACCAAGACTAGTCATAATAACTCCATTCATAGATAAAAACGCGCGAGAAACCGCGGTAAAGCAGGGAGTAGAAGTCTACACTAGAGTCTAGAAGCGTGATCTATTGATATAGTATGTAAAGTATTAAATAGAGTGGTATTAAGCACATTATATCCTAATCAGGGCTGTTTCAGTCTTCATATTCATTTGCAGCACCCATATTCGTTGATTTATCCCCGAGGAGATTTATAAGCCTCATGATGCTTACAAACTTATTGGTGCCCCCGGGCTCCCGAGACCCGTAGAGGCTTTGAACCCTAGGCGACTAGTGGGGAGCCACTGCGGTGAGCGGGCTCGGGGAGACCGTTGAGAAGCAGATGGTGGAGAGCTGAAATCAATAGATATGAAAGGCAATGAACCACCATCTACCGAGAAACGGTGATTAATGTGAGGATACATGTTGTTGGGTCTACTAGTTACACTGTGGAAGAATTACTCTCACTGCTTATCGAGCTATACAGGGGAGACTTTTATCCACCACACTTCTACATTATATATGATCTACTCTATGAGCCGGAGAATACAGAGATCACTGTTAAGTTAACACAGGAACTCGAGGTAGAGTCCTATGTACTCACATGGAGGTATAGACGTGGAGGAGCAATACATGTTTGGGGTGAGAGTGGATTAGAGCTTCTACGAAATACACCATTAGACACCGCTAAACCACACATACTAGAACTCTACAGCTCCGAGGAGGAGACAATAGAGAGAGCTTCTTCCATCCTCCAATCAAAGGGGTTTAAGAATATAGAGGTAAAGTGGTTCCACGACATGACCTGCACAGAGGAGTCATTCAAGCCAAGTACTAATGAGCAGGTAGCTGTTAAATTAAACCCCAGTCATTCAGAGGCGTTTGTAGAGTACGCTAGGCGAGAAGATGTGGAAATAACAATTGAAGAAGCCAGGGAAAAACTTGCTAAGAGAACTTATTATGGAGTATTCGTAGATGGCAAGCTAGTATCCGCTGGAGCAGTGTGTGCTAGACTACCAGAACTAGGCCTCATCTGTGATGTATACACAAGGGAGGAGTATAGGAGGAGAGGCTACGCTACAGCAGTAACCTCGGCTGCAACTAGGAGAGTAGTATCATCTGGCGCCACGGCATTCCTCTGCGTCGAGGAGGGAAACGAGGAAGCAGTGAGGATCTATAGGAAAATAGGATACAGTATTTTGAGAACAAGACCATGGATAATCGCTAAGTCTTCAACCACTCTTGATCAATAATATACACTTTAAACTGTATTTACAACCGAAAGCCTCGCCTTTTAAGGCGGGGATCGTATATAAAGGATTTGAGGAATGACAGCATAACTGAGTGCGGGGTCTAGTAGATTATGTCCTCGGGCGATGAGGGCTCTCTAACCCTGACGGTTAAAGTAAGGGTTAGAGCCGAGCCCAAAGTATTCAGGGAGTTAATGCGCCTCATGTATAGGTATAGAGAGGCACTTAACTATGCTATTGGAGTAGTGGTTGAAAACAAGGCTTTGACGCTCGGTAAGGCACGTAGACTGCTCTATAATATCCTCAAGGAGAAGTATACCTTGCCATCCAAGGTTGCTATTGACTGCTACCGAGAGGCAATAGCTATTGCTAAGTCGTGGCTCAACAACCCTAGTAGAGGCGACATGCCTAGAGCCAAGACTCTGAGGATCTGGTTGACGTATAAGTATAGTTATAGAATTAACAGTGGCTACGTGGAGTTGCTTGGAGGCTATAAACTAGAAGTCATTGGCTGGGATATGAGGTATGACAATTATCCTAGTGGAGACGCTAGGCTGTTGTTCAAGGATGGAAAACTAGTTCTCGAAGTATCTAAACACATACCTAAACCACAGAAATATATCCCTAGAGGGGTTTTAGCTATAGATGTCAATGAAAAACACATTGTAGTTGGTAATTCTCATTTTGAATATAGGTTTAAAACCCCTATTGAACGAGCACTACGCTACAAGCAACTAGCTGAGAGCCTAGAGAAGAAGTACTCCTCTCCTAGATATAATTCATGGCTTAGGAGGAGGGGTGTTAAGAGGAGGATATCACACTTCCACGCTAAGGCTAGACGCATAGTCGAGGACTGGGTTAAGAAGACATCGCATAAAATCGCAATATTAGCTAGGCAACACCAATATGGAGTCGCCAGGGAGGATTTAACAGGGTTAGTGGAGAGCTTGAGGAGGCTCCCCCGTGAGTACAAGG
>JAPWUD010000016.1 GCA_028275705.1 Desulfurococcaceae archaeon | reverse complement strand
AGGGATAGAATAATGCTCCTCGAGAGAATACTCGTGGAGATGGGTAAGGGAGAGTACATTCTAATTTGTAAATCCTCAAGCATGGAAGCGTGCAGTGGTCAACCTGTATTTCTCGATAATCCATTACACTTAGAACAAGCTATTTCCTACGCTAAAGCGTGGAAAACAGGAATAGTCACAATAGCCGGTACTGAAAACCTAAACTGGCACGGCCTTAGAGTCCCCATTGTAATTGAACAACCAGTCCTTGAATTGGGGAACTACGTGCTAGTTAAGTCCACTATTATAGGCGAGATCAAGAAGCAGTGGGGGTTAATTGATGAATTAGAGTCGAAGGAAAGGAGGGATAGGATTATTAAAATGATCAAGGAATACCAGGAGTCGAGGAGAAAAACAAGCTAGAATAAATCCACTTGGTTGTTAACTACGAGTTCCGTAATCCTCCTTATGTTAAGTAAGTACTCGTCTACTATCCCCCTTACATCGTTCTTCAAATGCACAGGGATATCACTAATGGATACATCCCGTGGAATAAGCTTAACGCTCGCAATTAATGGTCTATCAATAGGCTTCCCAATTTGGCTAAGGATCTCTACGTAGACATCGCTAAATACATCACTATGCTCTGCGTAAACCCTCTCAGCTATCAACTTGGCGAGGACATTATAGATCTTTCCAACGTGGTTAACTGGGTTTTTACCAGCAGTTGCCTCCATACTAATAGGCCTCATGGGAGTAATCAATCCATTAGCCCTATTACCTCTCCCAGTTTGCCCATCATCTCCATGCTCCGCTGAGGTACCAGTGACAGTTATATAGAAGCTATCTTTTTCAGGGATGTCAGCCGTGTTAACGTATACTTCTACTGTGTAGTCAGGCGCTATTTTATGCACTAAGTTGGATACCTCACTTACTATATCCTCCTTTACCTTCAAGTATTCGTATTTATTATTAACTTCACGGTCGATTATCGCTGAAGCAATAGTTAAAATTATTTTACTCCCCCTTCTCAACCCCATTACTTTAACATCTTCGCCAACAGCTGGATACTTCTTCTTAAACTCCCTATTGTTCAGCAACTTCTCAGTCCCTAGGACTAGTTGTTCGAGTATTGATAGTGGTGCAAATCCAACACCAATACTTGTATCATTCGCTAATGGTATACTTTGCTTACCCGCTTCAAATACCGTCACTAGGTCTGCACTGCCCTTCCTTATCATGTAATCAACTATTACATGGGAATCTGGGTCTAAGTACCTAAAATTAGATCTAATCCACTCTCTAACAGACTCCACTACTAGTTTACCAAATGGAATATAGTGCACGCCATCCCTTAATCTAACCTCTGTAGTAGCTCTACCAGCAACTAGGATGTATATGGGCTCTAATACCTCACCACCACCAAAACGTGGATTAGCCTGTCCACCAACAACTAGTGTCTTATCTAAATTGTGGTGGAGTATTGTACCGAATTCCTTTAAATAGTATCTACAAAGAGCACGTGAGGCAGCCTCACTCGCAGAGTCTGCAATGTAATCAGGGTGCCCTAAACCCTTCCTCTCAACAAGCTCAACCTGCATTTCTCTAACACTATGCATTTTAAGAAGCTCTATCTCTATATTCCGCTGAGTCTCCAATTAGAGCACCCTAAATACTGATATCAAGATATTTGTATAAGTAAATCAAAGTTTTTATACTAGATACCTGCGCATTCAATACCTCCAGAGCCAACACCGTACTCAATGATTCTAGAGTCCCCCGGCATTAACTCCAATACTTGTTCACTGCTAACGCTATACTCAACTCCTGTTTTCTCCATGGCTTTTTCAACTAAGATCCTCCTCACAGTACTCGATAACTCCCCTGGATCACTATCACCTGGTGTGAGTATTACATATGAGAGAGACGTTGACTTAACTACCTCGGGGGAGCCTGCGAAGACTTTAACGTAGTCTCCATATATTGTGTCACAGAATAACCTCAATCCTATTCCTAATATGAGCCTTGTTTTCACATATGACCTCTCACCGTAGATCATGAAGGCACCCCTCGCTAAGTACTCACCAGAGGGAGGAGACTTCGATACCTGGAAACCCTTCACCCAGAAGACATCGATGTAGCTAAAACCGGCTTTCCAAGCTTTAGAGTATGATGCTGCTATATAGGCTGCATCCTCAATGTCCACTAAACTAGGCTCTCTCCCCTGCTTGAATAGTATTGTCGCGGGTGCTCCATGAATATCCGCATGTAAAAATATG
This sequence comes from Desulfurococcaceae archaeon, assembly GCA_028275705.1. Classification (GTDB taxonomy): domain Archaea; phylum Thermoproteota; class Thermoprotei_A; order Sulfolobales; family Desulfurococcaceae; genus UBA285. The sequence goes on along the minus strand of JAPWUD010000016.1, from coordinate 30,834 downwards.
TCTTCTCCACCCAGGTACTTCTTAACGAGGACTTCATTTTGTGATGCATCACGACCGGCAACAACGAGGAATCCATTCCTAGTAATACTCCACCTATACTTCTCATACCAATACCTTGGAGCAGGCTTTGCGTATACCATTCTTTTAGCTTCCTTCTCGGCAGAAGCCACTTTAACAGCGAGCTCCTCTATAATCTTTTTCGCTCTCTCTATTTTCCTAGAGATCTCCCCCTTCACCCTCTCTAACTCAATCACTTGCTTATCAAGAGGCTCCCTCACGTTGAAGGCAAGTCTCTCACCCGCAACGTCAATAAACACCACTCCTTTTCCCTTATCATAGCCTGAAACCCCACACTCTCCTAAGTAATCCCACCCCTTAGACCTCCTAACCTCTAATACACAGTCAATGATTCTACTAAGCAACTGGTAGTTTCCATAAATAGCCTCAAGCACTCTATTAATCCCCTCTAACTCCACTTCATACTCTCTAATCACCCTCTCCTGCTCCTCAACCCTCCTCCTCCACGCATTAACCTCTTCTTCAAGTACTTTCCTCCTCTCCTCAGCCTCGATTAAAGCCTCTAGACCAGCGTAGAAGGCTTCTATAGCCTCGTCGAAAACTCTGAAAGCCCTGATCTCTCGAGCAAACACTTCTGTGAATAAAATAGGTTTGTAGGGAGTAAATAACTCTGGGACACCCTCACCGAGCACTAGGTACCCATAGCCCGCCTCAACTTCTCTGAGGAGCCCCATGTATTCATTCACTAGTTTATCTAAATCCACCACTCCTACGTCACTTGGCTTAGCATTCTTCAATCCATAAAGCCCAGCTCTATGTAAAAGCTCTTCTGCAATATACCCAGGCAAACCCCACTCATAGACAATGCCTCTCACTAAATCCCTGCCCTTCTTAATAGACTCGATCAAAGTAGTTTTGTCAAGTGGATTTACACCCTTCTGGGGTGGTGGCTTGTATTGAACCCCGGGTTTAATAACTCTGTCTTTGAATTCCTCGAATTTAGATGCGTAGAGTATTTTTCCATCAGGGCTTGTAATAATCCATAAACCCCTTGGAACTAATTCAACATAGTGTACGTACTCTCTACCACCCCTACCAGTATTTAAGACCACTATCCTCTCCCACCAGGGCATATCTACTTTATTAACCCTCGTGTCTCTTACATGGGCTCTAAGAAACCTCGTGTAGTTATCAATAGTCTTGGTTTCCGGCTCGGTGCTTGATAGGTGGATCCTCACACCAGGCTCGATCTTCAAGAACCTTGAATCACCACCACACCTTAGTTTTAAGAGCCAATAGTATTTCGACCTATAAGCATTGTCGACGAAGCAATTAGCTAAATCAACTCTATGAATCCTGACCCATGCATATACATCTAATATGTCCATAGTCCTCTTGATCAATTGAAGACACACCATTAAATTCCTACATCAACATTAATATCACCCAGTAACCCTATTATTCCAAAACAGGTGCTTACACACCATGCTTGAGAGACTGAGGAAATCCTTGGATAGAGCGAGTATTGAGGATAAAATAGTGTTTTTTAGGTTCATGGTTGGATTATTTTACGGTATTGGAGTCTATGCTTCATCACTATTCATAAACCACCTTGAGTTGTCGAGGTATGCGTGGGCGTTGTCGATAATAGTCTACTACTTCACAGTGTTATTTGTAAGTGCACTATACAATCCGAAGAGTAAGTTTCAACTATACCTCAGGGGATTAGCTACATACTACGGTACTTGGTTATTAACAGCGATTTTACTAAGCGATTTACTAAAATCAATTGGTGTAGCATCTTGATAAAAGCAATAACTCTAGACCTATGGGATACGATAATCCAGAGCGAGCAAGGCCCTATTGAACCCTATGTTATAATGGAGTTAGAGTCTATAATTAAAACAATTGGAAGAGCAATCAAGGTCGACATGGATGAATTAATTAAAGCCTATAACTCCCTGGCTGAATATAGAGGAGTTTTCAACCCACGAGTCTACGCCAAATTGATCATCGCTCTACTAGGCTTAGATATAAATGCTAATATCGTGGAAGAGGCTTTAATAGCCTATGAGAATGGTGGTTCACAATATAAACCGAGATTAATAGATGGTGCTAGAGAGCTTCTTCAATACGCTAAAGGCATGGGTCTCAAAGTAGCAGTAATCACGAATACACACTTCTCAAGTGGAACAATATACAAGATACTAATGAACTCTGGTATTGGAGAATACATCGACCTCATAGTATCTTCAGCAGACTACGAGGTCTTAAAACCACATCCCCGGATTTTCCAAATAGCTCTACAACAACTCAACATTAATCCCCACGAGGCTATACACATTGGAGACTCCTGCATTAGGGATGTACTCGGGGCTTACGTAGCTGGGTTGAAACCAGTACTCTACGCACGTAGGCAGAAGAGTGTTGATAAATGCATTAGAATACCGGGCCTTAAGGTTGTTTACTCACTAAGAGAGGCTATTAATGTAGTTGAGGGGCTACTACATGCATGATCAATCTAGGAGTAGGAATAAGCCAGTTGTCATTATAGAGCACTGCGAGGATTCTCTATCACCATGGATAATCCTAGAGTACCGCCACGCATCGATGATCTATGGAAGAGATTACTTATTATTTACAAACATACCCGTAAAGTACCAGAAAATACTATCTAAGTATGGCCGGGTGAGAGAGGAGAGTGTTGTAGAGCTCGTAAATAATGGAGAAATACCAGTTGAATCCCTAATCATACTAGATCCAAGAGCAAGTAGTACCCTCGACTACAGCGACCTCACTAGTGCAGAATACGTAGTTGTAGGTGGAATACTGGGGGAACACCCACCTAGAGGCAGGACTTGGATGTACATAACTAGTAGAATGCCAATTGGAGCCAGAGCGTTTAATATAGGAGACGGACAGTATGGTATTGACGGAGCAGTATACTTCATTAATTACGTGTGGCTAAATAAAGGAGTCTCTGGTTACCAATACATTGATGGAGTAAGAGTAGAGACTGAGAGTGGCGAAATATACCTACCCTACAGGTATCCAGTAGTGGGTGGAAAACCCCTACTCGCAGATGGATTAGAGTACTACTTAAAATATAGGAGAATAAGAGATGATATATGGAGGGAAATCACGGATTTACACTAAACCCAGATCGCTCAATATAAAAGCCCTTTTCAAACCACATCCTCTCCATCGTAATCTCTGTGTATTTTTAATCAGTCGTAATAAAAAAATAAAGGTCTATAATGCAATATAATGAAAAGGGGGTTTACGTGAAGTTCAATAATAAGTTTAAAGCCGCTGTCCCGTCATTAATAATAGTGAGTCTCATTGGCATGTCAATAGTCTACAACATGAACAATACAAGCATTAATAAAGTACCGCGTATATTAATCGATATTGATTTAGTTGACCAGCAGGGCAGCATCCTGAATGAAGAAAATACTAAGATTAATACTAAGATTATAGCGCAAGTCTATGCAGTCACACCACCCACCATGGATCAACCCCTAATAGAGGTTTACAAAGGAACTCTTCGCACTGGTTTACTAGAGCTCAACCTAGAGAATAAGGTTTTCAACGATATCGTAAGAGCATTCGTCAAGAAATATGAGGCTCTCGCAGGGGATAGCCCCTATGCACTGAGAGCAATTAAAAAATTCACTGAGATGATATATGTAAATATATGGGTTATCAAAGACCACAAACTAGTTGCAAGACTTAGAGATTACCTCTCATATAGTCCAATATCCCTAATTAATGGAAACATCATTAGATACCGTATAAAAGTCCCCATCTCCCAAGACTCCTCACAAGCCCCTATAGTGCCATCAGATGGGCCAATATGTGAACCTGGATATTCGTGGAGGTTGAAGTGGTGGGTTGGCCCAGAGAACATGACTTATAATAGCGACTATATGAAGTACATTAATGGAAAACCATACTTGAAGTGGCCGATATTAATAGTTGAGAATACATATCCAAGATCGAATACGTTAAGTGGAATTATAATTATATCGTCGCAAGCGGCCAGCGGGGTATACTACTCAATTGGTGTAGGGTTTGAAATAGAGAGTAAGCTACAAAATGGTAGCTTCAACATAGGTTCAGATATAATATTATATAAATCGAGCAGTATGAAGTCCTACATCGCTGATAGTGGAGACATGTTCACTAATTTAGACCATGGACAAGTATTCATGTATTATATTTATGGTAGACCAATACTCAGTTTCTGGGAAGAGTGGATTGAGTGGGTTGACTGCCCATGGAGACCCAGCTACCCTACCGGGTATCAAAGCGTTGACGCTATTCTACAAGACTTCTCGGTTGTAAATGAAGGTGGCTTTCTAAGATATGATGATGGTGTTGAGTATAATTGGCCTTATTGGCTTGATAGAAGCCTCTTATTCAACTACACGTTTGCAGAGAAGAAGAATTTCATAGTATTAAATAATACATTAAGGGATTTCTACTTGAATGAATTCTATAGTTTGTATGATGCCTGTGGCTTTAGTTTTGAAGTCCCACTAAGCTTCTCGCCTTTAACGCTCGGCCTAGGCAATAAGAACTGGGCTATTCCATTGACGTTGATCACAGCGTCCTTTGGCTATGAGGACGCTAAATTCGTGTTCATTAATGGCGTGATCTCTATAGACAAGTATTATTATGTAAACGAGTATATATATGTGTGGATGAGTAAATTTAGGTGGATGCGTGGAACTTGCGAGTTCCACGTTCCAGTACTTCTATATTTTGAATCCTATTAAATAACTTGTAAGTCTACGTAAAAGACTTCGACAGTGAGTTTTCACTTTAACAAATTTAAGAATTGAAAAAGTATAGGTAACAATATATTTGTGTATTGTATAGCCTTCATACATTATTAAAAGATTTTTGATTCTATTATAAACTTTCACTCTCTATAGGTTATTTAGATAATTCTAATATTACTATTAAGTGATTCTTAAGACCGCTGATCCCTTCACTCTCGCTGCTTTTAAGTTTCTAACGGCTTCATTAACATCGTCTAGTCTATACTCCTCTATCTTTACATCTATTGGCTCTCTCCCAGCAATATCTAGTAATTCCTTGACATCACTCCTCGTGACGTTTGCGACTGTTTTAACTTCCTTTTCTAGCCATAGATGCTTCTCATATAGGAGGCTCACGGGTGTTTGTTTTCTAATAACATTCACTACTAGTTTGCCCCCGGGTGCGAGAAGTTCGAGTGATCTAGCTATGGTCTCCCCCACAGGGGTGAAGTCTATTGCTCGGTCTATTAGCCTCGGTGGGTTTTCACCTGGGTTTCCAACCCAGTCTGCACCCAGCCTCCTAGCTAAATCCTGGTGTTCCGGAGATCTTGTGAATATATATACCTCTGATGATGGATACAGCCTTCTAGCAACTTGTATTATAATGTGTGCAGATGCGCCAAAACCAAATAGTCCTAGTCGTAAGCCGTCAGTCATTTCTGTAAGCTTCAATGCCCTATATCCAACAGCACCAGCACACATTAAAGGTGCTAATTTAACTGCATCAACACCACGCGGTACTCGATACACATAGTCGACGTATGCAACCATGTACTCTGCATACCCCCCATCTAAGTGGCATCCAGTAGCTTTGAAGTCCACGCAGAGGTTTTCTAAACCCCTCCTACAGTAATTGCAGACACCACATGTTTTACCAATCCACGCAACTCCTACACGATCCCCCCTGACTACACTAGACACGGAAGTACCTGCCTCTACAACTCTCCCCACGACTTGGTGTCCCGGTATTAATGGTAGTTTGCACTGGACTCTCCCCTCGATGATATCTATGTCTGTATAGCAAACTCCACACGCTTCAACCTCCACTAGAACCTGCCCCTCTCCGGGGAGTGGGGTTTCAGTATTGGTTATTAATAATGGGTTTTTCTTGAGTGGTAGATGCGGGTATCTCCTAGGAGAACCCTCGACCTCTATTTCAGCGTGTTCCACTAGTATAGCAGCCTTCATAAAGACCACCCATGGTTAATAAATTAACAAAAATTAATTTTTACTATACACTACTCTTCATCAACCCCATCTATTTGCTTAATAATCTCCCCGTACGTCTTAGGCCCAGCTCTCTCACTTACAAACTCTATTACAACATGCTTAAACCTGGGCTCAACTCTCTTCACTTCCTCCTCAATCCTCGCTGATAGTTTCTCAGCATCTTCAACCTCCATGTCTTTATCCACCTCCACCTCAAGGATCAACATATACTCGTCTTCGGTTATCATAGATGCATTGAATACATTAACGTCCCTAACCTCCTGGAACTCCAGTACTTTATTCATAACTTTCTTCAAAATATCCCTGGGTGGAGCTCTCCCGATGAGAACCTGGAAATACCTATACCCTATGGTAATACCAGAGATCAGTATCACCCCGGTTAACACCAAGCTACCGACAACATCAAGTAGAATATTTCTCGTTATTAGAGTAAATAGTGCTAGTGAACTCCCAGCAGTGTCGCTTATAGAGTCAAGCATTCCACCAGATAAAGCAGGGTCTCTATTACTCCCCCTAGAGTGAATATATATGTAGATTAAACCAGCTATATTAATAGCAAAGGCTATTAGAAAAACTACTACTGAGTATATCTCAACTACTAAACCAGTAGAACCTGAAAGTATGGATGCCGCCTTGAATAATGCAACTCCAAACAGTAATCCACTAAAGATCATTATGGATAGAAGACCGAGAACATATAGTGCTCTACGAGCACCAAAAGGATAAAACATACTCTGCCTCATCCTCCAATACCTTAAGCCAACTAATAATAGTCCTAAGCCAACAGAGTCGCCTACATCATTAAGTAAGTCTAGAAAAGCACTCATAGCGTTTGTACCAGTTACACTAATGTACTTTAGTATTGCAGACGCTAAGTTAATCGAGAATAATACGAGTATTGGATGCAATTCCCCAGTATCACCAAAGCAATGTATTAATTGACCTAACCCTCCTTATAAACCTTTACAACGAGCCTGATCAAAGCGCTCTACTCATATAATACTAGGGCAGGGAAATAACGTATGTTATCCCTTACTACGCATCCACAATAAATCCCTATGAGCCTCAAGCTGATTCACTTCTACACCCATGTATTCAGCAGCAGTCTTCACACTAATATCCCTCCTCCTATTCCTCAAGAGCTCTATATATTTCGCATAGTTCTTGTCTCTCAGTAAGTGGTGATCTATTACAACAATAGCCCTAGACTTTAATCTCTCCACTACTCTAATAGTATTTAATGGTAGTTCATCGAGTCCAAGGTATGTTGGAGGTCCACTAACAACTAGGAAATCGGGGTTTATTGATAGTACATATTCAAGAGAGGAATCACACATAAAACCCTGTGTGTCACTTGCAAATGTGAAAACATAGCCATCTTCTCTAAACGTAGCTGCTAGGACATATCCCAACTTCGTTTTGCAGTCTCCATGGGGTAGTGGGGGTGAGAATTCAATACTTAATCCCCCTAATTCTATTTTCAAACCATCAGCGAATACGACCTCCCTAGCCTTGGCTTCTACATTCATCTTTTTGAGTAAAGTATATGCCCTCACGGCTTGACTTCTATTGATTAATCTATGGGGGTTCTTTAAGAGGAGTATTTTGCCCCGGTAGTAGTCCTCTTCGCCTCTACGGTAGAGATAGTGGTCTCTATGGTAGTGTGTAATGATGACGTAGTCGGATTGATCCACGTACTTATGTATTTTATCTAGAAATCTCGCCAAGGTCTTCAATTCAATATCGTGTGGTGGAAGACCATACCTCCGCGGAGCAAGCGCAGCCCCGGGGTCAATGAAAAATAATCCAGTATTTGATTCAACAATAGTTGCCATACTCCTAACTCCCATACTGTCGAATGCTATAAACCGTACTCTCAGAGCTCGACACCTGCGTGATAAATATCCTTAATAATATTAATTTTACCGGGGATTATACATTGAATTTAATAGTTAGGGAGAAACCTCGTCTCGAAGAAGCCGCTGCGTTTTTGAAGTCATCTATCAATGGAAAGCTACTGTCCATTGTAATTGGTGAGTGTAGAGTAGACTACGAGGGTAGAGCTGCCTCGAGACTAGAGCCTGGGGAGAGAGTAGTTATTGTCAAGCAGGATGGAGCAGTACTGGTTCACGGACCTATCGGTTACTCCCCTATAAACTGGCAGCCATCTACATCTGTGATAGAGGTCTACTATAGAGATGATACTGGGCTAGTAATACACGCTGTGAGGGATAAACCTAGGGAGTACTTGACAATTACTTTTAATAGAGTGGATTTACTAGTCTCTGGTAAACTATTTGATCCTGGGAGTTTTATAATGTACGTCGACGAGGGGGAAGTGCGGGATGTAATAGTATCTAATCCCTCGATAATCGAGGAAGGCTTGAGGGTGTTGTCTATTGAGAAGCCTGTTGGAGACGGATATGTAGACATCTATGCTGTAGATAAGAGTGGAAGACATGTAGTGATCGAGCTTAAGAGAATAACGGCTACCCGTGAGGCTGCACTACAACTATATAAATACGTGGAGGCGCTTGCGAGAGAATTAGGGGAGAGACCACGGGGAATACTAGTTGCCCCAGCATTCTCTCCAACAGCACTTGAGACACTTTTAAAGCTTGGACTAGAGTATAGGTATGTTGATTTAAAGAAGATATGGGAGCTCCTGAAGAGAAGAGAAACCGATAAAACAACGTTGTTAAAGTTCACACGGGCTGAGAGTAGTGGTTAACCTAGTGAAGCCTGACGTGTATGATAATCTATATAGAGAAGAGCAGTTTTCCAAGTACAAGTGTATAGAGGACCTCGGTTTCCCAGTGAAGGATTTAATTGTAGATGTTGGGTGTGGAACTGGCTTACTATACGAGTATTTATCGAGTAAATTAATGCTTTCCAGTATCAAGTATATTTGCATTGATCCAGATGAAGAAATGCTACTTATCGCATCCAAGAAGATGAAGACCCCGTTCTCAATACTCATACAAGGATATGCTGAAGAACTCTCATTGAGAAGCCATTTGAGCGCTCTTGTAGTCTCAATCTCTACGTGGGGGGTCATTGGTGGTAAGCAGAGAGCACTATTCCTCTTCAAGGAATTAGCTAAGCCAGATGGGTTAGTAGTAATTACTGGACACCCCAAGACATATGAAGACCCTCCATCCGCGCTTGACCCCGAGTATACTTATATAGGGAACTGCATAGACGACTTCTACATATACCCACCAGTAACTAACCTCACGCCGCTGAAGATGCAATACTCAAATAGAAACCCTCTTGATTAACCCACTTTACAGTGATATCTTCTCTGGTGCAACTCTCGCGTAGTCTACACTCACGAATTCAATATTGCTCCCTCTAATAATTACTTTTCCAAGCCTCATAGTTGGCTTGTTTTCATTGTATTCAACACAGTCCCTTAGAACAACGTTCATTACACCGTCGGCAAGCTCTAATACACCAATATACTCGTACCCACCCTTTGTTTTAACTAAAACTATGTTTCCCTCCGAGGCCTTCAAAACCCTTAACGGACTCGGCGGCTTAGTATTTCTCGGTATTTTACTCAACCAAAATCCCTCTCGAATTAATCCAGGTTCCACACTGTAATCTACGTCATAGGGCTTATAAATATACACCCACGTGATCGACGATGAGCAATAAAGCTTCGTGTTTATATATCCAATTCACCTTTCTATTAAACGTAGTTACATTTACATGTGTTTAGGACTCACCCACGGTTTGGTCAATATGAGGATCACTAGTATACTTGAAGGACTGTTCTCTGTAACCATGATCGTTGGGGGCATAATGACGCTTGTGCCAATCGTGGATGCTCTCTACAATAACCCTGTTTCACTCTCCTTTCTATGGATAGGTTTATTAATAGCATTAACAAGTTATACCGCTTACTTCGCAATTAGTAAAATAATGAAGCGAGTGGAGATTACATACATAGAGGCCCTTACAACTTATTCTCTAACATGGCTAGTGGTTCCAGCGTTATCAGCAATACCGCTATCCATTGAAACAGGAGTGAGCTACATTGACGCACTATTTGAATCCATCTCCGGTTTCACTGGAACAGGTTTAACTATCTACCAAGGACTCGACTACATGAAGAAGGGTATTCTATTCTGGAGAGGTTTAATGCAGTGGATGGGTGAACTAGGAGTTGTAGTCTTCGCCTCCATCTTTCTCCCATTCTTCTGGCAGTTTGGTCGTATTCTATACAGGCTTGAGAGACCATCGCACATCTCCGCCTCCCTGAGGGAGACAGCTCTTAGAATATTCTACATATACTTCCTCCTCACTGTTGTAGGTATAGTTATATGTATATACCTAGGCGTAGAGCCGCTTGACGCGGTTGTACATGTAATGACCGCTATTGCGACGGGGGGTATGAGTAATTATGATGACAATTACGGTAGGGTATTTCAATATGCACCACTCAGCGTATACCCTATAACTGCATTAATGATTATTGGTGGATTTAACTTCATTACCCTTAGCATAATACTTGACGGAGATGTAAAGAAAGCTTGGAGTAATGAAGAACTCCGTGGATTTATATACTTAAATTTATTCTTCACAGTAACTTCATTCATTATAACACTACCAAGTACTGGATTAAACCCCTTACAGAGCCTCACAACGGGCTCATTTAACGCAATCTCCGCTGTAACCACTACAGGTTTTAGTATTGGGAATATTAGTGGTCTAAGCCCTAGTCTAAAATTACTACTCGTATTAGCTATGTTTATAGGGGGAATGAGCTTCTCGACTGCAGGAGGTATTAAAGTCATTAGATTAGTGGTTTTACTCAAGAAGATCAAGGCATATATTCTAGGTGTTTTAAGCAGTGGTAGTTTATCACAAGATATTAGACTAGGTGAGGAAGTACTAGATGAGAGAGAAGTTTCAAACATGCTGCTCTTTATTTCTCTTCACTTTCTAGCAGTATTCACTGGGGCAGTAGTCATTAAGTCTATTATTCCAAGCGTAGACTTTGTCGATGCATTATTCGAGGCGACATCTGCTGGAAGTAATGTAGGCTTATCAACTGGTATTACATCTCTAAGTGCTCCAGTACCGGCTAAAGTAGTGTTAATGACGTTAATGTATTTTGGTAGATTAGAGTATATGCCATTGATTGTTTTAATCGGGTTTATGCTATATAGGAGGCTCATTCAATTAATTACTATATAGGTGTAGCTAATATGGAGGAGTGGGTGAGAGAGAAAGCAATGCTTCTCTCCGAGGAGTTTAAGCACTATAGATCACTAGATAGCTACCTAGTTAAGCTCTCATCACTGGCTTACGATGTAGAAGACTATGCATTTGGAGATACTGCAAAAGCGAAGACTATATATGAGCAGGTTTTAAAACACCCTCTCCTCGCAGATTACATATCTAATTTATCATGCTATAGAGACAACGTAGAGTCAAGGATCTCCAGCGATCCTAGACTAAGAAAACTAAGAGATTACTCAGATGTTCTACTCAAGGTTCTCTCATCTACTCCATGCAGGGAGGTTAGAGAGATCAGGGAGGTGAGTAGAGATGCAACATTCAGGATTGAAGGAGTTGGTGAAAAAAGTAAAAGAGAAGAGATTTCCTTGAAACACAGGCAGGTAAAAGTAGCAAATATAGCGTTTTGGATTGGCTTAGCACTTTTATTGATTGGAGTAATATTTATTCTAACAAAGCTAATGCACTAACTAGAGACTTCTCTAATAGATTTCTCGAATATCTCCAGCCCTATTTTCACCTCCTCCTCGGTTATAATGAGCGGTGGTATTAACCTCACAGAGCTCTTTCCACATGGTAGTAACACCAGTCCATTCTCAAGAGCTGTTTTAACCACTTTATTCCTGGTGGTAGGATCTGGCCTCTTGGATTTCTTATCGACTACAAATTCAACTCCCCACGCTAATCCAATCCCTCTAACATCCCCTACTTTCTCATACTTCTCTCTTAGAGGAGAGAGTTTTTCAATAAATATCTTCTCTAATTCCACGACACGGTGCAGTAGGCTCTCAGCAACCTCAATTGTTTTCAATGCTGCGATACATGCTAGTGCGTGTCCACCAAAAGTATTGCTGTGTATGCCTGGTTGCTTGAAATCTAGCTCGGATCTAAATATAGTTGCACCAATAGGTATTGCTCCGCCTCCAAGGGCTTTTGCGAGAGTGATGACTTCTGGAGCTACGTTGAAGTGCTCTATTGCAAAGAGTTTCCCTGTTCTACCAATACCCATTTGAACCTCGTCGTCAATGAATAAAACCCCGTATTTATCGATGAGTTTCTTCAGCTCTGTGAAGAATACTCTAGGTGGTACAACGTATCCCCCCTCCCCTTGAATAGGCTCGGAGATTACTGCAGCTACCTCCTCTGGGGGGATCAATTTATCGAATACGTATTCCTCAATGAACTCTAGTACTCGATTTACTAATTCCCCAGGGTTCTCATATCCATCTATATGCCACGGGTTCCTATATGGATTTGGATAAGGTACATGGATAACTCCAGGCATCCATGGAAAAACCCCCTTCTTGTGAACACTCTTACTCGCTGTTAACGCTAGAGAACCCATTGTACGCCCGTGGAATCCACCATAGAATGCAATAATGAATTTCCTCCCAGTAGCTTGCCTCACTAGTTTTACAGCCGCTTCATTAGCCTCAGTACCACTATTTGAGAAGAACACTTTTTTCGGGAAATCACCTGGCGAAATACTCGCTAGTTTCTTTGCCAGCATTACCTGGTATGGATTATAGAAGTCCGTGCCAGCAGCATGGGCTATTCTATCTAGTTGCTCAATAATGGCTTTCTTAATCTCTGGGTGTGTTGGATATCCAAAATTACATACACTTATACTGCTCGTAAAGTCCAAGTACTTGTTTCCATCTACATCGTATATCCATACCCCCTCACCACGCTCTATAACTAGTGGTAGAATCTCTGGATCATGTGTTGTTGTAGCTACATATTTAGCGTGCTCCTCGATCCAATACTTTGCCTTCGACCCACTTGACCCAGGTTTCATTGTTATAAGTGGCTTCAATAAAAGACCACCACGGTTAATTAATATAGATGCATTTATATATCTTCCCACTCTATATACGCATTCATACAAATAAGGTGGATTAATCATTATCCACTATGGATTAATTAATAACTCGCTTCATCTATATCCAGGGTGGTTGAAATTTCTGAAAAACCCATTATTAGGGCTTTAACTTATTTCACTGGAAGAATTAGGGATATTAATGACCTCGAGTCAACCCTATTTAGAGCGAGGGAAGTTCTATCAATTGTGGAGAGAGCACTCAACGAATTTGGCTTTAAAGTATTTACAAAGAGGGTTTCTTTCCCTGGTTTGTCGAGGTCGCTTATAACGAGGCTCCTTGACCTAGCTGAGAGCGACCTCTTAGTCAGTATTGGCTATTCTAGGGAAATAGACGACCGTGAAATAGTGGAGTTCACTACTAGTGGGCTATACGTACCCCTCCTACATATTGGAGAACCAAGCATTGATAGAGCAAGGTACTACTCGCAGATCATTCACAAAGTATCATCGGCAAACCCCATTGGAGCAACAAGACTCTCTATAGGATTTCATGATGAGTCCTTTCAAACACCATACTTCCCAGATTCCTCTAGTAGGGGTATGGAGGAGTTAGGTGTGGCCTTTCTCTACCCAAAGCAGGTGGTGAATGAGTTAGAGAGAGGTAAAACACTATTTGATGCCTTTGCACACGTGTTCAGCGAGTTGAAGAATGCAGTCGAAGCCGTTGAGTCAATTAGTAGACTACACACGCTAGTAGACTATAGTTTATCACCATGGATGGAGAATAGTGTTGCCGAGTTATATGAAAAAAGCGGCTATGGCATCCTCGGTCCAGGTGGATTATACTTCACATGGCTACTCAACAGGATCATTAATGAACTAAGCGTGGGAGTTAATAGAACTGGTTTTAATGAGGTAATGCTTCCATACGCTGAAGACTCCTTACTAGTAAACTATGGATATAAGGGATTATTGAGGGCAAGGGATCTACTAGCTCTTTCATCTACATGCGTTGCAGGGGTAGATATGATTGTAGTACCTGAGGATATAGATGCGCTCACTAAACTCATCGCTAGTGCTATGTCGATAGCAATTGTTAAACAACGCCCAATATCATTAAGGGCTATTCCAGTACCCATGAAACCAGGCGACTCGGCGGATCTTGGTAGATTTGGAAAGATACCGGTGATCCCATACTAGTTAGATAGAAGCCATTCAGTTTTAAAATTTATTTTCCACACTGCATCATAGTTAAATGTGGTTGAATTGCCCACCGCAGTAGTCCTAGCTGGAGGTGTTGGTACTAGACTTGCGCCTCTTACTAGGGTTATTCCAAAACCACTTGTCCCATTTGCGGGTTCGCCACTAATAGATTACATTGTTGAATCCTTGAAATCGAGTGGTTTTAGCGAGGTAGTTGTTACCGCGCGATACCTAGGTGAACAAATCGTTAAGCACTTTAGGGGGGTTAATGGAGTTAGAGCATTGTTAATCGACTCAAAGGACACTGCTGACGCTGTTCGCTTAGTTTCGGGGCTCATTAAGGGTGATTTCCTAGTATCAATGGGTGATGTAGTTTCAAATATACCTTATAATAGCTTTTACAAATACCACCTGGATCATGGAGAGATTGCTTCAATAGTCCTCAAAGAAGTTGATAATCCACTACCATATGGACTAGTCTACGTTGACTCTAATTCAAACATTATACTTTTCAGTGAAAAACCAGCATCCCTTGAAATATACCTTGTATCGCTCGCATTCCACAGTGTTAAATCACCAGTATTTTTCAGTAATTTAGTTAATGCAGGAATATATGCGTTTAAAGAGGAGTTATTAAGTATACTCGTAGACAACCCGGGATTAATGGATTTCGGAAGACATGTATTTCCATACTTGCTTGAATCTGGATACAGCATTAAAGGCTGGATCGCCCCTCACAATACATACTGGAACGATATCGGCAGAGTAGAGGTGTATGTACAAGCCTTATGGGATCTACTCGACGACAAAATCCCCGGTTGGAGGCCACGTGGAAACCTAGTCGCGAAAGGTTTATATGTAAGTGAAGACGCAGAGATCAACGCCACTCTATATCCACCGGTTTACATAGGTTCAGGAGTTATTGTTAGTGAGGGTAGTATTGTGGGGCCATATGCAGTCTTGGAGGGTAATGTAGTGGTGGAGAAGGGATCTAGGGTTTCTTACTCAATAATATGGCATAATAGTAGAATCCGTAGAAATGCATACATTCACAGCTCTTTGTTAATGAACAATACTGAAATCAATGAAGGAGTAAAAGTACTTTCATCGATTATTGGGAGCGGTTGTTTTATAGAGTCAGATGTATTGAATAAGACAGTACAGCCATGTACATTGGTGTCTCCATATGAGGTTGAAGGGTAAAGCATATAGAGATATAACAATTGAGAAAGCAGCGAGAATCGGATATGCGATTGGTAAAATAGTAGGTGAGAAAAACTTAGTTATTAGTGGAAGAGACGCGTTTAGAGTATCAAGAATGCTCAAGAGGGCGATTAGCGCGGGCGTAATGTCTGCTGGAGCAGACGTCATGGACTTCCACGAGTCAACAACAGGAGAGATAGCGTTTGCAATAAAGAGGTTTGGTGCAAAAATGGGATTTATGGTCTCATTAGATCCTGCACTAAGTGGGGTTTACATTAGAATTTTCTCCTCACCGGGCTACGAGCTGGTAGGTAGTGAGTTAAACCAATTACTAGACTATATAAGTGGAGAAATCAAAGAACCACGCGAAGTAGGCTGGGTCTACTACGCTGAATACATGCATAAGCTTTACAGTGCTGCAATCTCATCTTTTGTACGTGGAGACTTGATATCCTCTAAAAAACCAAGTATAGTCACAGCACCAGACTATGAGCCCCTAGAAACTATTTTTCTAGAAACCGCGCGCGGTTTAAACTTCAACCAGGTAATTATAGGAGGGGTGGATTTCCCATCGTACCCTATGATCAATCTAATGAAGAGAGTGTGGAGGGTTAGAAAAGCTGTGGAATCGGATATTGGGGTATTGGTTAGCCCCGAGGGATCCTCAATCACAGTAGCGATCGAGCGCGCCGGCTTTCTACTCCCGGAAGAAGTGCTTCAACTTGTATTAGAGAAGTATACGCCTGGGGTAAAAGTAAATGTGTTAAACCCTGTATCGAGGACTATTATTGAACACCTCGAGAAAAACGGTTATAGAGTAAGAGTGTTCAATGACGAGGAGAAATTCCTCCTAGACACTAGAAGAGAGAGACCTACCATATCGATGAATTCGAGAGGCGAGTTTATAACGCCTATTTTCAGTCTAGGATATGACGCTATAACGGCATTTGTACAAGTACTCGAAGCATTCTCAGAGAAGGGCAGTAAGTTATTACAAGATGTATCGGCAACAAGAGATCAAATGGTCTGTGAATTTATAGATGCAGCCACAGCTCTAAGAATATGTAGTGAGAAAACTGAGCCAACACCATGGGGCTGTAGGTTTACTATTGGAAGTACACTATACTCTCTCATATATAACCCCGAAATAGATGGATTTATAAAAATCACAGATAAAATCCCCGAAGCTTCATAAGCCCGATACCTCTATAAAATTAAAAAGTGCTGAGGACACGCTGAAGTAAGCGGGGCTGTATATAACTAGGTGTAGAACTATGCTGGTTTCAATAAAAGACGCACTCGTAGAGGTGAGTGGCAAAGTATACACTGCCATGGAGCTATATATTAGGGGAATTAGCACTGGCTACTTGCTCTTCAACAAGGCTCAAGGCTTGAAAGGAGTAATCACAATTCAAGAACCTCTTGAGACCTTCTATGAACCAACTGGAATGCTCTTCATCAATGGAGATGGGGCAAAACCCGGCTCCATGAATTTAGAATTAACTGAATCTAGGAGAGGGGTTATTGCACGTACTCCGGTTAAGAAGTGGGAGATCTCGGAGATCCTTATCAGAATTGAGAACTACCCATTATCAATAATGGCAACGTTTTCCCCAAGGAGGTTGGTTATATACTATAACCCCGATCACATATTATTCAGCGAGACGCCTTTCCACCTAGAAGTCAAGCTTAGATCTCTTTAATAGCCTGTGGGAGCCATGGTAGAACAGGTGTTTTCAAGCCTATTCTCTTATGCCTTGTAGATCTATGCATTTTTAGTACTCTATCTATAACCCCCACCGGTAGACCTGTAGCTTTTGCAGCCTCTTCTATACTGAGATTTAGATCGAACAATGCGTATAACGCGAGGTCTATGGTTTCATAATTTAATCCAAGCTCTCCCTCAACAGTGTGGTTTTTCCAAAGTCTCGGAGCGCTTGGCTTACGTATTATATCCCCTGGTACACCAAGATACTTGGCAAGCTCTTTCACTTGGGTTTTATAGAGGGATGATATAGGGTAGAGGTCTGCAGCCCCATCACCATACTTAGTGAAATACCCTATTAGCAGCTCACTTCTATCACTAGAACCAACTACTAGGGCTCTATATTTATTCGCGTAATAGTATAAGAGATTAGCCCTTACTCTTGCTCTTAAATTTCCAGTAGCTAGTTTCTCGAGTGGATCGTAGAAGGGTGCTACACCATATGAATCCACAATAGTATCTATTGGAATAACATAGTACTTAACACCGAGATTCTTAGCTATTCTCACAGCGTCCTCAACATCCTCAATAGGAGTAGTCCTTGTATCCGGCATGATCAACCCGATTATTTTGTCGCTCTCGACCAGCCTTGATAATAGATATAACAGTGTAGTCGAGTCAACTCCACCGCTTAAACCAAGCACAAATTTATCTACACCGCTCTCCTCCACAAACCCCTCTACATATACACCTATGCTTTTAATAACCTCCTGGTAGTCAATCCTAGCAATATCTCTCAAGGAAATACTGCTCAAGCTCAACTCCCTGGTTGAGGCTAGACTCTACAAATCTCTCTGTACTCCTTGTTCAAGTCTCTATCAACAACGCTACCCCTAGGCTTTAACTCTTTAAATGCTCTACCCTCATAGTAGTAAATCCTCACCGAGGGATCGAGCCAGCAATCGGGGTTTAAACCAGCTTTTAGACAAGTCTCAGCTAGGAATGTCTCTTCATCCCAGCAGTACTCAACAGGGACAACAGGTAGTAGAGTCCCTTTAAACCAACCCTTCTCAACCACTAATCCATGTTTACCTATAACAACTTGCCTGGGGAGCTCCCACCTATTTTTAACCTTGAACTCCATAGGTATCGACAATACAGAGACTTCTATCAATATGTGGTCTAGCTCCCAATCTTTAACAGGTGGGAAGCGTGGATCATTTACAGCGGCTTCTATTGCTGACTCTATTACAGATTCCACTAGGCTATACAATGGTGTGAGAAAGCCAATGCACCCCCTTAAGCTAGTTCTATTAGTCTCAAAATCTATTGTTTCGAGAGTTGTAAAAGTCATTCCCTTTTTAAGTAGCTTGGGGTTTGATACATCTACGGGCTTCAATCTCTCACTAGTTTTAAGGTATTTTTCTATTGCCTGCCTAGCTAATTTCACGAGATAGACTCCATCTTCAAGTGTTAATTCCGACGGGTGAATATAGTCCATAAAAACCCCTTTCAAATTTATAAAACAAGCTTTATTTAATACTAGTTCTCGCTCTATATTGTTCTAGCTTCCTCCTCGCTTCTTCAAGGATTTTCTCTATGAGCCTCCAATGTCTGCCAATCCAGTATACTTTACCACACACTGTGCACTTCCAGAAGTCCTCATGTAACTCGTATACTCTAGGCGGGACTTTGCCTTTAACCTCTCTCTTATCCAACACTTTAACCAAACGTGTATTGTCAAGCGGGCACCTAGTTCTCTCTAAATCCACGGATAACCTAATACCAGCGATTAATCCAATATGTGCTAAGCGCTCAGCCATATCGTCCTCCCATAGGAGAATGCTTCTAAGCCCATTTTTCAATGCCTTATTGTGAAGGCCCCTATCCCTCGTAATAATTATCCTCGACTCTAATTGGGCCCTTCTAAGGATCATCCAGTCTTCTGCTTTATCATCATACACGGTATCATATCCAAGTATTCTAAGCCATCGTGCAACCGTTCCAAGCATATTGTCAACAATAAATCTGGGCTCAATCTCCATAAGCAAAACCAATTGTATAAAGCGGGTTAAACCCTAAAAACAAGTTACTTTCTACTTTGGTGCTAATATAGCGTATAAAACATCTCTTTCAGTAACTATACCCCTTAAAACCCCCTCTTCATCAACCACAAGAACAGAGCTTATATTCCTAGACAACATTGTATTAACGGCTTCAACTAAGTCGTCTTCTTCATGTACTACTGCTACATCTCTAACCATTAAATCAGCGACAGGCATTGACAAAACCTCTCTAATATCCCCTCCCACCGCTCTCTCGATTAATTTATGACTACCGAAGCCTCTAACTACATCAACGGCTGTTATTAAACCAACCACTGCCCCATCACTTGATACAACGGGTGTTCTCCTAAATCCATAACGTACCATTGTCTCCATAGCCTCCTTGAGAGAGGCATCTTCATTTACTGTGATAACGGGTGAGGACATTACATCGCGTATTTTTACCCCTATTGAGGCTAGTCCAGATAAGTACTTAACTAAGTCGTGTTCCGTGATTACACCGATAACTCTGCCATCTCTCTCTAGAACTGGTATTATTCCAGCACCATAAATGACCATTCTGCTGAGGGTTTCTTTTATTCCTTCATCTACATATACTGTAATGGGGTTTTTCTCCATGATCGACTCTACAGGCTCTTTGCTCAGCGCATTGAATAAGTTGTATCCATGCCTTTTCTCAACGATCTGGAATAAGTCACCCCCACCTAGGTAGTTGACAATCTTCATTGTTGTGAGAAGACCCGTGAATAAACCACTTGTATTTAGTACTACTAAGCTTCTATATGAACGATACATCTCTTCAAGAGCCCTTATGATAGGAGTAGACGGTAGAACCCACTTAACCTCTTTGCGTGCAATAAACTCTAGTTCCTTGATATGCCTAAATACGTGATCATTAAAGTTAGGAGTACCCTCCCTCATCCATCTATAATGCTCCTGGCGTAGAGGACGAGATTTAGGCATATACTTCAACAACACCACCATGTACATAGCTACTCATAGGAGAATTTAATTCTTTACTATAGAAATAAGAGGTGAGTTTAAAACACATAGCTTCTAGTACCACTCTATATACACTGCTACCACACCACTTGAGACCCTAAAGCTCACCCTTCCACCCAAAGTCCTCGAAAGGCACTCCGAGAAGCTAGCTATGGATTTATTATTTGGCGGTGGAAGAAGCTCTACTCTATAGCCTGTTCTTAAAGGAGTAATCCATAGTTCTTTATACTCTAATTTCAATGAGCTAGCACATTCTTTGCTCTTTTCGAGCACCAAGGGGAAATCAGGTATTCTTACTGTAGTCACTCCTGCCACCGTTTTTAATAAACACCATGGTGACACGAATATACTTTTAATAGACCCCATATAATGAAAAGTACTAGTAGAAGTGTGATGATGGCGGGGTTTGTCTGATCGCATGAAGAAGTCTTCGATCGCTGATATAAATAAATCAATGTTATATTTTCATCACATACAGATTATTCTAGGTGAGTGACTTGGTTGAATCTCTCGTCATTAGGAATGTAAAGATCCCTATTCAGGGTTCACTACTTGAGGGCAATATTCTTGTTGAGAATGGATTGATCACGTCTATTGGGAGAAGAGATTATACTGGAGACGTTGTTCTCGATGGAGAGGGTCAGTTAATTATACCTGGTGGTATAGATCTACATGCCCATGTGTACGACCCAGAGTACTTGGAGAATGAGGACTGGAGTACAGGATCTCTCGCAGGGGCTTACGGTGGCCTTACAACAATTATAGATATGCCTTTAAGAGTATACGTTGATAATCCAAGTATTGTGGAGCGTAAGTTAAGTGAGGCTAGAAGTCGCTCCTATGTAAATTACGGTATTACAGGTGGCTTCATTAATAAATCAAACTACAGATCTATCTCCGTGCTTAGATCAATGGGTGTGAAGACATTTAAATTCTTCACTTGTAGACCATTTAAGATTGAAGACGATTCATTAATACCTGCATTAGAGGAAGTAAAGAGGAATAATGCTATTGCCATATTCCACGCTGAAGATGATGATTTAATATCGTATGGAGAGTCAAAGTACAAAGGGATTAATGATGTAGTAGCGTACCACTCTAGTAGAACAGGGTTGACTGAGGCATCTGCAGTACTTAGAGTTGGATTATATGCTCTCGAAGTTGGAGTACGCGTTCACATAGCGCATTTATCTAGTGGAATGGGGCTTAGCGCTATTAAGTGGCTTAGAGAGAACAAGGTAAGTATTACTAGTGAGGTTTGCCCACACCACTTGTACTTTACCAGGGAGGAATCTAGGAGGTATGGCAATTACTTAAAGCTCGCACCAACACTGAAGACTAGGGAGGATATTGAGGAATTATGGATTGGCTTAAACAAGGGTTTAATAGACGCATACGTGAGTGATAATGCCCCAGCTCCGAGGAGTATGAAGAATGTTGATACTTGGAGTGCTTGGGGTGGCATTCCAAACCTCGAGATCATGGGTCCATTCCTATATACTATGGGTGTTTTAACGGGGAGAATTAGCCTGGAAGTATTCATAGACGTCTTCTCGAGAAACCCCGCTAAGATACTTGGAGTTTATCCATTTATTGGAGAGTTAGCTATTGGCTCTAGAGCAGACCTGTATATTCTTGAAACTAGGAGAAAGCGCTTAATCTCCTCTAGAAATCACCACCACAAAGTAGATTGGACCCCATGGGAGGGGTTTGAATTCTATGGTGCACCACTACATCTAGTCGTCGGTGGGAAGGTATTAATTGAGAAAGGGGAGCTCGTTGGAGAACCCGGATGGGGTGTATATATAGGGGAATTAGTAAAAGAAAAGGTTTAGGATTTAAAACACTATTGTTTCTTTAACTCGTATTTCTTTATAACCTCGTAGAGAAAATCAGGCGTTACTGGTATTTTATTTACTCCATACTTTGCCCTCTTCTGCCTCAATGCATGGGCAATGGCGTTCGCTATTGACGGGGCTATCCCAACTATTGACGGCTCTCCAAGACCCTTTGCACCAAATGGTCCCCTCACAAACCCCGCCTCTACGAAGTCTACGTTGATTTTACCCGGTATGTCCAGTACTGTGGGTATGTGATATGCTGAGAAACTCGGATTCAGAAGTTTTCCATCTGGTGAGTAGTACGTGTCTTCTGTTAGCGCATAACCCATTCCCTGTACGTACCCGCCTATAGCGTGTAGTTCTGCTCCAACTCTATTGATTACTCTACCAATGTCATATACTGTTGTCGCCCCCAGTACTCTAGTAATACCGGTCTCTAAGTCGACTTCTACTTCGCTTACAATCGCGCCAAAGGTATATGTGAAGTATGGTTGTCCAGTGCCTGTCTCATCATGCCACTCAGCTGGAGGAGCCCTGAAGTATCCATACTCTTGTAGTGGTATACCCTTCCAGAATGCTTGCTCAATTAACTCTCTCCAAGTAATGTACTTCTCGGGTTTGTCAATGCAGTATACTCTTGGAGCCTCGATCACCACTTGATCAGGGCTTCTACAGCCAAGCATTTCAGATGCTAGAGCATTAAGCCCCTGCCTCAACTTATAAGCCGCGACTAGTGTTGCATTACCAGTCATAACAGTAACTCTAGAGGCTACTGTGGGGCCTGAGTCAGGTACCGACGCTGTATCTGGTAGTTCAACCTTGAAGTAGCTTAGTGGTACTCCGAGAACTTCTCCGGCAATGTTTAATAAGCTCTGGATCGAGCCCTGACCCATATCCGTTGTTCCAGATCTAAATGTTATACTTCCATCTCTATTGATTATTATTGAGACAGCTGAGTAGTCTGCACCCTCAGCTCCAATGCTGTTTCCATGATACATTACTGCTACTCCAATACCCCTTCTAACTACACCATCCATTGACTCGTATAATTTCCTCTTCTCATAGTAATTACTTAGTTCAACCGCTCGCTTAATTGCTTCTTCTAAGCCGACCCCGTGGTCTAGTAGTTGACCATGAACTGTTCTATCACCATTTCTCAATATATTCTTCAACCTGAATTCAACGGGGTCTAACCCAAGCTCCTCCGCTAGTAGATCCATTTGCCTCTCTACTGCGAAGTGTACCTGTGGATTGCCAAATCCTCTGAATGCACCTGCTGGTATTTTATTAGTGTATACGTTTACAAGGTCCACTCTAGCGTTTTCAACTCTGTATGGTCCAGTACTGTGGACTGTTGCCCTCCAAGCGACAAATGGCCCTAGACTGGCATATGCCCCGGTATCTAGCACTATGCGGGCTTCCACCCCTAATAGTCTACCATCTCTACCGGCGGCGTGCCTATAGTACGCCTTCATCGCGTGTCTCTTTGTATGGGATATTGTAGACTCCTCCCTCGTGTGGATAATTATAGCGGGTCTCTTGAGCGCTAGGGCTACTAGTGCGGATTTAGCTGCAACTTCGTTTCCAACGTCCTCGGCTCCTCCGAATCCTCCACCTAGTGCTGGAGCTATCACTCGGATCATGTGGTATGGTAATCCAAGTACATTACTCACAGCCCTCCTAACATCGAATGGGCACTGTGTTTTAACATATATTGTTACACTACCATCGGGCTCCGGGATAGCGAGTGCTGCCTCGGGTTCTAGGTATGCATGCTCCTGTGCAGGTGTACTATAAACGTTCTCCACGATCACTGATGCCTCTTTAAATGCCTTCTCAACATCTCCAACTCTAATTCTATACCTTGTAAGTATGTCTGTACCTCTCTCATCGTGAATCAACACGTGCTCCTTCTCCCGCAATGTCTCAAAGTCGACTATTTGGAGTGGGTCTAGGTAGACGGGTAGTGGCTCGTAGTCTACGCTAATCAATTCTCCTGCATCCCTAGCGTTTTCAAGGGACTCAGCCACTACTAGTGCTACTGTATCGCCAATATACCTTACCTTCCTATCTGCTAGCATTGGCTGATCTGGTATTACATATCCAATGTCGTTAATCCCCGGTACATCCCTCGATGTGAAGACTCTTATAACACCCGGATATCTCTCTGCATCTGAGGTGTCTATACTCTTGATCCTCGCGTGTGCATACTTAGACCTTACACTATACACGAAAACAGGGTTCTTCACTAAGTTGAATAAGTCGGCTGTAAATATGGGTCTCCCAGCAACCTTGGATATTGCATCCCATCTCACAACTTTTTTACCAATATACTTGAATTCACTTGTCTTAATGTGTTTAGTCTTGTGGAATATAGATTCAACTATTTCAACATAGTTGGGTCTACTCACGCGGGATCACCCCACAACCCTCAAGTGTAGCTTCTCCCTGACATCTCTTTCATCAATGAAAACAACACCCTTTTTCAAGTACTCAGACGCCTTCTTCACAGCGTCAATGTACAAGTGGTAGCTTCCACACCTGCATAGAACAGAGGTAAGCCAATTCCTTATCTCCTCCTCGCTTGGATCAATGTTTCTATCTAGCAAAGCCTTAGCCACCATTATGAATCCAGGAGTGCAGAATCCACACTGGACACCTGCAGTCTCTATAAATGCAACTTGAATAGCATGTAGTTTTCCAGGTGGTGCAATACCCTCAATAGTTGTCACCTCGGCTCCATCTAGTCTAGCTGTTAGAGTCAAACAAGAGTTTCTCGGCTCACCATTAACTAGCACAATACAAGTACCACACTCGCCTCTACCACAACCTTCTTTAACACCAGTGAAGCCTAGTCTATAGCGGAGTGTATCAAGTAGTCTCTCGTGCCCAGGTACTTCTAGCTCGTAGTCTCTCCCATTAACTCTCATTTTAACCCTATGTAAGCCCCGCACTCTACACCACCCCAAGCCTCTTACAAGCCTTAAGTAGAGACCTCTTAACAGAAACCTTTGTCATTTCAAGCCTGTACTCTCCAGAAGCCCACCAATCACTATACTTCGCAACACTTCTCGGTATAACCTCCTCAACAGCTTTCTCAATTAACTCAGCTGAGAACTCCCTCCCCTTTAAGTAATCCTCTAGTTCCCTAAGTCTCCCTGGAATCCTATTCAACCCCGTGGTGTCTAGGGAGATCCTTACATCAATAATTCTCTTACCCTCTAGCTGGATGTATGAAGCAGAGTTTGCTAAGCCTGCTACTAAGATGCTCCTACGATCAAACTTCTCGAACGCGCTTGATGCCCCCACCGGGGGCTCGGGGAATAATACTTCAGTAATGATCTCACCTGGCTTTAAATCGGGTTTCCTACGCTCTAGTATCAGCTTCTCTAGTGGAACAACTCGTTCGCCATTAACCCCTCTAAGCCTCACACTCGCATTATATACATGTAGTAGTACAAGGTAGTCGCTGAAGTCAGTAGCTGTAGCTATGTTTCCACCAATTGTAGCCATAAATCTAAGTGACATTGTTCCAAACTTACTCCAAACATCTCTAAAACCAGCAAACCTCTCATCTCTGTGTAGTATACTCTGCGATAGATCCCAAGGCGTTGCTAAAGCACCTATCTTTACATAGCCATTCTCCAGCCTCACGTAACTTAGTTGGTCTCTAAATCGCAAAATGTCTACGAGGTATTTAGGGGGCTTAATTCTCTTATCCCTTATTAGTATCAAAAGCTCTGTTCCACCAGCCAATGGCATTGCTTCAGGATAATTACTTGCTAGAAATCTCGATGCATCTTCCAGGCTTGAGGGCTTGTATAGATCGAATATAGCACATCACCTATTTGTTAAGTATTTGAGAGATGGGCGGGGTTAATAAATTTGTTATTGGAGAGTCCTTAATCTATATAAATTCCAATTGATATTGTAGTGTGGCAGGGGTGGTCTATGTGAAGGTGTGTAGGGATATAACTGAGTGTATAGGTGGAACACCTGTTATTTTACTAAATAGAGTTAAGCCAGGTGATGTAGAAGCCGAGATTTGGGGTAAAATGGAGTTCTTGAACCCGACGGGGAGCGTTAAAGATAGAATGGCATTGTACATGTTGAGGAAGGCTATTGAGCGAGGCGAGTTAAAACCGGGGATGACAATCGTGGTACCCACCACGGGTAACACAGGGATAGCATTTTCATCTCTAGCTAGCGTTATGGGTTTTAAAGTGTTAATTGTAATACCCGAGGAGATGAGTGCTGAGAGATTTATGTTAATGAAGCTCTTTGGCGCGGAATTCTACTTCACACCTGGTGGAGAGGCTGATGCTGGATACGCATTAGACACAGCGAGAAAAATAGTTGCAGAGAACCCGGATAAGTACTACTTATTCGACCAGTGGAGTGATGAAGCCAATGTACAAGCCCACTACGAGACTACCGGGAGGGAGATAATAGAGCAGATTGGTTGTCCAAAGGCTTTTGTAGCTGAAATCGGGACTGGAGGTACATTAATGGGTGTGGCTAAGAGGCTTAAGGAGGAGTGTAGGGATGTTATAGTTGCGGGTGCAGAGCCAGCTGAGTGCCCCGTGGCCGCGGAGTGGTTTAGAACAGGTAAGCCTGGTCCATATGGTAGACACGAAATAGAGGGCGTGGGAGATGGCTTTATACCAGATATCGTGGCTAGGTATAGGCATCTTCTAGACGACTTCGTAACTGTTACAAGTGATGATGCAATAAACATGGCTAGGCAAATAGCTAGGCTAGAAGGCCTCCCAGTGGGTATTAGCTCTGGGGCAAATGTAGTGGCTGCTATAGCCCTCGCGAGGAAGCATAATATGAAGAGGGAGGATAAAGTAGTAACTATTCTACCAGACTACGCAGCCAGGTACTTTAGTACGAGGTTATTTAAGAAGAAGCGTGAAATAGCGTCTCGTAAAACCATACTAGAGGAGCTGAGTATATAGAAGTGTTTCCCTCACCCTCCCTCAATTGTTTTGAAACCTGTTAATTCAACTAATCGCTTCACAAATAACCAATCCTCACTTGTTAACTCCTTTGATAATTTAATAGTGACGCTTAATCCACCCTCACTAATCTGTGGAGACCCCTCAAAGTAGTATATTGGATTATAACCTTTCGAGAGTAAGATAGGGTTTAAATCGTAGATCACTCTTTCAACGTAGACGTGGTTTACAACCTCCCGAATTAGTATAGTCTTCCTGTCTTTACTTAAAATGCACTTCATAATCCCCCCAGTAATGTTGTCAATAAATGTAATCATGGTAAAAGTTTAAATACTCAAGTCCCGGATATTATCGGCTTAAAGGTATTTCGAGGCGTGTAATGTATGAGTAGGCATAAACCATGGTTTGTAGGTTACCTCAAAGGTAAAGACTGGTTGTCAAACTACGACTACGATATAGACACTATTAAACTAGTTCTCAAGGCTGCTAGAGAACTCAAGCAACTATTCCACAGTGGCGTTAGGAGAGTAGACTGGCTTCATGGTAGGACGCTATACATGATATTTTACAATAAGAGCCTTAGAACAAGAAATAGCTTCCAGACGGGAATATACCAGCTCGGAGGACACGGTATATACATCAGCCCAGACCAAGTATATGCCCCAACACTACCCGAAGACATGATCCCCTATCAAACAGAGGCCATTAGCGACGTTGCGAGAGTTTTGAGTAGATATGGAGATGCAATAGCAATAAGGATCTATGGAGACGCTGCAAAGTGGATTATTGGTAGAGGACACAGGATCATAAATGAATTCGCTAAGTGGGCTGACATACCAGTATTAAACATGGAGGACGATATATGGCATCCATTCCAGTCTCTCGCAGATGCAATGGCTGGATTCGAGGCACTGGGTTGGCCAAGCGATCTGAGGGGTAAGAAGGTAGTCGTTAGCTACGCCTATAGTGGTGGATTAAAGCCGCTTGCTGTACCGCAAGACGTGGCAGCTATGTTTGCTATGATGGGTGCAGATGTCTATATTGCACACCCACCTGGCTTTGAGTTAATGGATGAAGCAGTTGCTGTAGCTAAGAAGTACGCAGAGCACTGGGGAAGCGAGTTCAAGGTAGTGTATAACATGGATGAGGCTTTTGAGGGTGCAACCATAGTATACCCCAAGGCTTGGAGCCCTAAGAAGTTCTTCCCACCATACAATAACGTAGTTGATAAAGAAGGAGCTAAAGCTTACCAAGACAAGTTCAAAGACTGGATCGTAACCAGGGAGAGACTTGAGAAAGCTGGGAAGCCATTCTACATGCACTGTGGTCCAGCTGATAGAGGGCAGGAGGTAACAGATGAAGTATTAGACTCATACGAGAAGAGCCTCTACTTTGAGGAAGCTGAGAACAGGCTCCACGTCCAGAAGGCGGTTATGGCAATGGTGATGGGTGAGTAGTCCTATTACTCTTTTTTACTATTTTTATTACCACATATCCTTAGTCTTACTGTAGAATTCACTATTGGTTGAGTATCCATGTATGTGGAGAAACTCGTCTGCAGTCGGTGTGGTAGGAGCTATTTTCTTGATGAGAAACCACTACTCTGCATTAATAGGGATCTTGGGAGGCTCGATATACACTACAACTACGAGGAGGTAGCGAAGTCTCTATCTAGAGAGGAGTTGAAGCATAGGTCATTCTACATGTGGAGATACTTTGAGCTACTGCCAGTACCCAGTAGAGACTACGTAGTGACGCTCGGCGAGGGTGGAACACCCTTATTAAAGGCTAGTAGACTAGGTGAGAAACTTGGTTTGAAAAACCTTTATTTGAAAGATGAAACTCGAAACCCGACGGGCAGTTTCAAAGATAGAGCTATGAGTGTATCTATCTCGATGGCTAAGTTCTTTGGCTTTAGGAGAGCCGTAATAGCTAGTAGTGGGAATGCGGCTGCGTCGCTAGCTGCTTACGGAGCGAAGGCGGGAGTAGAGGTTTACGCTCTCGTACCTCACTTCGCTGCGAGTGGTAAAGTTTCTCAATTGCTAATGTATGGAGCTAAGGTAATAAAGATCAGGTGGTTGGAGGCGGAAGATCCAACTGTTAAAATGATGAGGATTCTATATGAGAAGTATGGTTTCTACCCAAGCCCAAGCTTCGGGGTTTTCAATCCATACCAAGTCGAGGGCCCTAAGACTATATCAATGGAGATCGTGGAGCAACTGAGTTGGAGTATACCTGACCAGGTCTTTGTCCCAACCGGTGCAGCGAGCTTACTCACTGGTATATACAAGGGGTTTATAGACTTTAACGAACTGGGGTTCATTGATGGCTATCCGAAACTCATAGCTGTTCAGCCCGAAGGCAACCACCCATTGGTGAGAGCTTGGAGAATGCGTGCTGACCCACATAATATTAAGCCATGGGAGAAACCACCTGAAACAATAGCAACGGGTCTCGAGGACACTTACCCCTGGGATGGAGACATGGGGTTGAAGGCTCTCTACGAGACAAGCGGCTATGGAGTAGTTGTATCAGACGGGGAAATCATAAATGCTATGAAGCTGTTGGCTAGCCTAGAAGGAGTGTTTGCAGAGCCTAGTGGAGCTGCTGGATTAGCTGGTTTAATTAAAGCTACTGAGGAAAAACTAGTTGATAAAGATGAAGTTATAGTTGTACTCGTAACAGGCCATGGATTAAAAGATATTGATACAGCGCTGAAGATCACTGGCGAGCCCCCCACTGTAAACCCGAGTGAGGAGGAGTTAACTAATACTATAAGAATTCATTATGGTGGTTTATAACATATCTATATAAACATCCACTAACAATACTCTAGTGCTATACTCAGAGTCCCTCTATTTATGTTGAAGGCTTCCATTGTTCTGACCTCCTCCCCGCTCTAAAGGGCGAAGGTTCCCTTTGAGCGGTTCACTGGTTCCCCGCATCTATTCGGGTCTACATCTGTCCTCTGCGGGGCAGTCGGGGTGGTCAGAGATCCCCCCATATAGTGTATTTGCCTAGTGGTTGCAAACCCCGCATCCCACATGGGCTTAGGGGCAACCACAGCTTACAATTAACTCATCACCAAGGAATAATCAAAATGAGAGAGTTTATAAGCCTTTCTACACCATCCCCGCCTTGATAGGCAGGCTTTCGGTTGTAAATATTATATACTTCCGCTCCAAGTATTTAATACTGAAAGGTGTGTGTCTTGGTGGATCTCTCAGTTGAAATAGCTAGTTTGAAACTAAAAAACCCACTAATGAATGCCGCGTGTCCTATATCCCGCGATGCAGAATCTATGATTGGACTAGTAGATGCTGGAGTCGGCGCGGTTGTAGCTAAAACCATTAGTGTGAAGCCAGCTATAGTTCCCCGTCCAAGTATGGCTGCAGTTGATAGAGGGGTTTTTAGAGGACACATATTGAAGACCATGAAGCCAGGGGATGTGAGAGTTATCCCCACTGATAGTGGCAATTATAGGTTTGTATTTGCCTTCCTCAATGCAGAACTATGGAGTGATATACCTGCAGAGCACTACTTGGAGAGAGAGTATCCAGTTGTCAAGAAGTACTGTGAGGAGAAGGGAGTAGTGTTCATGGCGAGTATTGGATATACACCAGAAGAGCTCTCACTACTGGGACCTAAAGTTGAGAAAGCAGGTGTTCAAGCAATAGAGTTCTCTACGCACTACATTGGCAGAGACTACA